>CAZRYF010000001.1:0-41867 GCA_964604165.1 uncultured Enterobacterales bacterium
GGGATCGCAGGGGACGATGACGCTGACGAACATCTTCTCCTGGGGGGCCATGGGGGTGATCTGCCCATCGGTGCCCATGCCCAGGGCGAGGTAGTCGAGGGTCACCCAGCTGCGGCTTCCTCCGGTGAGGCCCGCCGTGCGCGATCCGTCCACCAGGCTCGTGCCGTCGTACCGCGTGTCGATGTTCACGTGGCAGCCAAAGCAGGACTGGGTCCACCCGGTGTGGCAGGTGTAGCACTCGAGAGTCTCCAGGTGCTTGTCCTGGTGGCCCTTGGTGGTGGCGCTCTCCTTGTCGCTCGTGTCCAGGTCAGCCACCTGGACCAGGGGGTGGGAGCTGCCGTCCAGGCGGCCGGTCATCCGGGGTTGGCCGCTGCTCGCCACGTAGAGCATCTCCATCCCGTCGCCGGCGCTGGTGGTGAACCGGCCGGAAGCATCGGGGGAGATGGGGGTGTCTGCGGTGCCGTGGCAGTCCGTGCACTCGATGCCAACCTGGTAGTCGTGGGCACCGTAGAGCCGACCGTCCCCGTGCACGTCGACCCCCATGTGGCAGTCCACGCAACCCAGCCCCGCGGACTGGTGCAGGTCCGGTGGGGTCTCGTCGACGTCGTTGGTGGTGTCCTCGTCGAACACGAAGAACCCGGGCTCCCGGGTGTGCAGGGGTGCCTGGGATCGCTCCTTGTTTTCAAAGTCCTCCAGCCGACCGGCCTCTCGCACGCCCCTGTACATGGTGCCGATTCGATTGCCCCGGTAGTGGCAGTGCTCGCACTGCTCGTCGGGAATGCTGGTGGTGAGCTGGTGGATCCTGGGGTGGGGGGGATCGTCCAGGTTTGCGGTGGGATCGAGGCTGTGGGAGAGGCCGTCGTTTCCGTAGACCACGTGGCAGCCGGCGCAGCCTGATGACCGAAAATCCCCGGCGGCGTCGTTGGAGCCGAAGTTCCACACGTGGCAGCGGGGGCAGCCCTTTTCCAGGTAGTGGTCCAGGTAGTCTTCCACGGGGCTGGACTCCCCGAGGAGCGGGGCCTCAAAGCGCTCCAGGGACTCCACGGTCCCCTCGGTCCCATCAAAGAGGGAGGCCACCTGCTCGCGCACTCCGTAAAGGGCTACCCGGTCGTCTTGAGAGCCGGCCGAGTACCGGGTCTTGTTGAAGTGGCCGGCGAAGGTGGTCATGATCGAGCTGGGGGCGCTCTCCACGATGGCCTGGTGGCAGTCCGAGCCTCCGCAGGACTGCTCGGCGACCCGGTAGTCCGTGGGATTGACCCACCGCAGGTAGGCCGGATCCACCGCGTCCAGCTCCACGCCGCTTTGGCCCCGGACTTCAAAGGGGCTGCTCACGCCCTCGGGCAAGGGTACGTGGGCGGCTTCCTTTGTGACGCCGTCTTCCACCCCCCCGTGGCAGTCCACGCAGCCGAGGGCCTCGCTGGGATGGGCCTCTTCAATTCCTCCGGTGCCGTGATCTCCGTGGCAGCTCTGGCAGGAGGCGGTGAGGTTTCCGGTCTCGGTGGGTTCAGGAGACGTCCCGCAGCCCAGGTGGGCGAGAAGGAGGCAGGCTGTCACCCACTTGGCGGGCGTTTGCATCGGGGGCTCCCGGTTGGGTCCACAATTGGTTCAGGGGCCGGTGGCCCGCAACGGGTCAAATGACCGGGCGCCCCCCGGTCAGGTGATCTGGTCGGACTCGATGGCCCGGGCCACGGCCTCTGCCCGGGTGGTGGCGTCCAGCTTTGTGCGGGCGCGCTCCACGTGCCCCCGGACCGTTGCGGGGCGGATCGTGAGAAGCTCGCCAATCTCTCGGCTCGTGAGGCCGCGGGCGACCAGGGACAGCACCTCTCGCTCTCGCGGGCTCAAGCGGTTCTCGGAGGAGGCCGGGATGTCGTCCAGGATCACCGTGACGTGGAGGTCGGTGTCCACCGAGCCGCAAATCAGTCGGCCTCGTCGCCCCTCTACATCGACGCCCCGGGAATCCCTGGGTTGTTTGCTGCCCTCACAGCTCTCCTGGGCGCAGGTGGGCGTGCAGATCGACACGCCATCCCCGCTCTTCGCGTGGACTGCCAGGTGGCAACTCGTTCCCACGCAGTCCCCAAAGATCTCCAGGGCCACCGCATTTGCGTGGGTGATCTCTCCGTCGGGGGATGTGCGGAGCAGGGCAATCATTGACACCTATGCAGCCAGTTCGGGGCGTCTTAGAAGTCGGAGTCGTTCACCGTCTTGCGACCGTTGGCCTTGGCCCTTCGAATCGCCTGCTTGAGGGCGCGGGTCACCTGGTGTCCGAGACTGTTCCAGGCGTCTGCGGAGATGCGCATGTCCGCCTCCTTGATCAGCACCTTGACCTTTGACTTGACGATGAATTCCTGTGCGTTGATGCTGTCAGACACGATGGGCTCCCTTCTGCGGATGGAATGGGCTTGGGTTCCAGTGGAGTCTCGCCCAGGAGGGGGCTCGGGTGCAAGGAGCATCGGGGTGGGGGTGGGTGATGGGTTGACCTGGGAAGATCGGTTCTTGCGATGGTGAGAGTCTGGTGCTGCGTCTTGGAGTGGGGGCCGGGATCGAGGTCCCAAGCGAGGAGCCGTGCCGAGCCCGGCGGAGCGCAGGCTTTCGGGCCTCAGTCCCCGGCTTCGGGACCGGCTGTGTCCAGGTCCCCGATCCAGCCGCATCTCGCCACAGTCTCGCGGGTGGATTCGGGCAGAGCGCTCCAGGTCTCGGTCAGGCGCCGCCGGGTCACGTCGATCAAGTGGATGTCCGCGTTTTTGAAGCGCTGGGGGGCGTCGTTGATCTCCACCCCCAGGAAGTTCCGGCCTTCCCGAAGGGCGGCCACGAGAAAGCTGCCGGCCCCGGAGGTGTTGTCCAGCACCACCTGGCCCGGTTGGGTGAAGGTGCGCACGAAATACCGTCCCAGGGCGACGGGCTTCTGGGTCGGGTGCCAGACCTCTCCCTCACTCTCGGCGGTCTTGAAGTAGAGGACGTCCGTGGGGTACCGGCCGCCCTGGGACTTGACCTGCACGGCGCGAAAGTCCCCATAGCTGCCGGTCAACTGGTCCTTTCGGACGCCCTTGTCGTAGCCGTCGCCCTCTTGCATCTGCGGCGTGTATTTGGGCTGGGAGGGGTAGAACACGCACACATCCTCGTGGCGTCGAAGGGGCTGCTTCTTCGCGTTGAGGAAGTTGGTGGACTTGGACTTCACCCAGACCAGCTTGTACTTGAACCATGCCTCATTGCTCAAAATGAGCCGGGCGGTGAACGGTCCCTGGCTGGTCAGGACGACGGCGCCTTTGGGGGCCAGAATCCGGCGGTACTCCTCCCACAGGGGCGCCAGGGGTATGACGCTGTCCCACTTGTTCTGGGTGGTCCCATAGGGCAGGTCGCAGAGCACCAGGTGGATGCTCTCGTCCGGGATCTCCCTCATGCGCTCCAGGCAGTCCCCCTCCAGGACCTGGTTGCACGGCCACGTTGGATGGAAGAACTCACTTCTGTCCTCGCACATCGAGACGGCGGGCTCCTGCAGGAGTTCAGGGGGCAGGGCACCCGTTGGCCCGGGCGAGGTGGGCTCCAGTGGGCTGGGGGGCTGCGAGGCCGGCGATGGAGATGGATCGGACATGGGGTGGGGGAGGGGGCGCGGGGCCTTGGGGGCGGGTGGGCCCAAGCCGCAGAGTGACACGTAACGCCCGGGAGAGAGGGGGCCGACCCATGCGATTCGGCGAGGGTTGTGCATGGAAGACTCAGACACATGAGCGAAGGCCCTGCGGACAGGCCGCGAGACGCGATCGAGTTGACAAGGCTGGCCGAAGGGAAGGTTTGAGCCCGCTTCAGGCGTGAGAACCCGGACGGCACCGCCCAGGAGGAGGAGGACTGCGTGACGCGGTGGCTGCAGGCCCGGCAGCACATGGGCCTGGCCTCTGATCTGCCCCACCTGTTTCGTTGGCGCTCATGACAGGGCGAATCGAGGGCGCCCTCCGGGGGGGGCGTCGCGGACCTGGGGGACATGGGGCTGTCGTTCGCGCTTGTGGGTGGGTTTGCTGTCAGCGCGAGATGTGAGCCGAGGACCACCCGGGATGTGGACATCAGTGTTTCGGTGGAAGACGACTCGGAAGCCGAGAAGGTCGTCTTCGGGCTGGGGGCCGGGGCTATTGCGTGGGCGCGATTTTGGAACATTCCACGAGGAGCCCTACGGCGACCGCGCGAATGACATCGCCATCCGGCGTGGTTGTTGGCCTGCTCTTCGCCTCTTGCGGTTTCGAGCCGGAGGTGGTGAACGAGGCAGAGTTGCTGGAGGTCCTTCCCGGGTTGAACGCGCCTGTGGCCACCACGGGCCACTTGATCGCCATGAAGGTCCTCTCCCGCAATGACTGGGAGCGTCCCCAGGATCGGATGGGTCTCGGCGCCTTGATCCGCGTGGCAACCCTGTCGGATCTTGAGGGCGCCCGCCTGGCGTTCTCCCTTTGTCGGGACCGCGGGTTCAATGGAGGGCGCGACCTGGAGGAGGATCTTCGCCGCCTCCAGAGAGAGCTGAATTGAGGAGCCCGGCCAGAGCCGGGGCCTTCAAGATGGAGCCGAGAATCGGCGTTGGACGGGCCGGCTCCCCGGCGACGACCTACTGATTACGAAGGGTGCGTTCTGTTCGTGATTTCAGTGGGTTGGGGTGGAATAGGGGACGGGAGTGGACGCGAGGGGAAAGGGGGGATGGTCACAAGGAGAACCTACGTGTGTCGTGCTGACGCGGTATGATCTCTCTGGAGTCCCCCGATGACCCGCCAGGAAGTGCTGGACGCGATCGCCGCCGACAAAGTGACTCTTCGCGCGATGGGTGTGAAGTCGCTTGGTCTCTTTGGATCCTACGCAAGGGATGAGGCCCAGCCGGGCAGTGACATCGACTTGTTGGTGGAGTTTGAGGCTCCCGTTGGTCTGCTGAAGCTGGCGGCAGTACAGGTCCACCTGGAGGATCTGCTGGCATGCCCGGTAGACCTCGTACCCAAGCGCCTGTTGCGACCGGAGCTGCGAGACAAGGTCCTCGCCGAGGTACTGAGCGCCGCGTAGCGCACTTCTTCGCGTTCGAGACATGTTTCAGGCAGGACGGCGGGTGCTTGCGCTCATCGCCGGTATGAACCGATCGAGCTTTCTCAGCGCGAGAGAAACCGTCGAGGCGGTCTCTTTCAACATTATGGTGCTCGGAGAGGTGGCTGCGGCCTTGCCCGAGGAGATTCGGGAGGAAGCCACGGACATTCCCTGGGGACTGATTCGCTCCATGCGGAACCGCCTTGCCCACGAGTACTTTGCCATTGATCCCCTGATCGTCTGGATGACGGCGACGGAGGATCTTCCGGCGGTGGTGGCGGCGCTGGAGCGGCTGGAGGTGGAATTGGCGCAACTGGAGGGCGAGTAGCGGCCAACCGAAGAGAGCCCCGGCTCTCGCCGGGGCTTGAAGTGGAGCCGAGAAACGGAGTTGGCTACCCGGTCTTACCGGCGTCGACCTACTGATTACGAATCAGTAGATCAGCGCTGCGTTGTGGCACGCATCTGTCAGTTTGTATTGATCCACTTCCATTCGGTCTCTCGACAAACCGGTTTCTTACCGTCGGGTCCGGGGCAGCAGTAATAGAGAGACAAGTCGGTAGTATCTAACGGCACGGCTTCATAGAGGGCAAGCCATCCGCAGTCATCGTCATCTCCGTTGGTGTTGCCTTGTTCACCATTGCCCAAGCTTAGTGGCGCGAAGGCGAAGGTTTTGGGGGCGCAGCCTGAAAGCAGAACCAAAGGAAGCAGAAAGGCAGGGCTCCAACGCACTTGTGTTCTCGCTCAGGTGGTGAAGGGAATCGATTCTACGCAATGACCCAGCGGTACAGCAAATGGTGGTCTGCGTAGCTAGAGAGTCTACCAAGAAACGAAGAAGCCCCGACCTTTCGACCGGGGCTTTCAAAATGGAGCCGAGAAACGGAGTTGAACCGTCGACCTACTGATTACGAATCAGTTGCTCTACCAACTGAGCTACCTCGGCAGCGGCGCAGGTTTAACACGGTCTCGTGTTCCGCACCGCAACGGGGTCTGGGTACCCTGAACGCGAGCGGGAAACTGGTTGGCGACCCTCGACCGAAGGCATGTCCCGTGCACGAATCTCTCAGCGAGATGAAGTTTCGCTGAATCCCCTGTGACTTTGGGCCGATGGGAGAGACAGGGCAGGGGATTCTCTTGCCAACACCTTGTTTCCATTGAGAAGCACCATGTCAACTGCGTTCGATATGAACCGCCGCGGGGGCCTGGCCAACGAGGTCAGCTTCGGGCCTTCCCTGATGAAGTCCCAGTCAGCCCGGGTCGGCTACACCGACTACGTCTTGTTGGGGATTGCAGGGCAACCGATGCACCGTGGACTCTCCTGCGTGGCCCATCGCTGCGGCTGTCGTTTTGATCCCTTTGTCTGGGTTAGCCACAGCCGAAGAGCGATATGGTTTGAGACACCCAAGGCCGGAAGTTCCTCCATCAAACAGGTGCTGGGCGTGAGAAGCCCTGTCCTGGGCGCCGAGGTCTTCCGGGACGGAAGAGAGCACCTTCGGGTCACTCTTCCGACGGCCTTCGCAGAGGAAATCGAGGGCGCACTTGGTCTGCACCGGTTTACCAATTGGGTGATTGCCACGACTGGCGAGGTAGAGAGAGAAGCCATCTTTCGCGAGTGGGGCAGTGATGGTGCTTGTCTGCTCTTGGAGGAAGCCTGTCGCAGGACAGCAGCCGAGCTGCGGGGCGAGCCAATGGACCTCTACGAGAAGATCGTGCAGAGCCACTGGCCCTGCTATGGGCCGAGGGCTGGATTTGCACCGTATTATGGCGGTGTAGACCGGGTGGTCGAGGACTACGGCGACTACATGAAGTTCGCCACTGTTCGCTCCCCGCTGGCGCGGCTTGTCTCCAGTTGGCGCATGTTCAGGGCCGGGGAAGGGGAGTCCACAGAGGTCAGGGAAGCGGAGTGTCTTCGTACTTTTGGTATGGAGGGGTCCGACCTGGACTTTCATCTCTTTGTCGAGTTGGCGTTGCGGACCCCCAACCACCACTATGAGCCCCTGAACCGCTTTTTGCCTTTGGAGAATGGAAGGGTCGCTGTGGACTGGGTGATCCCCATGGGAGAGCTTGGCGAGACATGGAACACCCTTTCGGCGGTGTTGGAACTGTCGGAACCTCTCCCGGTGCGCAACACGACTCGACATGGGCCGGTGGAGAACTACTTTGACCTCCCCCTCCGCTACCGGGTGGAGAAGGCCTATGCTGGCGAGTATGACCTCCTGGGGCACCTCTACTGAAAGGTTCTCCTGGTGAACTCCTGGCCGCCCCTTGAGGGGGGGGCAGCACACGGGCTTTTCTTTCCTCTGATCAAGCGGTTATACGCGCCTGCCAGGAGAGGGTCCGCGATGTTGTTCCTCGCAAGTGTGTTGTTGCTGAATGCTGCCCAGGCCGAGCCAGTGCTCGTCCCCGCCCTCACCGCTGAGACCGGCGCCGATGCACCTCGGGTCGCCGAATTCTATGAGGTCCTGGTGGGGGAGTTGGGTCGATCTGGATTTGAGGTGGTGAACGCTGCGGCCCTGGCGGAGAAGGGGTTGGCCGTAGAGAGCTGCGCGACCTCGCCCACGTGCGTGCCCAAGCTGTTTTCCAGCTGGACCGCCCCCATTGCGGTGGTGGGCGCTGTGCGCTCTGTGGGAGACCGTGAACGAATCACCTTGCGCTTCTACGTGCCCCGGGAGCGTTCGCCTGCCAAGGTGTTCCAGGTGGACATTCGCGAAGGCGAGACCTGGACAAATGTGGAGCGGGTTTCGGTGCTGATCGATGCGCTCCTGACCCTTGTGGATTCTGAGTACTCGGCCCCGGAGGCCGTCACCGGACAGCCGGTCACGGTGCTGGAAGACCACGGCGAGTCCGCTGCGTCCCCCCCCGCTGTTGCGCCGGCGGAACCCTCCCCAGCCGCACCGGAAGCGCCGACCGCGGAGGTCCAGGCCTTTCTCCACGCGGAGGACACGGGGAACGCGCCCGCCGAGCTGGTCCCCCCCAAGGCAGCCGCGCCCACCACCAAACCGATGACCCCCGCGGAACAAGCAGAAGCCAATTATTCCGAACGGGACCAAATGGGTTTGGACAACCTGACCTATAAGATCTACCGCAAGAGCGGCGTCGAACAGCGGCGCTGGGTGCAGACCCGGAAGCCCCGTAATGGCCGGGGCGCCATTGAGGTGAGCGGCGGATTGGCCACTGGCGATGTACACCGGCAATACGACGTGCGCATCGCCATGCGCCAGGACGGTTTCCAGGAAATTGGTCGCTACGAAAGCGACATTGTCCGGGCCGACTACGCCAAACACCTCAACTTCGCCTTTGGCTACAACGTGGGACAGTGGTGGGAGCTCTCCTTCCAGGCCGGTCTCCAGGCCACGGAAAAGAGCCTGACCTCTGGATGGGAGATGTACGACTCCGACAACCAGGTCATCCAGACCGAGGCTGACGATCATGGCGGTCCAGTCACAGCCTACCAGGGCATCGTTTCGCCCCGCGTGCGTTTCTTTGCCCTGCCCCTGGGACCGGTCAAGGTCTACACCTCCGGCGGAATGAAGCTGGTCATCATGGACGGCTTCCACGTGACGGATCTCAACGTGGTGGACTACCCGGACAAGCCGGGGCGGACCTTGTTTGGTTGGTTTACCGGCGGCGGGGTCATGGTGGATCCACAGGATTACCTGGGTATTTTCGCCGAAGTGGAGTACATCGGCTGGCTGGTGGACACGGATCGCCAAGTCGTCAGCTCGGGACAGGCGCCCAGGTTCATTCCGGGCCGGCCGGACCAGGTGGGTTTCCTCTTGCGGCCGACCGTGGGCCTGCAGTACCGGTTTTAGCCCGCCTGACTACGCCGCCAGCACCTTTCGAAAGTGCTCCAGTGTGGTCTTCAATCCCTCCTCCAGGGACACCACCGGCTCCCAGCCAAGATGGGCCTTCGCACGGCTGATGTCCGGGCGGCGACGCGTGGGATCATCCGGGGGCAATGGTTGGTGCACGATGCCCGCGCTGTTGCCCGTGTGTCGGTTCACCACCTCGGCCAGGTCGAGCATGGTGCGCTCCACAGGGTTGCCCATGTTGCAGGGTTCGGTGAGTTCGGACTCCATGAGCTTGAACAGCCCATCCACCAGGTCCGTCACGTAGCAAAAGGAGCGCGTCTGCTCGCCGCTTCCAAAGACGGTCAAAGGCTCCCCCCGAATGGCCTGAGAACAAAACGCGGGAATCACCCGTCCGTCGTCAGTCCGCATCCGGGGACCGTAGGTGTTGAAGATGCGCACAATGCGGGTCTCCACCTTCTTGTAGCGGTGGTAGGCCATGGTGAGGGCCTCGGCATATCGCTTGGCCTCGTCGTAGACCGAGCGCGGGCCAATGGGGTTTACGTTGCCCCAATAGCTCTCCACCTGTGGATGAACGGCTGGGTCACCGTAGACCTCTGACGTGGAGGCCATCAGAAAGCGGGCCCCATCGGCTTCGGCTCGATCCAGGCAAATCCGCGTAGCATCTGACCCGGCGTAGAGCGTGACGAAGGGGAGCTCCACGTAGTCAATCGGGCTGGCCGGGGAGGCCATGTGGTAGATGCGGTCGACCCGCCCCTCTACCGGAAGTGTCTTGCTCACGTCGGCCTCTACCAGGGAAAAACCGGCCTCAGGAAGCAAGTGGGCCACGTTTTCCGGTGTGCCCGTGACGAAGCTGTCTACGGCGGTGACCTGGTGGCCCTCGCCGATAAGTCGTTCACACAGGTGGGAGCCCACAAAGCCGGCGCCGCCTGTCACGACAATCCGAAGGGGCTTTGGGCGGAGATCAGAGGTCATGGAGAGAATCGTCATATCCCCGTATACGGCACCGGGGGCGAGATCTTAACTCCAGCGATACAGGTGAGGCCACCGCGAGGCACCGCGAGGACCCGATGACCGCCCCGATTCGCCCCACAACCGCCCGAATCGACCTCGATGCTCTTCGCCACAATTTCAGGAAGGTGCGGGCGCATGTAGGGGACGGGGTTCGCGTGCTCGCGCCCGTCAAGGGAGCTGCCTATGGCCACGGCGCGGTGCCGTGTGCCCGGGCGCTTGAGCAGGAAGGCTGTGACGCCTTTGGGGTGGCGCTCGTAGAAGAGGGGGTGGCCCTTCGAAAGGCAGGAGTCCGCAGCACCATTCTCTGTCTGGGCGGCGTGGGGAACCGGGGACCGGAGGAGGCCCTTCGCTGGGATCTGACCCCCATGGTCTACGACCTGGACACGGCAAGTGCCCTCGCCGCAGTGGGCCGGTCCCGGGGAGAGCCCGTGAAGATTCACCTGAAGGTAGACACGGGCATGGGTCGCCTGGGGGTTCTGCCGGAGAGATGGCCGGCCCTGTTGGACGGCATTGGCGACCTGGAGGGCCTCGTGGTGGACGGCATCGCCACCCACTTCTGTGATGCGGATCTGGAGGAGGACTCATTCACAGAGACGCAGGCGATTCGCTTTCGGGAGGCCCTCGCGGTGGCACGGGAGCGGGGATTTTCGCCGCGTTGGGTCCATGCGAGCAACAGCGCAGCTGCCCTGCGCTACCCCCAATCTCACCCGATGGTGCGCGTGGGCCTGGCGCTTTACGGGGTCGCGCCCCGGTTTGGTCCGGAGCTGGATCTCCGTCCGGTGATGCAAGTCGAGACCGAGGTGCTGGCCGTGAAGGCCCTGCCGGCCGGGTGGGGGGTAAGCTACGGACGCACCTGGAAGGCTCGCAAGGAGACTCGGGTTGCAACCTTGCCAGTGGGGTATGCGGATGGCTATCCCCGTGCCCTCTCCAACCACGCGGATGTGATTCTGCACGGACAGCGCTGCCCGGTCCGGGGCGCCGTGTGCATGGACCTTTTGTGTGTGGATGTGAGCGGCGTAGAAGGCCCGGTGAACGCCGGTGACCCCGTGATCCTTCTGGGAGGCGAAATCACCGCCGCGGAGCTTGCAGAGAGAGCAGGCACCATCCCCTACGACATCCTGTGCTCCTTTTCCGAAAGGGTGCCCCGCAGTTTCGAACCTGCCTAGCCTGTCTTCAGGCAGTTGATTCCCAGGGAAGCGGATGGTACGAATGGCGGTGCATTCGTGCGTGTCACCGGGGGCCTTTTGCCTTCGGGAACGCCCAAGGCTGGCAGCATGTCCAAGAAGAAGACCGGCAAAGAGAGAGATAATTTCGAATCCCACGAGGACGACTTTTTTGCGGCCGGGGATTCAGACGACTTTTGGACCGATGAGTTTGGGGAGCACGAGCTTCGCGCCTCCGAGGACGACGGGGTGCCCGGAGATGAGGATGCTGGCGTGCCGGGGGACGAGGAGTTTGCAGAAGACCAGGAGAGTGCGGGGGTGCCCGTGGCCGCGGAGTCCCTGCCCACCGCCGACGAGATCGCCGAGGCCATTGATGCTTCCGCCCCCCCGAACGAAGACCTGGTGGCCTTTGACGACCCCCTTCCTGTAGAAGAGGAGCTTCCTCCGGATGAGGTGGAGACAGTCCTGGAGGCTGCGCCGGTGGAGGAGGATCCGGTTGGCTCACAGGATGCGCTCTCCCACTCGGATCTGGATGAGGCCTTTTTTGCAGAGAGCGATGACGATGAGGAAGCGCCTGAGGTTTCTGTGGCTCTCTCCGCGCCAGTGGGGGGGCTGGCCCAGGAGCCAGAGGCTTTGCTCACAGAGGTGATGACGGCACCAAGGCGTGAGCGGTACACCCCCTCAGCCGACGAGGCGGAGCAGGCACAGCGCCTGGTCGATGTGCTCGAAGGAGAGGCCGCTTCCATGGAGGGGAAGGACAAGGCGGTCGCGCTGTTGGAGGCAGCGCGTGTGGCCCTGGAGCGCTTGGGTGACCCGGCACGATCCGAGGCCCTGTGCCGACTGGCATTGGAGGAGCAGCCCGCCAGTCGCCCAGTCCTGACCGCGCTCTCCGCTGCCTTGAGTGAGCTGGAGAATTGGGAAGAGCTGCGAGCGGTCATGGTGGAATGCGCGAAGCATGAACAGGGGGACAGCACAGCTGCGGAGTACCTCCAGGACGCCGCGCTTCTTGCCCTTCACCGTCTGGATGATCCCGAAGGCGCACGGGTCCTTTTGGACGCTTCTCTGGGGCGAAACCCGGAGGATTACCTGTCCCTGAAGCTTCGAAGGGACCTGAATCGTTCCAGCGGCGACACGGAAGCGGTGGTGGAAGATCTTGCGCGAATGGGCAAGATGCTGGGCGGAACCCAGGGGGCGGGGTGCCATTACGAGCGCGGTCGCTTGTTGCTGGAGACACTGGATCGCCCCGAGGACGGATTGCAGGCGTTCTGGGCCGCCCGCAAGGCGGACCCGCGACACGTGCCGGCCTATTTGGCGCTGGAGTCCATGCTCAAGCGCGGCCAGCGATGGGTGGACCTGGCGAACCTCTACGAGTCCGAGGCGGCCCATGCGCCGCCGGAAGATGCCTGGTATCAGCTGGCTCAGGCGGCCAGGGTGCATGCCAGGCACACGGGGAACAACGAGGCTGCGCTTCGGGATTTTCGCAATGCGCTCCTGGCGGGGGGGGGGTGGAGTTGCGCCACGAGGTGCAGGTTTTCCTGGCCGGCGCGGAGCTCTGGAATGAGCTGGGAGAGGAGCTGGAGGCGGAGGTCGAGGCCGCGGAAGAGAACGCACGGCCCCATGTGCAATACCGCCTGGCCCAAGCCCGGGAAGCCCAGGGGGATCTTCAGGGTGCGCTTGCGCTTTACCAGGAGGTCGCGCGGAATCCTGCAGCCAAGCCGGCCTCTGCTGCGGTGAGTCGTTTGCTACAGGCTCAAGGAGATCACGAAGGACTGCTTGCCCACTGGGCCAAGCGACTGGAGGTTCTTGACGATCCAAGCACCCGGGTAAGCCTGGAGTTCCGCATGGGGGAGATCTGCGAGACCCTCCTTGGGGACTCGGAGCGCGCCCGTGGTCATTACGAGCGAATACTGGACACCTCCCCCGGGTACTTGCCTGCCCTGGAGTCCCTGGAGCAGGTCTACTCCCGCCTGGAGGAATGGAGCAAGCTCGCCGCCATCTACGAGCAGCGAGCGCTCCTGGTCAATGAGGCCTCGGGCAAGGCGCTTCAGTTCCATCGGGCTGCCGCGGTGTGGGAGTTTCGCCTGGGAGACTTGGGCAAAGCCCGGGAATTCTACGCCCGGGCCTTGGAACACGTGGCCCACTTCCCGCCGAGCTTGGATGCCTTTCAGCGAATCCTTGAGGGGGAGGGAGACTGGAGCGCTCTGGCGCAGTGTCTTTTGGCGGCCGGCGAGTCGGCCACCGATGGAAGTGAGAAGGTCTCGCTCTTGTACCGGGCTGGTCGTATCTACGCGGACAGGGCTTCTGCACCCGACCGGGCGGCGGAGGTCTTGCGGCAGTGTCTCGATCTGTCCCCTGGCTTTATGCCCGCCCTGAACCTGCTCAAGGAGCTTGATCGAGCCTCGGCTTCGCACCAGGAGTTGTTTGAGCTCATGCGCCAGGAGGCTGAATCAGCTGATGACGATGACCGGCGCCATTGGCTTCTCCTTGCGGCTGCCGCTGCGGGCGAGCGAATTGAGGGCGTGGACCCTCGCCCCCTCGTGGAACAGGTGCTGGTCGAAGATCCCAACCACCCCGGCGCCAGGCAGGCCCTGGAGTGGGGTGCGATACAGGCCCGGGATGAACAGGCGATCGCCGGCATGTACCGCCTGGCGCTGGAGGCCGCCGAGAGTCCTGTCGCCATCACCCGTCTTCGCACCATGCTCATGGGAACACTTTCTTCGGGAGAGGATGCTTCCGGGGCCGTGGAAGTTGTGGAGGCCCTCCTGTCCGATGAGGGGGCGGAAGGAGCTCCGCTGGGGGTCATGGCGCGGTTGGCCGAATCTCTCGGGCGGGCGGAGATTGCGGTGCAGGCGGCAGAGGCGGGTGGTTCGCTCTACGATGCGGCCCGCATTCGCGAACACTATCTCGGCAACGAGGAGGGGGCGCTGGCAGGCTACCAGGCTGCGCTGGAGGAGGAGCCAGACCACGAGGCCTCCCTTGCAGCCGTGCTTAGATTGCAACAGCAGGCGGGGGATGCAGAGGCCATGGCCACGGCCCACCGCAAGCTGGCAGAGGTCAGCGCCAATGCATCGGTCCGACTGGTGCACGCAAACCTCGCTGGAAATCGCTTCGAGGTCGCGGGAAACAGCGCGGCTGCCCTGGAGGCCTATCGACTCGCTTTCGCTGCCCGGCCGTTCCGGGGCAAGGCGTTGGATGCTCTTCGACGACTGTTGGTGGAAGCCAAGGATGCCGAGGGGCTCCGGGCTCTTCACGGACAGAGAGATCGTCCCGACCCCTTGGAGCTGGCTGATGACCTTGTGGCTGCCGGGGACGCCCAGGGGGCAATCGAGGTGCTGGGGGAGGGCGAGGACCTGGTGACGCTGCTCCGTATCGAGTCGGCCCTGGAGATGGGGGAGGACTGGATTGGCGTTGCGGACTGTCTGGACCGCCGGGCGCGGTTGCTCCAATCGGACGAGGCCAAAAAGGCCCTGGAGGCCAAGAAGGCCTGGTTGCTCTCGGAGAAGCTCCAAGAGACCGATGCCGCGTGGGACTATTTCTCCACCCAACATGAACAGTCTCCAGAAGACAGCGAGATCCTGGAGGCGCTCGCTCGTATCGCTGGCGCCCGGGGAGAGTCCGGGCTGGCCCTTCAATACCTCCAAGGCCTGGTGGGTTTGGCCACGGAGTCCGACGTAATCGCCCGGTATCACCGGCGAATCGCAGACGTGCATCGAGCCAATGACAAGCTGGACAAGGCGCGGTCCTCTTTCTTGAGCGCGCTGGAACAGCTGCCTGGAGACCGGGAGGCTCTACAGGGCCTTCGGGCCGTGGGAGAGGCCCAGGAGGACTGGGCGTCGGTGGTGAGTGTGCTGGCTCGGGAAGCTGCCTTGGTGCCGAGCGGGGAGAAGGTTGAGTATTTCGTTCACATCGCCAAGACCTGGGAAGATCTCATTGGTGATCTTCAGGTGGCTGCGGAGTCTTGGAGAAAGGTGCTGGAAGAGGACGACACCCACGTGGAAGCCCTTACCCACCTGGTGTCACTGACAGATCAGCTCTCCGATCCCTCTGGGTTTGTCTTTCATGGTGTGGCCCTCCTGGAGCACCTGGAAGGGGCGGCCCGGGTGTCGCTCCTAAGACGCGTGGGGCTCTGCTACGCAGACTCCCTTCAACAAGAGACGGAGGCAATCCACTACCTGGAAGAAGCGGCAGCCGGGGACACTCCCGATGTGGAGGCTGCCCGGGCGTTGACCCGAATTCGCGAGTCCAGGGGTGAGTGGGAGGGAGTGCTGGACTCCTTGTCGCGGGAGGCCCGGGGTCTGGGGGGAGTCGAAGGCGCTGTGCCGCTGCTTCGTGCGGTGAAGATCGCCTTGGGGGAGCTGCGTAAGACCGATGCGGCGGCGGGACTCTACGAGAAGGTGCTCGCCTACGATCCAGATCAGAAGGATGCGCTGGAGTATCTTTCAGAACACAAGTACCGGTCCGGAGACATGGAGGGCGCTGTCCCGCTTTTTGCTCGCCAGGAAAGCAGCGCTGCAGAGTGGGACCTGGAGGACTTTGATGTGCAAATAGAGGCCTGCCGCTTCTACTCGCACTACGCCCAGTCATTGATTCAGCTCGGGCGGCATGATGAGGCCAGGATCCGACTGGAGAAGGCGCTGGATCTGAATGGCAATCACTTGCCGTCTCTGAAGGCCGTTGGGCCGGTGTACATCCAGTCTGGAGATTGGCCCCGCGCGGAGTCGGTGTATCGCCAGTACCTGAAGCTGATTGGGGGAAGTGGAGACCAGGAGGAGCTGGCCACAGCCTATGGCGCCCTGGGCAGGGTGGAGTGGGCCCTTGGAAAGCACGAAAAGGCGCGGAAGCGATTTGGAAAGGCCCTGGAGTTGGCCCCCAATGATGTGAACGCCCTGCGTGGCATGGGGCGGGCCCTGTATGGCGAGGAGGATTGGAAGAGTCTGCTCGATGTGTACAACGAGATCATCAAGCATGCGCGGGAGCCCTCGGCCATTCTCGAGGCATACCTTGTGAAGGGCCACGTGCTGGACGTCATGATGGGCATGCCGGAGAAGGCGGCGCAGCATTTTGAGAAGGCTCGCCGTTACCGGGAGACCCTGAAGAAGCGAGGGGAGAGCGTGTCGGACATGAACCGGCTTGCAGAGCGCTCTTTGTTGTGCCTGGGAGAGATCTCCCTGCGCAGGGAGGAGTGGCCCCAGGCAGCAAGCCTCGCCGGGGAGGGGCTGGCCATCTCAGAGGAGGGGTCAGAGAGCGAGGCCCTGCTTCGGTTGGTTCGGGTCATCTCCCAGCAGTCTCGAGACGATGGGGAGGATGCCGCCCTGGAGCTGAAGAAGGTCTGTTCGCTAAACGAGGAGTGGGCATCCTCACTGCGAGATGTGCCGCTCACAAATACGGCTCGCATGCACGAGACCCTGAAGACACGCGTGCAGTCCAGCCCGTTCTGATTCTGAAATGAACCGTGCGAGGCTCTTTCGTTTCCGCGGACTCGTTCCCGTGCCTCTGCTCTTGGCACAGGTCGCGCTGTCGACTCCGGTTCATTGGGAGGTCTACTGGTTGGGCCTGGGGTTGGGGGAGATTCTCCGTTTGTGGGCAGCAGGACACATTTCCAGGTCCTCTCGCACCCAAGGGCCCGAGGTGGGTGTCCTGGTGGTCCGCGGACCCTATGCCCACGTGCGCAATCCCATCTACCTGGGCAACATGATGCAGTGGGTCGGGCTGGGGGCCCTGTGTGGCTCCGGCTGGGCGGTGGCCTGGCTCGTGCTCGGAATGGCGCTGTATGCAGCCCTGGTGCCTTGGGAGGAGGAGCAGCTGGCCCATGCCTGGCCGGAGCAGTTCAACTACTGGGCCAACAGCGTGTGGCGCTGGACACCCCACCTGGAAGCCGGGGGCCGCCCTCCCAGGATGACGATGACGAGGTGGCGCCCCGGGGTGGCCCTCGCGTCGGAGTGGGGGACGTTGCTTATGTGGGGGGCAGTGACCTTGGCGTTCAAACAGCCCTGGGCCCTGTAGTTCGTTGGTCGTTGCCCAATGCAGGTGGTATCCTGTGGCGGGTACGCCTCTATGGACAAGTCGCGGAAACTCAGGCACTACCAGCGAAAGGCCTACGATCAGACCGTCTCCTTTCCCGTGGAGATTGTCGGTCGAGATGGTGAGATTCGCCGGTACAGCTTTGAGGCATCCGTCCGCCTGTACCAACGCCGAATCGCCTCAGCGGCGGTTCGATACAGCGACGAAGCGGTGGTCGAGGCGGAGATCCACCATTGCCAGCAACGGATCGGTCAGCTTCGAAAGTCCTATTTCAAGTGGTACGGCTGGATGGAATTCGACTCGGGCCCTGTGGAGTGCCCCGAGTATTCCGGGGAAATGGTTGCCTTCTTGCGGCGTTTTTACGCCGTGGGCGAAAACATGGGGGATCTCGCCGTGTCCTGGCTCCACCGGACCGAGGACCACGATCTGTTCTTCCTGGAGGGGGCGAAGGACTCCGAGAGATGGCTGTTCTACCTGTTTCGATTTGATGACAACATGGCGATCTCGGTACGGGATTCCTTCTTCTCCCACCTGAGAATGGTCCAGCGCGCGAAGGGCGAGGATGCCGAGCGACTCGTTGCTTTTCACCACACTGCGGACTGCGGCCTGATCCTGACTGGCGTGGGGGAGGCTGTACGATCTGCCCCCGCAAAACGGGAAGGAGATCGCCTGGTGCGGGTCGGAGGTCGAAACGACGACTCCTATCGCAGAGGGCTCCGGTCCCTGGCCGTGGGAGATGTGGACGGTGCCCTGGAGATGTTTCTGCAGTCCATGGGGGACAAGCCCTACTTTCGAAAGGCCTACGTGGCGGCGGCCGTTTTGTCCGACCAGGTTCGCAAGTGGTCGGAGGCCGAAGCGGCCACACGAATGGGGCTTCATTACTTCCCCGGTGATCCCGTGTTGAATTACCACTTCGGCCTGGCCCGGTTCCGGCAGGGGCACCATGAGGAGGCCCGGGTGGCCCTCTTGGCAGCCTTGGAGGCTCGCCCGGCGATCTTTCCAGCCCGCTACTTGCTGGGCTTGATCGATCTCGTGGAAGGGCGCCTTCTCTCAGCGGGGCGCCACCTGCGCCTGGCTGCAGGGCTTCCCAGGCCCCGCCGAGACAAGGATGCGGGGCATTTGCGACAGCTCCGGGCCTGGCTGCGATCCCATGCCTTGTTGCTTGGGCTGGGGGTGGCGGTGGCTGCGGTGGGGGCGGTCCAGGTGGGGTTGGGCTCTCCTGGAGGAGGCTCCATGTTGTTGGCGGGCCTGATCGCTGCCGTGGGCGCAGAGGCGCTCTTTCGGGTGCGAATGGGGCGCCTCTGTCGGGATGTCCGGTTCAGGGATGTGCGTCTGCGGCCACCAGAGGGACTCCGCGCCGAGGGTTTTCTGGCGGATCACGGCGGACTCTGATCCTCATTGCCTACCCTGGTTGTTCGTTTCAGCTCTCTGGGGGACATCGTCCTCACCGCGGGGGTGACGGGGGGGTTGAGTGAAGTGGTGTACCTGACCCTGGAGCGGTACCGCGGCTTGGTGGAGGGGTTCCCCGGGGTGGTGAAGTCGGTGGGCTTGCGACCAGGGGAGTCCGTGGGATCCGTACTTCAACGATTGCCCCGGGTTGATGCGTGCGTGGATCTGCAGGGTTCCCCGAGAAGCCGCTGGCTCTGTGCCCGACTGGGGGTGCCGGCGCGCCGGTTGGCGCGAAGGAGCTGGTCTCGGCGCAGTCGCGTGGCCTTCAAGTGGCCTCCCTCGATTCCACCCCTCGTGGAGCGCTACGCGCAAGCGGCACAGGTCCCTCTTGCCAGAGAACCCTGGATTTCATTGGAATCCAAGGGAGAGTCTCTTGGACTGGTGCCGGGGGCAGCCCATGCCACGAAGAGGTGGCCACCGCCTTATTGGGGGCAGCTTGCAGCGCGCTGGGTTGGGGAGGTGGTGCTCCTGGGGGGGGCTGGAGATCAAGCGCGGCATCGGGAGGTGGAGGCTGCCGCAGGAAGGGAGGTGAGGTCCGTCACGGAGTTCGGATTTGAGAGGACTCTGGAGGCCATGTCCCGGTGTGCGGTGGTCGTGGGGGGGGACACCGGCCTGGTCCACCTGGCGGCCGCGTGTGGCATCCCGGTTGTGGGGTTGTTCGGCCCCACCACAAGCCGGGATGGGTTCTGGTGCCACTCCGGCGAGGTCGTGGAGGAGAAGGACCTGTCTTGTCGACCTTGTACCCGGCATGGAGGATCCGCCTGTCCCCATGGGGATCATGCATGCATGGAAGGATTGACAGTGGATTCGGTGTGGAACGCAATGGGTCGCGTGTCAGGAATCTGGCATGGGCTTGACAGGGGATCCCATGCAATGGAATAGGGTGTTGCCCATGTTTCGAATTTTCTTTCTTGCGTTGGCGTTGTCCGGGTGCCGTCGAGGCTTTCTGGATCGCGACAAGACCTGTGAATACGACGTTTATGACTGGTGGGATGGTCTCTCGACCCATGTGAACCAGGACAAGGACGCCGAGTTTGACTACAGCCCAGATCCGGCGGCACACGCTTGGGTCAGCGGCAGCTATGATCCCAGTCCGGGAAGCGGCGAATTCAACTGGCAGTTGGACTATGCCGAGGGCTACTTTCTCCAGGCGGCGGCCGTGTCCGGCTACGGAACCGCCTACTTTGGAGGGGACTTGGACGTGCTCTACGAGCGCCTCGTCCGGGACAGTCTTGGAGAGGACGTTCACACCCGGGTACGGGAGAAGCGATCCAAGTGCAACGGAAGTCGTCGCACGGTGGATCTGGATGATGACACGGTGATGGAGACCACCTACCAGATCACCTCGGACGACACGGTGGTAAGTCGAACCACACAGGACATCGGCTCCGATGCGTCGTACCTGCTCCTCAAGACAGAGCGATCCGACCACTCCATTGAGAGCGTCCTCACCATCCAACAGGGGGGGGTCAGCCAGAGCGATACCACCGTGGAGGACATCTCGGGGCTGGCCCAGACCCAGTGGGGCTGGGACGACGGCACGGACAGGGTCGAAGGCGCCACGGACCGGCTGTTCAACGGCAAGGAGATCTCCAACTACGAATGGCACCGCAACGGCACCAAGCAGGCCGACGTCCATTCGGAGACGAACTACGACGGCAGCGGAACCGCTGAGTACAGCTATGCCGATGGGGAGAGCTGCACGTTTACGTATGACTCAGGCCGTGGTTGCGACTACGAGTGCTCGGACGGAAGTAGCGGCGACTGTTCCTGAAGCGGGAGACCTCTCGGAGGCTGTCGGGAATCGTTCTCGTCGACGGTCCTGCCCCCGCAATTCCGGGCACCTCCGCCCGCCGGTCACGTTTCACCGCGCGGCTGCATCGCTCCTTGGACCTTCCGCCGGCGGCACCTGCACCGTGTCTCCTTCCTCCAGGGCCACGTGCACCATGTCGATGCCCAGGGTCTCGGCCACCTCAAAGCTGCGGTCGTTCCGGTAGAACTCCCCGTAGCAGATGCGCTGAATGCCCGCGTTGGCCAGGGCCTTGAAGCAGTTCCAGCAAGGGGACGCCGTGATGTAGATGCTGGCTCCTTCGATGCTGGTGCCGTTTCTTGCGGACTGGATGATCGCGTTCATTTCCGCGTGGATCGTTGCAATGCAGTGGCCGTCCTCCATGAGGTGGCCGGCATCGGAGCAGTGGGGCATGCCCCGGATGGACCCGTTGTACCCCGTGGACAGGATGGTCTTGTCCCGCACAATCACCGCCCCCACGAACTTGCGGTGGCAGGTGGCCCGGGAGGAAGCCACCCGGGCAATGTTCATGAAATACCGGTCCCAGTCCACGCGATCAGTCATGGTCGTTCTCCAAGGAAGGACTAACCTCCGCCGCTGGAATCCACGACAGAGATGCCAGGGCGCCGCGCAATTCTTTTGCCATGACTCCGTGGCCTCTCTCGGAGAGATGCACATCGTCCAAGAACACCCGGCCGTTGGCGGGATCTCGCAGGGCCTCGGAGGGATCGAACCAGGCCACGTTCCCATGGAGCGCTGCAACTTCCTTCATCATGGCCCCATACCGAAGAAGCTCCGGCGTCGGAGGCGTGACCACCTCGGGCACCAGGAGGATCTTGGCGTTGGCCGTGGAAAATGCGCCGGCCAGGGCCTCCAGGTTCTCCCTTGCGTGGGCTTGGGGCACTGCCGCCCCATCCCTGCGACCCAGGGAGGATTCCAGGGCGAACCGCATCCCTCGGTAGAGCCAGGAGTGCCCAAGAAGATCGGACATCTTCTGGCGTCCGGACCACGCACGGTGCAAATCCCGGTAGGGAACCCGAGAGCGGGTCAACAGGTCGTTGTGGCCCACATAGACCACTCCAATGTCGGGATCCAGGTCGTCAAGGCGCGTCTCCACGTAGCGACGGATGTGCAGCGTGGTCCAACCGCCGACCCCCTGGTTCAGCACCTGCACACTGTCTCCCAGAAGATCACCCAGACGGCTGGGAAAGAACGTCTCCAGGTTGTCAGCGACAAAGGCACCCCCGGTGCTGCTTCCACCCAGGGCGACGATTCGCAGGGCGTCCCCCCGGGGGGGAGGTGACACGGGGTATCCCTGGTCCGGGTAGTCGGTGTGGACCTGGTCGGACTCCAGCATGGAGAAGCTCTGGGAGAGGTTGGCTTCGGACTCCAGGGCCAGCCCCGGGCTTGCGAGCCCTGCCCAGGAGCGCCCGCTGGCGGTGCCCCGCACACCCAGCTCTCCGCAGAGAACCGCGAGGGAGATCGCGCCGAGGCTTACCCAGTTGAAGGCGGGCAGGTCCTGGGCCCTGCTGTTGGCCCAGACCACCACGGCGAGCCCTGCCCCCACACCTCCAAAGGCAAGTCCAGCCCACACCTGGTGCGGCCCGGCGAATCCGGAGAGGCCCGCAAAAAAGAGGGCGCCTGCTGCGGCGCACGCGAGGGCTTGCCTTCCAAGGGGCACCGACAGGTGGCGCCGAGAAGCCCGGAACATCCCGATGCCCAGCCCCACCAGTACCGATGTCACAATGGGCAACGACAGGGCGACCCACAAGGGATGGCTGCTGTGAATCCGGGCGCCCTGCAGCCAACCTTCCATGTCACCGAGCGCCAGAGGAAGCGTGGCCAGCAGCGGCAGGGCGGCCCCCCCGAGACCGGGGCGAAGCCTGGTTCCGCCGAAGACCAACACGCCGCCAGCCAGCCCTGCAAAGAGGAAGACAGTCCAAGATGTACCTCTGGGGCTGTGTGGCCTGTCGTTCAGGGTGATGGAGGAGATGTGGACCCGGGCGAGACCAGACTGGATGGAGGGCACGGGCATCTCGGCGAGAGTGGGGGAGCCGCAGTGGGACGATTGGCCATTCACCGTGACCGTCAAGGACTCGGAGTCGTGGGACAGGGTTGCCTGAACTGGCCCCGAAACCCGGGAAGACAGGGCGGGTTCGCAAGGCACCTTGTTGCCCTGCCGCTGCATGTCGTCTGGGCGGAGCAGCACCACCTCTGGTGCTTGGCCCGCCGAAACCTGCAGGCGCACTTCCTCACCTCCTGAACGGGTGGGAAGGGCCAATATCAACAGGCCGTCTTGCCCCAGGTCCCCTTGGACGCCGATGGAGTGGGCGGGGTCCGGGGCGGTGATCCGCCGGTGACCGTCCAGAGGCCATCCCAGCTCTGCGGCAGCGGGAGCACCCTCGACCCACTGGGCCAGTCCGGGAATCGCAGGGGCTTGGGTGGTCCAGCCAGGGGGCCCCGCTTCCAGATCCACCCGGGCAAGGACTGCCAGGGATCCGGCTCCCAGGGACGCACCGCAGCACAGGAGCAAGAACCTCCTGGCCCACAGGAATCGATTTGCAAGTCCCTCCATGGGAGGAGTCTGACACATCGGATACCCAAGTGAGGGATGGGCGGATAGCTCTGCCCACGAGGTGTGAATGAACTCGATGACTGGATTTGGAGCTGGCGGGGCCGAAGCTGGCGGGGTGTCGGTACAGGTGGAGCTTCGGGCGGTCAACAATCGCTTTTGCGATGTGAACGCCCGTCTGCCCCGGGAGATCTCCTCCTTGGAACCCGGTGTCGTCCAGTCGGTCAAGGAGCGCTTCGCCAGGGGGCGAATCGACGCCAACATTCGCCGAGAAGTGTCGGGTACAGGGAACGAGATTCACCTGGACGGGGATCTTGCTGAGAAGGTTCAAGCGGCCTTGCTTGCGCTGGACCCGGACCGAAAGCAGCCCCTTTCGCTGGAGTTTGTCGCCCGCTTTCCCGGCGTTCTCACTGTGACCGAGGCTGCTGCGGAGTCTGACGAACCAGGGCTTGTACACCTGGCTCTCGACGAGGCCATGGATGCGCTCGCGGCCATGCGCCGCGCGGAGGGGGCCGCCCTGAAGGAGGATCTCCTGTCCCAGCATGTCCAGCTGACCGAGCTCCGCGTTCGGGTGTCCTCGGGGGTTGAGGGGTTGGTTGAGCGACTGCAGCAGCGCCTTGTGGAGCGCCTGGCTGCCCTGGTGGAGTCGCCACTGGACCCCCAACGCCTGGCTCAGGAGATCGCTGTTTTGGCCGACAAGTCCGATGTGTCCGAGGAAGTTGTTCGCCTGGGGGCTCACCTGGACCTGCTGGTGCAGCTCCTGGAGGAATCTGAACCCGTGGGGAGGCGCCTGGAGTTTCTGGCACAGGAGCTCCACCGGGAGGTGAACACCATCGGTTCCAAGGCCCAGGAGGCAGAGGTCAGCGCACTCGTTGTGGAGATGAAGGCGGTGGTGGAGCGAATCCGCGAACAAGCAGCGAACGTGGAGTGAGGCCATGACACCGATTTCGGCGACGAGTTTCGAAAAATGGGAGCACCCGGACAAGGGTGTGCTCTTTGTGGTGACCGGGGCATCCGGAAGCGGAAAGACCACGCTGGTGCAGGCGGCCTTTGAGACGGTGCCGGGTTTGGAGTTTTCCGTGTCGGCCACCACCCGTCCCCCCCGGGAAGGGGAGACTGACGGCAAGGACTACCACTTTGTCTCTCCAGAGACGTTCTTGGAGGCAAGGGAGAGCGGCCGGCTCCTGGAGTGGGCCCAGGTCTACGGCAACAGCTACGGAACCCCACGAGGCCCGGTGGAGGAGACTCTTGCAGCGGGTCGGTCCATCCTCCTGGACATTGACCTGCAAGGCGCTCGGCAGGTGCGCAAGGCCTATCCGGATGTGGTGACCCTGTTCGTGTTGCCGCCGGACCTCGATACCCTGGAGGCCCGCTTGCGTTCCAGGTGCACCGACTCGGACGCGGTGATCGCTCGGCGCATGGACGAAGCCATGCTCCAAATCGACCACTGTGGCGAGTTCAGGTACCTGGTGGTGAACGATGATCTCCCCTTGGCGCAACGGGTGTTCGAAAGTGTGCTTTTGGCGGAGCTGGTGCGCACGGATCGGCGCCCGGGACTTGTGGAACGAATGACAAGCGGCAAGCGGTGATACACTGGTAGCGCCTCCGAGATGTGCCGGTGGCCCTTGGTTTCATGCGCCTGGATGACATTCTAGACACCGTTTCCGGCTACGCTTCGGACGCGGATTTGGACATTGTCATCCGGGCTTACTTCTTCGCGGCGCGTGCGCATGACAAGCAGCGGCGAAAGAGTGGGGAGGCCTACTTTACCCATCCCCTTGCGGTGGCGGGAATTCTCGCGGACCTCAAGATGGATGTGGATACGATTGCCACCGCGCTTCTTCACGACACTCTTGAGGACACCTTTGTCAGCCCTGAGGAGATCGAGCACCTCTTCGGGGCGGAGGTCCTGAGTCTGGTGCAGGGGGTGACCAAGATCTCCAAGCTTGAGTTTCGCTCCCAACAGGTGGCTCAAGCGGAGAACTTTCGAAAGATGCTCATGGCCATGTCCAAGGACGTGCGGGTGATCCTCGTCAAGCTGGCGGATCGTCTCCACAACATGCGGACCCTGGGCGCCATGCGAGAGGAAAAGCGGCGCCGTATCGCCCAGGAGACGCTGGACATCTACTCACCGATCGCGGGGCGGTTGGGGTTGATGGCTTACCGTACGGAGCTGGAGGACATCTGTTTCCAGAACCTGCATCCCGAGAAATACGAGGAGATTGCCGGGTGCATGGCGGACGGGGAGAAGGAGCGCAAGACCTTTGTGGATGCCGTGACGGGGGAGCTGAACGAGCGACTGGCCGAGCTCGAGATCGAGGGGGAGGTGAGCGGTCGCTCCAAGCACCTCTGGAGCGTCTACAAGAAGATGGTCAACTCCAAGCTCGAGTTTGACCAGATTCACGACCTGCTCGCGTTTCGCGTGCTCCTGGAGGATGTGGGGCAGTGCTACGCCGTTCTGGGCCACATCCACGCCCACTACCGTCCAGTACCCCAGCGAATCAAAGACTACATCGCGATGCCCAAAGCCAACGGGTACCAGTCCCTGCACACCACGGTCCTGTGGCAGGGTGGACGCCGCATGGAGGTGCAGATTCGCACCCACGCCATGCACCGCGTGGCGGAGACCGGGATTGCGGCGCACTGGCGCTACAAGGAAGGCCACCTGGACATTGAACCGGACGAGATCGCCAAGCTGGGTCGCCTGCGGGAGCTTCTGGATGTGGCCCGGGAGGTGGAGGATCCAGACGAGTTCATGGAGGTGGTCAAGATCGACCTCTTCACTGAAGACGTCTACGTCTTCACCCCTGCTGGGGACATCATGGAATTCCCCATGGGAGCCACTGCGCTGGACTTTGCCTACGCGGTGCACACCGAGGTGGGAAACCGCTGCGTGGGAGCCAAGGTCAATGGGCGCATGGTGCCCCTGCGCCACGAGCTGAGCTCCGGGGACACGGTGGAGATTCTCACTTCCAAGAACCAACACCCACGCCGGGACTGGCTCAAGATGGTGCGCACCGGCCGCGCTCTCTCCAGGATTCGCCGCTACCTTCGAGCCGAGGAACAGGAGACTGGGCAGCGCATAGGGAGGGAGATGCTGGAGGCTGAGCTCAAGAAGCGCGGAACCTCCATCCAGGCCCTGGTGAAGCAGGGGGTGCTCAAGAGGTGGCTTAAGGAACACGGATTCAAGGAGGCCAACGAGCTCCTGGTCAAGCTCGCCCAGGGAAATCTCTCCCTGGTGGGGGTGGTTCGCGACCTGGCCCCCCAGGAGTCCGACGGGGAGGACGGCATCACGTCGGAGACCGCCCTTGCACGGATCATGGAAAAGATTCGGCGAAAGGGCACGGAGTCCCCGGTGCTGATCGATGGGCAGGAGGATGTCCTGGTGTCCTTTGCCCGCTGCTGCAGTCCTCTGCCCAAGGAGCCGGTCATGGGATACATCACCCGGGGCCGGGGCATCACGGTGCATCGGCGGGACTGCGCCCAGATTCTCGCGCTGGACCAGGAGCGCCGGGTGCCCGTGGAGTGGTCTCGTAAGGCCAAGGGCGGCACCCACGCTGGAAACATCCGGGTCATCTGCGTGGACAGGCCAGGACTCTTGGCCAACATCACCAAGATCTGCACCGAGGCCTCGGTCAATATTTCCCGGGTAGAGGCTCGCGCACTGGACGATCAGAAGGCGGACTGCTCGCTCCAGGTGTCGGTGGAGGATGTGGAGTCCCTCACAAAGCTCATTCGCCGCCTGGAAAAGATCAAGGGCGTGATATCCGTGGATCGGGTGGGGTCCACCCAGGGATGAGGTCGCCATGATTCTGGTCATCGACGTGGGAAATTCCCAGACCGTTCTTGGTTTGATGGAGGGGGACACGGTGAGGGAGCGGTGGCGTATCAGCACCCACCGCCGCACCACCGACGAGTTCGGCATGCAGATGGTTCAGCTGCTCGAGCACGGGGGCTGGGCAGATGGGGGCGTGGAAGGGGTGATCGTCTCCTGTGTGGTTCCCTCGTCGCTCTTCACCATCACCAAGGGTTGCCGCCGGTACCTGGACATGGAGCCGTTGGTGGTGGGAAGCGGTATTCGCACGGGCATGCGGGTCAAGACGGACAACCCCAGGGAAGTGGGGGCCGATCGGATTGTGAATGCCATCGCAGCGCTGGAGAAGGGGCCCGCCCCACTCGTGGTGGTTGACTTTGGGACGGCCACCACCTTTGACTGCGTGGATGTTGGCGGAAACTATGTGGGAGGCGCCATCGCCCCTGGCTTGCAGATCAGCGCTGATGCCCTGTTTTCCCGCACCGCCAAGCTGCCCCGTGTGGAGGTTCGAGCCCCCCGAAGCGTCATCGGGCGAAACACCAATGACTCTATCCAGTCCGGCCTCTATTTCGGCTACCTCGGCCTGGTCGAGCGGCTGGCACGAGAGTGCAAGAAGGCGCTGGGCGGAGAGGAGACAAACGTTCGTTGTGTTGCCACCGGGGGCTTCTCCAACCTGCTCGGTCGGGCTTGCGCCGAGGTGGACGAGGTGGATGAACACTTGACCTTGAAAGGCCTGAGCCTGCTATGGCATCGAAACGCCTCTTGAGGCGGCCCTGACTCCTCCGTTGACTGCTTCCCAGGCCGGCATTACACAAATGGTCTTCCTTTTTTGTAGGAGACTCGTCAAATGGCGTACCAGAGTTCCGACATCCGAAACATTGCGCTCGTGGGACATGGCTCCTGCGGAAAGACCTCCCTCGGGGAGGCCATGCTCTTCAACACCGGCGCAAGCAGCCGCCTGGGGGTGACCCGAGATGGCACATCGGTGCTGGATTTTGAGCCTGAAGAGCAGAAGCGGGAGGGTTCCATTGGCTCCTCCTTCGCCTGGGTCGAGCACGAGGGGAAGAAGATCAACATCGTGGACACCCCTGGGGATGGGAACTTCATCTACGATGCCTTTACCGCGATGATGGGCGCGGATGCGGCCGTGGTGGTGGTGTCTTGTCCCGATGGTCTGGAGGTACAGACCGAGCGGGTGTTTCACCGGGCTGTGGAGCTTGGATTGCCGCGTATGTTGGTCATCAACAAGATGGACAGGGATCGGGCCAATCCGAAGCGGGTTCTGTCCGAGGTCCAGGAGAACCTGCAGGTGAAGGCAGTACCGCTGCAGGTTCCCATCGGATCGGAGGGGAGCTTCAAGGGGGTCGTGAGCCTTCTGGATCGCAAGGCCTACACCTGGGAGCAAGACGGATCCGGCACCCGGTCAGTGGGGGAAATCCCTGTGGAGATGGCCGAGGAGGTCGAGGAAGCCTGGGTGGACCTCATGGAGTCCGTGGCCGAGGCGGATGAAGAGCTGCTTGAAATGTACCTGGAGACCTTTGAGCTCACACGAGACCAGGTGCTCTCCGGGCTCAAAACGGGATTGGCCAGCGGGGAGCTTGTGCCGGTGATCTACACGTCGGCTGCGCTCAACATGGGTGTGCAGCCTCTCTTGAATTTCGTGGCGTCCATTGCCCCCAGTCCACTTGAGCGTGGGGATCTGCCCGTGGAAGGGGAGGAGGACATGGTGTCTTCGGGCACTGAGGGCCCTTTTGTGGCCCAGGTCATTCGCACTTTCATGGACGAGCAGTCCGGCAAGGTCACCATCTTCCGCGTGTTCTCCGGGGAGGCCCCGGGGGACGGCTCTGTGCGGAACAACCACACCCAGGAGATGGAGCGGCTGGGCACCACTTACGCCCTGCGGGGAACCGAGCGGGTGTCTTGTCCCGCGGTGACCGGGGACATTGTGGCTGCAGCCAAACTCAAGAACACCCGGACGAACGACACGCTCGCCGCAGGCACCCAGGTGGAGCTTCAACGGACCCAGTACCCGTTCCCCATGATGTCCTACACGATTCATCCTGTTGGAAAGGCTGGAGAAGACAAGCTCAAGACCGCTGTGGAGCGCCTCATGGAGGAGGACCCCACCTTGAACCGGTCCTACGACACGTTGAGCCACCTGATGGTGTTGCAGGGCATGGGCCAGGCCCACCTGGACATGGCGGCGGAGAAGCTTCGCCGCAAGTTCAAGGTCGAGGTCGAGACCGCCTTGCCGGCTGTTCCCTACCGGGAGACCATCAAGAAGGCCGTGGATGGCATCGAAGGCAAGCACAAGAAGCAGACCGGCGGCGCTGGGCAGTTCGGCGTCTGTTACCTGTCTGTGGAGCCGCTTGGCCAGGGAGAGGGTTTCCAGTTTGAGGACAAGATCTTCGGGGGAGCCATTCCCAAGCAGCTCATTCCCTCTGTGGAGAAGGGCGTGCGCATTCGGCTGGAGAAGGGATTTCTGGCTGGCTACCCGGCCGTGGACCTTCGGGTCAGCCTCACCGATGGCAAGTACCACCCCGTGGATTCCAAGGATGTTGCCTTCCAGATGGCCGGTTCCAAGGGCATTCGTGCCGCCATGGCCAAGGGGGGGGTCCAGATCATGGAGCCGGTCTACCGAATGAAGATCATCGTTCCCACGGACGTGATGGGAGACATCCTCGGGGACATGACCTCCCGGCGCGGGAAGGTGTTGGGAATGGACCAGCGGGGAACGCGCACGATCATTACGGCGGTGGTTCCCCTTGCGGAGATCCAGCGCTATTCACCTGACCTCAATGCCATGGCCAGTGGACAGGGCTCCTTCACCATGGAGTTTGAGTCCTACGAGACTCTCCCAGCGAACCTGGTGGACAAGGTTGTGAAGAACTCCCCCTTCCGTGATCTCTCCACGGAAGAAGACTAGGCCTTTTTCCTTGGCAGACATCCCGTTTGATCGCCTGGGGGTTCCCAAGACCCATCGACGCGCTGTCGCGCGGGATGCGCCCCTGAAGGCCCGCATGGCGGCTGCCAAGGGGCTGCTGCCGGTGCAGCCCCACCAGATGATCGCCATGGCCTATGTGCTTGTGGGGGACCCTGACGAGGCCGTTTCCGAGGCGGCACGAGCCACCCTGGTCGAGATTCCAGTGGGCAAACTTGTGGGGGCGCTGTCTCAGGAAACACACCCCAAGGTGCTGGAATTCCTTGTTGAAAACAGAACGGGGGACGGGCTCCTTCTCGAGCGGGCCCTGGGTATACGAAACGCCAACGATCGCACCGCTTGTTTGGTGGCGAGACATGCGCCGGAGAAGGTGGTGGAGCTGGTGGTCGCGAACCAGCAGCGTCTGCTGATAACGCCGGGAATGTACTTGCAGCTCCTGGAGAATCCCGGGGCGACGGAGGACCAAAGACAGCGCGTGGAGTCGTTTCTCCGCTTGCACAAGAGTCTTCCGAAGGCGCCTGAAGCTGCCCCTGATCCTGAACCCGCAGCGCCCCCGCCGCCGCCCAAGCCAGCGGCCCCAATTCGCGCCAGCGCCAAAGATCTGGAAGCCGAAATCGAGGCAGCCCTGCTGGGCCAGGCGTCCACCCTCACCCAGGTGGAGCCTCTCGAGCCCATCAAGCTCACCATGTTTGACCTGGACGATCTGGAAGAGGAGGAAGACGGGCTCGGAGAGTTCGAATTTGGATTTCAGGATGAGCAGACGGATTTCACCTGGGACATGCTCAAGGAAAAGGAGGGCAATGAGGAGGAAGACGCCAACGAATCCCTGGAGCAGAGGGTCCGCAACATGACGGTGGGCCAGAAGATCAAGCTGGCCTACATGGGAAACGTCGGGGTGCGGAGGCTCCTGGTGCGGGACAGCAACAAGCTTGTGGCGGGGGCCGTGGTGAAGTCGGGTCGAATGACTGAAAACGAGGTCATGAAGGCCGCTGGCAATGCCAATCTGCACACGGACCTGTTGCGGGAGCTTTCTCTCAACAAGAACGCCATGCGAAAGTACCCGGTCAAGCTCGCCATGGTGAACAACCCGAAGACGCCGATTCCCGTGGCCTTGAAGTTCATCCCCCAGCTTCACAAGTCGGACCTGAGGTCGCTCGCAAACAGTCGATCGGTGCCGAGCGTGGTCTTTCAAACGGCGGCTCGCCTGTACCGGAAGAAGTACCAGAAAGACGACGGCTGACCTGCCTTTTCGGGCGGGATTTTGTCTGCCTACTTCCAGTGCACCAGGTCGTATCCCAGGTCCTCGGCCACAGGTCCGTTGGTTACCTGACCGTTCCAGACATTCAACCCCTTGGCCAGACAGGGATCCGAGCGCAAGGCGGCCTCCCAGCCCATGTCAGCGATGCGCAATCCGTATCGAATCGTGGCGTTGTTCAAGGCAAACGTGGAGGTGCGCGCCACCGCGCCCGGCATGTTGGCCACCGCATAGTGCACCACGTTGTCCACCACGTAGGTGGGTTCCGCATGGGTGGTGGCTCGGGTGGTCTCCACGCAGCCCCCCTGATCCACGGCGACATCCACCAGCGCGGACCCCGGCTTCATGGAAGGGAGCATCTTGCGAGTGATGAGCTTGGGTGCCCTTGCGCCTGCCACGAGGACAGCCCCGATGACCAGGTCTGCCCAGCAGATCGCCTTCTCGATGTTGAACGGCGTGGAGTAGAGGGTCTTGATCCGTCCGTGGAAGGTGTCATCAAACCACCGGAGACGATCCAGGCTGATGTCCAACAAGACCACATCCGCGCCCATTCCTACGGCGATCTTGGCTGCATTGAGTCCCACAATGCCTCCCCCAATCACCACCACCTGGGCGGGTGCCACGCCGGGAACGCCGCCAAGGAGTACGCCCCGCCCCCCCTGGTACTTCTCCAGGCAGTGGGCCCCAGCTTGCACGGAGAGTCGTCCGGCCACCTCGGACATGGGCGTCAGCAAGGGGAGCTGCCCGTTTTCCAGCTCTACGGTCTCGTATGCAATGCCGGTGACCTTCGCATCCAAGAGGGCCCGGGTCTGCTCGGGATCCGGCGCGAGGTGCAGGTAGGTGTAGAGAATCTGGCCCTCCTTGAGGAGGGGGTACTCAGCGGGCAAGGGCTCCTTGACCTTCCAGATCATGTCGGCCTGGCCGTAGACGTCCTCGATGGTGTCCACGACTTCCGCACCCGCCTCCCTGTATTCGTCGTCGGAAAGGCCGCTGCCGATTCCCGCAGTGGACTGTACGACCACGCGATGTCCGGACCCCACCAGGGATCGAACACCGCTTGGGATCAGCCCGATCCTGTTCTCTTGCGGCTTGATTTCCTTGGGTACACCTACAATCATTTTGACCTCCGCGGATTGAGGCGCGGAATCTACCTCGCTGGAGGTGACACCGCACACCCGCAAGTGCGAGTTATACTCGGCACGTCAACAGAGCGTTGGCAAAGGCGGGTTTTGGCATCGAAGTCCCCCATAGGGACCACGGATGTGGTCTTGCGATTGGACGACGCGGAACGCCTCCGGGAGCTGACCGGGGAGCTTGGCAGGAATCTGCTGGTTCTGGGGCAACAGCTCCGGGTCAAGGTGCTTCAGCGTGGCGGGCAGCTGGTGATTGCATCGGATCACCCAGGCCAGGCAGGTCTCGCTGCTTCGGTCCTGTCTCAGCTGTACGAGCTCATTGGCCACGGAGTGCCAGTGCAACCGGGCTTGGTAGAGCAGGCTTGTCGACTTCTTGAGAAGGATCCGGAGGCAAAGCTGGAGGGCCTCTTCCGGGACGTCGTGTACGTGGGGCGGCGAAACAAGGCGATTTTTCCGCGCTCCTTCGGGCAGCAGGCATACGTCCAGGCCATGCGCACCCATGAGGTGGTTTTTGGCATCGGTCCTGCCGGCACGGGCAAGACCTACCTGGCCATGGCCATGGCGGTCTCGCAGTTGATGGGAGGGGATGTGGACCGAATCGTCCTGTGTCGCCCGGCGGTGGAGGCCGGGGAGAAGCTCGGGTACCTGCCGGGGGATCTTGCAGAGAAGGTGAATCCGTACCTTCGGCCGTTGTACGATGCCCTGTATGACATGGTGGACTTCAACCGCACGGAGCGACTCATTGAGCGCAGAGTGGTGGAGGTTGCGCCCCTTGCCTTTATGCGGGGTCGAACGCTCTCCAACGCGTTCGTCATCTTGGATGAGGCCCAGAACACCACCGTGGAGCAGATGAAGATGTTTCTCACCCGGTTGGGGGTAGGGTCCCGGGCGGTGGTCACCGGAGACGTCACCCAGATTGACCTTCCCCGACACCGGGAGTCTGGGCTGGTGCATGCCCGTCGCGTGCTTGACGGTATCGATCGCATCGCGTTCTCGCATTTCGACCACACAGACGTGGTGCGACACAGCCTGGTAGGGGAGATTATCCAGGCCTACGCGCGGGGAGTGGAAGAGTGAGCGACCCAGCCAGCCGCCGCCGAGACCATGGCATCAAGGCTGCCCTTTGGGTGGGGTTGTGCCTGCTCTCTGCACTGTTGCTTCTCGATTTGCCGGGTCTCCCCCTTGAGGATCTCAAGGTGGGAGAAGTGTCCCCCCTGGACTTGCGTGCCCCCACTGCCTTTGAGTTTGAGGATGGCTTGACCACGGACGCCCGTCGGGACCAGGCGGCGGAGGCAGAACCCCCGGTCTATGCCTTTGACCCCGAGGTGGCGGAGGAAATCTCCCGGCGGTTGGGGGGGGCCTTTGGGAGCGCCCGGTCCCAGTACGGAGCCGCGTTGATGCAGGCCCGCTCCCGGGGTCGACGGGAGGTGAGTGCAGGGGTTCTTGAGAGCGTGAGCAGCGAGTTTCTTGCCAGCACCGGTCTGGAGCTGTCGCCGGAAGCCATGGATGCATTGGCGGCGGGGGGGTTTGCCGAGGATGTGGAAGATGCGGCTGTGCGGCTGCTCAAGCCGGTCATGAAGCACTACATCATCGCGGATCGGGCGCTGCTGCCCCCGGTCCTGCGCCCGATCTCTGTGGTTCAGTTTGGAGGGGACAATCACCAGGAAGTGCGCCTGGAGAGCTACGAGCACATCTGGACGCTGGAGCGGGCCCGGCAACAGATTCGAGATGACTCGGACGAGCTGGCGGCCCTGGCGGAAGGGGACAAGTGGATTCGCGTGGGTGCTGCAGTGGCGCGGGCGGCGGTACGCCTCAATTTCTCCAACGACTTGAACCTGACCAGCTTTCGGCGACAGGAAGCCCGACGTCAGGTCTCTCCAGCCGTGCAGTCGGTGGATCGCGGGACCTCCCTGGTGCGAGAAGGAGATGTGATCACCGCTCAGCAGGGGCGCATGCTCAACGCCCTGCGACACATCCAGCAGGACCAGGACCGATCCAGCGTGTTCGGCGGCCTCTTTCTCCTCTGCCTGTTGTTTTTTGGGGCGTTGGGGCGCTTTGCCGGCTCTTTTGTCAGCAAGTTCGCCGGGCAGAACCGTGACCTGGCTGCCCTGGCTGGACTGATGGTCTTGACCCTTGGACTGGCCCGCTTCACGGTGGAGGCGTCCGCGGGGGTCACAACAAAGGGCACCCTGAACCTGGCGCCGGAGCTGGTCTGGTACCTGGTGCCCGTGGGGGGCGTGGCGCTCCTTGTGCGCATTCTCATGAACTCGGAGACGGCCCTGATCTTCTCCGTGGCAGCCGGCACCCTCTGCGGCGTGCTCATGGATCAACAGGCGCTCTATGCGGCCTATTTTGTCTTGTCTTCGGTGACGGCCGCGGGAGCGATCGGCATGGATCGGGACCGAAAGGCCTTGCTTCGGGCGGGGGTTGTGACCGGCGTGGTGAACGCGAGCTTTGTGCTCTTGGTGGGGCTGGCTCAGACCCAGCTTCTGGATGATTCCGGCGCCGCTGTCGCCATGGCGCGGCCTTTTTGGAGCGCCCTGTTTGCCCTGGCAAGTGGGCTCCTGAGCGCTTTCCTGGTGCTGGCGCTGCTGCCTTTGTTTGAGCTGGCGGGTTTTGTGACAGACCTCCAGTTGATGGAGCTTGCGAATCTCAACCATCCCCTCATGCGAAACCTGCTCTTGCGGGCCCCGGGTTCCTACCACCACTCGGTGATGGTAGGCAGCCTGTCGGAGGCGGCTGCGGAGGCAATTGGGTGCAACGCTCTGCTCGCCCGTGTGGCTTCCTACTTCCACGACATAGGCAAGGCGGTGACGCCTCAGTATTTCGTGGAAAACTACCGGGGTGCTGGAAACGCCCATCATCGACTGACCCCACAGCAGTCCGCCCGGATCATCATGGACCATGTGCGCAATGGGGGAGCCATCGCCAAGCGATACAAGCTCCCAGCCCCCATTGTGGACAACATCTACATGCACCACGGCAACGGGCTGCTCTACTACTTCTATCGAAAGGCGCAAGAGGCCGATCCGGAGGTCAGCGACGCGGACTTCCGGTACCCGGGGCCGCGGCCGAACACCCGGGAAGCCGGCATTATCCACCTGGCAGACAAGGTGGAGGCAGCCTGCCGATCCGTGCGGGAGCCCACGCCGGAGCGAATCGCAGCCATGATTCAGAAGATCCTCAACAGCACCCTTGCGGATGGGCAGCTGGAGGAGTGCCCCTTGACCCTGAAGGATCTCTACATCATCGCAGGCGTCTTTCAGGAGTCCATTCTCGCCATTCATCACCAGCGTATTGAGTACCCGGACACCCAGGACATTTCCCGAGCGCCTGTTCCTGTGAAGGTGGCGACAAGTCCGGCCCCGGCCGCTCAACCCTCGGCGGCAGATCAGTTGGCCGCAACGACGGAGAAGGGGGAGGGCGAGGAAGCTCCAAGCCGTGAGCGGGTGATCACCCTGGACCTACCGCCCCGGGAGGGAGAGGATCTTCGTCGGGCTGCCCTGGCGGCATCCCAGTCTCAGGCAGGCCCGGTGGACTATGAGTCCGTGGACCAGCTCCCCGTGTCGCTTGTGCCGCGGGGAGGCAAGAACCGGGGCCAGGGCGGGAAGTGAGCATATTCGTTGAGCGGGAGGGGGAAGGAGATGCGCCTGGGTTCGAGGCGGATGCGGAGGCGCTCCTTGCGGTGTTGGAGTTGAAAGGGGCGGAGCTTTCGGTGGTGCTCTGTGGGGATGCACGCATGGCCGAGCTGAATGGGGCCTGGCGAGGGGTGGAAGGTCCCACCGACGTGTTGTCCTTTCCCCAGGATGATGCCCAGGTGCTCGGGGACCTGGTGATTTCTCTCGACACCGCGGCCCGCCAGGCGAGGGAGCGCGGCCATGGTTTGCGAGATGAGTTGCGGATCCTCCTGGTCCACGGGACGCTTCACCTCCTGGGGTTCGACCACGAGGTGGACCGGGCAGCCCACGAGGAAATGGCCGCCAAGGAAATGGAGCTGATGGGCTGTCTTGGATGGCGGGGAAAGGGTCTGATCACACAGGCATAAGAGAGGACGGCGCGATAGGGTGGCCTACCGGAGGTCACATGACCCAAGATGAGATCCAGCAGCGCCTGCGAGCCCTTGAGAACCGGGTGAACGCCCTTCGGGGGCATCTTTGACGTCGAGGGAAAGCAGGGCCAGCTGCAGGAGATTGAAGAGAAGTCCGCGGACCCGGACTTCTGGACCGATTCGGATGCAGCCCAGCGCGTCATGCGGGAGAAGGGGGCGCTGGAGCGTACGGTGAAGGGATGGCAGGACCTGGCCTCCGCCACTGAGGATGGGCTCGCCTTGTTGGAGCTGGCCGGGGAGTCCGAGGGATCCGAGAAGGAGTCCCTTCTGGCCGAGGCCCGGGGCATCCTGGGCGCCGGCGAGAAGAGCTGCGGTTCCTTGGAGACCCAGCGCCTCCTGGGGCAGGAGGGGGACGACTCGTCGGCGATTCTGGAGATCAACTCCGGCGCGGGAGGCACGGACGCATCGGACTGGGCGGAGATGCTCAAGCGCATGTACGTGCGGTGGGCGGAGCGCAACGGATTCAAGGCCAAGGTGGTGGATGAGCAGGCCCATGACGAGGCCGGCATCAAGTCCTGCACGCTCTCCATCGACGGCCCTTTTGCCTATGGCTACCTGAAGGCGGAGATCGGCGTGCACCGCCTGGTGCGCATCTCCCCCTTTGATGCGAATGCACGGCGCCACACGGCGTTTGCTTCCGTGGGGGCCTATCCGGACATCGATGACTCCATCGAGGTGGACATCAACCCGTCGGACTTGCGGGTTGACACCTTCCGGGCCTCCGGCGCCGGCGGGCAGCATGTCAACACCACAGACTCAGCAGTACGCATCACCCACGGGCCCACGAACATCGTGGTCTCCTGCCAGAACGAGCGAAGCCAGCACAAGAACAAGGCCACGGCCATGAAGATGCTTCGGTCGCGCTTGTACCAGCACGAGCTTGAAAGGCGCCAGGCCGAGTTTGATGCAACCCGGGGGGACCAGAAACGCATCGAGTGGGGGAGCCAGATTCGGTCCTACGTACTGCAGCCCTATCGCCTGGTGAAGGACACCCGCACGGGCTTGGAAATGGGCGATGTGGACCGGTTTCTGGATGGGGACATCCAGGGGTTCATGGAGGGGTGGCTGGCCCACCGGGCGGGGGAGCTGGATCGGGAGGCGTAGGGGCGGGGCTTTGCCGTCTTCACGGCTCGCCGTCTTCACGGCTCGCCGTCTTCACGGCTCGCCGTCTTCACGGCTTGCTGCGCCCGTGTTGGCGCCACCATCGCGGTTTGCCACCGTCCTCCACCGCTCCGATGACGGTGAGGATTTCAGCCGCCTTGAATCGCCTGTTCTTGGCGATGGGCGGTCTGAACTGGGTGTTCGCAGTTTGCGATAGGGCACTTCGGACCGCTGGGCGGTCTGAACCAGGTGTTCGGGCGGTGCGATCGGGCACTTCGGACCGCTGGGCGGTCTGAACTAGGTGGTCGCAAGTTGCGATAGGGGACTTCGGTCCGTTCTCTGGCAGGCCCGCGCCAATCGGGTCGCCAGGAGCTCCGGCGGAGCAGTGTGGGTCTTGACTGTCCCTCGGGCGCGCATTCTGGTCTGTAGAGTGTTACCGCAACCGCATGTGGCTCTTTCTGCTGGGTCTCGGGTGCAGTGACGACTCCCCTGCGGAGGATGCGCCCTCCATTGAAGGGTCCGTCGTGACCTCGGACTCAAGCGCCCTGGTGTTCGGAGTGCGGGCCTTCGGAGCCGTGGCGGGCGACCGCGGTGGGTTCTACGTGGCCTCCACGGAGGATGCGACCTGCGACGACGTGGTGGCCTACCTGGGCACCACGCCGGTAGACCCCGCCTCGGTGCATGCCCCCGGGCATTGCAACTTGAGCTTGAGCACGGACCTTGTCGACGACAGCATTGCCTTTGGTGCCGACGAGAACTTCCTCACCGGATTCTGGAGTCTGTCCTGTGCCATGGGGGAGGGGGAATTCGCCTGGGAGGAGCGGGACAACGGCTATGCGGACTACTTCTGGACGGGGCAGTCCTGGACGGGCGTTCCCACGGACCACGAGACCCAGGTAGAGCCCGGGGATTCCGGCGGCTGGACCCTCACCGTGGACATGCGCACCTGGGACGGAGACTACGACCAACAAGGGGGCGTGCCGGCGACCGGCGAGGTGACAGGATCAGTCCAGGTGGAGCCATGTGAGGGACTGGTGGGAGGGGTGTTGCTGCCGGGTTAGGACGGGGCCGCCCCGGGCCGTTTGCCCGGACTCCAGCGGAAGGCCCTCATGTTTGAATTCGACCCCGCACGCCTTGAGAAGCTCGCCCTGCTGCGCGAGATGGGGATTCCGCCCTATCCCAACGGCCTGGAGGTCAAGAACACCCTGGCCGAGGTGGCTGCAGCCGGGGGCGAGCGAGACGGGGAGGACCTGGAGGCGGACCCCACGGAGTTCACGGTGGCTGGGCGCTTGCGGTTCAAGAACGAGATGGGGAAGGCCGGTTTTGCCCGCCTCCAGGACCAGTCCGGCCGCCTTCAGATCTACGTGCGCAAGAACGTGGTGGGCGAGGAGGACTTCGCCGCCTGGAAGAAGCTGGACCTGGGGGACTGGGTGTGGGTGCAAGGCACCATGATGCGCACCCGGACCGGCGAGCTGACCTTGAAGGCCACGTCCCTGCGGCTGTACGCCAAGTGCATTGAGTCCCTGCCGGACAAGCACCACGGCTTCACGGATCCCGAATCCAGGCAGCGCATGCGGTACCTGGACCTGGTCATGAACGACGCCACCCGGGACACCTTCCTGGCCCGGTCCCGTATTGTCCGGGAGATCCGCACCTTCTTTGACTCCCGGGGCTACACCGAGGTGGAGACCCCCATGATGCAGGTCATCCCGGGGGGAGCGGCGGCCCGTCCGTTTGTGACCCACCACAACGCCCTGGACCTGGAGCTGTACCTGCGCGTCGCCCCTGAGCTGTACCTGAAGCGGCTGGTGGTGGGCGGCATCGAGCGCGTCTACGAGATCAACCGGAACTTCCGGAACGAGGGCCTCTCCACCCAGCACAATCCCGAGTTCACCATGCTCGAGTTCTACTGTGCCCATGCCACCTACCTGGACCTGATGGACCTGACCGAGGAGTTGGTCTCGGGCCTCGCACAGAGCGTCGGGGGCTCCACGACCCTTCCCTACGGCGAGCTGGTTCTGGACTTTGCCAGCCCGTGGCGCCGGGCCCGCATGGAGGACCTGGTGGCGGAAGCGGCCGGGGTCGATGACCCCTGGGATGTGGAGGCGCTGCAAGGTGCCTGGAGGGACCGCAACCCGGACGCAGAGGATCTTCCCGACACCCCGGGAGGGCTGTTTGAGATCTGGTTCGATGCCCACGTCGAGCCCAACCTGGTGCACCCGACCTTTGTGACCCACTTCCCCACGGAGATCAGCCCCTTGTCCCGCAAGAACGACGCGGACCCGAGGGTGGTGGACCGCTTTGAGCTGTTTGTCGCCGGCCGGGAGATCGCGAACGCCTTCTCCGAGCTGAATGATCCGGTGGACCAGGCCGGGCGGTTTGCGGCCCAGGCGGAGGCCAAGGCGGCCGGAGACGACGAGGCCATGTTCTTTGATGCGGACTACGTCAAGGCCCTGTCCTACGGCATGCCGCCCACCGCCGGCGAGGGAATCGGAATCGATCGCCTGGTGATGTTGCTCACCAACCAGCAGAGCATTCGAGACGTGATCCTGTTTCCCACCCTGCGCCCCCAGCAGGGCGCCGACAGCGACGGGAGCGAGCCGGGCCCCGCCTAGGGGTTGTGCTCGCCTCCATGCGCTTCGCCCTCCAGATCGCGATCAGCCACCTGCGCTCCAAGCGCCGGGAGGCCGGGGTCTCCGGGATTACCTTGATCTCCATTCTGGGGGTGACCATCGGGGTGGCGGCCCTGGTGGTGGTGCTGTCGGTCATGGCGGGGTTCGAGGTGGACCTTCGGGAGAAGATCCTGGGGTCCAACGCACACGTGGTGGTCCTCTCCTACGCCGGGGCGACGGAAGACTACGAGGCGCTCGCGGAGACCATCTCCCAGATGGACGGGGTCGAGGGGGTCCACCCGTTCACCTACTCGGAGATGATGATCAAGTCTCCCTATGGCGCCAGCGGCGTCATCTTCAAGGGAATCTCCCCGGGCCGGGTGGGGGAGGTGCTGGACCTGGCGGACAACCTGGAGCACGGTCCGGCGGGGGAGCCGGCCACCCGGGAGGATCAGCAGGCCATCCTGGAGGCGCTGCATTCGGAGGATGACGATCCAGGCATCATCATCGGTCGGGAGCTCTCGGAAGATTTGCGTGTGTACGTGGGGGACCCGGTGCACATCATCAATCCCGTGGGAAGTACCGTCGGACCCATGGGCACCCAGGTTCCGGACATTGCCCGCTACCGGGTGCGGGGGATCTTCTACTCGGGCATGTACGAGTACGACACCAAGTGGACCTATGTGGACCTACGGGATGCGCAGCAGCTCCTGAAGCTGGGGGATGCAGCTACCGGGGTGGAGGTCACGGTTTCCGATGTCTACGACGTGGAGGCGGTGGCGGATCGCATCGATGAGGGTCTCTCCTATCGGTACGAGGTGCGGCACTGGAAGAACCTGAACCGCAACCTTTTCGACGCCCTGAAGCTGGAGAAGGTGGTCATGGGGTTGATTCTGTCGCTGATTGTGGCGGTGGCCTCCTTGAACATCGCCGGCACCCTGATTCTCCTGGTGCTCACGAAGGGCAGGGAGATCGCGATTCTCCGGGCCATGGGGGCGACCCGTCGGCAGGTGCGGGCGGTCTTTATCCTCGAGGGCACCATCATCGGGATTGTGGGGGCGGGGATCGGCACCTGCTTGGGCCTGGCCGGTGCCCTGGGGCTCAAGAAGTATGGCTGGCCCCTGGATACGGATGTGTACTACCTGGACTCACTGCCCGTGGTGATTGATCCCGCCATGGTGATGTGGGTGGGACTTTGTGCTCTTGGCATTTGCTTCGCCGCGACCCTCTACCCGGCGACCCGGGCGGCGGAGCTCGATCCGGTGGCTGGTCTTCGGTATGAGTGACGCAAGCGGCCTGTCCATCTCCGTGCAGAATCTCTGCCGGTCCTACATCAAGAGCGGGCGGGAGATCCCCGTGCTTTCTGGACTGGACTTGGAGGTCGCCCCAGGAGAGCGGATCGCCATTCTGGGGCCGTCTGGTTCCGGGAAGTCCACGTTGCTTCACACCCTTGGGACCCTGGAGAGACCCACATCGGGGCGGGTGCTCCTCGGGGGACAGGATGTGGGGGCCATCCCCGGGACAGCGGTGGATGATCTTCGCAACCGCTCGATTGGGTTTGTGTTTCAGTTTCACCACTTGCTTCCTGAGCAGTCGGCCCTGAACAATGTCGCCATGCCTCTCTTCATTCGAGGGGAAGAGAAGGGTGCGGCCCGGGTTGTGGCGTCCAGGCTCCTGGCCCAGGTGGGGCTCGCGGATCGGGAGAGCCACCTGCCCGGGGAGCTGTCCGGGGGGGAACAACAGCGGGTCGCCATCGCCCGGGCCATGGTGGCCAGGCCGGGGCTTCTCCTGGCAGATGAGCCCACCGGCAACTTGGATCCCAAGACCGCAGCCGGTGTGTTGGACCAGTTTCTGGGCCTCCACGAGGAAATGGGCGCCACGTTGGTGGTCGTCACCCATTCCCGCGACCTCGCAGCGCGTTTCCCGCGACGCCTCCGCGTGGTACATGGCCGCCTGGAGGAAGCGTGAAAGGAGCCTTGTGGTTGCTCTGTGTCTTTTCGGCGCCTTCCTTCGGTCAGGAGGCGGCCGAGATTCCGAGCGCGGAGC
>CAZRYF010000001.1:41967-125271 GCA_964604165.1 uncultured Enterobacterales bacterium
CTGTCGAGCCCGCGAGCGCGGAGCCTGTCGAGCCCGCGAGCGCGGAGCCTGTCGAGCCCGCGAGCGCGGAGCCTGTCGAAACTGTCGAGGTATTGCCTCCCCCTTTTCGCTGGTCCATTCCGAGTGGCACCGTGACTCTGGTGCGCGTGGAGGGGATTCGCCGCATTGAGGAGGCCGCCGTTCTGTCCTCGGTGCAGCTGGGGACGGGGGATCACCTCTCCGAGGAGGCTATCCGCCGGGACATTGAAGCGGTCTACCGTACGGGCTTCTTTCGGGACGTCCAGGTGGACCTCGCCGCATCCGACACAGACGACGGCTTCGTGCTGACCTTTCTTGTGCAAGAGAACCCGGCCATTCGCTCGGTGCTGTTGGAGGGCCAGAAGAAGGTCGATGAGGAGGACATTCGCGAGGTCATGGATCTGGCCGCCTTCGCCGTGCTCAACGAGTCGGAAGTGGCCGTCAACCAACAACGAATTCGCGACCTCTACCTGGAAAAGGGGTACTTTCTGGCCGAGGTGGAGCCTGAGATCGAGGACGTGGGGGACGACCTCGTGGAGCTGGTCTTCAAGATCACGGAGAACCGAAAGGTCATCGTGCAGTCCGTGGACATCACGGGCAATGAAACCGTGGCGGATCGCAAGGTGCTCCGTTTCATGGCCACCCGACCCGGGGGCTGGGCGCCTTGGTTGACCGGTGCCGGGACCTTTCGCCAGGAGGACCTGGACAACGACGTCTACATCGTCCGTTCGGTCTTCCTGGAGGAAGGCTTTGTGGATGTCAAGGTGGATGAGCCCAAGGTCTACCTGTCCCCGGACAAGCGCTACATCTACATCACCATTCATGTGGACGAGGGCACCCAGTACAACCTGGGCGCTATTTCCGCGCAGGGGGACTGGGTTCCCGAGGAGGGTCTCACCGAGGAAGCGGTGATGGCGATTGTGCACGGCGCCAGCGTGGACGAGGTCCGGGATGAGACGGGCGAGGACCGGCTCACCTGGATGGAGCGCGCCTTTGGGACCGGTGCTGAGACCGTCAACCTGGTGGAAGGGGAGACCTTTCAGCTCACGACCGTGCAGATGGTCATGCAGACCATCACGGATCTCTATGGCACGGAAGGCTACGCCTTTGCGAATGTGGTGCCTCTCACGGAGACCCACGCGGACACCCAAACGGTTGATCTGACCTTCGACATCACCCGGGGACAGAAGATGTCCATCGGGCGCATCCATATCAGCGGAAACGATCCCACCTGGGACCAGGTGATCCGCCGGGAGATCCCGGTCATGGAGGGTTCCATCTACGACGGGGGGGCGCTGAAGGATGCCCGGGCACGCTTGGAGCGCCTCGGCTTTTTCGAGGAGGTGCGCATCACAACCCCCCGTGCTGCGGACCCTTCCACCCTGGATGTGCAGGTGGATGTGGTGGAGCAACCCACGGGATCGTTCTCCGTCGGGGCTGGGCTGTCGTCCTACGAGAACTTCATGTTCACGGGAAACATCTCCAAGAACAACTTCCTGGGCCTCGGCTACGTCATGAGCGCCGCCATCAACTGGTCCTCCATTCGCCAACAGGGAAACCTCTCCTTTGCGGACCCCCACTTCCTGGACTCCAAGTGGACCGTGAAGCTCGATGCCTACTCCATCGAGCAGGAATACCTGGGGGCTGTTTCCACAGAGCAGTACACCCGGGGCGGTGGCCTTGCGGTGGGGCGCTACCTCGACGCTCGGGAGGACCTGCGCCTGACGGTGAACTACACCCTGGAGGATGTGGGGCTGACGTCGATCACCCCCTACCAGGAGCACCTGCTCGGAGGCCAGCTCTACCGAAACGGTTTGACCTCCTCGGCTGGCCTGAACTTGTACCTGGACAAGCGGAACAACCGCATCAAGCCCACCCGGGGAATGTTTGTGTCCCTCTCCTCGACCCTGTCCGGTGGGCTTCCCCTCCCCAGCGGCGAGCTGGCGCCCTTTCTTGGGGGTGAGTTCAACTTGTGGGAGAGCAAGGCAAACCTGCGCCTCTACCGGCCTCTGACCGAAAAGGAGCGGGTGATCTTCCGGCTCAACTCCACCCTGGGCCAGATTCAGTCCACGGATGGATCGGTGGTTCCCTATGTGCACCGATACCGGGCTGGCGGCATCAACTCAATCCGGGGCTACAACTGGTACAGCCTGGGGCCCAGCCTGCGCTCGTTGGGCACCGAGGATCCGACCCGCCCCGACGACCGCATGATCATCGGCGGTACCGAGACGTGGATCAACAACGTCGAGCTGGAGGTTCCCATTGTCGAGGCGGCGGGGATCTCGGGCGTGGTGTTCTTTGATGCGGGGAACGCCTTTGGCGATCCCTGGGGGCAGGGCCACGTCAACTTTGCCGATATGCGCTTCTCCTATGGCGCTGGACTCCGCTGGTTCTCGCCGATTGGGCCTTTGCGATTCGAGCTCGGGTTTCCGGTGAACCCCTACCCGGACGAGAAGGACAAGGTCTTCGACTTTTCCATCGGTTCCTTCTTTTAGCCGTGCTGGCATATCTTCTCTGTGCCACCGCCTGGGGACAGGGTTCGCTGGAGGTGCTGGAGATGGAGCTTGCGCGGGGTCTGGCTGCACTGGCGGCTGAGGACCAGCCCGTGCACTACGCTGCGGTGGCGCTGGAGACTCGGACCGTGGCGCAGATCGGCGCCGTGGCGGGGGTCATGGATGTGGTGGATGAGGAGACGTCCCGGTACTTGGACGTGGACTTGCGGGTGGGCACGCCGGCACTGGACAGCACCCATCCACTTCGGGGGGCCAGCGGTTGGCGGGAGGAGAGCCGAGGCCCCGTTCGGGTTCCCTATACGCCGGACTCCTCCTACGCCCTGCGGCAGGCGGTGTGGAAGGAAATGGACAGGCGCTACCGGGACGGGGCTGAAGCGGTGGTCCTTGTACAGGCAGAGCAGCGGGTGAAGGTAGCGGAAGAGGATCCAGCCGACGACTTCTCCAGTTCTCCGCCGGAAAGGGCGATCCTGCCTGTGCCCGTGATGGATCTGGAAGTAGATCATTGGCTCTCTGTGCTCGTAGAGGTGAGCGCTCTTCTCGATGAGGATCCTCGGGTCGAAAGGGACCGGGTGCGCCTTACGTCAAGGCATGCGGTGCATGGCTTTGTGGACTCAGAGGGTGGGCAACTGCAGCACGGTGAGGGGGAGCTCCTGTTGTACCTCTCCATTGGTGCGACAGCCGTGGATGGCTCCGAGGTCATGGTGGATCGCCGGTTTCACAGCAGGGTCGAGGCTGGCCTGCCGGGAGAGATGGAGCTCAAGGCCGAAGCGGAGGACATGTTGGAGGAGCTGGGGGAGAAGCTGGCCGCGCCCAACCAGGAGCCCTGGTCGGGACCGGTCCTGTTGTCAGGAGAGGCGGCAGCGGTCTTCTTTCACGAGGTACTCGGGCACCGGGTGGAGGGCCACCGGCAGAAACGAGATTGGGAGGGCAAGACCTTTCTGGAGCAGGTGGGAGAGCCCATTCTGCCCGAGTTCTTGACGGTCTACGACGATCCGACGCTGCTCTCGTGGGAGGGGGAGGATCTCGCTGGGCACTATGCCTTTGACGACGAGGGCGTTCGAGCTCAGAGGGCCTTGTTGGTGGACCAGGGCAGATTTGTCGGCTTTCTACAGGGACGGTCTCCCTTGGAGGGTCATCCGGTTTCCAATGGGCATGGGCGGCGAAGCCCGGGCCATGCGCCCCTCTCTCGAATGGGAAACCTGGTGGTGGAGAGCGCGGAGGGGCTCGACCGGCAAGCGCTGCTCGCGAATCTGCGGACTCTGGCCCGAGAGCAGGGACTGGAACACGGCATCTGGGTGGATGGGATCGAGGGGGGGTTCACCAGCACGGGACGGGTGACCCCGAATGCCTTCAATGTGCGCGCGACCAGCGCCTGGAGGGTCTTCGCGGATGGGCGGCCAAGGGAGCGGGTGCAAGGGGCGGACCTGGTGGGAACGCCGCTCGTGGCCTTCTCAAACCTGGTGGCCAGTGGAAGCACCGCAGAGGTCTTCAACGGCCGGTGCGGAGCGGAGAGCGGCTGGGTCTCGGTGAGCGCTGTGTCCCCGGACATGTTGTTTTCCAACCTGGAGGTGCAGCGAAAGGAAAAGGCCCAAGCGAGGCCGCCGCTTCTGCCCAAGCCCCAAGGGGGTCCGGTGGAGGGCCCTCCTTCTGAAGAGCTTGTGCGTGCCCTGGAGGGAGAGCTTCGCCGAGCCAAAGAAGGGCTCTCCCTTCCGGAAGCGCCGCCTCTGTACTTCCTTAGGGGGCACCTTGTAGAGGGGGAGCGGGTTCGGGCAATTGCCTCCCTGGATGGACTCGTGGAGCTGGATGTGTCGCCGACCTACCAGGTGGCGGTGGAAGCAAGGGTGGGGGGGGCGAACCGGGACAACTCGGGGTTTGGTGGCTGGGAGACGGGCCGAATGCGTTCCGGGTTGGCGGACGGCAGCAGCGACTATGCCTTGCGCCGGGTGGTCTGGCGTCTTTCGGATGCGGCCTACAAGGATGCAGTGGAGCAGTTTGCCCGGAAAGAAGCGGTGTTCCGGGCGCCACCAGGTCATCCAGGAGACCTGGAGCTGGTAGCACCGGTCGTGGCGGTCAGCGAGGGCCGTCTGCCAGCCTTGGCCTCCGAGTCCCTCTCGTCCCTGGCCTTGGAGCTGGCCGGGGTGTTTCCCAGAGACGGAACGCTGGAGGCTGGCAAGGTACAGGTCGTTCAAAACGCCGGAACCTTGTGGGTGGTGGACACTGAGGGCACCCGTGTGAAGAGCCAGGGAGTGGAGACACGCATCCAGGCGGCACTCCAGGTGCGGGCCCCCGATGGCATGCTCCTCACGGATCAACGCACCTGGGCCTTGGTCGAGGGGATGCCACTGCCGGATTCAGGGGTGATGAAGGTGGAGCTCCTGGCCATGGCGAAGGCGCTCGCGGCCCGGGCGCACGCCCCGGTGTTGGAGGAGGAATACGTGGGACCGGTGCTGCTGGAGGGAGAAGCCGCACTGGAGCTGTTTCGCTCGGTGCTGCTTGGGCAGGTGGAAGGGTCTCCTCCGGTCCTTCCTTTTGAGACCTGGATGGGGGAAATGGGGCAGGGGATGTTTTCTGCAGTCGGCTCCCAGAGGGTGCGCATGGGGCGCCGGGTCCTGCCACCGGGCTGGGACGTGGTCGATGACCCCGGCCTGCGCATGGATCGACCGGGAGGGTTCAAGCACGACGCGGAAGGTACCCAAGCCCAGAAGGTACACCTGGTGGAGGACGGAATCGTGCGGGATCTCTTGATGAGCCGCATTCCCCGCAAGGATCTGCACGGTACAAACGGACACGCCCGGGCAGCCCTGGGCCGTCGACTGGAAGCCCGTGCCTCCCAGGTACGCATCACTCCGCGCCGGACTGTGTCCCGTCGCCGCCTGGAACGGGCTGCCCTTCGGGCTGCCAGGTCCTATGGTCGGGACTGGGTTCTGGTGGTGAGGAAGTTCCAGGCGGAGGCCGCCCGGACCATGGATGATGCTTCGCCTCCCGTGTGGGGAGAGGAGGACGGCCCACGGACCCTTCCCTGGCCGGTGGAGCTTACCCGTCTCTACGCTGATGGGAGAGAAGAGCTTCTTCGCCCGGCCTCCTTGTCGGCAGTGGACCGGTGGATTCTGAGAGACATCCAGAAGGCGGGCCCCAGGGTAGAGGGAGTGCTCTTCTCGTCCTGGGATGCAAGCCACCAGCCGGCGGGCGTGTTCAGCGGAATGCCAATCCACCTGGAGGCACCGGAGGTGCTGATCGGGGAGCTTGAGCTCTCGCCGGTCCAGGGGGATCCCCGGCAGGTGCCCCGCTTTGCGGCTCCCAAGGCGCTCTCTAACCCAGCTCCATCACCAGAAGGATAGTCGTGTAGACAACCCAGGCTCCGACCAGGAACCGGCCGTGGCCCCGCTCCAGGCTTCCGGTTCTTCGGGATAGGAGAGGGAGCAATGCCACGGCTCCCAAGGCAATCCACCCGTCGACTGTGATCAGCCGCATGGGCACCTCAAAGGCCCGAACCACCCCGGCCAGTCCCACAACGCCCAGGAGGTTGAACAGGTTTGAGCCGAGGGCATTTCCCACGGCCAGATCGGGAGCACCCTGCCGCATGGCGACGAGGCTCGTCACCAGCTCCGGGGCCGACGTTCCGATAGCCACCACCGTCAAGCCCAGGACTGCCTCCTCGATCCCCAAGGTGGTGCCAATACCCAGAGCGCCTTCCACCAGGAGGTCAGCACCTCCCACCAACAAGCCGATGGAGGCCATGACATAGATCCAGAGCAGCTTCTGGTTCGGTGCCTCAAGGGGGTCGGGTTCCAGGAACCAGGCGAGAAAAGAGCAGGCCAGTACCCCCGCCGCTGTCCAGGTCCATCCGTAGCCCAGCTGAGCCGCTGCGCAGGTAGCGAGAAAGGCCACGATGAGTGGTCCCAGGGCGAGCCGGTCTTGTTCCGACTCGGTGGCTTCCGGGGCCTTCTCTGCGCTCCACACATACCAGGCCAGGAAGAGCAGAAGCGCGGTGAGCAGGCCCATGGCTTCCCATGTGCTGAGAAAGGAATGGGTCCAGCAAAGACCCAGCACGGCTGTGTTTGCCAGGAGGCAGATGGGAATCTCTCGTCGGACTGTCTTGGTGGAGAGCAGCAGGGGTGCCACCCAGGCCGCTGCGCCAATCACCACCAGGGTGTTGAAGATGTTGCTTCCAAAGACGTTGCCCAGTGCGATGCCCGGGTTCCCACCGGCGGCTGCCAGCACCGAGACAGCCATCTCTGGTGCAGATGTGCCGAAGGCGACCACGGTGAGCCCGATCACCGCAGGGGAGACCTTGTACTGCTCCGCCAGGCGGACGCTTCCACCCACCACGGCGCCGCCTCCCACAAGCAGGGTGGAGAGGCCCGCCAGAACCAGCAAGGATGCGACAACCATGGCGCCTTGTAACCCCGTTGCCGAGGCCCCGGAGTGGGTGGCCGCACCCTGGGGGTCGTGCTACCCCAGGCCCCCCTTTTCAAAGGATTCAACATGCCAAGATTCCTTCCTTTTCTGATGGCGCTGGTCGTTCTCCTTCTGCCTGCATCCGCGATGGCCGATGGGCTCAAGGTCGGGGTTGTGGATTTCAGTCGGGCCTTGAATGAAATTTCCGATGGGCAGCAGGCCCAGGGGCGTCTTGAGTCCATGCTGGCGGGAAAACGTGCCGAAATTGAGCAAATGGAGGCGAACCTTGTGGCCCTCCAGCAGGAGTACGAGTCCAAGAGCAACGTGATCTCTGAGACGGCTCGGAGGGACTACCAGCAGCGAATGGCCGAGGCCCAGCAGAGCTACCAGCAGGCCTTCATGCAGAGCGACTCGGAGATGCAGCAGGCCTATGTACAGGTCATGGAGACTCTGGTGACCAAGCTCAAGACCCAGGCCGAGGCGGTGGGCCGGGACCAGGGGTTGGACCTGGTGCTGGAGGCATCCCAGGGCGCGGTTTTGTTCAGCGCTCCGGCACTGGACATCACAGACGAGGTCATCAAGCGCTACAACGCGGCCGGGAAGGAGTAGGCCCGCGTGCGGTTGGACTTGCTCGCTCAAGCTCTTGGCGGGAAGGTGGAGGGGGATCCCTCCAAGGAGGTTTCTGGGGTTGGGTCCCTGGCAGAGGCCGGACCTGCGGAAGTCAGCTTCCTCTCAAATCCGATCTACCGAGACCAACTTCAGGGCACCCGGGCGGGGGCGGTCATTCTGGGAGAGGACGTCCCGTTTGAAGGGGCGGTGGTGCGGGTGGAGGATCCCTATCGTGCCTTTGCCCGGGCAATGTCCCTGTTTCACCCAGTGAGCTGGCCCGCTGCTGGGGTGCATCCCACGGCTGTGGTCGCCCCGGATGCGAGCCTGGGCTCCGACGTCTGCGTGGAGCCCCTGGCCATTGTGCAGCCCGGTGCAACGGTGGGGGAGGGTTGTTGGTTGCAAGGTGGTAGCTACGTGGGAGCCGGGGTCCAGCTGGGCGCCCGGTGCAGGTTGATGCCCGGGGCCGTGGTGATGGACGGCTGCAACCTGGGAGAAGGAGTGTGGCTCAATCCGGGGGCGGTGGTGGGTTCCGAGGGGTTTGGATTTGTACCTGACAAGGAACTGCCCATCAAGATTCCCCAGGGCGGGACGGTGGTGATTGAGGACCACGTGGAGATTGGGGCCAACGCCTGTGTGGATCGAGCGACCCTTGGGGAGACGCGCATCCGGCGCGGTGCAAAGCTGGACAATCTCTGCCAGGTGGGCCATGGCGCGGAGATCGGACCGGCCAACCTCTTGGTTGCCTATGCAGGCGTCGCTGGCTCCAGCCGACTTGGAAGGGCGGTCACTTTGGCGGCCCGCGCCAGCGTTCTGGGGCACTTGCGGATTGGAGACCAGGTCACCGTGGCGGGACACTCCCTGGTCGCAAAGAATGTGGCCAAAGGGGCCCGTGTGTCAGGGGTGCCAGCCAGGCCCCATGCCGAGTGGCTAAGAGAACGGGCGGCAAGCCGGTCCTTGCCTGATCTCGTTCGGTCGGTGCAGAGGCTTCAGAAGCACGGGGCCGGTGAGGGCGTCTCAGACTGATACCGACGCCCTGAAGGAGTGGTCACCGTATTTGCCCCTCCACGAACGGCACCTCCAAGACCTTCGGGTGTTGGATCGGGCCGTGGCCGAAGAATCCCTCTTCTCCAAACAGCTCGCCGTGGTCCGCTGTGACGGTGATCCAGGTGCCCGGCGGAACCCGGTCGAAGAGGGCCTCAAACAACAGGTCCAGGGACTGCAGGGCCTCCACTTGTCGCTGCTGGAGTCGCCTCAGGGTCTTTTCGTCGAAGAAAGCGGGTGCATCCGGCGCGGAGACCAGTTCGCCTTCCCGGAGGCGTGCATCCAGCTCTCTGGCCACCCCCCGGAGGCCGTGAAGATGCGGCAGATCCGGGTCCTCGCGGCCGGTGGCTGCGTAGGGGTAGTGGGTTTCTCCCAGGTTGAGCAAGGCAAACACCGGGCGCTCCTCATAGAACCGAAGGGCATCCACAATTGCCCCCATGTCGTTGTGGGTGGGCATGAGCCGCCAGGCGTCAAAGCCCCGGGAAAGAGGTGTGGCCGGGTGAAGCACCGGCATCGAAACCAGCGCGGTTGTACGGTAGCCCAGGTGGTCACGCAACCAGTCCGGGAGCCACAACCCGGGGAGCATTGGGCCTGTGTCCAGGTGTTCCAACCCCAGGCGCATGCCCCAGTGCTCCAGCTCCGCTCGATACACCTGGGAGGCATGGGTTCGGGGAGGATTGGAATGAGGCAACAAGCCCATCAACAGGTTGTGGTGGGAGGGGGCAGTCCAGGTGGCATAGGAGTACCGTCGCTCCAGGTGTCCCAACGGTTGCGACCATCGCGGCCTGGCCTTTACGAAGGTGTCGAATCGGCAGGAGTCCAAGACCACCACCACCACGTTGCGGGCCTCCTCCACGGGATCTGGCCGTTTTGCATCAGGACTTGAGGCGGAAAGCGGCCTCCGGCCTGCGCTTCGTGCCCGGTCCAGAAGTCTGCGGAGGCCCAAGGTGGCCATGGCGTCAGGCCTCGCGCTGCGGTAGGGGAAGAGTCCGCATTCGTGGCCGATCCTACTAACGATTGACTGGAATGTGGCCAGGAGGACAAATGGCCATCCACAAGACCGCGATCGTGCACCCCAAAGCGGAGCTGGGAGATGTTGAAATCGGTCCCTACGCCGTGGTTGGGCCAGGCGTGCAGCTGCATGACGGCGTGGTTGTGGATGCCCATGCGGTGGTTCATGGTCCCAGCCTGGTGGGGGAGCGCACTCGTATCCACTCGTTTGCTTGCATTGGGGGAGACCCCCAGGACAAATCGTACGCCGGGGAGAAGACGGGCCTCACTATCGGGACGGACAACGTGTTTCGGGAGAGCGTGACCATCAGTCGGGGAACAGCTCCGGGCAAGGGGGTCACGACCATTGGGGATCACAACCTGTTCATGGCCTACGCCCACGTGGGGCACGACGCAGTGGTGGGATCCCACTGTGTGCTGGCAAATTCCGTGGCACTCGCCGGTCACGTAGAGGTGGAGGATTGTGCGGTGTTGGGTGGGCTGTCCGGGGTGCATCAGAACGGAAGAATTGGCCGAAACGCCATGCTGGGAGGGGGGGCGATGGCTACTCAGGATGTGCCGCCCTTCACCATCGCCCAAGGGGATCGCGCCCGCCTCTTCGGGCTGAACATCATCGGCATGCGCAGGGCCGGTGTGTCAGATGCTTCCATCACAGCGCTTCGAGATGCCTACCGGGAGATTTTCGACAAGGGAAGCCCCCTGCGAATCGCCATGGATCGGGTGAGAGCCAAAGAGGACACCTGTGTGGAGGTGGAGCAGCTTCTCGAATTCATTGCAGGCTCCCGTCGTGGCATTTGCCGGGCAAGCGGGCGGGAGCAGGGAGCTGACTAGTCGTCGGATCCTGGTCTCCTCAGGGGAGCTGTCCGGCGACCAACTTGGGGCTGGACTGGTGACCGCCTTGCGGTCTCGGGACCCCCACCTGGAGTTCTTTGGTCTGGCGGGTCCAGAAATGCGTGCATCGGGTGTGTCCCTGGTTGCGCAGGTGGAATCCCTCTCGGTGATGGGGTTTGGGGAGGTGTTGGGTCGCCTGGGCAGTATCCTCCGCACTCGCGCAGCCATGATCAAGGCCCTGGATGAGGGTCCCGATCTCCTGGTGGTCATCGATGCTCCTGACTTCAACCTTCCCTTGGCGCGAGCGGCGCGAAACCGTGGGATCCCCGTGGTCTTTTATGTGTCGCCCAAGGTGTGGGCGTGGCGGTCCGGTAGGGCCAGGGAGATCGCGAAGATCGCGGCGCAAGTCCTGTGTCTTTTCGATTTTGAGCCGGCCTGGTACACCTGCTGGGGAGGTTCTGCCTCCTTTGTGGGACATCCTGCAGCGGAGACCAGGAGAGAGGAAGGCCACGGCCACGGCTGGGCACTCCTTCCGGGTTCCAGGCCTCAGGAGATTCGCCGCTTGCTTCCGACTCTTCTCAAGGTAGGGCAGATTCTAAGGAGGAACGACCCGGAGGTTCCGTTGCGGCTCTCGGTGGCCTTGGGGCAGGAAGATCTGGTGAGGGACTTGTTGGCGCTACAGGGAAACCTCGAGGTCTCCTTCGTGGAAGGAGTGGAGGCAGCGGTGCGTCCTTCTGCGGGGGCGCTGGTTTGTTCGGGCACGGCAACCCTGGAGGTCGCTTGCTTGGGACGTCCCATGGTCGTGGTGTACGCAACCCACCCGGTGACCTGGTGGCTGAGCCGACGGGTCCTTCGGAGAGGGGCGCCCGTGGCGCTGCCCAACATTGTCCTGGGTCAGGACGTGGTGCCGGAAGTTCTCCAGCACTTGGAGCCGGCTGAACTCGCCGCGGCCCTCGGCGAGGCCCCACAAGGGGGGCAGCGTGTGGCGCTGGACGGAATTCGCGCGAAGCTGGGTGGGCCGGGGGCCCGGGAGAGAGCCGCGGCGGGTGTGATGGAAGTGTTGGAGGGGGCACGGTCATGAACACCTGGATCGTGATTCCCACCTACAACGAGGCTGAGTGCCTGGAAGGGTTGGTCATGGCTCTTCGGGGGGCCTGCCCGAGGGCCACCCTTCTGATCGTGGACGATGCCTCCCCCGACGGCACCGGGGCCCTCGCTTTGCGACTTGGGGAGTCCCACGGCCCATTGGACGTCCTCCATCGGGCGGGAAAAGGTGGCATTGCCTCCGCGTATGTGGAGGGGTTCTCGAGAGCCCTGGCAGCGGGTGCCCAGCGCATCGTTCAGATGGATGCAGACGGCTCCCATGACCCGAGAGATGTACCCAGGCTCTTGGGGAATGCCGCGGGTCTGGTGCTTGGGAGTCGCTATGTGCCAGGAGGGGGCACTGAAAACTGGTCCCGGGGCCGGCGATTGCTTTCGCAAGGGGGCAGCTTGTATGCCCGGGCCTGGCTGGGCTTGGCTATCCGAGACCTGACGGGTGGGTTCAAGGTTTGGAACCGCTCCGTGCTGGAGGGCGTGTTGAAGCGTCCCATTCGCTCGGAAGGGTATGCCTTCCAGGTGGAGATGACCTGGCGGGCTCATGGGCTTGGGACGGAGATCGCAGAGCTTCCCATCGTGTTTGCGGATCGACGGGTGGGGGAGTCCAAGATGTCTGCGGCCATTGCCTTGGAGGCGGCTTGGCTGGTGCCGCTGCTGCGTTGGCGACAATGACGTCCTGCCAGATTCGGTGGGGAATTGGGGTGGGCCTCTGGGCTGCGGTGTTGTTGGTGGTGGCATCGCAGGTTCCTTTGAGCGCGGACGAGGCCTACTACTGGTGCTGGTCCCAGGCGCTGGACTGGGGGTATTTTGACCATCCCCCGGCCATCGCGGCTTGGATTCGATCCGGGGTGGAGTTGCTTGGGGACACAGAGCTGGGTGTGCGAATGCCCGGCATCCTCACGGCCGCTGCGGTCCTGTGGGCGGTGTTGGGGTGGGGGGTCCAAGATGAAGATGCGTCCTTGGCGGCCCTTCTCCTCTTGACGACGCCGCTCTTGTGCCTGGGCGTGGTGCTGGCCACCCCGGACGTGGTGCTTGTGGCGGCCTGGCTGGGGGCCTTGCTGGCCTGGAGACATGATCGGCCGGCACGGGCGGGTCTTTTTGTGGGCCTGGCGATGCTGGCGAAGGCCACCGGATTGCTTCTCTTGCCCGCGCTTTGGTTGTCATCCAGAAGGGGAGGGTGGCGCCAGGCAATGGTGGCCACCGGGGTGGCGCTCTTGGTGGTGCTTCCCCACGCGGTCTGGCTGCTTCAACACCAGGGCCTCTCTTGGCGCTACCAGTTGGCGCGGGAGGGCCTTGGCGGGGGAGGCTGGGGGCTCTTGTTGCTTTTGGGGGGACAGGCGGCGGTCGTGGGCCCGGTTCTTCTTGGGGCAGGTCTGGTGTGGGGGGGGCGAGGGCCAAGGGATGCACGCTGGTGGTCCGCGGCGCTTGTGGTGGGGTTCTGTGTGCTCTCCGCGGTCCGTGGTCGTTCTGAACCCAATTGGCTGGCGCCCGCCTGGGCCGCCGTGCTTTGGGGCATGGCCGAGAGTCGGGGACGCTTGCGGCGTGCCGCATGGGTGGGCGGAGGCCTGGGCGCCCTCGGGAGTGGACTGGTGCTGGTTCATCTCTTTGTACCCTTGTGGAACCTGCCGAAAGAACCCACCCAGCGGATCTTTGGAGGCCCCGCGTTGGGTGCTGCCGTAGAGGCTTGGGGCACGGGTGTAGCGGTGACTGAGCGGTACCAGGAGGCCTCCTGGATTCGATTCTATGGAGGCATGGACGCCACCACCCTGCCCGGGTTGGGCCGAGAGGACCAGTTCGACACATGGCGGGAGACGCTGCCGGAAGAGGCGGTGTATGTGCGCCGCACAGCAACTACGGCACCGGAAGTGCGGTCGTTCTACGACTCGGTCGGGGAGGGTCGGGTGGTACAAGCACACCGGGGGAATCGCCTGGTGGGGTCCTGGCAGGTCTACAGTCTGGCCCGGCCGCGCTATTTTGATCTTCCGTGAGCTCCTCCCTGCGACGATTGTTGGCCTGGGTCCGACCCCATTGGGCAGCCTTGGGCTTCGCGGGGGCTCTCCTTGCCATCGGAGCTCTCTGCGAGGGCGGTCTGATCTTTCTGTTGGAGACCGTTCTTGATGACGGACTGATTCAGGGAGATGCCACGGTGCTGGCATGGATTCCGGTGGCCGTGGCATGCCTGTACGGGATCAAGGGGGCGGCCCGGGTGGGAAGCGGCGCCTTGGTGCACCGAACCGGCCTTCGCATCGTTCGAGATCTGCGATCAGCGCTGTTTGGGCACCTGATGGTCCTGGAGCCTGCTTTTCATGCGGAGGGGTCCTCTGAGGAGCGCCTGTCCCGGCTCACCCAGGATGTGGCCCGCACCGAGGGGATAGTCCATGGCCTCGCCCATGGGGTGGAGAAGCCCTTGACCCTTTTGGCGCTCTTGGGTGCGGCCTTCTGCATGGACTGGCGGCTGACTCTCGCGGCGGTTGTGGTGCTTCCCGGTGTGGGGTTGGCGATTCACCTCTTTTCTACTCGACTTCGGCGGACCTTTCGCCAGAGTCTGGACAACCTGGGTCGCCTGGGCGTGAGCGCGGGACAAAGCCTCGACGGTGTGGAGGTGATTCAATCCCTGGGGGGACAGAAGGTGCGGGAGGCTCACTTTGAGCAGGAGAACGAGGAACAAGAGCGGCTTCTCTTTCGCGCCCGGTTGGCCCGGATCATTCCGGGGCCCTTGATCGAGGCTCTTGCTGCTGTCGGGGTGGGGCTGGTCATCTACAGCGGCGGGGCGCGGGTTCTGGCCGGAACGCTCCAGCCCGGGGAGCTCATGGCCTTTCTGGTGGCGATTGGCATGATGCACATGCCTTTGAAGGGCCTCTCCGCCATGGCCGCGGATCTTCAGGAGGCGCTTGCGGGTGCGGAGCGGGTGTTTGAAATCCTGGACCGTTTGCCTGCCATAGAAGGGGGCGCTGCCGTTCTGCCAGCGGGGCCCAGTACGCTTGTCTTCACCGATGTGTGGGTGACCCGTGGGAAACAGGGGGTCTTGAGAGGGGTGGATTTGGAGGTGCAGCCAGGGGAGGTGGTGGCGCTCGTAGGCGCGAGCGGGTGCGGGAAGACCACCTTGGCGTCCCTGGTACCCCGCCTACTGGATCCGGATCGAGGTACCATTCTCCTTCACGGTCGCAGTCTTGGGGAGTACACCCTTCAGAGCTTGCGATCCCAGGTGGCATTCGTACCCCAGCATCCGGTACTCTTTGCCGCAAGCGTGGCGGACAACGTGGCGTTGGGACGCCCAGGGGCCACACGCCCGCAGGTCGAGAAGGCGTGTCAACAAGCGGGGGCAGCAGACCTCATCTCGCGGCTTCCACAGGGGTTGGACACTTTCTTGGAGGGTGCAGGAGCCCGCCTGTCCGGGGGCGAACGCCAGAGGCTTTGCATTGCGCGGGCCCTCCTCCTGAACGCGCCGGTGCTCTTACTGGACGAAGCCACGTCTTGCATGGAGCCGGGATCAGATGCGGTCTTTCAGGAGACTCTGGCGCAGCTTTCGAAGGAGAGGACCATTCTTGCGATCGCCCATCGTCTCTCCACGGTTCGTGCAGCGGACCGAATCGTGGTCTTGGAGGAGGGTCGCATCGTGGACATGGGGCGCCACGAGGAACTCCTTGGCAGCAGCGTCTCCTATCGGCGATTCCTGGGTGCAACCGTTGAGGCCCAATCCTGATGGGTCGGCTTGTCTACGGGTTGCTCTGGCTCGCCGCCATGCCGTGGGTGTGGGGGGTGTCCCGGCTACACCCGAGACTTCGGTTTGGGTGGGGTCAAAGGTGGGGCTGGGGCGTGCCGGCACTGGAGCCTGGGTGCATTTGGATTCACGCGGCTTCTGTGGGGGAAGGCCGAGCGGCGGAGGCCATTCTCCTTTCCCTTCGGGAGGCCGGCTGCGACAGGGTGACCCTTCGCACGGCTGCTACGCGGGAAGGATGGGAAACCGCACGGGGCCAGGACCTGTTGGCCATCGGTCCTCTGGACCATCCATGGGTGGTGGCCCGGTGGCTGAACCGGGTGCGCCCGGGGCTGTTGATCTTGGTGGAGGGAGAGCTCTGGCCCCACCTGCTCTTGGCCGCAAAGGCCCGCGGCATTCCGGTCTTGGTGGCGGGAGCCCGGTTGGGTCCAGGGATCCGCCGCCTTCAGCGTTTCGCTCCCTCGCTTTTGCGGACCTGCATGGATTGTGTGTCTCGTTGGCTTCCCGCCGATCGCCAGGCGGCAGACCAACTGGAAGCCTGGGGGGCGGCCTCGGTGCGTTGCGTGGGCCACCCCAAGAGCGATGCTCCACCCGGACCGGGTTTGGAGTTTGGCCGCCCAACGCTGGTGGCGGGCTCCACCCGGGCAGGGGAGGAAGCCATGCTCTTGGAGGCGATTCAGTGCCTGGAGGAGCCACCTCTTCTTGTGTTGGCGCCGAGACATCCAGCCCGATTCGAGGAAGTGGGAGCCCTTCTTGGCGCTGTCGGTCTCCCCTGGTGCCGAAAGAGCGAGCTGGAAGAGGTGGTTCCAACGGACGTGGACGTGCTCTTGGTGGATTCCATGGGAGAGCTTTCGGGGCTCTACCGCGGCGCTGCTGCTGCCTTTGTGGGGGGCACTTTTCACCCGGAGATTGGGGGCCACTCACCTGCGGAGGCTGCAGCGGGCGGTGTTCCCCTGGTCTCGGGTCCGTTCAATGAGGCCCATCGCCCGTTGTGGGCCGTTCTGGATGCCCATGTGGCGCTGGAACCCGGGGACTTGCCGGCCTGTATTCAGGCAGCCCTTTCGGCGCCGGCGCCGGCGCCCTTGCCGGGGGGCGCAGCCGGAGAGGTGGCGCAGGAAGCGTTGGCGTGGGTGCCTTTGGAGGCGATCCGAGCCCGAACGCCTCGACCCTGGTTGGCGCCCATTGGTTGGGTGTGGATGGCCCTCATGAGCTATCGAAACCTGTTTTACTCCTTCCGAACAGGCGTTCGTACCCGTGGGCCGGTGGTGTCCGTGGGAAGTTTGGGCAGCGGGGGAGCGGGGAAGACGCCGGTGTCCGCCTGGCTGGCGGAGCACCTCGGGGAGCGGGGAATAGCAGCCACTGTAGTGGCCCGGGGCTACGGGAGGGGCCGAGTTGGCAAGTACGTGCGCACCCCGGTGGCCCGCAGGGATGCGGTCTGGTTGGGGGACGAGCTGGCGATGCTGGCCAGGAGGGGGCTCTCTGTGATCTCCAGCCCCGACCGAGTGGCGGGGGCGGAGGTGGCCTTTGCCCAAGGAGCGCAGGTGGTGGTGCTTGATGATGGATTTCAACACCGCCGAATCGCCCGGGATCTCGACATCGTGGTGGTGGATGGTCGCTGGCCGGAAGAAGGTGGACCTCTGCCAGCCGGAGAACGCAGGGAGCCACTGGATGCCGTACGTCGTGCGGATGTGCTGTGGGTCAGCGGTGGAGCGACTCCCAAGGGGTTGGCGCAGTCTCTGAAACCCGGGGCGCTTGTGGTTCGCTCCCATGTGCAGCCAGTTTGTTGGATTCGGGGGGAGGAGGAGTTGCCCCTGGGGGAGCTGGCAAGCCGTTCGGTGTGTGCTTTCGCCGGAATCGCCCGTCCGGGCCGCTTTCTCTCCCAGCTGGTGGGTCTGGGGATACGGATCGGAGGGTGGCGCACCTTTCCCGATCACCACCGCTTCAGCGCCCGGGAGGTTCGGGACCTGCTCACCTGGTCAAGGGGGCGGCCCCTGGTCACCACGGAGAAGGACCAGGTCCGTTTGCCCTCGGACCTGGAGGTTTGGTGCCTCCGGGTGCGATGTGTTCCCGTGGAAGGCCGGGAGCCCCTGGAGCTGTTGTTGCGGGAGATCGCATGAGCCGGGTGCTCTTGGGACTCCTTGTACGCCTGCCTTGTCGTGTAGCGTGGGCGGCTGCCTGGGCACTGTCCTGGACCTGGTGGAGCCTGGTGCGGACTCGTCGGTCGCTCGCGGTGGAGAATCTGAGACAGGCCCTCCCGGAGGCGCCCCCCGGGCCCGTGCTACGTACCATGATGCAGGAGCTCATTCTCGCCATGTGGGAGGGACTCAGGCACCGACACCGGATCCTTCCCGGTCTCACCTTTGAAGGCTTGGAACGTCTTGAGGAACGTGCCGGTAAGGGGGAGGGGAGCCTGGTCTTGACGGGCCATGCGGGGGCCTGGGAGTTGTTTGCGTTTGCCGCCGCCCGGGAGCACGGCCTCCCCGTTACCCTGATCGCCCGTCCTCCCACTTGGGGGCCCGCCCGTCGCCTTTTGCGGGAGGCAAGGACGGGGGCCGGTATGGAGATTCTGCCCCCGGAGCGATCTATCTGGCGGGTCCTGGCGGCCTTGAGAGAGGGGCGGGTGGTGGTCTTTCTCTTGGATCAACGCCACAACCAGGGACAGCCCGTACCCTTTTTTGGCCGAGAGGCCTGGACCTCCCGCGCACTCGCGCTGGTCGCAGCCCGAAGCGGCTGCCCGGTGTTTGGGGCTTGGGCCTGGCGAGAGGGTCTGGGTCGCCACAGGTTTGTGGTCGAGGCTCCGTTGGAAACGACGGGGGACCTGGTCCGAGATACCTCCCTCTTCATGTCCTTTTACGAGGCGCACATTGCAGCGCGTCCGGCCTCTTGGCTTTGGCTCCATGATCGGTGGCGGCGCCCGAAGGTGGCGGCGTGAGTATTCCCCACGAGGTGCGTGCTCTCCTTGTCTGTCCGGTGTGCGAGGGGGAATTCGAAGACACGGAGCAGGGGTTGCACTGCCTCCATTGCCAGAAGGTGTACCCGGTCCTGGATGGCGTTCCGGTGCTGTTGCCTGCCCGGGCCCGCAAGGCTCCCTCGATGGTCGAGGGCGGGGGCGACGGAAGCCCGCCCCGGAGATAGGGGCCTGTCGTGCCCGCCCCGGATCCAAAGCGCCCCTCCAGGAAGCGGAGGCGGCAGTCGTCTCGGCCTCCTGAGTTGTTGTTCCACGGGACCTGCCTGTCTCAAGTACGGCGGGCCAGGGAGCTCGGCGAGCTTGTTCGTGACAACGGCCAGGACCTGTACCTCTCCACCTCGGAGTCCCAGGCTTGGAAGGTCGCCCACCGCTCGGCCCAGGAACCGGTGGTGTTGGTGGTGGAAGCTCGAAGAGCCGTGCGGGATGGGGTCTCTTTTCGGCGGGGGAGGGGAGGTCTGTTCTTGACGGGGGCTGTGCCGTCTCGACATGTGCTGAACCTGGGGGATGGTTTTGGGGAGCAGTTCTCAGCCGGTGGTTTTCTGGTCCGGGAGCGGGACGGTCAGGCGCAAGTGGCGCTGGTGAGCTGTCGTAGGGGGCGGCGGGACTCCTGGGAGATCGCCAAAGGAAAGCTCGAGGACGGGGAGACGCCACAGGAGAGCGCCAAGCGGGAGCTTCAGGAAGAAATGGGGTTTACCTCCGGTCTCGAGATCCTTCATGACCTCGGTGTTGTGCACTATGCATTTCACGTTCCAGGGACGGGACCCCGCCTCAAACGACTTCATGTCTACGTGCTCCAGGCAGATCCTGAGCCAGAGACATTTGAACCCAGGGAGGAAGAGGGGATACTGGAGGTTCGCTGGTTCCCTGTGGAGGAGGCCCGGCGCCTTGTGCCCCACCCCTCTCTTCGGCCGGTCCTGAACCGATTGGCCAAATTGTACAGAAAGGATGCAACAAATGGCAGCTGACTACCTGTCTTGGTTTGAAGACCTCTTTGAAGAAGCGCAAGTGCCCCTGAACCCAGAGAACGAGGACTGGCTGGACCGGGCAGTGCACCGCATCGCGGGTCTTTCCCACCCCCAGGAGGACCCAAATCGCGTGCTGGAGATCATTCGGGAGCGGTTTCTGCGCCTTGGTCCGCCGGGAAGACAGCTATTTGCAGCGCATTTGCGCGATGAGGCCTTTGCCCGTCGAGACAGCCCCATGAGGCCTGCCCAGGGGGCTGCCTACTTCGACAATGAATCGGGGGGGTATTCCTGACCCGGTTCAGCCAGGATGGCTCAACCTCCAATGTGTCCGTGTTACGGTGGGAGTGATGCGAAACTGAAACACGGGTGAAACATGGACGCCCACAGGCAATTCCAGAGGTGGATACGCCAGATTGGGCCCGTGGAGGCCTTCACAGGCCTGGTGGCCCTCCTGGAGTCACTGGATGAAGACGGTGCAGCGGTCTTCGCGGTCGATGCGGGTCGGAACATCCAGTTCTGGAGTGAGGGGGCACAGCGCCTTCTTGGATTTCCGGCGGAGGACGTGGTGGGGCAACACTGTCTCAAGTCCAACCGGTGTGAGAACTGCATGGCCGGGTGCGGGATCACGACCCACGGTCAGATCAGTGACGTGCCCCTGAAGTACTTTGATTCCCACGGCAATGAGGTGTTGATCGAGAAGTCTGGACGGGCTTTCTTTGATGCGGCCGGAGATTTCGCAGGGGGAATTGAGATTCTGCGACCCAGGAGGGAGGGGAGGAAGGCGAAGGGGGAGCGTCTCCCGCGTCCATCCCAGAGGGATGATCTCCTCGCTGGGTTTGAGGTGGAGCAGTTTCACGGACTGGTGACGGGAAACCCGGAAATGAGGAGGGTGTTCGCGCTCATCCGAAATGTGGCTGAGACCCAAGCGACCGTCCTGGTGCGGGGGGAGAGCGGAACCGGAAAGGAGCTGGTAGCGCGAGCTCTGCACGAGGAGAGCCAGCGACGGAACAAGCCATTTCTGGCGGTGAATTGCGCGGCCTTGAGCGAGAACCTGTTGGAGAGCGAGCTCTTTGGACACGTGAAGGGGGCCTTCACCGGCGCGGTTGCGAACCGAAAGGGGCTCTTTGAGCAAGCGGACGGGGGGACCCTCTTTTTAGACGAGGTGGCAGAGCTGCACTTGGACCTGCAGGCCAAGTTGCTTCGGGTTTTGCAGGAGCAGGTCTTCTCTCCCGTGGGCTCTACCCGAACGGTGAAGGTGGATGTGCGCATCATCTCGGCGACGCATCAACCCCTTCGACTTCGCGCGGCAGAGGGGACGTTTCGCGAAGACCTCATGTACCGCCTGAGGGTCGTGCCCCTCTACATTCCGGCCCTTCGAGAGCGGCGCCTGGACGTGGAGATCCTGCTTCGCCATTTTGTGCAGCGAAACAACGAACGGGGTCCGCGCATGGTGAGAGACATCCACCCGGATGCGCTCCGCGTTCTCCTGGATCACCGCTGGCCCGGAAATGTTCGGGAGGTGATCAACGTCGTCCAATATGCCTTTGCGGTGGGCCGTGCTCCGACGCTTGGGCTCTCCGACTTACCCCCTGAATTCCGGGAGGCGGATTCATCCTTGCGGGTTCCAATGCCCGGAGTCATGCAACACAGTCCGGAACAAAGCGAGAAGAGGGAAATGGAGTTGGCTCTTTCCCAAACAGGCGGTCACATCGGCCAAGCGGCGGAACGGCTGGGCATGAGTCGTCCCACCTTCTGGCGAAAGCGGAAGAAGTACGGCTTTTAACCCGCAAGCCGCCGCCCAAGTGGATGGACAGGCGGCTGCGGGTTGTGAGGAGACGGGGTGAGTTCAACGAAGAATGCTGGCCATATCCTTCTTGTCGATCTTTGAGATTTCCGACTGCACTGTCTTGGCATCCGCCCCGGAACAGGTCCAGTCGACCTGCTCGTCCAGTGCAACCTTGCCGGCCGCGGCAAAGAAGATCTCGAAGTTGGAGAGGTTGGCAGCGGCGGTGTGGTACGGGCCCGTGAAGCCGGACATGATGGTCGGCATGTCGAAGTAGCCAAATCCATCCGTGAAGTCAGCCCACTGGGCCGTGGTGGGTTCGAACTTCCACTGAAAGGCCTCGCCCTTGTAGGCTCCGCCTGAGACACAGCGAGCCTGGCCGTTTGCATCCGCGGCGATGGTCAGCTGGACCTTTCCCCAGCCCTGGCAGTCCCGTCGGGACACCACCCTGGTTTGGCTGCCACGGCTGTCGGCGCTGTCGATCCACTCGGAGCCGCTTCGGCCGAGCTTCTTGGGAAGGGAGGTCTGGTTCCAGGCCTCGCAGAGATCGGCCGCGAAGGCGGCGTCCAGGAGTTGGCCGTCCGCGTGTGCGAGGCCGGCGGTGAAGAGGAGGGGAATCAGGGTCATGTTGTTCTCCAGTGGAAGGGTTGGGTGACTACCACCGCTCCCACCACTGCCTGACATAGACAAGTCCCACGACCATGTGTCCGCCCTGTGCAAGGAGGAGGCCGTTGTTGTGGGGTGCGGCGGAGGTGTGGGTGTTGTGGATTGCGACCTGCAGTTCGACATAGTGGCCTTGGAAGTCCTCCAGGAGGCCTTCGGGCAGGGTGAAGCTTCCATCCGGTGTGACGAGGCAGCGAACTGCGGTGTCGTCCTGGGTGGAGAGGAGACGAATGACGCCGTAGTCGGCCGAGCTGGCAGCGTAGCGAACCACAAAGTTGTCCACCCCGACGCGGGGGACGGCTTGCTCGTAGACAGGCGGACTGATCACGGCCAGGCTGGCGGGCGTCTCAAAGGCCCCCGGGATCGCAAGAGGGGGTGCTGTGGCGCCTCCGGAGAACTGGAGGTCATGCTCAACACCCGCGGTCCAGGCCCCGGTGCCCAGGAGGGAGTGGTAATGGTCGGTTCTGGACTCCCAGGAGACCGCTTCCGCTGATCCGTCGCGGCTCACCACCACCTCCGACCCGACCGATTGGCCGTTCATCTGGACCCAGGGCTCCTCATGGGTCCACCCGTCGTCTCGCACACAGGCGTCCATGCTCGTGCCCCAAAAGGGGGGCAGGTCCCGCGAGGTGGGCTCAAACCAGGCCATTCGGGCCGCGACACCGCTCTCTGCATCCTGCCAGTGGGAGGTGCGTGCCATGTCAATGAAGGTCCAACTCGCCAGCGCGGTCTGCAACCCGGTGGCGTCCTCCCAGTAGGTGAAGGGCGAGTCGGGCTGAAGGCTGTGAGCACTCCCAACCAAGCGAATGTTGGCCTGCCCCGGGGCCCCGGAAGGAGGTGTCAGGACCTCCAGGCGCGTCGCCTCCAACGAGACGATCTCCGCGAGGGCCCCGCCGATCCACACCTCCACCACCTGATCGAGTCCCTCCCCCTGGAAGAGGAGGCGTGTTCCGCCAAGGGTCGATCCGTGGAGGGGGGCGATGTCGTCCAGAGCAAAGGGCTCCTCGGCCGTGTCCCCTGAATCGCCCGAATCCTGCCAGCCGTGGAAGGAAGGAGAAGGGGCAATTGCCTGGTCTGGGCGCTCCTCGTCGACGGGAGTGGAGCCGATTTCCAGGACAGCAGAGGGTGCGCAGGCGGCGAGGAGGAGGACGGGAAGGAATCGCATCGGCAGGCTCCAGGTTTGAAGGGCGGGTGAGTGGGGCTTACGCAGGATTCGTGCCAAGTGTGGGGTGACCATTGGATGCCGCAAGGCCCGCATTCTCCGCAGGCTTGTTTCAATTGGCGAAACGCGTGAAACGCGGGATGAAATGCCCGTCGCCCCTTGTGGGAACTACCGCGTGGCCTCCACCACATAGGTGGCGAGATCGGCAATCTCCTCGGCGGTCAGGGTCTCTTGAAAGGAGGGCATGACTCCGACGCCGTGGGTCACGGCCCTCTCGACCTGATCCTGGCTCGGCTTCAGGGTGTCCAGGTTGGGCCCCACGGCCCCCAAAGCCTCGGCCTCAGAGAGGGTGTGGCAGGAGCTGCAAGCAGGGGTGGACACCTCGGAAAAGACCGTGCGGCCCCGCTCTCCGGCTTCCGAGAGCTGGACCTCCTTTCTCGGGGGTGCGAGGACGGTCTCGGCCTGGCCCTCTTGTGGCCCGGGGCGCTGGGCGAGGGATGCCACCACCTCTAGTTCGAGGATCGCATCGCGCCAGGCGTTGTGGCTGTATCCACGCTCATTCTCTTGACGGGCCTCGGGTTGGACCTCTCCGGCCTTGTCTGTGGCCCGGGACACAATCGAGTGGCGGCCCGGCTGCAGGCTGGCGGAGAACTGAAAGGTGCGCCAGGCGTTGGAGCCCATGTCCGGGCCGACCCAGTCGGCCTTCTGCCAGCTCGTCCCCTGGTCCAGGGAGACCTCCACCCGCTCGACGCCTCTCTCTCCTGAGAAGGCCACCCCGTGAAAGTGAACCTGTCCGGCCTGAACGGGCTCGCCGTCAGCCCCAGGGCCGTTGACCCAGGACTTGACCGGCATTCGCCACATGGAAGGTTGGGTGGGGTCACCCTTCTCACCGAGAGGCCGAATCCGGTATCCCCGCTGTTGGATCTTCGCGCCGGATTGATGCTCGGTGAAAGCCAGCGTCTTGATGTACTTCACCTGGTTGCACCCAAAATACCCCGGCACCACCAGCCGCAGCGGACCCCCGTGGGTCAGGGGGATCGGCTGACCGTTCATCTCCCAGGCGAGCAGGCAGTCCTTGAGTCCCTTTTCCAGCGGGATCGAGCGCTCCACCACCACGGAGGCCGCGTCGACCCCTTCGGGGATCTCCTCTCCCCCTGTGGCGGTGACAAACCGGGCGCCCGGCGAGGCCCCCCCCAGGTGTGCAGCCACCTTGGAGAGCGCCACCCCTGTCCAATTCACACAGCCAGCGGCCCCAAGGGACCAGGGTGACCCGGACGGGCTGTGGTCGAAGAAGCGCCGACCGTTTCCGGAACACTGAAGGACGGATGTGATCGTGTCTCGCCCCAGAGATGCGAGATCCGCAAGCGACAGGGTGCCGGCGGTGCCGGTGCCTTGCACCTGCAGGCGCCATCGCTCCGGGTGATCCACAATGGAGCGGTCTGGACGGGGGAGGTTGTTTCGAACGAACAACAGGCTCGCGGGGGTCAGCGAAGCGGACGCCAGCTTCGAGCGGCGTGTCTCCAGGGCCAGAGGGCGCTCATTGTGGACATGAAAGTCGGAGCGCTTCAGTCCATCCGGGAGAGGGGCCACAGCCCCGGTCCCCGGGGTGGGGTTGGGTTTCAACGGGGCCGCGGGCGGTGGCTTGAGACGGCAGGCGCCCAGAAGTGCAGCGCCGCTGCCCAGGGAGAGGGCCGTCAGAAACTGGCGCCGGCTCTTGGGTTTGGAAGGCATGCGCGGCTCCTAAGCGCCCATCAATACCCGGGTCACCACGAAGCCGCCGCCTACCAGCCAGGCAAAGAGGGACAGGGCCAGGTAGATCGGGGCCATTCCCACGCCTTTGAACTTGCTTGCGTTGGTCTCGATGCCCAGGGCGGTCATGGCCATGGTGAGGAGAAAGGTGTCAAACACGTTGACCCCTTGCACCAGGGAATCGGGCAACAGAGCCAGACTGTTGAAGCCTGCCACCGCCACGAAACCCACGGCAAACCAGGGAATGACCACGGGGGGGCGCTTGCCTCCCTCGGTGGCGGCACCCCGGGACAGGGCCCAGCCGATCACGATCAGCGCAGGTGCAAGGAGCATGACCCGGGTCATCTTGACGATGACCGAGGTCTGGGCAGCCTGGGCTCCGACTGCTTCCCCCGCGCCCACCACATGGGCGACCTCGTGAACCGTGGCGCCGATGTAGATGCCAAAGACGTTCTCCGGCATGGGGATCCAGCCCATGCGGTAGACGAACGGATAGGCGAACATCGCCAGGGTGCCAAAGAGAACAACGGTCCCCACGGCCACTGCCGTCTTGTGGGCTTCTGCCTTGACCACCGGCTCAGTGGCCACCACGGCCGCCGCGCCGCAGATGGCGGCCCCAGCGGAGGTCATGATCGCGGTCTCCTTGTCCATTCTCAGCACCTTGATGCCGAGAAAGGTCCCCAGGGCCAGGGTGGTGGAGAGCATGATCACATCCACGATGAAGCCGTTCAGTCCCACGGCGGCGATCTGTGAAAACGTGATGCGAAAGCCGTAGAGGATGATGGCCAGGCGAAGAATGATCTTGGCGGCATAGAGGATGCCGGAGGACCAGTCCGTCGGGATTTTTTGCCTGGCGGTGTTGCCCAGCACCGCGCCAAGGAGAATGCCGATGATCAGCGGGCTGATGCGCAGGGAGAGCATCGCTGGCGAGCCTGCGAGCCAGGTGGCGGCGGCCGACAGGAGCGCCACCAGAGTGAGGCCTTCAAAGAACCCGGGCGATTGGTAGGGGAAGTACTTCATGAGCCGAGCCCCCCGCCCGTCAATCTCTTGCTCAAGGCGGCGTTCAACACCTGATAGAGGAACATTCCAAGGAGCAGGGTGCCCACAAAGGTGACGGCGGCGCCGCTCCCGGTGATGCAGGACACAATCCCCGGACCGGGGCAGAATCCACCCAAGCCCCATCCCACGCCAAACAGCCCGGCGCCGAACACCAGCCGCTTGTCGATGTTTGTGCGCGTGGGAATGGAGAAGGCGTCTTCGCACAAGGGGTTGTCCCGGCAGGTGACCCATTTGAAGGTCCCCAGGTGGGCCCCGATGGCCCCGACCATGACAAAGGCCAGGGAGGGGTCCCAGGAGCCGGCAGCGTTGAGAAAGCCGATCACCTTGTTGGCGTCGGTCATTCCCGACACGCCGAGTCCGATGGCGAAGAGCGTTCCCGAGAGGAACGCCGCGGTGGATGACTTCACAGGACACCTCCAGCGAAGATCTGGATGCCCGTGGCGGTGGCGAAACCAGTGGCCATGAAGGTCAGTGTCGCCACCAGGGAACGAATGGAGAGGCGGGAAAGTCCGCAGACGCCGTGCCCGCTCGTGCAACCAGATCCCATTCGAACCCCAACGCCCACAAACAGACCCGCGAGGGCAACAGACGAAAGCCCGCGACTCGCTGGAGCGGAGATGGACTGGGGAAGGGCGAGCATGAGGGCGAGACCGCCTACCAGGAGCCCCCCCACAAAGGCGGCCCTCCAAGCCACCTCGCCAGAGGAGGGCGTGAGCAGACCGCCGACGATGCCGCTGATGCCGGCGATTCGTCCCAGGGACAGCAGGAGAAAGGAGGCGGAGAGGCCAATGAGGGCACCCCCCAGGACCGCCAGGATGATGGATTGCAACATAATTCAGGCTCCGGCCACGGGGTTCTCGGGGAGGGACCTTCCACAGGCCATGTTGGCCGGTAGCGCTTCCTTGATCTTGTTTGGGTAGGCCAGGTTGAGGTTGTCCATGATCTCCACAAACTGCTTCTTGCTGTTGGCGAGCTTGAGTCGGGGATTGAAGGTCTTCTCCTCCCGGACGGTGGAAACCGCGTGGCCCTTGTAGTCATGGCCTGGGTAGACGAGGGTGTCATCCGGGAGGCTGTAGATTTCGTCGTGAACCGAGTCGTACAAGGTGGAAGCGCTCCCCTGTTGAAAGTCGGTCCGTCCGCAGCCTCGAACAAAAAGCGCATCCCCCGAAAACACGTAGGTGCCTCCGTTGTCTCGCACGACGACCGACATGCAGGAGCTGGTGTGGCCGGGGGTGTGACGGAGCTCCGCGGTGAGTGTGCCAAACAAGAGTACCTCCCTGTGTTCCGCTCTTCGGTCGGCGCAGTCGACGCCGGCTGCGCTGCTCAAGACAGACTGGGCCCCCAAACGCTCCCGCAGCACCCCCGATCCCGTGATGTGGTCCGCGTGGACATGGGTGTCAATGAGGTAGAGCAGTGTCAGCCCGAGCTCTCTCACCAGGCGGGAGTCTCGTTCTACCTGCTCCAACACCGGGTCGATCAAGATGGCCTCCTTCGTGGACGCGTCTGCGAGCAAGTAGGTGTAGGTGGAGGTTTCTTTGTCGAAGAGCTGACGGAAAATCATGAAGGGCTCCGTTGGGGAAGGGTCACTGTCCTGTGGTGGTGAAGGTCCTGCACTCCAGGGGAGGCCAGGTGCCGACTTGCAGCCAGCCAATAAGCAATTGCCGTGCCAATTCCGAGAACCACACCGCAATTATCGTGATTATAGGGGGTTGGAGAGAAGGGATCGCCCCCTTGGCGTGGTCATGGTGTCCAGGTCGTGCATTCCTGTGTTTCAATCCAGCAATCCAGATAGACCAGGAATGAAACATTGAAACAAGGTGAATGCGGGGGGTGGATGCATCCGGCGAGGCAAAACTGCGCCTGAATACAGTGGGTTGGGGCCGAAATGTCGGTGGTCTGGTGGCGGCCCAGGGGGTGGACGTGAAATGGCACAACTGTTGCTAATGGGTGTATCGCAAAGGAGATCTGCATGCCTTTTCCCTCCATTCGGTCATCCGCTCTTCTCACGGGGTTTTGCCTGGCCCCTGTCGCCTGCGGGAGCGAGGAGAGCCCCTCCCTCCCGGAGGCTTCCTACCTGGAGGTCACCGCGCCGCTTCCCGGCGCGGTGATCCAGACACCAACGGTTGGGTTGGGGGGCCTACTTGAGGGTCTCATGTCCCTGACGCTCGCAGGCGAGTCGACCCACGCAAAGCCGGAGGCAGGGGCGTTCAGGTTCTCAGTGCCTGTAGCGCCCGGCATTCGCACGTTCAGGGTGGAAGGGCGCGGTCAAGATGGAACACCCCACTTGGATGTTCGCTCCGTTCTTGCCGGTGAATTTGAACATGCAGACCGCGTGGTAGAGGAAGCAGCGGGTGTTTTCCTGGGGCGAGACGGTTTGCAGAGCGTGGGAGAGGCCCTGGTGGAGGAGCTGACCCCGTCCCACTTGTCTGACCTCCTGCGGGACGAGAACCCCCTCTTCCGGGAATTCGTCCAGGTAGAGGGGTGGGGGGTCGATTTGGCTTTGGCGGTGGAAGCGGTGGACTTCTCCGACGCTCGGGCGTGGGTGCAGCCCCGGGAAGGAACCCTGGAGGTCTCACTGGATCTGTCGTTCCTTTCGGCCCAGGTGCAGATCCAGGGGGGGATCTTCGGCTGGATTGAGCATGACATGAACGGGGTGCTCACGGCGGATCGGCTCCAAATCCAGGTCTCGGTGTCGCCCCTGGCCTCCGGGGGTGGCATTGCCCTCGTGTCCCAGGGAGGGGAGGTCTCCCTGGAAGGGTTTGGTTTTGACATGGAAGGGGTACCCGATTTCCTTGAGGATCTTCTGGCGGCAGGGGGGGGGCTGCGGAAGGAGCTGGAGGAGGAGATGTATGCTCAGATTCAGTCCACCTTGTTGCCTCGACTCGAGGCACATCTTGGAGAGCTTGAGTTCGCCCGGGAGGTGCCCGTTCTGGGTACAGAACTGGAAGTGGACGTGGCCATTGGGCGGGTGGAGGTAAGCCGTGACGGACTTACCCTCGTGACCGAAATCAGCGTTCGCGGGCAACATGGCGAGAGTTTGGGTCCGGGCTCTCTTGCGGGACCCTCCCCCACGCTGCAAGGAGCGGGTTCAGACCAGGGGGAGCTGCTCCTGTCCGACAACTTCCTGAACCTCGGCCTCTACCAGCTCTGGCAAGCGGGGGCGCTGGACACCAGCTTCTCCACGAGCGAGGGCACACTGGACCCACTTCTGCCCCTGTTCTTTGACACCCGGGAGGCAGCGATTCGACTGGTGGAGCGTCTTCCTCCTGTGGTGGTGGAGCGAGACGGAGAGCTGACCCTTTCCTTTGGAGAGCTGGAAATGGAGCTGCTGACCCCGGGGGCCCCCTTGGGGGAGAGAGCCCTGGTGATCTTGCAGGGGGAGGGCGCAGTGGAGGTTGCCCTGGCGGACGGCACGCTCACACTCTCCGCAGCCGAGCCAGAGGTGACCGTCTTTGTGCGGGAAAGTGACTGGGGCCTGTCCGCAGCGGAGGCCACCGCGGCCGTGAAGGAGGTGCTTCCCATGGACCTGCTGGTGGAACGGTTTCGGACCCTGCAGATTCCGGTGCCAACGCTGCCGGTGTTGGAGGGGCGTGCGCTCACCCTTGTCCGCGGCGAAGGCGGCCACCAGAGCGCGGTGGTGTTCGGAAACTGACGTTCGCTTGCCGCGTCGGCCCTCAGCGAGCCATCTCGTAGCCGGCAGCCTCCCACTGGAGGTAGCCGTCCGGCAGATCGTGGACGTTGCAGAAGCCGGCGCTGACCAAATCGGAGGCGGCGATATCACTCATGGGGCCCGTCTTGCAGTAAAGCACCACCTTGGTGCCCAGGTCTCCAATGGCCGCCTTGAGGTTCTCGGTCTGGAGGTAGGAGATGTGGTCGTCCGTACCCGCGATGTCAGGCCCATGGGGGACATGAACGTTGATCAGGAGAAAGTCGGTCTCCCCGGCCTCTTCCTGGGCGAGGAGCTCGTCCAGCTCCGCGAGACCAAGGACATTGACCTGGGCATCGACCTCTGCGCAGTCGATCACCTCGGGGCCCTCCGTCGTGGGCTCACCGGTTTCGCTGTTCCCGGAGTCCACTGTGTCGCTGTCGCCGACACAGGACACGAGGAACACAAGCACAAGGGGCAGGGAGGTCTTGGACATGGTGGTTTCCTTCATTCTGAGGTCTTGGTGACGGCCAGCCAGAGTGTGCTTCTGTCCAGGCCCGCGGCGGTGCTTATCACGGTGCCGCCCTCTTCGAGGGTGGCCCCTTCTTCGAAGAAGACCCCGTGTTGGAACCCGTAGGTGTAGTCGGCGACGAGCAAGGCCACGTCCGCGGTGGTCTCCAGGGCTTCCGGCAAGGGGGCTCGCACGGAGAAGCCGTCGGGGATCTCCATGTCCCACACCGCCATCCCCCAGGCTGCGAGAATCGTCCACGCCCCCAGGCCGCCGGTGGGCCATTCGGCTTGGTCCACCTGGAATCCCCCCAGCCAGGGTGCCTCCGCGGGGGCGGGGAGGTGGGACAGGGCGCTGGCATCCACGGTGACCTCCAAGCCCCCATCCAGGATCAGGGTTTCAGGGGCCTGGGGCAGCAAGGTGGAACCGATCACCTCTCGAAGCACGAGGGGGCGCTCCAGCACGAGGGCCACAGGCTCCACGAGGGTGATGATGTCGAACACCCGGGAATAGGCGTGGGCTCCGGCCGTGGAGTCCGGCCCGGGCGAGGTGGCATTCTCCAGGACGTGGTTGGCCACCTCGGCAATGGGAAAGAAGAACCGCCCATCGGATTCCGTGGTGGCGGTTCGGCAGGAGATGGCACACAGGGTCATACGAATGCCTTCGAGCGGCTCCCCGAGGGCATCCACCAGCTCTCCTTCCACCGAACCGGTGGGCCCCTGGGGACCGCCGGTGTCCATTTGCCCGGTCTCCTGGTGGTCCGTGTCCTTGGGCTCTACGGGGCGCGGGCATCCAATGGAAAAAAAACACCCAAGCCAAACCAGCAGGAGTCTGATCCATGGGAATGAGGTGTTCATGACCCTCCGATAACCTCCGGGGCGGGCGCCGCCCCTCGTGGTGTTCCCTGCACCAAGGGCCCGATCATGAGACGATTCTTTAGAAGAAGGAAGAAGGAGAGGGAGTCACGATGCGCAGTCCATTGGACTGGTTTCGAACTGGGGCGGTCAAAGCCCCTCCGGGCCCGGAGGCCGGGGATCTGCGTCCTGCTTATCGCCGCACCCAGTGGCGCGTCTTTCTCGGCCTTCTTTTCGGCTACGCCTTCTTCTACACCTGTCGCTTGAGCTTGTCGGTGGCCAAGAAGCCCATGCTCGACGCAGAGGTGGTGACCGTGCCCCAGCTGGGCGCAATTGGATCTGCGCTCTTTGTGACCTACGCCTTTGGGAAGCTCGTGAACGGCTTTCTCGCCGACCACGCCAATGTCCGCAAGATGATGTCCCTGGGGTTGATGGTGTCCGCCGGGGTGAATCTGTTGTTCGGGTCCATGGAAGGCGCCACCTTCTTTGTTCTCCTCTGGGGGCTGAACGGGTGGTTTCAGTCCATGGGGTCCGCCCCCTCGGCCGTGTCCATCTTTCAGTGGTTTGAGCCCAGCAGGAGGGGCCGCTTCTACGGCGCGTGGGCGGGGTCCCACAACATCGGGGAGGGGATTTCGTTTGTGGTTACCACCAGCGTGGTGGCCTGGTTTGGGTGGAGGGCGGCCTTCTGGGGACCGGGAGTCATGTGCGCAGGCGTCGCCGTGATCCTCTTCTTCACCCTGTCCGATCGCCCACAAGCTCTGGGCCTTCCCACGCCTTCCGTTTTGTTCCAAGAGCCGGACAGCGTCTCGGCGCGCAAGCCGAGCTTCTCCACTCAGTTGGGTGTATTGAGGCTTCCAGTCGTGTGGCAGCTGGGGATCGCGTGCGCCCTGATGTATGTCTCCCGCTATGCGCTCAACTCCTGGGGGGTGCTCTACCTGGAGACGGTGAAGGGCTACTCCACCCAGCGCGCGGGTGTGATCATGGGGGTCTACCCGGTCCTCGGGCTTGCGGGGGCGGTACTCTCCGGACTTGTCTCGGACAAGCTCTTTCAATCCAATCGCCACATCCCCACCTTCCTCTACGGCCTCTGCAACATCGGGGGGATGTGCCTCCTGTTCTTTGGTCCAGGGGGCGGGTACGACATGGTCGCCCTGGGATTCTTCGGCTTTGGAATTGGCGGCTTGATCGTGTTTCTCGCAGGGCTCACTGCTGCTGAATACTGTCCTCGGGATGCGGTCGGGGCGGTCAAGGGAGTGATCGGCTTGTTCTCCTACCTGGCGGCCGCGGTGCAGGAGGGGGTCAGCGGCCAGCTGATTCAGCTCACCGGCACCGGAGAGGCCGCGGTCTATGACTTCTCCCGGGCCATCGTCTTCTGGATTGCCGCCGGGGTGCTCTCCGCAGCGGTGGCCGGAAGCGTTCACTTCACCGCCAGGAGTCCGTCGCCCCCCACGCGATCCGCGACAGACGACTAGGTGCACCTCAATACCGAAAGGGCCAGGTCAAGAAGTAGCGCTTGATGCGCAGGTAGATGCCCAGCAGCCCCAGGGGCTCGAAGATCAGGAAGCCGCATACCAGGAGGCTGAAGACCAGGGTGCTTCGCTGGGCGGAGGTCAACTCCGAGAGGAGAGGCAGGCCGGCGGTCACAGTCTCCACGAGAGGGGACACCATCACCAGGGTGATGGCTCCTGCCACCGCACCAAAGATGGTGCCGATGCCGCCGATGACGATCATGGCGATGTACTGCACGCTCATGTGCAGGTCAAAGGGAGGCTCCACGGTGATGTATTGCTGTTCAAAGGCGTACATGGCCCCGGCAACCCCGGCGAGAAAGGAGGAGATCCCAAATGCGAGGATTTTCGTGCGGGCCGGGTCAACTCCCAGGGCCTCGGCGGCGAGATCGCTGTCGCGAACCGCCATCATGGCCCGTCCGCTGTGGGAACGCCGAATGTTGACCCCCATGAGGCAAACGCCGATGGCGAGGACCAGGTACAGATAGTAGAGCTTGGTGGAGAAGCGGATCTCCACCCCGGCCACGGACCCCGTGTGGGTCATGGCCCCCAGAGAGGACGTGCCCTCCGGGGCAGAAAACCAGGTGTGCATGGGGACCGAGAGCCCGGACACCCCGCCGGTGACATCGGGAAAGCTCAAGAGAAGGTGCGCCACGATGAAGATGAGACCCAGGGTCACCAGGGCCAGGTACAGCCCCCGAAGCCGAAGGGCAAAGGGCCCCACGCACAACCCCACGGCGGCAGCGGCCAGGCCAGCGAGGGGCATTGCCAGCCAGAAGGGCATGTGCAGTGCATGGCCCACAATCGCGGCCGTATAGGCACCCACCGCGAGGAAGGCTGCGTGGCCCAGGCTTACCTGCCCGGCAAAGCCCGTGAGAATCATCAACGCCACCGACCCCACCACGGCGGTCAGGGTCTGGACGCCGATGGTGAGCCAGCGGGCGCTGACCACCCACGGCCACGCCAGGAGAATCACCCCGCCCAGGACCCACGCGATCTTGTGCCACAGGTCGGCAAAGAGCCGGCTGTCCTCTCGGTAGGTGGTGACGAGGGCCCGGGTTGGCATCAGACGCGCTCCACTTCCCGGGTGCCGAACAGCCCGTAGGGCCGCACCACGAGAAAACCAATCATGACGAGGTAGGGGAAGACCGCGTGGAAGTTGTGCCCCAAGGCGCCCAGGTGCTCATTGACGTAGCCCTGGCACAAGACCTCCAGGAGCCCGAGCCCCAGCCCCGCGACCACTGCCCCTCCGATGGAGTCCAGCCCCCCCACGATGACCGCTGGAAAGGCGCGGAGGGCCACGAAACCCAGGTTGGCATCCAGGTTCCTTGGAAACATGCTCAAGAAGATGCCCGCCAGGGCGGCGACCGCACCCGCCACAAACCAGGTGGTGGCAAAGATTCGGCCGACGGGGATTCCCAGGGCCAGGGCAGTCTCCTGGTTGGAGCTGGTGGCCCGCATGGCGACCCCAAGTCGGGTCCTCAGGATCATCCACCAGAAGCTGCCCAGGGTGATGGCTCCTGCACCGAGCGCCACGAGGGAGCTCACGAGCACCCGGGCGGGGCCCACCTCCACGGCTGCGGTGGGGTCCCAGGGGGTGGGCATGCCCACGGGGTCTGCGCCGCAGACGAGCAGCACGATGGAGCGGAGGATCATCCCGATAAAGATGGTCACAATGATCGTCACGAAGACCGGTCGCCCGATGAGCGGCCGCAGGACCAGGCGCTCGATGCCGGCCCCCAACAGCCCGGTGCCGGTCATGGCGCCGAGCAGCGCTGCGGGCCAGGGCCAGCCTGCTGTGCACAGCCCCACCATCAAGAAGCTCCCCGCGGTCAGAAGCTCCCCCAGGGCAAAGTTGAACACCTGACTGGCCCGGTAGACCACCACAAAACCAAGGGCGACCAGGGCATAGGTGGTGCCGAGGGCGAGGCCACTGAAGGCCAGCTGAAGAAAGGTGCTCACCGGTACATCTCCTCGATGAGCCCGCACCAGATCTCGGAGACCTGGCCCCGGCGCACCTTCTGGGTGGCCGTGAGTTCTCCATCGTCCTGGTGCAGCTCCTTGGGGAGCAGCCGGAAGGACCGCACCTGCTCTACCCGAGCCAGCTGCTCGTTGAGGCGGAGTACCTCCTCCTGGATCAGCCTGTGGACCTCGTCCTTGGAAGTGAGGTCTTCAAAGTCGGTGTGGGGGAGCTGTCGTCGTCCGGCCCAGTCCGAGACGGCCTCCCAGTCGATCTGGACCAGGGCGGAGACGAACTTCCGTCGGTCTCCTACAGCCACGGCCTCTTTGATGTAGGGACTCACCTTCATGGCGTTCTCAATCCGCTCGGGGGAGAGGTTCTTGCCTCCGGCTGTGATGATGATCTCCTTTTTGCGCCCCGTGATGTGGAGGTAGCCCCCTTCATCGATGCGCCCCACATCGCCCGTGTGCAGCCAGCCTTGGGCGTCCACGGTGGCCCGGGTGGCGGTCTCGTTGTGCAGGTATCCAACAAACACAAAGGAACCACAGAGGAGCACCTCGCCATCCTCAGCAATGCGGCACTCCATGCCCGGGATGACTCGCCCGACGCTCCCAAAGCAGACAGCGTCCGGGGGGTTGACATGGCTCACGCCGGCACACTCCGTCTGGCCGAAGGCCTCCAGCACGGGCACGCCGATGTCGTGGTACCAGCGGAGCATCTCCTCCGAGATCGGGGCGGCGCCGGAGAAGGGGAGCCGGCAGCGACGCAGGCCGAGGCGCTCCTGGAGCGGGCGCAGCACCAGGAGGTCTCTCGCTCGTGTGGCGAGCCAGCGAAACCAGGCGGGCCCCCGGGTGGCCGGGCGGGTGGCCCAGGCAAAAAGCGTACGCTTTGCCCAGGAGGAGTCCGCCATCTTCAGGTGAATGCTGGCGTACATCTTCTCCCAGATGCGGGGCACCCCCAGGAAGACTGTGGGGGAGACCTCCATGAGATCCGCCTGAACCGTCTCGATGGCCTCCCCAAAATGCACCACCGCGCCGGAAGCGAGGGGCAGAAAGAGGGTGAAGATCTTCTCTGCGACGTGGCAGAGGGGGAGGTAGGACAAGAGGCTGTCCTCCGGACCGATGACGAGCATTCCGGCGAGCGCGTCGGAGGCGGGACACACGTTGGCGTTGGAGAGCTGTGCGCCCTTGGGTTGGCCGGTGGTGCCCGACGTGTAGACCACCATGGCGCACGCCTCGGGGTCCAGCTGGGCGAGCTTCTGCGTGGCCCATTCCGCGGAGGGAGGGCCCGCCCGCCTCAGAAAGTCTGCGTGGCTCTCCAGGCGGGGGTCCTGGTAGTGCCGCAGGCCTCGGGGATCGAAGACCACCACCCGGGATACGCTCGGCGTCTCCTTTTCACACTCCATGACCTTGTCTACTTGCTCCTGGTCTTCGCAGAACACGATGCGCGACTGGCTGTGGGACAGGGCATAGGCCACATCGCTGGTGGGGTTGGTCTGGTAGATGCCCACCGAGCGCGCCCCAATGAGCTGGGCGCCCAGGTCTGCGTACAACCACTCTGTGCGGTTCCCGCTCAAGATGGAGATGTGGTCTCCTGGTCGGACTCCGGCGGCCTCCAGGGCTCGTCCGACGTGGCAGACAGCCTCCCAGTACGCCTGCCAGGAGGTCTCTTTCCAAACGCCCAGGACCTTCTCCCGAAGGGCCACCCGATCCCCGTGTGCGCGGGCCAGGAAGGCGAGGCGTCCGACGAGGGTAGGCTGCTCCTTTAGGGTCCCCATCAGGCCATCTCCCCGGTGTCTGTGGCAGCCGCACCCAGGTAGGCTGCTCGCACAGCGGGGTCCTTCTGAATCGTTTGTGGGCAGCCCAGGGCGATGCGCTTTCCAAAGTCCAACACGGCCACCCGGTCCGCCAGGTCCAGCACCATGCGCAGATCGTGCTCGATCAGCACCTGCGCGATCCCGCGCTCTTCCTTGATATCCAGAATGTACCGGGCCATGTCCTCGGTCTCCTCCCGGTTCAGGCCCGCGGCCGGCTCATCCAGGAGGAGGAGGGTGGGCTGCATGCACAGGGCCCGACCAAGCTCCACGCGCTTGAGCACGCCGTAGGGAAGCGTGCCGGCGGGCTTCTTTCGAACGGCTTCCAAGTGCAGGAAGTCGATGACGTCCTCCGCCAAATCCCGGGCTGAAATTTCCTCCTTCTGGGCCGATCGACTCCAGGTCATGTCCGCCCACCAAGGGCTCTGAAACCGGTGGTGGCAGCCCACCAGGAGATTCTCCAGTACGGTGAGGTGCTCGTAGAGGGCCAGGTTCTGGAACATCCGGGCAATGCCCAGGCGGGCCCTGTGATGGGCGGGTACGCCCGTCAGGTGCTTCCCCGCGAAGACCATGGTTCCAGAGGGGAGGTAGAGACCTGATATGCAGTTGAACAGGGAGGTCTTTCCAGCCCCGTTCGGACCGATCACCGCCAGCAGCTCTCCGTCTTCCACGTCCAGAGAGACGCCCTTGAGGGCGCGAACCCCGGAGAAGGAGAGCTCCAGATCCTGCAGGGACAACAGGGTGCCCATCAGCTCAACCACCGCTTGCGCCGGCGGTAGTGCTTGACGTCTCGATAGCTGCCTTCTGCCTGCCCGCTGCCCAGATAGAACGCCTGGATGTCCGCGTCTTGGCGGAGGCTCTCGGAGGAACCCTCCAGCACGACTTTTCCCGTCTCAAGAAGGGTGGCCTGGTCTGCCAACTCCAAGGCCATGGCGGCGTTTTGCTCCACCAACAACACGCTCACACCTTCGGCATTGATTTCCCGAATCAGGTGGCCCACATCTGCCACGATCCTGGGGGCAAGGCCCAAGGAGGGCTCATCCATGAGCAGAAGTCTGGGCCGACTCATCAGTGCTCGGGCGATGGCCAGCATCTGCTGCTCCCCGCCGGAGAGAAACCCGGCGGCTTGTCTGCGCCGCTCGGCAAGAATCGGGAAGCGCGTGAAGTGCCGATCCAACTCCCGGGGGATCTCCCCTTTGGGTGTGGACCATGCACCTGCGCGGAGATTCTCTTCCACGGTCAGCTCCGGCAGAATTCGTCGGCCCTCCATGACCTGGGAAATGCCTGCCCGAACGATCTCCTCCGGGCCAAGGGAGGTCAGGTCCTGGCCGTCCAGGGTGATGGAGCCCTTGGTGATCTTGCCGTCGTGAATGTCCAAGAGCCCGGTGATGGCGCGCAGCGTGGTGGTCTTGCCTGCCCCATTCGGGCCCAGCAGTGCTGTCACGCCGCCCGTGGGAACGGCAAGGCTGACGCCTCGCAGCACCCGGACGACGTCGTGGTACACCGCTTCGAGGTTTTGAACCTCCAGCATGTGCTCCCCCTGGGCAGGTCAGCCCTCTTCGGGCTTCTCACTGGCCGCGGCGTACTCCCCGACCACGCTCCAGCTTTTGTTCGCGAAGTCGGGCTTGAGCACCCGTGTGGCGGTGCCGGTCTCGTAGGGAAACGCCTTCAGGCTCAAGGGTTGGATCATCCCGGCGGCGGTCCAGTTGTCGATGGTGGAAAGCTGGGAGAGGAAACCCGAGCGGGTGATGTCTCCCGCTTCGATGGCCCGCTTGGCGGCCTCCACCTGGACCAGGCCCTGGATGTAGGAGAGCAGGAGGTAGAAGTCCTCGCTGCCCAGCTCGGCGCCGTGGGCGGCGTAGGCCTTGGTAAAGGCCTCCATTCCGGGCACGTCCTCTCCCCAGAAGGGTAGGCCGTTCACCTGGTGGTACTTGGCGAAGACCGCGGAAGGAATGACCTCCGGGTTGAAGAATCCGTCGATCCAGGCGGGTGTGTTGCCAATCCAGGTGGGCTGGTAGCCCAGTTGCGCGGCGGTGCCGAGAATGGGGCCTGTGGCGCTGGGCAGGGTGGTCAGCAGCACCATGTCGGCGCCGGCATCCTTGAGGGAGGTGATCACCGCGGTGAAGTCCTTCTGGCCGGGGGCGACGGTCTGCTCCGACACCACTGTCACGCCGTGGTCGGACGCGGCTGCCATCCAGCCTGTGTGTCCGTCCTTGCCGTAGTCATCCTGTTGGTAAATGATGCCGGCCTTGATGGGGTCTGCGCCTGCACCGGAGACAGCCCAGTCCATGGCACGCCGGGCCTCGAGGATGTAGCTGGGGCCAATGGGGGGGGTGTGCTTGTGCTTGCCCATCTCGCTGGACAGGGAAGCCGGAAAGGCCACCACGTTGTCCGCCTCGAGCATGGGACGAAGAGGCAAGGTGTTCGGGGTGCCGAAGCTCGTGCCCACGAAAAGCACGTTCTCGGAGATCTCCTTGAAGGCCTGGGTGGACTTCTGGGGGTTGTAGCCGTGGTCGCGTTCCACAAGCTCCACGGACCAGCCTTCCGGGAGCAGACCGGAGTTGCCCGCGTTGATCTGGGCGGCCAGGAGACGCTTTCCAGCGGCATAGGGCTTTCCGATGACAGCGGCGGGTCCGCTCTCATCGTTCAGCGCGCCAATGCGAATGGTCTTGGCTTTCAGGTCGACACCCTTGTCGGCCTTCAGCTCAGCAGCAGGGGCATCTGTGGCAGGCGTCTCATCGGTGGCTGGTTCTCCGCCACAAGCGAGCAGGGTAGCGGTGAGAAGAAGGGTGCCGAGACGGCGTGGGTCGATCATGGGGGCTCCAGAGACGGGAATATTGATTCAGCCACGGCCCATAACAGAAAAACCAGGAAACGGCGAAGCGAACCGGGCGATGTCAGCCCTTTGAAGGGCACAATGGGTGTCTCTTTCCGGGCTAGAAGTCGTCCAGGTACTCATCCCAGACCAGCACTGGAGTGACGGACTCTCCGTTGACTTCCACGGTGAGCCGGTACTCAACCGTTTCAGCAGCGCAAGGCTCAGAGGCCACGTCCACCACCATGTGGAGGGTCCCTGCAGCGTTCGAGGTCCAGTCGACCTCAGGGCACTGGGCTTCTTCAGGCGGGGGAGTGAAGGAGCACTCCATGTTGTCTGTCATCCAGAGCTCGTAGTCCGCAAAGGGCAGGGACTGCTCCCAGGTGATGAGCAGGACGGGATCGAACGATGTGGCATCGGAGACCGTGTCTACCTGGGCCAGCAGCTCATCCCCTTCTTCGAGCTCCACACTCCAGACATCGATGTACCAGTCCGTGCAGTCCAGGGTGCCGAGGGTGCCAGCAAGTTCTTGGGTCTCGCCGGTGTCCTCTGGAGTGTTGTCGGACGGGTCCTTTAGACACCCGGCCAGCAGGAGTGGAACCAGCAACACGGGTCCAAGGGGGGGGCTTTGGGTCTTCACAGTCATTCGTCCTCACAAAAGGGTCCGCCCCAGATCACGCCGTTGTTCATCTCGGAGCACTCGTCGTGTTGTCCAGATCCGGTGCCGTCATCATCCACGACCAGCCACAAGCTGCTCGCATCCGTCAGGTCGTCTGCATCCACCTCGAACACAACGGTCTCGCTGGTCCAGCCCGCATCGAGGCCGCCAGCAATGGAGGCGGTGGCGACAAGCCGGTCGGCGCCGTTCACCGTGGCGTACAAAGCGAGGGGGGCCCACCCGGTGGCCTGGTCAATGCCTCGGTTGATGGCCCGGGCGGAGACGTACACAAGGCCGGCCTCGCACTCCGCGCAGACATCAATGATCTCCCCGGTAAAGTCCACGCCGTCGGCGTTTGACCCGGCGTCTCTGCTGGGGGCTGCATGCCAGGTGTTGTAGGACCGGAAGTTCGGCGTGGCGGTCGTCGGGACGGTGAGGTCGTCATCGATGTTGGTGATGCCGTAAGCATGCTGGTTCCATACCTTGCGCGTACTTGCCCAGGAGTCATTGGCATCGCCAAACACGGTCATCGCGGCGCTGTAGCCGTCGTGGCACACCAGGATCTCCGCGTGTCCGTCCGCATCCACATCCGCGATCACCGGGTAGTCAAACATGGTGGCGGAGGCGTGGTTGGGGGTCTGGTACTTGACGGTTCCTGTCGCCCCTTCGTAGGCCACCATCTGGATCTCGTCGATGTAGACCACCTCGAGATCTCCGTCGCCCTCAAAGTCAAAGATCGATGCCCCCGTGGCCCCGCTTTCATCTTGTACCGTGGCTTGCCAGAGTACGGTCCCATCGTGGTTCAAGGTCCACAGGGTGTTGCCGCCCGCCACCACGATCTCCACCTGCCCGTCTCCGTCCAGGTCGGCGATCGCCGGTGGGGAGAGGATGTTCGCCCCTGGAATGGGGTTGGGCCCCCAGAGGATCGAGCCGTCGGTGTCCACGGCCCGAACGTCCGCGTGGGAGACCATGACGGCCTCCCCCTCCACGTCGGCATCCAGGTTGGCCACGGCGACCATCGCATCCTGTTGCATGGGTTGGTAGACCAGCGCGACCCCCTCTGGGCTGTACATGGCGTTGCCCACGATGACTTCCTCCACCCCATCCAGATCCAGGTCGGCCACGGCCGGCACGGATGCCTCGGAGAGGGTGTACTGGCCGAAGGTGGTGATGCCGTAGGAGCCCCGGCCGTGTGCGCCCACTCCCCGGGTGCTGCCATCGGCGTTCAGAATCACCCGTCCGGCTATGATCTCCACGTGGCCGTCGTGATCCATGTCGGAGATCACCGGGGCCGTGGCATAGTCAAAGTCCAGTCCCACAAAGTGGTCGGACTCCCAGAGGAGAAAGCCCGCGTTGTTGAAGAGCTTGATGGTGTAGTCGCCCACGGCCATGAGGGAGTTTGCGTACTCGTTCACCACGACGATGTCCGGGTTGCCGTCTCCGGTGACATCGCCCACCGCGGCGGGAGAACCGTAGCCCGCGGCGGCTGAGAGCGTCATGACGAGACCGGAGCCGTCGCCTCGGTAGACCCGAATGGTTCCGGTTCCGATTCCATAGCCCTCGTTGACCAGGACTTCTGGAAGCCCGTCACCATCCAGGTCGGCCACCACAGGCATGGCCATGCAGCCGACATTGCCGGCCTCCCACTCCACCACGGGGGTAAAGCCGCCGGTCTCGCCGGAAGCGCAGTTGTCTCCTTTACCCACATCTTCGGCTGTGGGTTCCTCCAGGTCGCACTCCTCGGGGACCTCCGGGGGTTCATAGGGCTCGCCGGTGTCCGTGGGTTCCCCGGGGGTGGTGACTGGCTTGTCCCTGCCCTTCAAATTGTAGTCAGTGCAGCCGGCTTGCAGGCCAAGGAACAACAGGGAGGAGAAAGCAATCACGGGGCGCTCCATACGGATTCCGCCGCCTTATAGCGCCTTTTTGGCTGGGTTTGCAGGACTATTTTCGCTTGGTTTCGTGGACCCGCACGTCCATGATTCGGCCGTAACGGTCATAGAGCGTGGCTTTGTCGTAGCTGTTGTTCCAAACCGGCGTGGGAGAGCCCAGAAAGACCGTGAGCTGTTCTCGGGGATCGGTCTGGTGCACGCCTTCACCGGAGTGGATTCGAATGGTGTGCCCCGGCGGAATGGTCAGCGCTGGCATGACCCACCGATCCCCCGAGGCATCATTCAAGGCGTATCCCTCCAGGTTCAGCGGGTGGTTTGTGATGTTGCAGACGCGGAGGTACTCGCCGTTGACGTTTTCTCTGTCGTCGCCGGCGGCGTTGGCGTGAAAGGAGGTCATGTGCAGATCACCGCGGTAGCCTTCGGTGCTCCAGATCCCCCGGCGGGCTCGCTGGGCCCTTTCCTGGGCGGCCAGGAGGGCCGAAACATCCAGTTCCTCGTCCACGGGAGGTATCAGGAAGAGATGTGCCAGCCCCAAGCTCAGAAGGTGCTCCGAGAGCTGCTTGCCGTCGACCGAGGCGCCCGCCACGATCCGACCATACCCATCCCGCTCGGTGGCTCCCGTGTGCAAAAGCACCGTGCCACTGGAGAGAAAGGCCTGGGTCGCGTCCCGGCCCTCCACGGCGTAGGGCTCGGAGGGGGACAACTCCGGGGTGTTGACCGAGGAAAGGCGCACCTTCTCCCCGGTGGAGAGCGTAAAAGTGTCGCCATCGTACACGTTGGTGACGACGACCTCGCGGGGGCTGCCGGCCAGGGCGGAAGCAAAGAGTAGAAGCGTAAGATTCATGGCGATTGGGTGGTGGCCAGGGCATCCAGCCGACGGAATTGCCAGAGGTGGTACAGCATCTCCGGAGAGTATCGGGCGGCCTTCCAGGAGGCTTCCCGCGCCGCCTTGTAGTTCCCCAGACCCACTTGCACCACCGCGAGCGTGTCCAGGAAATCCGACCGGTGGGGGTCTTGCTCCAGTGCCTGTTCAATGAAATGGAGCGCCTGTTCCAACTCAGACTGCGCCATGCCCCGGTACCACGCCTCGCAGTTTGCCTTTGAGGTCTTGGCCTCGACGGGGTCGCAGTCCCTCTTCAGGCCTTCTTCCATGGCACGTCTTGCGCCTGTTGGATCTCCATGGAGCATGAGCGCGGCTGAGATGAAGTCGTGGGGGAGGGACTCGTGGTGTAGCCGGTTCTTCGCCCGCTCCAGGTCTGCGAGGAAGGTGCCTGCCAGCTCGGGCAGTGCCGCAGCGAGCAACCCGTAGGACCAGAGGGCGTATCCATCGGTTGGATAGAGGTCCAGGCGCCGCCGCAAGTGGGCTACCGCGGCATAGGCATCCCCCTCTGCGAGGGCCAGCTGCGCTCGGCGGTGCAGAAAAGCGTCCGGGTTCTCCCGCAGTTGAGAGGCCCGCCGCAAGGCCGCCCCTGCGTTTTCGGTTTTGCCTGTGGCCATGGCCACATCGGCGAGGGCAATGTAGGCAATCGCGTCGTTGGGGCGGGCGTCCCGCGCAGCGTGGGCCAGGCGCTCCGCTGCCTCCAATTGTTCCGCCAGCACGAGGGAGTTGACCGAAGCGAGGATTTCTCCGTGATCGACCAGGTCGCCTGCCCCGACTGCAGCGGTATTGGCAAGGGCCTGGTGGAAGCGGCCACCGCTCCTCAAGAGGAGGGTCAGGGTGATCAGGGCTTCTGCATCTTGGGAGTGAACGTCCAGGTATGCGCTTAGATCGTCCAGGGCGTCGTCATAGTGGGCCTGGGCCAGGTGCATGCGGGCGCGAAAGAGTCCTCGGTCCGGGTCCTGTCCGTACCGCTTGAGGTCCTGCTCCAGCAGCACCTGGTGACCGTCCAACTGCCGGGCCTTTCGGTGGGAGGGCAGAAGCGCGAACTGCTGGCCTGGGAAGTCAATGATGACCCGGTGGTTGGAGAGCACCGCGTGCCCCAGGAGGCCCGTGAGGCGCGGGGGTCCTATACGCTGTTGGTTCTTGTAGTTCAGCCAGGTGGCGGATCCAGGGGACTCCACCACCGCGCCCCCGAGCTCCACGCGCACGATGGGGACCCTTCGGGTCTCTCGATAGAATGCGGACAGGGGCACATCTTCCGAGGCCCCGATGCCGAAGATCGGCTCCTGTCCCTCCCTTGCCAGCACCTCAAAACCCTCTCCGGTTGAGCCTGACAAGAGGATTCTGCGTGCGCCTGTGTCCAGCTCCAGGTGAAGTGAGCGGCTGACCTGAACCTCGCCGCCCAGTCCCGCATGAAGGGTCACTGGCACCAGGACATGCTGGCCGTCGAAGGTCATGGGAACCGCGGCGTCGGGCAGTCGAATGGACCCGGGACGACCAAGTTCGAGGACATCCGCCTGGTAGTCAATGACCATCACCAACCCCGCCCAGACGTTGTTTCCCAGGATCCCGTCGATAGGCATCCAGCCGGCATGAGAAGGAAGTCCCGGCACACCAATGGCCACCTCCACATCCCGAACCTCCAGTCCTCCAAGGGAAATGCTGGAGAGCAACCCTTCCACCAGGGCAGACTGTCCCCCCAAACCTGAGAGGGTGCTGTTCGACATTTTGCCAGTGATTCCCAGCCGTTCAGCGAGGGCGCTCGAGATCGCGGAGATGCCCGCGCCTGTGTCCACCAGGAAAATCCCCTTTTCGCCGTTGGGAAGAAGCGCTTGGATGTAGAGCTTCTCCGCTCCGGGCGCGGAACGAAGCAGGTCGAGTGTGACCCGGTCCCTTGTCTTCTCCCCCGGCGTGTGGACTCCTGCACAGGCGGAGAAGATCCACAGGGTGAGGCAGGCGAAAAGAAGACGGGAACGCATGGGGCTCCGTGGAGACGGGAGGGATAACCCGCCCCTCGGGATGGAGGTTCCCTGGACCGGGAAACCAATGCCGGCGGCGGGCGTTATGAGCGTGGCAGGAGGTTCCATGATTGGGATCACGTTGTCCTTGTTCTCCTTTGCTCTCGCCCAAGACGGTGATTCCTCAGAACGGGTGGCACCCACCGTTCGGGAAGAGGCCGTTCCTGTAGACGGCTCGTTGGATGCAGCCCGGGTCGAATTGGAGGCCCTTCGAGAGGCGGCCTCGTTGTCGGGCCAGGCGTCTGGAGCATTGCAGGCGCTTTTGGAGAGCTCCGCAGCGCTTCTGGATGACCGGGAAGCTTCGGCGGATCGCAAGGCAGCTGCAAAGGCATTGGCGGAGGCAGGGGATGAGCAGGCGATTCCCTTTCTGAGAGCCGCTGCGATGTCACGGGATCCCGGCCTTCAGCTGTCGGCGCTGCGGGCAATGCAGTCCTTTTCGCCCCGGGAGGCAGCCAGCTTGAGCGCAGCCGTTGCCACGGGAGGGTTCGGACCGGGCCTCACGGAAGAAGCGATCTCCCTGCTGAAAGCGCAGCAACACCCGGAGGCTGCTCTGCGTCTCTGGGCCATGGCCGGAAAGGAAGCGGGAGGGAACCGTCTGCGGGCAGAAGCGCTGGCTGCCTTGCGGGAGAGCTATCCGGAGTTTTTGGCAGAAAAGGGCGATCCCCAGGGGGTTCGGGGAGTCTTTGGTTCGATCGCGGCCACGGCCGCAAATGGCGTGGCGGGCGGATTTGCGCTGCACAGCGTGGGGGCCTGGGGGAAGACCGAGGCTGGAGAGGTGATCGGCGGCATTGGGGGTTCGGTGATTGGTGTGGGCACGGGGGCTCTGTACGCCATTCAGGCCCCGGTCTCAGATGGCCAGGGCTTGTACTACGCCAGTGGAATCGCCACGGGCCTCACAGCAGGGACCCTCGCGGGATTCGCCGTGTCGGGTGAGCAATACGGAGAAGACCGCCGCAACCTGGAGGCCGCCCTTCGTCTTGCTGGACTGGGCGCTGGGGGTTGGTACACCTTCCACAATCTGGACCGCAACCCATCCGTGTCGGATGTACTTGAAATGGATGGAGCCACCTACCTGGGCGCTCAGCTTGCGGTGGGAATTGCTGATCTTGTACGGGACCACAAGTACCCGGAGGACCTCTGGATGGATGACGCGGAGCACTCGGATGCTGAGTGGGATGCGTTCTACCAGGAAGAATTCGAGGCAGCGCACTGGGACAGTGGGGTGGACTCTGCGGTGGCGTTGGCAGGCATGGTTGCCGGATTGGGGGTGGGCCACAGGCTTGTGGGGGACTGGAACCCGACCACGGCCGACCTCGGGGTGGCGGGGGTTCTTGGGGTGGAAGGAGCGCTGGTGGGAGCGCTGCTTCCACAGGTTCTCTATGGGGAGGACGGCTGGGACCGGATGGAGGGCACGGCGCGCACGGCCATTCACGCGGCAGCACTTGGAGGTCTGGCGTATGGCCACCACCATGGGGTAGAGGCCCGGCATGCTGGCATCGGTGCCTTTGGGCTCGGGGTGGGCAATATTCTGGGGATGGGAATCGCGATGCTTAGCGACCCGGAGAATGACAACGAGGCGCGGGTGGTCTATGCCGGAACACTCCTCGGGGGTGTGGTGGGAACGCCACTGGCTATTCGGGCAGCGGATCACACGAGCTGGAGCGGGGGGGACGTCTCCATGATTGGGGTGGGTATGGGCCTTGCCGCCTGGGAGTCGGCAGCCCTGGCGTATGTTGCTGAGGAAAAATGGAATCTCTATGCGGACTCCATCCAGGTGCCAGGCACCATAGAGACTGCCATTGCAGGTTCGGGATTGGGGTTGGCCATGCTGGCCCACAAGATCGATCCCGATCCCGCCAACATGCTCTTCTTGGGTACCTCGACGGCTTGGGGGGCCTACTACGGTGCCCTGCTGCCCATCGCCCTGGATACGGACGGAACGACCCCGGACTACGTGCTCACCATTCTTACAGCCAGCGATATCGCCCTGGCCGCGGGTGCCTTTGCGGTCTCCAAGAGGGGGTTTTTGGATGCAGGTGACACGCTGCTGCCCCAGTTGGGAGGTGTCGCGGGGGCGACCCTTGGTTCCCTGGCGGTGACCCTGGGCACGGAGGACGGACCCGCCATCGCCACCGGGGCTCTGGCAGGCTCGACCCTTGGGATGGTGGGCGGTGGGTTGTGGACCCGCTCGCGAAAGGCCCGGGGCAAGGAAGCGGTGACGGTGAGGATACCGGTCCCCCGGATGAACGTCCCGGGCTCCTGGGGAATCACCGTGCAGCCCATGCCCGGGCCCGATGGAGACATCACGCCGTGGCTTGGAATGACGGGGCGGGGGTTCTGAACCCGGGCGCCGCTCGCTGCCACGGGGGCTCCAGCCCCCAGCGCTGGTTCGGACTGTGCACGGGGCGACAGGGGTGAGGTGGGTTTCTCGTGGTCCGTTTCCTTCTCTGGCCTACCTCAAGTCCGTTGCGATTTCCCGCTGGAGGTTCTCAAGCACTCGCTGCCAGCTCGCTTGCAGGGCCTCTCTGGCGATGGCCATGTCCAGCATGGGTCCCAGCAGCCGCCCGGCCTGGTAGTCGTGGTGCAGGGTCACCATGGTGTTTCCGGCGGGCTTGACGGATCGCAGGGAGAACGTGAGGTCCCCGGCGGTTCGCCTGCCCGACGTCTGGCACCGCACCCGCCGGCCGCCATGGGCATCATCCGCGCCCAAGAGCTCGTACCCCATGGAACGGGGCAGGGGACCTGCGGTGAAGGAGACCTCCCAGGTGCACTCCCCGGTCTGCAGCACCCGGTCGAACGCGGCCTCAAGAATGCGGGCCTGGTTCCTGGCCTCGCCAAGCCACGCCATGATGGGGTCACGTCGAATCCCCTCTATGAGAATGTCTGAGGTCAGTACTGGCACGACAGGCTCCTGGATGCGCGGCGGAATATAGCACGCCCCCACCTTGGTGATTTCTCTTGTCTATCCCCCTTGCAATTCCATTTTGGCAGCCTCGGATCTACGAATTGGGTCCGATTCCCCTGGATCCCTGGGCGACCCTGGTCTGCGTGGCCTTTCTGGTGGGACTGGAGATCAGTCGGGCCCGGGGCCTTCGCCACGGACTGGAGCCGCGAGATGTCGTGGACGGCGCAGTCTTTATCGTGGGAATGGGGTTCTTGGTGGGACACCTGGTCCACGTCTTGGGGTATCACCCGGAGCAGTATGAAGAGGATGGGATCATGTCTTTGCTCCGAGTCTGGGCGGGATTCTCCTCCATGGGGGGAATGCTCGGAGCGGTCATAGGTTACGTCCTGTTCTTTCGATTCATCCGAAAACGTGACTTCTGGGCCCATGGCGACAACATCATGTTTGCCTTCCCCTTCGGTTGGTTCTTTGGACGTATGGGCTGTTTTTCCGTCCACGACCATGTTGGGCGCCTGACCACCTTTCCCTTGGGCGTGGAGTACCCGGCCAACTGGCTGGCGGCAGGGGACCCTGGAGGCATTCGCCACGACGTGGGCCTCTACGAGGGCCTGTGGGCCCTGGGAATCGGCCTGGTCTTTTTGTGGCTGGATCGCAAACCCCGACCCGCCGGCTTTTTCCTCGCCACATGGGCCATGTTGTATGCACCCGTGCGTTTTGGCCTGGACTTCCTTCGAAGCACGGACCTTGGGGTCAACCGTTCCGACATCCGCTACCTGGGCCTCACACCCGCCCAGTACCTGGCAATGGCCATGTTCTTGGGGGGGGGCACGATTCTCCTCTGGATGCGTTCGAACACCGGGTCGGAGGAGTCGGCACTGGAGGAGTGAAGGGGATAGGGGAGGCTCGAAACGGAGACACAATGAGCATTCCAGAGACCATTTCCGCCCAATTGAAGGACGCCATGCGGGCCCGCGACACCGCCCGTCTCTCCGCGCTGCGCATGATCAAGGCCGCGCTGCTGGAGGCAGAGAAGAAGGCCGGTAGCACCCCTGCAGACGACGACTGTGTCGCGGTGCTGCGCCGCATGCGAAAGCAGCGGGAGGATGCTGCCTCCCAGTACCGGCAAGCGGGTCGCCAGGACCTTGCAGAAGGAGAGGAGGCGGAGATGACGGTTATCGACGGTTTTCTCCCGCAACTTGCCGATGCAGACACCACCCGTGCTTGGGTTCGCGAGGCCATTGAAAGCTCTGGCGCGACCGCGGCGAACCAGCTTGGCATGGCCATGGGCGCCTTGATGAAGTCCCACAAAGGAGAGGTGGATGGCGGCCTGGCCCGGTCCATTCTCCAGGAGGAATTGGGGTAGACAATGTTTCGCCGAATCCTGATAGCCAACAGGGGGGAGGTGGCTGCGCGGGTGCTCCGCACCTGCAAGGGGATGGGAATTGAGGTGGTGGCGGTGACCTCCTCTGTGGATCGAGATCTCGCTTGGCTCAAGGGTGCGGACAAGGTGGTCTGCATCGGTGGACCGAAAGCCTACCTGGACGAAGACGCGATCTTGGACACAGCGGTTGCAGAAGGCGCCAGCGCGATCCACCCAGGGTGGGGGTTTCTCTCCGAGCGTCCCTCCTTTGCTGCCCGCTGCGAGGCCGTGGGCATTAGTTTTCTCGGCCCTTCCTCGGCGCTGCTTCGACGAATGGGTGACAAGGTGGAAGCCCGCCGGACCATGACCGAACTGGGGGTGGAAGTCATTCCTGGATCCGGGTTGTTGGGTGGGCTGGAAGAGGCCTGTGAAGTCGCCGCCGGAATTGGCTACCCGGTGTTGCTGAAGGCCGTCAGTGGCGGCGGCGGCCGGGGTATGCGCCGGGTAGATGCGCCCGAGGCGATGGAGGCGGCCTGGGGCGAGGCAGCTGGTGAGTCCCGGGCTAATTTTGGGGATGATCGGCTCTACATGGAGAAGCTCATCGAGCGGGGACGTCACATTGAATTCCAGGTGCTTGGAGACCGAAAGGGAACGATCTGGCAGCTGGGGGAGCGAGAGTGCTCTCTGCAGCGTCGCCACCAGAAATTGGTGGAAGAGAGCCCCTCCTGTGCGGTGACGGACAGCGTGCGAGCCCAGGTTGGGGAGCGTCTTTCAGAGGCCCTGTCGGCCTTGGGCTACGTGGGTGCTGGAACGGTGGAAATGCTGCGCACCCGAGAGGGAGATCTCTACTTCATGGAGATGAACACCCGACTGCAGGTGGAGCACCCGGTCACGGAGCTTGTCTGTGGCCTGGACCTGGTGGAGTGGCAGCTTCGGGTGGCTGCAGGCCAGTCGCTTCCGTCGTCGCGGCCAGAGCGATCGGGCCACTCCATTGAGGTCCGCATCAATGCAGAGGACCCAGCAAATGGATTCTCTCCATCTCCCGGAGTCCTCACCACCTGGGAGCTTCCAGCGGGGGCGGGGATCCGGGTGGACACGCACCTGGAATCCGGCGATCGGATCTCCCCGGACTATGACTCGCTCCTGTGCAAGCTCGTCGTGCATGGGGCGGATCGTCCTGAAGCGCTGGCTCGCATGGAGCTGGCCCTGGAGAGCCTGATCATTGAAGGGGTGTCCACCACCAAGACACTCCACCAACAGATCCTTGTGGATCCAGGCTTTCGTGCAGGCCAGTACGATACGGGTTCCGTGGAGGACCGAATTGTGGCGGAGGTGACTTAGATGGCGCGACTGTGGATGGAATCACTGGGCTCTCCTTTGGGGGAGGTGGTCGATGGCGAGGAAGAAGCGAGAAACCGCTCCGTCATGGAGGCGCTGGATGACGAGTTGATGGTCAAGAACGACGTTGTGCGTGCCGGCTGGGGCCAGAAGTACGTGGACCGCGTGCACGAAAAGGGAAAGCTCACCACTTGGGAGCGTCTGGAGGCTCTCTCGGATCCGGGAGAGGAGATTCGCTCCTTTGGGACTCTGGTCAACTGGGGTGTGGAGTTCTCTGGAAGCAAGCGAAAGGCGCCGGGGGCTGGCGTTGTCACAGCAATCGTGAGGGTGCACGGAAAGCTCGTGATTGCCATCGCCAATGACAATACGGTGGCCTCCGGAAGCTGGTGGCCAAAGACCCCTGAGAAGATCCAGCGGGCCCAGGAGGTGGCTCTCCGCTTGCGGTTGCCTGTGGTGTACCTGGTCGACTGTTCCGGTCTGTTTTTGCCTGAGCAGTCCAAGTCCTTTCCAGGTCGCTTTGGGGCCGGCGCGATCTTCCAGAAGAACGCGTTGTTGGCGGATGGCGGCGTTCCCCAGATCGCTGGCGTCTTTGGCGACTGTATTGCCGGCGGTGGGTACATGCCCATCATTTCTGACCGGGTCTACATGACCGAAGGTGCCTACATGGTCATCGCCGGGGCCGCACTGATTCAGGGGGCCAAGGCGCAGAAGCTGACCTCCCTGGACATCGGTGGGCCCGAGGTCCATGTTCACAAGTCTGGCTGCGCGGATGTGCGCGTGCCAGATGATGCCGCGGCTTTGGAGGCCATTCGGAGCGAGGTCGCTCGGTTGCCATCAACCGGCGCCGATTTCCACCGCCACGGGGTGGAGAGCGAGGCCCCCCGTTTTCCCGCCACGGATCTTTCCGCGTTGTTTCCAGCGGATCACCGCCACGTCTACGCCGTGCGGGAGGTCATCAGTCGCCTGGTGGATGGCTCTTTGTTCCACGAGGTCCTACCCCACACCGGACGGGAGGTGGTGGTGGGAGTGGCCCGCATAGGAGGTCTCTGGTGCGGCCTCGCTGCCAATGAGCTGGCCCCAATGCCCCACCCGGAGCGTCCGGAGGAGATGCGACCCGGGGGAATTCTCTACAAGCATGGTATCGCCAAGCTTGCGGCCTTCTCCCGGGCCTGCGATGCGGATGGACTGCCCTTGATCTGGCTCCAGGACATCGCAGGGTTCGACATCGGCGTGGAGGCCGAGGCCCAGGGGCTTCTCGGGTATGGCTCCTCTCTCATCTACTCCAACTCCACCAACCGGGCGCCGGTCTTTACGGTGCTTCTTCGAAAGGCCTCTGGTGCCGGGTACTACGCCATGCACGGTCTGCCCTACGCGCCGGTTCTGCAGCTCTCGACGCCCATTACCCGCCTGTCGGTGATGGAGGGCAGAACCCTCGCCATTGCCTCGTTCAATTCCCGCTTGGACGAAAACTTCGAGATCGCCACGGAGGATCCAGGAGAGCGCGCAGAAATCGAAGCGGGCATGGCAGCGGTGGCAGATCGAATCGAGGGAGACATGGACCCTGCGGGGGCGGCGGCACGGATGGACACGGACGAGGTTGTGCCTACGAAGGAATTGCGGTCCTGGCTGGAGGTGTGCGTGGAGGCTGCATGGCAGTCCACCTCCCACCGTCGAACCAAGAACCCGCGCATCTGGTCCTTGCATGACCTGGAGATCCTTGCGGGAGGAGGCCAGTGAACTGCTTGCGCCAACAAGATGCGCTGGGGGCGCCCACTGTGGGCACCTGGCACCCGGCCTGTGGGGTCGGGGATGTCCTGGTGCCGGGGGCCGTCCTGGGTCGGGTGCGACGTGCTGGCAAGTGGGTGCCCCTGCGAGTTCCTCCCAATGGCAGCGGCCTGGTCACCGGGGTTTTTCCGGCCTGTTCCCGGGTGGAATGGGGCACGCCGGTGGTTTGCATAGGAGGGGAGGTAGCGGTACAGACGGATGCTGTGGCAGAGCCTGCCCCTGACGGAGTGGAGGTGGTGCTTGCACCCATGGTGGGTACCCTCTACCTGCAAAACCGTCCCGGGGAACCCGCCTTTGCAACGGAAGGGTCCCTGGTGGAGCGGGCACAGACCCTGGCCCTGGTGGAGGTCATGAAGACGCTGTCACCCGTGAAGTCTCCCTGTGGAGGGCGCCTGCTGCGGTGGCTTGCTAAAGACGGAATGTCGGTGTCCCAGGGCGAGCCCCTCGCTTGGATCAAGGTATGATGGGGGCCATGAGAGTGCTGGGGTTGGTGCTGGTGGCTGCGGTTTTTGGCTTGGGCAGGGTCGAGGCAGCAGAGTGCGAGCGCCGCGCTCGCGTCGACGACTTCCTCGTCCAGTACCAGGAGACGATCAGCGCCTTGCGAGGACAGGACGCCGAGGCGTTCCTCTTGTCTTCCGAGGGGCTCGCCGACCAGTTTCCCTGCCTGTCAGAGACCGTTCCGCCCCGCATGCTGGCCTCGGCCTACCGCCTGTTGGGCGTCCGCCACTACCGAACAGGGGATACAAAAGCCGCCACGCGTTGGCTTCGCACTGCCAGGGAGCTGGATCCGGGGTTTGAGTGGGACATCGGCACACTCGGTGTGGATGCGCCAGAGAGGGCTCTTTATGCCCAGCAGCAGATGTTTGCGGGCCTCGACCCGGTGGGCGTTCCGGGCAAGTTGTTGGCCCGGCAACCAGGCACGCGGGTGCTGCTGGATGGGGAGGTTTTACAGGAGGCGGCCGCCACGCCAGACCGGTACCACTTGCTGCAGGTGGTAGACAACAGCGGCCCGGTTCGGAGTTCTCAGGTGATTGTCGGCAACGCCTTTCCCCCGGAATTCCTGAGGGTGCCCGCAGCCGAGGAGGCCGATCGAATCGCGGGTCAGCTGGTAGCTGCCGCGGCTCCGACCCCTACCGCACAGTCCGCCGTCGAGAGGGTTCAGCGAGAACGACCGCCGCTCAAAACCCCGGTGTTGGCCCTTGGGGGTGCCGGCCTGGCGGGTGCAGCGGCACTCTACGGTTTGTCCTATGGGGCCAACCAGGACTTCATGACCGCCACGAAGACTACGCAATTGGCGGCGGCGCGAGGGAGCGCAAATACGTATTTTTGGGCGTCCCTGGCCTGCGTCGCCGCGGGAACTGCCACTGCGAGCTGGGGGGTGTACATGTCCGACACAATGGGTTGGACCTACCAGGGGCGCTGGTAGACGTTCAGGTGGACCTGGGCGACCAGAGCACCTCCGGCTCTCCGAGCATTCGCGTGGCCCAACGTCCCAGCACGAAGAGGAGGTCGGACAATCGGTTCAGGTAGATCAATCCGCCTGTAGGGGTCTGTGGCTCTGCCTCAAGCAAGTCCAGAAGGCGCCGCTCGCCTCGGCGGCAGACACAGCGTGCAAAGTGAAGGGAAGCGCCAATGGGTCCGCCTCCTGGCAGGATGAATTCCCGCAGGGGGTCCAGGTCTTCATTGAAGCTATCAATGGCCTCTTCCAGCGCCCGAACCTCGATCTCTCCGACACGAGGACCGTCGGGCCCCGGTTTTGGCGTGGCGAGGTCCGCGCCGAGCTCGAACAGTCCATGCTGAACCTCCTGCAGTGTTTGGGCCAGTCTTTCCACATTTCTTGCATCCCGGGCAGCGGTCAATACGAGTCCAATGGTGGCATTCAGCTCGTCGACACAGCCGTAGGCTTCGATGCGGACATGGTTCTTTGAAACCCGGCTTCCATCCGCAAGCCCGGTGGTGCCCTGGTCTCCTGTTTTCGTATAGACCTTTGTGATGCGCATGACGGGGTTCCTCCCGCAAATCCCTATCTTGTTTCCCCTTGGCCGGGAGGTGTTAGGCTGGAGCCAGGGAGGGACCATGGCACGAGCACACGTCGAGGGTCTAAGGCGGTACGACGCCATGACGATTCAGGTGCTCGCAGGTGACCTGCTGCGGGTGCCACTTAGTGGGGTGGATCGAAGAAGCCTCTGTGATCTGGTGGCCCTGTCGGAGCGAACGGACTTGCCTGTTCAGCTGACCCGGGACCTCCAAAGGTACCGGGAACAGATGCTCCGGGAGTTCAATGACCTGCCCGATGGGGACAAGCTGGGACTCTTCCTGACTGAATTGGCTGAGGTGGACGCTGACCGGGTTCCAGCCAGCCTCCGAACGGGGGTTTTGGCCCGCAGTGAGGAGCACCTGCTACCTCGCACCATGGAGTTGTTCGAGGGGCTGGTCAGGCACTTTGACTCTCTGGAGCCCATGGATGCTGAGTCCACCGACAAGCCGGCAGTGCGGGTAGAGCAGGTGCAGGCGAAAAAGAAGCCCGTGGCCCGCACCGAGGCAAAGCGCAGCGCCCCGCGACGCCGTGATGAACCCCGTAAGCCAGCGAAGCCAAAGATCACCCCTGAGAGAGCCGAGTGGATTCGCATTGATGTCCTGGCGCGGCTGGCGGACTACCCGAACCAGGGCCTGAAGCAGGCCATGCTGGTGGCGGGTGCCCGACACCGATCGCCATGGAACGACCTCAAGGAGGCCGAGGTCGTGATTGTGCTCAAGAGCCTGGAGTCCGGAAACCGGGTCCGGAAGAATGGCGGACGGTGGATTCGCGTCGCGAAGATTCGCTAAAGGAGCGGGTCGTCTCTGAGGGGACCCTCCAGTGGCTCCACTGGCTCCAGCCCTCCCAGAACCTGGGCGGCCCGGCCCACGGAGATCCTGTGATCCGCGAGGTCCCTCCAGACTTGTTCCGCCTGCCGGCGTTGATGAATTGCCCACAGGGGCGCCAGCTGACCGGAGAGCCAGGAGATGGCTCGCGCAAAGCCGCTCATGGGAACCCGCCCCAGGGCCAGGGCGGCCTGCCGCTCCCCGATAGCTGCGTCCAGTTGGGCTACAGCGGTTCGACGCGGCTCGTGTAGGCCTTCCTCCAGATCCATGGACTGGACCAGGCTTCGGGCCTCCAGGAGGGCAGGCAGGCAGGCGGGCGGAGGATGACACAAGGCCTGGACCGCATCGGGAGCAGTCTGGGGATCGGCAAGCGACTCCAGAGTGGCCTGCAAGCTGGCTGCGTGCACCCAATCCCGGGCGAGTCCCAGACCCGGTCCGCCGATGTTCTGGATGCCCATGGCGCGAACGTTGGATCCCGCCGGGCAAACCCTCGCCACGAGCCCCGTGATGCGATCTCCAAGAGGAGCGGCATCCTCCAGAAGGTGAATGTGGGAGAGGAAGATCTCCCGGCCGAGAATTCGCGCGGCCTCGTCCCGTTCCTTCACGTCGTCTGTTGCGCTGCTGAACCGTACCAACGCAGCAAACGCCATGGCCTCCGCTGCAATGTTGAGCCAGTCATTTGCCAGGTCGGTGGTCCCGTTCCTCCTATCCATCTCGTCGTGAAATGCGGTTCCCTGGGCGGTCCCTGCCAGGGCTTCCAGGCGAGGCAGCAACGGCTCCAGCAAGGCACGGGCATCAAGAAGCCCCAAAGGCTCGGTGGGGGGCTGCCCTACAGCCTGGTCCAGGGCCCGGGTGACGGACAGAGTCAACGGCCTGTCCAGTCCAAGCCGTGTGGCGGTGCTCCGAACCAAGGCTCCAGGTGCCACCAGGCACAGGCGGCTTCGAAGTTGGTTGAGGCGGCGCTGAACGCCTCGAGGCTCAGAACCCAAGGAGAAATCTGCCAGGGTTGCCCCCAGCTGGGCTTGAATTTCCGCCAGCAAACCCCGCACGTTTGACCCCATGAGGATGTGCCGGTGGGCGGTGGCACGGTGCACCAGCAGCTCGGCGAACACCCGGGATCGCGCCACCCGATCCCGGCGATTGTTCACGACGGTGACCAGGAATTCATCGGGCTTGGACTGGGAGCCAAATTCGCTGAACCCCGCCCTCTTCCAGCTCGAGAGAAATCCCATTCGGTGGTTTGCGGACATGGCGTTTGTAAAGGAGACCCGACGTCCGAGGTGCCGGAATGGTCCCGCCGTGGCCAGGGATCCCAGGTCGGGCACCACGTGGTCCGCCAGGAGAATCAAAGCCTCCTCGTCGTCCAGGCCAAGCTCACGCGCCATGGCCCGCACCAGGGCAAGGTTCTGGGGGTGCTCCCCGTAAGGAAAACGCTCCAAGAGATCCTTGGGCACGGCCTCGGTGGTCTCCACAGCTCGAAGGGGGGCCTCCTTCTTGTGGGCCGCCTCCCGGAGGAGGGGAAGCATTTCTTGTTCTGTGGTGAGGATCGGTGCGCCGGGAGGAATGAAACGACCGATCACCCGGGCCACATCCTCAGCACCGGGTCCCTGGACGTCCTCGTGATCCGGGTGGGCGTTGGTCAGGGTGGAGAGATCATCCCGGGTCCATTCTCGCTGGAGCTGGTCGACGTAGTCGCCGCGAAGCGCCATGCACTCCCATAGGAGAACCCGAGGTTGCAGTGCGGCCGCCCGTTTCAAAAAGGTGGGGTGCTCCCAGATGCTGGCCTTGCCCATGGGGCGCTCCCATCTCAAGACCTCCTGAATTCCGCCTCCTGGTGAGTACAACGCGGAGGCTTCCGTCCCCGTGGTACGGCAGATCACGGAGTAGCCAAGGCCCTGAAACAACGCGGCTTTCAAGCGCTCCGTGCTGGTCTTCCCGCGGGTCCCCCATCCCCCGATGACCAGGGGCAAGACCGCCCGGTCTCGGCGAATGACATGCTGGGCCCAGACAAGTCGTGAGAAATACAGAAAGGCCACCGCACCAGCGGCCACGGCGAGATCGCCGGGCGTGTTCCGGTGTGCACCCAACATCAATGCCAGCGGCGAGAGGAGGCCTCCAAAGTACTGCTCAATATGGGGAGTGGGCATGCCTGCGTCCCCGTGGGTCTCAAAATCCATGGTGAAGCCGAGTTCCGTCAATCCGGCGGCAAACCGTCCCCGCCCTTCGGGATCCGTTGCTGACAAGGCGTTCATGCGGGCATCGGCAAGGGACTTCATGTGCCAGTTGATCGACCACTGGGCCTTGATTCGCGCGGAAGTGTTCCGTGGTGCGGAGAGGGTGGTGACACCCTGGGAGGTCACCAGCACAAGGGTGCCCCAATCAGCGGCCTCGATGCAGTCCTCGGGCATGGGGAGCCAAGGGGCCCAGCTCTCCAACCGTTCATCCCGGACTCTCTGGCCCGGGTGGGTTGGAGCGGCTCCACCTAGTCTTTCCGGCGGGACGCGAATCGGACCATGGGCTGCTCGACCCGTGAGATGATCGCCCAGGTGTCTCTTGTCCGGTGCGGGATTGCGGAATTCATGCAAGAGGCGCCAGAAACGGATCACCTGCTTCTCTCCACGGGTCACCCGGACCTTTCCCTTGGAGGCGGGGGCCAGGGTGTACCCGTGGCTGTGATCGGCGGAAAACACCAGTGCGCGGGCGAGGTCCATGGGGCTTCCGTCGGGCGGGAGCGCCACAATTCGACTCCGTCCCACCGGCAGGTTCGCCAGGACGTCCGAGAGCGCATCCATTTCCGGACTCGGAACGTGGCGGGTCCTGTGCAGAGGGTCCTCAAGTCGTGCCCGTGGATGTCCGTGCTCCCGGAGCAGCCTCCGTGCCCTGGCCCGTACGCTGGGTGCCGGATCAGTGCGGGAGAAGGAGCGCAGCAGGTCGGTGGCGGCGGGTGTTTGATCGGCCGCCATTCCGTCTAGAAGGGCGCATCTCACGGTCTCGGATTCATCGGCTTGTGCAGCTGGCACCACCCAGGCTCTCCATGAGGAGGGGCCGGCCAGTCCCGCCCGCACGGCCTGGGCTCGCAGCAAGAACTGGCTCTCACCGCCCGCGTCGCCTGTGAACACTCGCTGGAACACCTCCTGCGCTTCGCTCTCCGCCAAGCTTTGAAGGACTCCCAGGCACCGCCGCGCCGTCAGAATGTCGTCATTTTGAATGTTCTCCACGAGTCGCGTGGTGCGAAGAGAGTCGGCGGTGACTTCTTCCTGTCCGCGAACCGCGTGGGAGACAAGCGTGGCAGCGGCTGCACGCCGGGTGGGCAGACGCGGGTCACCCAAAAGCAGGCTCAGGAACTGTACGCCTCGGGTCTCCAGGGGTGTTTCGGAGAGAAGTGCGGCCAGGATCTCCAGGTGCACCCCATGTCGATCGATTCCCAGGTGCAGTCTTTCCAGTACGGCCGACGGATCCAGCCATCTCTTCATGGCCCTCAGATCTCCCCACAACGCTCGGCCTCGACGGGTGCGCCGCAGGTGGTGTTCCAGGGTGCGCTGGCGGGAGCGCTCGTTGTCGGCCATGAGAAAGGCGTCGGACAGCTGGTCCCGCTGGTTGATGTCCAGATCCCTTGCACGCAAGATGTCCATTCCCAAGCGTGCGACCGTTTCGCTCTTGCTGTTGTCCAGCAGCTGTCCCAGGTAGTCCACCGCCGGGCCACGAAGGCGTACCAACAGGGCAGGCAGTTGTTCTGCAAGGTCCAGCCCGTTGGGGGTGGTGGGTCCTCCCCCGGTTGGAATGGCGTGGTTCATCGCTTGCCCTCGGGAATGTCCAGTGCGGTGCGAAACGGCAGGTCCAGCGGCGAGTGATCCCGCAAGCCTCGGTGGGGACCTCGCTGTACCTCCGCCTGGGCATAGATATCCACCGCTCCAATGGTGGGCAGGTATTGACCCCCGGCCCCCAGGGAGATCCTGGTGCGGCTGCCAAGCCAAACGGACTGCATGATCTGCCCCGTGGCACGAGGGCGCCAATAGGCCTCAACCCGGGCAGGCTCGACAAATCGATATCCCATGCCGGGGGAAAAGGTCAGCCGGGTGCCTGGAGCGAGCAGGCAGTCCAGGCGCAGAGAGCCCTCTATCCAATTGGGGCGAACAAGAGCAGTGGACCGGCCCTCCAGGGTGAAACGAAGCCGCCCATCTCGAAGGGGGCGCCAGTCTGCGTGTGCCCCCAGTCCAAGTCCGCCTGGATGGAGGCGCTCGTACGCGTTCCAGGCCGCGGGGTCCACGGCCACAAGGGAGGACTCGGACCACCGCCCCAAGTGGGCCGTGGCGAATGGCTTGGCGCTCCAGTTTGGGGCAAGGGGAACCTCTCGGCGTAGTTCGGCGGCCGCGCGGACGTGGCCTGCCCCTCCCGAAAAGCCACCATCCAACGCGGTTCGTAGGAGCCATGGATCCCAGGAACGGGTCCAGCGGGCCTCTGCCAGGGTGCCTGGAACAGACTGGAGACTGGTGCGGTTCTGAACCTCAAAAAACAACCAATCCTGGGAAGAACCGAGCCGCTTTCGGAGGGTCACACGGGCGGCTTGAAAGCCGTGGTTGGTCAGGTCGTCCCGGACGCCGGTGGCGTCATTGCCCAGCAAATAGGCGCCGGAGATCGTGCCTGTGCGCCCCATGGGTAGGGGCATTGGACTGGCTGGAAAGGCAGACTCAGCCAGCCAACGCTGTGCGTGTTGCGCTGCGAGCGGATCGGGTGAGGGTTTGGGAGGGGTGGGCCTCAACCCGCTGACCTCCCCCCGTGGCCAGGTGGACTCCTCTGCCTGCAAGCGAGACAACGACACCCGCGTGTTCAGTGGCCCCCGCAAACGGACCTGCTGCAGTCCATGGGCGGGTAGGGGCACCATACCCACACTCTCAATGGTCCATGTTCGGTCTCCCACCATGGCCTGGACCGGTTGATTGCCGTGTACTCGAATGCGCAGGAGGCTCTCACCGGCCACCCGGAGCGAGAGGCCCTTGGCACCCAGCCTGTGGACCGCAGCCCGTCGGGTCGGGGGGAGCGCAGTCTCGTTGTGCACCAGCTGAACCCCAAGGGCGCATCCGGGGGCGGCCCTCATCATGCGAAGGACGTGTTCGCCTTCCGAAAGCGCCCATTTGTGGTGCACGGAGGGCCCGAAGAGAACCTCCAACTCGGTCAGGGTGCCATCCAATTCCAACCCGAGTGAGCAGGCTGGAGGAGAGATCGCGTGGGTTTCATCCGAAGACACCGCCGAAAGCTCAAGGGTCCCACCGCCGTGTATTTCAACCCGCACGATGCCTCCTGCCCGGAGGACCACGTGCTCTTCTGGAACCCAGGGTGCAGCAAGCATGGCGTCCCGGGCCAGCCTGAGCACGCTGTCGCCGGGTTTGGGTCCCCGCCGGGGCACGTCGACCGAGTCGGAACCACCGTCTTCATCGACTCGGGTGATGTGTTGCCAAGGGGCGCTGGCGGCGATCTGGAGGCGGGCGACCCTGCCCAGGTCACCTGCCAAGGATGCGTGAAGCCAGGCGGTTCCCGGGCGCAGATCCTTAAGGTACATCTCGGCGAGCGCGAGGTGGACGGGGGCGTCAATGCGATCCGGAAGGTGCGCCGCGAGGCGCTCCAGCCCGCTGGTCGTGGCAGGAGCGGCGATCCCAGCCCGGCCGGCAGCAGCCGCCAGGGAAATGGGGCCGGGCATGGGTGCTGAGAGAACCAAAGGCTGGGCATTCCAATACAGGTGACTGGCTTGCTGGATCTGCTCAAATGTGGCACCCGGCATTCCCCCTGCAGCGGAGGCTTCTGCCCGGGCAGAGGCGTGGAGGCCCAGGGTCGCAAGCTGCTGGGCCCGAGAGAGTCGCAGGGAGACCCGCTCCCCGGGGTTCCTGGCTTTGCGGAGATTGGCGCTGTCCAACCGCAGCTGCTCCAGGGGGTCTATGCCCGGTACGACGGAGGCCGCTGAGCCCCGCTCCAGTGCCCTGCGAAAGGCCGCACCTACCAACACCTCCTGCTCGGCCACGACCTCCAGGTGGTCGGCCCATGGGCCCACGGGGACTCGCACTCTGGAGAGACCTTCATGAGACTCTGCCTCCCAGGTGTGTCCGTCGGAGGTGGCGATCACCAACCCGGTCGCGCTGCCTTCAATCAAGAGCTCCACCTCTCCAGGAGCGCCGACATCGGGCAAGTACCAAGCAGCCGGAGTGCGCATGGCAGGTCGCTCCCGGAATGGAGTCCCCCCATCTACCAGGTCGCCCTCCAGCGCCTCCAGGATTCCTTCTTGCACTTCCACCCGGTGGTTTCCAGCTGAGACCGCCTCCGCAAACAGACCTTGGCCCCGAAAGGGAATTCCATCCAGGGTGAATTGCACAGGCGCCTCGGAGCGAAGACGAAGGATGGGGTACTCACCGTTGCCAGGTTCGGGTGCGGTAATGCCGACACTCTGGCCTGCGTGAATCCACGCCCGTGACGTGCCGCCCCGAAGACCGGGCGCCTTCAACGACTCTGTCGCACGGTCGGCCACCGGTACCGGCCACAGTGCGGACCAGCGAGCGTGAACATCCGTCCCCGTGGGAAGCTCCGCCAAGGTTCGGATGGCAAGGCCGCGAGAACGGTAGAACCCGGCTGGAATCTGGTCTGCGACTTCAGCCAACAGGGATGGATCGATGGGAAGCTCACCCCCCAATTCCACTAGCAGAGCAGGGTCCACATCCCGCCAGCGCTGCCAGCGACGTGCGAGGGCCAGTGCTGTGAGGGGGTCGGCGGTTGCCTCGGAAAGGTGGGCGAGCGCCTGGTCGGGATCCGGGTGATGTTCCACAAGACGTGCCCGCGCCAGAGGGGCCGCAGAGGTGTCCAAGAGCGCCTCGGCAGCCGCCACGCAGGCGACGTTGTCCAGGCCCAAGTGCGCGGACTCCATTGCCCGAAGCAGGTCCCGTGGGTGGCTCCGGTCGAGACGGGCATGGCGTAGGACGGAGTGCAGACTTGGACGAAGACGAAGAAGGGAAGGCTGCAAGCTCGCGGAGCCCCCCTGCACCTCCACCGAGAGCGTGTGGATGCCGTGCGGAAGCAGGACATGGGTGCGTCGGAGGTGCGTCCAGCCAGGTACCTCGGGGTTTTCGGAGGCCCCGAGAGCTGCATGGTGGATGGGGGTGTCATCCTTTGCCACCACAATCGCGTAGCGTACATATCCAGCCTCGGTTGTCGGGGTGCGGGTGGCCAACTCCAACAGTCCTGGCCCTCGAACCTCCAGGGAGTGGGATTTGCCATCCGCCAATTCAGTCGGAGGAAGGAGGAGGGTGCCGTGATCGGCGGCGGACCGAGCACGGACCTTTTCAAGCTCCAGCAGGGCAGCGGCGTATTGGAAGTGGTGGGCCCGGGTTCCCATAGAAGAGAATGCCTCTCGCCGTGCGCTCCACTCGACCTCCAGGGCTGCGATGGTGGCGGGGGCTTGGGGAAACGCTCCTCCTGTACGAAACCACCTGGAGAGGCGCCGTTCGTAACGGCCCCAGGCCTCTGCATCTCCGTCGTGGGTCTCCACCCAGCCATCGATCTGGCTGAAGTCGGCCAAGCGCAGCTCCACGGCGCGTTCCCGGGTCGGTGCTGGCAAGAGCACCGTGCCTCCCGGGCCTTCCGCAAGGTCCAGACGAAGCCCCTCGCTCCAAGCGGACAGCGCCTTGGGGAGGGGGTCAAAATGGAGGAGCACGCGCTGCCCAGCCTTCTGCGAGATGACGAGCTGTGAGCGGGGTTCGTTGTCGATTCGGTCCTGGGGAATCCAGGCGGTGGCAAGAGCCGTCTGCACCAGAAGGAGCCACATCATGGGGTCTCTCCAGCCTCGAGAAGTGCCAAAGAAAATGCTTCCCGGCGTGACTCCTCGGTGAGAAGCCCCTCACGTGCGGCACGGGAGAGCTCCAGGTGAAGAAAGGCAGCGCTGCTGGACAATCCACGACCTTGGACGTTCTTGGTTCCAGCCAACTCGGGGAGGGAAGCCCCATTCACAACGGGTCCGAGGTCTCCCATGACCTCCTGCAGCGCGGCCAGCAGCCCTTGCTCAAACCGTGAAGGCTGGAGGGCGGATCCCGCCGAGACCACGACGGATTCCCCGTCACGCGGTGCGAAGCCGTGGATTTGCACCACGATGGGATCGGAAAGCCCCCGCGCCGCCCCAAGGGTGGCAGCCTGAAACAAGGAGGCGGGTCGGTGGGCCACATCGGGATGTACCTCTTGCTTCTCTTCCCCCCCGGGCCCCCCAAAGCGATGGCCCTGGTTGAAGAAAGCTGCTCGTGCTGCACCGGATTCGAAGAGGTCGGCCACCAGGCGCCCGGTGTCCAGGTCATACCACCCGTGGGGCGCCTCCAGGACGAGAGAGGGGGCCGGGCCAAGGCGAACGACAAAAACGCCGAGAGGAACGTCCTTTGCGCCCCAGAGCAGCACCCGTTCCTCCTCGATGCGAAGGTGAAGTCCCAGGTGGGCTGCCCGTGACACCAGATCCGCCGGCACGTTTCCAGTGGGTGCGACCGCAAACAGGTCCATCATCAGGCTCTGCATGTCCAGGCGCTCGCCGGGAGAAAGGTCACCAAAGGGGGCGTCTCTTCTGGCTTTGTCCACGGTGGTCCAGAGATCATCCGCCCGTGCGGGATGCAGGAGAAAAAACAAGGCAAGCCAGCTGCTCATCGGCCGTCCATCTCCCACCTGGGGCTTGTGTCGGTCAAAGGTTCCGGAGCGCTACCCGCATCAAACCGCAGGTAGACTGGGCCATCACTGCGGGTCACCCGCACGCGAACCCGGTGGGTTCCGGACAACAGGTCGTCTCCAAGGGGGATGTACAGGGCACGCCTGGGGACAAGGGCACCGCTGGCGCGATCCTCCATCCAGGCGCCGCCTCCTCGAGGAGCGGGCCGCCCGCTGACGACGGCGGGGGTAATTCTCTCAACCCGTCCATACCGGCGCCGGGGGTTTCCCCCGTCGACCCTGGCCTCCAGGGTTGGGCCGGCTCTTCCCTCGGGTGTGTAGCTGCGCACATAGAGGGTGGTGCCGCCAGCGGGCACCTGCACCAGGACCTCCAGATCCTTCCGATCCCCCCGAACCACTCGGCGCCGCGCCCACTTTCGGCCATCACCGGGCACGTCTGCAAGATAGCGCCCCACAGGAGCGGTCAGGCGGCAGGGCTGTTCTCCCGGGGGCAGCCCATCAAAGTGTACGGAGGAGGCTGCAGCGGGAAGCCGGCTGGTGACAGACGTGTCTCCGCAGTTCAGCGTGATGGGACGCCCCGAGGATAGAGGGTCCACCCGGTAGTCCACCCGGACCCTGCCGCTTTCCGGAACCAGGAGCTGGTTGATGGGCGCCAGGCGGGTGCGATCCCAGGCCTGCCAGAGGCGACGGGTTCGGCGCACCGGTTCGGAGATCAAGTGCGACTCGCTTCTCCCCTCTGGAACGACGGTTCGGGTGCGCCAGGCGCCAGGGGTTGGAACCTTCTCTGGAAGGACAGGCCGGACTGTTGCATCAAATCGTACGAGCCGGTGATTCTCAGCCAAGGAGGCCGCGTGGTTCGGGGAGACGGACACGTAGGGCGCTTGGACCCAGGGTGCATTGTGGGGGCGCCATTGACCGGGAAGATCATAAGCAGCAGCCCGTTGGCCCGAATCCAGGGGAACCAAGAAGCGCATATCCACTGGAGAGTCCGTGGCCAGGCGCAAGGTGATTGCTTCTGGGGGATGAAGAATCTGGATGCTCGTGGCCTCACTCATGGGGGAGGTCTCGGGCTCGATTCTGTGCTCCAGGGGGGTGGGAAGAAAGGGCGCATCAAATGCACCTTCCACAAGGACCTGGTCCTCGCGCCCCAACAGCTGGTACCGAATGCGCGTCAAAAGGGGGTCTTGTGTGGCAGCGTGCGGTGTCCAATCCTTTGGTGGAAGAGGCCTTGCCTTGACCTTGAGGCGGCCGTGGCTTGTCCCCGTTGCCAGGGGAATCTCCAGGGGGTCAGACTCTGGAGAGAGATGCCAGGCGGTGAGACGACGAGTCTCCGGAGCGATGGTTTGTTCCATCCCACTGCCTGGGGGCGCGCCCCAAAGGCACTGGGGGGAGGGGTGTGCGGTGAAGGCCAGGGACACAGGGTCGCTCTCCAAGGGCACGTTCCACCTCAGGGTCACCATTTCCCCGGGGTTGGCCGCCAATGGATGGTCCGTCGTTTCCACCCCTGAATCGTCGGTGACGGGCTCGCCGTGCACCAAGATGCGCTCCACGTCCAACGTGACCGGTAGCTGGTCGGGAAGACTCCGCGCGGTCATCTCGATCCGGCAGGGCCCGATCAAGGTGAGCTGCGTCGCTTGGCCGGGCTCCAAGCGCACACCCTTGGGATGGGTGGTCGGTGCACGGTGAATCGGGCCGAGCCGATGAAGGGCACGGGTCGTTCCGGACAGGCTCTCGGCAGCCACGGGGCGCGTGTCTGCGCTGGCAAGACGGATGCGCTCCACTTCCTCCAGGGCGGTCCACGGAAAGGGGCCAGCCCTCTCCGCTCTGCTGTTCATCAGGTTCTCGGACTGCAGATGGAGGGCCACCGTGGCCGAATCGGGTCGTTGTCGGCTCTCGACTCGAACCTGCAGGCGCATATCGGACGTCCCCAGCAAGGGAGAAATTGTCAGCAAGCCGCCTTCGGGGGCCAACTTGGCAAGGGGCACGTCCACCCGGCGAATGTCTGTGAGAACCATGCCTGCCCGGGCCCCGTGGATTCGCTCTGCTCCGTTTTCCAGCAGGCTGCGCCGTGCTCGAAACCACAGGTCATGGGTGAATTCCTCTCCCTGGTGGGGCTGCAGTCGAAGTTGAACGCCAAAGGTCCAGGTCTGGGTCTCATCTCGGGCAGGAGGCTCGGGCACTTCCAACGCCATGGAGAGCACCAGGCTGGACTCCCCCTGCGCCAGCCGAACGCTCACGGCAGTCTCTGGATCAAGGGCGTAAAAGAGCGACCGATCTCCCGTGGTACTCGAGGGTTCATCCACCCGGGTCGTCAGGGCTTCTGTGATGCCTGCAGCAAGGAGCGCCCAACCGAGAATTGGCAATGCGAACCGTGTCATCGCTGCCTCCGAAAGCCGATGGCGGCTCCCGTTGTGCGCAAGGCCTGGATATCACCGGCCCGGTCCGCTACCTCTCCGTTGTAACGGGAAAGAGGCACCACCATGAGTGTGCCCCGCCGAGATGCCTTCAAGTACGGCACGTCGTCCCCGTCCACGATGACTTCCAGAGAGACGCCAGCCTGGATTGCCTGTCGCTGCAGTCGCTCCAGCTCCCCAGGATGGGTGGTGCGTCCGTAGCGGGCGAGGTTCTCCAAAACCCGTCCGTACAGGGCCCGCACATCCTCGGGCGAGATCGGTTCATGGGCCAGGAGCGTCTCCAGCGACTCATCCCGAACAGGTAGACCCACGGCTTGAAGGGCGGACCTGAGGGAGCTGGAGTCGGCGAGGGCTGGGAAGCGAAGGCGGTAAAGGGGAGAGAGCCACACCGAGAGAAACCGGCCCTGGGCCAACTCCACCATGTCGCGCCGGGCATTGGACGGGTCGTGGAACCGAAATTGAGTGGCTTCGCCTGTGTACGCCAGCGTGGTGCCGCCGGCCCTTTCTACCAGGCGCTGGGTGGCCTCCAACTCCGCCGGCACCTTCTCGGTGGGGAGGAGCGGTCGGCCCAGGGAAACGATGGCGTCAGCGCCGGGATTCTCGTCCTGGCGGAAGCCTGCCACGGAGACCACGCTGACGTCTTCGGTCTCCAGGGCAAGGCGCCGAAGGACCGTCCCCTCCCCGGATTGAAAGCCGGCGCGATCCAGCGCCCGGGCGTCTCGGTCTGCGTTGGCGTCATGCACCACCAGGGCGCTTCCCTGCATTGCAGCCCACCAGCTTCGGGCCACCAACGCTGTCCCGGCCTGCCTTCCCCCTGCGGGGGCCTCGAAGATCCAGGGGCTGTGGGTGCGGCGCAGCCAAAGAGTCCACCGGGGGGATTGGCGGCCAGGTCCCGGGCCCAGGGAGAGCGTGTCCTCATCTGCGGCAACGGTGAGCTTCAAGTCTGCTGCATGTGCCGCCGCAAGATTGGCCCACCTGGGATCCCCGGTTCGGGCCAGGAGAAGTGGCTGAACTACGCCCCGATCGAGGGTGGCGAGCTCCTGGGCTGTTGGGAGTAGGGGGGCGGTGGCCAGGTGGTTGCCCAACAAGGGGACGCGCCCAGAATTCACGGTTCCTGCAAAGCGCAACAATGCAGCGCTCAACCGATCGGACTCGCTCATGGACAGGGTGATCGTCCGTGGATCCGTAGCATTCCACTGGGTGGTCAGGGAGCCCAAGACCCGCTGGAGAACGTCCAGTTGGAGCCCCTCTGGCAAGGATCCAGCGGCTTGCAGGGAGGTCTCCACGCTTGTTTGGAGGAGTAGGAGGTGGTCCGCCTCTTCCCTCGCAAGGCCAAGCAGGAGGGGCGCAGGAGAGAGAGCCAAGGCCTGGGCGTCGAGGAGCTCCGCCAGGACAATGGCCGCCTCGGTCATGGCGGGGACGCTGTGGGCTTGAGGGGCCACAATCCAAAGGCCGGTGGAGGACTGTGGACGAAACCAGAGGCGCCCGAGTCCGGTGTCCTCTTCGCCCTGAAGAACCCAACCGTCCGTGTGGTTGTCCACGCGGAGGCCCGGGACCTGGCTGGGCCAGCCCTGCTGGGCTGCATCCCACGAGGATCGCAAGGTTGCTTCATCGGGCTCCCGGCCGGCCAGATGAGGCAAGACGCCCCTGGCCATCGCCTGCCAGGCCGGAATCTGAGGGGGAGGCGCCAGCGCGGCGGGGGTGTCCGCTGCCAGCGGTCGGACCTCCTCCAAGGCCATTCCCACACCGGTGCCCAGGACAAATCCCCCAAGGGACGCAAGTGTGGTGGGCAGAAGCACCCGCATCAGCTGGCCCTGTCGCCAGCAACGCACGACCACAAGCGACGGCAGGAGGTACCCAAAACCAAAAAGGTCAGTGGCCCGCAGCCCGGGGGCGCTCTCGCCTAGCCAGACTGCGAGACCCATTTTCAAGAGGTAGGAAACGGAAAAGGCCAACACCAGCGGCCGAAGTCCTGACAGGTTCACCCGGGAAAAAGGGGGAATGCGAGTCAGGACCCTCAGGATCCAGACGGTGACCAGCACTTCGGCCAGGGTGGCCAGCAGCTGCTCTGGGTGAATCCAGGCAATGGCCAAAAGTCCGGGAACGAGGACCCCACCAAACTCCCAGCCGAACCGCAGGTTGAGCCGCATGGCGAGCAGAGTGCTCACCAGGAGAAGGATGTAGGCCCGGGGCACAGAGACAAAATCGTGTGCCAGGTTTTCATAGGTAAAGGCGAAGTGGGACAGGTTCAGGTTTGTGTAGGGGAGCAGCACACCATCCAGCAGCCAGTAGACGGCCAGCACGGGAAGTCCTACCAGAGGCACCCCCCGCAGTAGCCCCGGCATCCAAAGGGCGTTGGCGGCAAGTGGAACCAGAACCAGGCCCATGGAATGGAAGGGGCCCTGGACATCCCATCCCATGGAAACCGCAAAGTCCTCACCCCAGCCGGCCTCCACGGCGAGGCGCACGAAGACGCTGCACAGGAGAATCAGGAAGAACCGGTCTCTGCCAAAGGGCCGACTGATGGGGAACACCTTGGGCAGGCCGCGACCCAGGGCCATCGCGAGGGCCCAGGTGAGTACAGCTTCCACGGCGATGACCGCCGCCGCTGCGGGCTGGATGACCAGCACACCCGCCAGGTATCCAGGCACAACCAGTCCGGACTGGGGCCAGCCGTAGAGCTCTCCCAGCAAGAAAAGCAACAAGACACCCAGCAGAACCGCTGTGAAGAGGCTGCTGTCTACGTAGGTGTTTGGAACAAGGGGAAGGAGAGCGGAGGGCACGAGGAGAAGGACTGCTCAAAGGGGGGGCTGGTTCTGCGGACCCCCTCAGGAAGGGGATGCCTCGTATCGATTCAGCTAACCTGCTTTTCCCAGCAGATCCGCTGCCGTCCAGAGTACGGCTTGAGGGTCGGTGTCTCCGCAGTCCCCCGGCTGCAGCAACAGCGCCCGCCGGACCCCGTTCGGGCGCCGGAAGGGTGCGGCCAGAAAGGCGTGGTCCACGCCGGAAGGGACGGAGTGGTCTGCAAGTCGGGACATCACGTCTACGGGCAACGGCCCTGTGTCCCCGGCCTGGGCGAGGGGAATCCAGGTGCCGTTGCGTTCCTCCGCAATCCAGCAAGCCAGTCCCCCTGCTCGGGCCAGGACCACCTCGCAGGCGCCCTGCCAGGGATCGGGCTCCAGGCGTTCACGGAGGTTTGGCCGAACGATCGCGGCGATAACAGCTCCCCCCCACAAGGCCCACAGCCCGGAATCCACAGGGATCGGACGGCCAAACCCCTCCAGGAAAAGTGCCAGGGCTCCGAGAATGCCAGTGGCGCCGCAGCACCACCTTGTGATGCTGCGGCCTGGGCTCTCCAAGAGACGGGCCCAGAAAATCCCCAAAACACCAAAGATTGCCAGAAGGGTGGTTGGGTGCCACCCTGGGTGAAGGCGTCCGGAGAGGCAGCGGGCAATGATCTCCGGCAGGGGAACAAGGCCAGCGGGGGTTGCAAGGGTCGTGGTGCCCCAGGGCGCCGCGCCACTCACGAGAACCATCTTCCCCGCGAGAGCTTCCTGGTCCAGTGCTTGAAGTTGGACTGCATTCAGGGTGGGGACGGGGCCGGTCACGCGGGGAATGAGACCCTCGATAGGAGGAAAGTCCTCTCCGCGGGCTGCCAGGAGCCGGCCAATGAACGTGGCGCCGTGTTGGGAACGAGTTCGCGCCCGCCGATGAATCCCGTCCTGGTCTGCAGGCAGGCCCGCCTCCTCCATCCAGTGGACTTGGGAAGAAAACTGAATGGACTCCACGGACCCAGGCAGGTCCGGCCCCACCACCCCGACGGTGCGGGCTCCCTTCTCCTTTGCCAGCTGAACAGCGGCTTGCCAGGCCCGAAGGGGAGCACGGCTGGCGACGGTCACCCGGAGCACGGAGTCCCCAGGCGAGGTTGCATGGAGGGCAGCCATCCGATCCCCAAGGGGTTGAAATCCCTGGAAGCCCAACACAGCCATCCCCACGCTCCAAAGAGGGATCAGGAGCGCCAACAAGGCGCTGTGAGAGAGTCGGGGGATCGGGTTCATGGGGGAGATTCCGGCAAGCAGGGGTTAACAGGCGATGGAGTCGCCGGGGAATCGCCCGGTTCCAGGAGAAACCATGCGAAGCCAGACCTTGATCCTTGCCCTTCTTTCCAGCTTGTTTGTCGGCTGTCCCACACCCACAGATGGAAAGACGGACGACACCAGTGAGGCCGATGCGGACGCCGATGCCGACGCCGATGCCGACGCCGACGCGGACGCCGACGCCGACGCCGACGCCGACGCGGACGCCGACGCCGACGCCGACGCGGACGCCGATGCCGACGCCGACGCCGACGCCGATGCCGACGCGGACACAACGGACATTGGAGAGATTCAAAACGGAAATCTCCAGGATGGAACGGTGGTTTCCGTGACGGCCTTGGTCTCCAGCCCTGAGGCCTACAACGGCTTCTTCCTGATCGACCCTTCCGTTTGTGGACCATCGAACCTGGAACGCTGTGGACTCTGGGTGTACACGGGCAACCAGCTCGACGCTGGGGTCAGCCAGGGAGATGAGGTCACAGTGGTTGGTTCGGTGTTGGAGTACGATGTGCGGGAGGTGGATGACACCTTTCGGGGGGATGGCACCACCACGGAGATCGACATGAGCGGGGGGAGCGTGACCGTGCTCTCCTCCGGAAACACGCTGCCTTCGGCCAAGCCCATGACGCCCTCGGAGCTGGCAGATGACAATGTGGCTGAAGCCCACGAGGGCACACTCATTGTGGTGTCGGGCCTGGTCTACGTGGAGGACCATGACCACGGAGAGTGGACCGCCCAGGACACAGCCGGCGTTTCCCTCCGGGTGGACGATGCCTTCATCAGCCGAGGGGACCTTGGTGTGGACGCCAACGTGGCGGCTTTCGACTTGACGGGACTCTTCCACTATTCGTACGGGGAGTTCAAATTGGAGCCGAGGGATTCTACTGACGTGATCCTCGCAGTGCAGTAGCTCACCCTCGTGCGGGATTGGCTTGAACAGAAGGCCCGGCAGGGCCAGCACCTGGAGCAGTGGCTCGGGCGCCGCTCGTTGCTGGTGGTTCTTGTCGTGCTCGGGGTCGCGCTCGGCTTTCGGTACTACCTGGGAGGCCATCTGGACCTGCGGGGAGCGCCTGGTGCGGGCGCGATCCAGCGGTTGGCACTGGTGTCCGTGGGGGATGTGAGCCACTGGGATTCTCGACTTGTGGGCTTGCTTCTTCCCCTTGTGGACGGAGATGTTCTGTCTGCAGGTCGCCTGGCAGGGGCGCTAGGCGGTGCCTTGGGGGCGTTGGGGGCCCTGCTCTGCGCTTGGGCGGTGGGAGGCCCCATCGCTGGCCTCGCGGCAGGACTCTTGGCGGCCGTTTGGGCCCGCGGCGTCTTCATTACCTTGACCTATGGGATGGAAGGACCCGCCTGGGGTATCGCCTGGCTTGGGGTGGGCCTGGTGTGGATGGGCGCAGTCACCCGTCGTTGGTGGGGCCTTGTGGGAGTGGTCTCCGGCGCCGCATTGACCATGTTGGGTGCCGCGGTCAAGGGGACGGCGCTTCCGGCCATGGGCTACCTGGTCGTGGCTCCCTTTCTCGTTCGCAAGAGTCGCAGGGCGGCGGCAGCTGTGGCCGGGGCCCTGTTGGCCACCACCTGGTGGTGCCGGAACCAGTTCTTCGCGGATTCTGTGCCTCCACTGCCCAGTGGAAGTCTGGAAATAGGCGTCGCTGCGGCAGTGGAAGGCTTGCAGTCGCTCGCGGATCAGCCTGATTCAAAGCCCCTCGGGTGGTTGCCGGAGCTTGGGGCTGTGTCGTTGCTGGGAGCGTTGCTGCCCGGGGCGGGTTGGTGGCGGCGGGTCCTTGTAGGCGGTGGATCTGCGGTCGTGGTGGGGCTCACAGTCAACCACCTGCTCACGGGAGATCACCTGGGCCCTATGCTTCGCATGCGGTACCTCGTTCCTCCTATCCTGGGGCCCCTGGTCTTGTTCGGTTGCGCCGTAGGGTGGGGTGTACGCCGTTGGGGGACGGTCGTGGACACGCTCCTCTTTCGGCGGAAGCCTGAGCTCCACTCGCCGGTGGGCTGGCTGGCGGCCGCGCTCCATGGGGTGGGTCTCCTGGGAGCGCTCTTGCCGGCCTGGGTCGGCGCCTTGGACGCCATGGCGCTGTGCCGCGCCTGGGGGAACCAGCGGTCCGTTCTGGAGGGTGCCAGGCCTTCCACCATCCCGGTGGCGCCCCGGATCTGGACTGACCGATACGCTCACCTGGGATCCGGGTCCTTCTTCAACACCTCTGCCATTGGCGGAATCGACCTGTTTGAGCTGGCGAAGGACGGCCCGGATGCGGGCGTGGCCACGGTTCCGCTCCGGGATGAGCGAGAGGGCCACTTGACTCTGTCCGCCAACCTGCAGCGGATTCCCAGCTGGGTTCTCCACCCACGGCACTGCTGCGACCAGGAGGTCGCCACAGCGACTTGTGCCGCCCAGGTGGTGGCGGACATCGATGCAGGTGGGGTGCTGCTGGTGTTGCCACAGCTGGGTGCTGACCCCCGGGGGCGGGTGGATGGTCGGCTACTCCCTTGGACGCGCTGGCTCTTTGCAGCCGCCGAGTCCCGGGGCGCTGTGGAGTCGAGCTCCGCTTGGTGGGCCACCTTTCAGGGCCGGGGAGAGTCGCCTCCAACGGTCTGCGGTTGGACCGGCGATCAACGATTCAGCGGCCGCCGCCGAGGGGGGCCAGGCCCCGAGAGAAGTCCGGGACCGGGTTGAGCGGACAGGGTAGGGGCGGAGGGACTCGAACCCTCAAGGCCATAAGCCACTCGATTTTGAGCCGAGCGCGTATACCAATTCCGCCACACCCCCGCCTGTCCGACAACGAGCACGGCTCCTTCACACGATGGGTTCTGGGCGGCAAGCGGATCGTCACGAGCCTGTCACGAGGCGGGCTCGACGGCTGCATTGGGCGCCCATAGATCATCCTTGTCTACCGGCCGCAGTGTGTGGGTACGGAGACATCTTTTTGGAGGGCAGGCGGTTTGAAGGCGCATGTATACGTGACGTTGCGGGACGGTGTGCTGGATCCTGCCGGCAAGGCGGTGCTCGGGGGTCTGCACTCTATGGACTATGGCGAGGTGGCCTCTGTTCGCCTCGGGCGGTTCATTGAGGTGGAGCTCTCCGACACCCTCGATTCTGACGCCGCCAAAGTGCGGCTCGGGGAGATGTGTGAGCGGCTCTTGGCCAACACCGTCATCGAGCAATACCGCATCGAACTGGTAGAGGAATAGACCCCGTGGCTCTTCGCGCCGGGGTGGTGACCTTTCCGGGTAGCAACTGTGATGCGGACCTTCGGCATGCGGTGGGCTGCGTGGAGGGGCTGGAGGCGGTAGCGCTCTGGCACAAGGATCGGGACATCCAGGAGGTGGATGCCATCTTGCTCCCGGGCGGGTTTTCCTACGGGGACTACCTGAGGTGCGGGGCAATTGCCCGCTTCAGTCCGATCATGGAGGAGGTGGTGGCCTTTGCCCGGCGGGGAGGTCCAGTGTTGGGCATTTGCAACGGATTTCAGATTCTGGCGGAGGCCGGACTTGTTCCGGGCGCCCTGCTTCAAAACGCTGGGCAGAAATTTCTGTGCCAAGACGTCACGCTTCGCCCCGAGGGCCGGGAGACGCCGTTTACCAGGGGCCTGCCCACCTCCATGCGCGTCCCCATCGCCCACAATGAGGGCAACTGGGTGGCGGACGATGAGACTCTCGCCCGGGTGGAGGGGGAGGGCCAGGTGACCTTTCGCTATGTCTCCGAGGGGGGAGAACGGGTGAACGGGATTGCCCCAAATGGCGCCATGAACGACGTGGCAGGGGTGTGCAACGCGGCGGGCAATGTGCTGGGAATGATGCCGCACCCGGAGCGCGTGGTGGAGAACGTCGTGGGCGGTGAGGACGGCCTCGGTATGTTTCAATCCCTCTTCCGTTTTCTGGAGTCAAGATGATCACCCCGGAGCTGGTGGCAGAGCACGGCCTGAGCACAGAGGAGTACGAGAGGCTTCTCGCGGATCTGGGGCGCGTGCCAACCCTGCCCGAGCTGGGGGTGTACTCGGTGATGTACTCGGAGCACTGCTCCTACAAGAGCTCGCGGGTTCATCTGGCCAAGCTGCCGACCACGGGGCCGCGGGTCTTGATTGGTCCAGGGGAAAATGCTGGCGCGGTGGACTTGGGGGACGGGCTCGCTGCGGTCTTCAAGATGGAGTCTCACAACCACCCCTCTTACATCGAGCCCTACCAGGGCGCCGCTACGGGAGTGGGGGGCATTCTGCGGGACGTGTTCACCATGGGCGCTCGTCCAGTCGCAAACCTGAACTCCCTGCGCTTTGGTCGGCCAGCCCACCCAAAGACTCCTCATCTCGTGCACGGCGTGGTGGCGGGCATCGGTGGTTACGGCAACTGCATGGGTATTCCCACAGTGGGAGGCGAGCTTCGGTTTCACGCCTCTTACGACGGAAACTGCCTCGTGAATGCGTTTACCTGTGGTGTGGTGGACTCGGAGCGAATCTTTCTGGGCACGGCGGCGGGGGTGGGGAATCCCATTTTCTATGTGGGGGCTCGAACCGGCCGAGATGGCATTCACGGGGCCACCATGGCTTCCGAAGAGTTTGGAGAGGGAAGTGAGGAGAAGCGCCCCACGGTGCAAGTGGGCGATCCCTTCTACGAGAAGCTCTTGTTGGAGGCCTGTCTGGAGCTCATGGAAGGAGACTGCATCGTTGGGATTCAGGACATGGGCGCAGCGGGCCTGACGAGCTCATCGGTTGAGATGGCGGGCCGAGGAGGCGCTGGCATCCGCATGGACCTGGACAAGGTACCCATGCGCGAACCCGACATGACGCCCTATGAGATTCTTCTCTCCGAGTCCCAGGAACGCATGTTGGTGGTGATTCGGCAGGGTGCCGAGGAGGCTGTCTACCGAATCTTCAAAAAGTGGGACCTGGCCGTGGCGGAGATTGGAAGGGTCACGGACGACGGCATGTGGCGGTGCACGTGGCACGGCGAGGAGGTCTGTGCCATTCCCGTGCCCGCACTGACGGATGCGGCTCCCAAGTATGATCGACCCCAGGAGGTTCCATCCTGGCAGCATGAGGTGCAGACCCTTGGGCTTCCCGGGGACGTGGAGGATCCGGCGGAGGTTCTCTTGCGCCTGGTGGGACATCCCGATGTGTGCGATCGAACGTGGATCTACAGACAATATGACCACCAGGTGGGCGTGGACACGGTTGTGAAGCCCGGGGCAGATGCTGCCTTGGTGCGCATCAAGGGGACCGATAAACACCTGGCATTTGCCACGGATTGTAACGGTCGACATGTGTACCTGGATCCTCATAGGGGAGCGGCGGGGCAGGTCGTGGAGTGTGCCCGCAACCTCGCCTGCGTGGGCGCGGAGCCCTTGGGGCTCACGGACTGTCTGAATTTTGGCAACCCGGAGCGGCCCGAGATTATGTGGCAATTTGCCCGCGCCGTGGAAGGCCTCGCAGAGGCATGCCGCGCCATGGACGTGCCCGTGGTTTCTGGAAACGTGAGCCTCTACAACGAGACAGAGGGCACCGCGATTCTTCCGACCCCGGCAGTGGCGATGGTCGGCCTGCTGGAAGGGCCGAGCCCGGTGCTCTCCAATTCATTCCGAGAGGGCCAGGCCATTGCGCTCCTTGGGGGGGCCACCTCTCACCTGGGAGGAAGCCTCTACCTCTACGCAGAGCACAGCCTGGAGCGGGGGATGCCACCTGCGGTGGATTACGTCGCCGAGCGAGCCTTGCACGACACTGTACGCGAGCTGGTACGCTCCGGTAGCGTGCAGATGGCCCACGACCTCTCCGATGGGGGGTTGGCGGTTGCACTGGCGGAGGGGTGTGTCTCCGGTGTGGGCTGCGATGTGGTCTTGCCTGGAGAAGGGCGCCGGGACGGGCGGCTTTTCGGAGAGGACCACGGCCGGATTCTCGTGGCCTTCGCACCCGAGGCCCTGGACCGGGTGGAGGCCATTTGTACAGGCCGTACCCAATTCCTTCCCCTGGGCCGGGCGGGGGGAGATCGCCTGCGAATCCTGGATGGGGCGGCGCCGATTGTGGATGTTTCGGTAAAGAAGGTGGCGAGTCGCTGGACGAGCACGCTACCGGAGATGTTGTGAGCGACGACTCTCTTCCGTTTGACAAGCTGCGCGAGGAATGTGGCGTAGTGGGAATATGGGGGGACCCAGAAGCGGCCAACCTGATCTACCTGTCCCTGCATTCGCTCCAGCACCGAGGGCAGGAGGGTGCGGGGATTGTCACCTCTGCAGGCGATCGGTTCAGCAGCTACCGGGGGCTTGGCCTCGTGGGGGAAGTCTTCTCCCCGGAACACCTGGAGCGCCTTCCCGGCTCCTGCGGCGTGGGCCACGTGCGCTACTCCACGACGGGAGCCAACAGCCAACGAAACGTGCAGCCCTTTCTGGTCCGGTACCAGAACGGCCAGGTGGCCATTGCCCACAACGGGAACCTGGTCAATGGGGTCAGCTTGCGCAGGGAGCTGGAGGCCCGGGGATCGATCTTCAACACGACCTCGGACACGGAGGTCATCCTCCACCTGATTGCCACGTCGACCCAGCAGACTTTCGTGAATCGATTGGTCGATGCTCTGGCCCAGGTGCGCGGTGCCTACTCCCTCGTCCTGTTGACCGACGACATGCTCGTGGCGGTGAGAGACCCCCAGGGCTTTCGGCCTCTGGTCATGGGCCGCAAGGGAAACGCGGTGGTGTTTGCCTCGGAGACCTGCGCTCTTGATCTAATTGATGGGGAGCTGGACCGAGAGATCGAGCCCGGGGAGATGGTGATTGTAGACAAAGACGGTCTGACCTCCCTGTCACCTTTTCCGCGCCAGTCCCGCAAGGCTTGTGTCTTTGAACACATCTATTTTTCTCGTCCCAATTCCAAGACCTTTGGCGTGTCTGTGTATGAATCCAGGTACTTGATGGGCAAAGCCCTGGCGGGGGTGCAGCCCGTGGATGCGGATGTGGTGATCGCCGTGCCGGATTCCGGAACGTCCGCAGCCTTGGGGTATTCCTTTGCCTCTCAGGTGCCCTTTCAGCAGGGCTTGATTCGTTCCCACTACGTAGGCCGCACCTTTATCGAGCCGTCCCAGAGCATTCGGGACTTTGGGGTGAAGCTGAAGTTGTCGCCAGTGCGGGAAGTCATTGAAGGAAAGCGGGTGGTGGTGGTGGACGACTCTTTGGTGCGTGGGACCACTTCCAAGAAGATCGTGCGCATGCTTCGACAGGCCGGGGCCACGGAAGTTCATGTGCGGATTTGTTCCCCCCCTATTCGGGGATCCTGTTTTTATGGGGTGGATACCCCCACTCGAGACGAACTGATTGCCCACAAGATGTCCGAGGAGGCGATCTGCGACTACCTCAAGGCCGACTCCTTGTCGTACCTTCCGCTGAACGTGCTGCATGAGCAGCTTGGCGAGACATCTCCGACCTATTGTGATGCCTGCTTCTCCCTGGACTACCCCGTGGCGGTGGATCCAGAGGAGTCCAAGAGCCAGCTGGGCCTGTTTGTGGAGTCTGATCTATGATCGTGTCCTCACCTGAACGGGGGGGCATGGGCGCGGTCATTGGAATTGACTTGGGAACGACCAACACGGTCGTGGCGGTGGTGGAAGGCGGCCGTCCACGGGTGTTGGAGGATTCCAGGGGCTACCGGGTGATTCCGTCCTGTGTGGCGGCGAAGGAGAGTGGGCGTTTTGTGGTGGGGCATGCGGCGAAGAGCATGATCCTGACGCATCCGGACCGCACGGTCTATGCGGTGAAGAGGCTCCTGGGGCGACCCTTCGATGCGGAGGAGACCCGGGAGGCTGTGTCTCGGGTGGGCTACCACGCGGAGTCCACAGAGGAGGGTTGGGTGCAGCTGCAGGTAGGGGAGGGGACGATGTCTCCGGTGGAGGTGATCGCCGTGGTACTTCGCGTGGCCCGGGAGACCGCCGAGGCGGTGCTTGGCGAGCCGGTACAGGAGGCTGTCGTGACGGTCCCCGCCTACTTCAATCACAGGCAGCGTTCTTCTACCCTGGAAGCCGCCAGGCGCGCCGGACTTCACTGCGAACGTTTGCTCAACGAGCCCACTGCGGCTGCCCTCGCCTATGGACACCGCCGAGACGTCGCCAAGGTCGTGCTGGTTTTCGATCTGGGCGGAGGCACCTTTGACGTGTCGGTGCTGCACCTCTCCCGGGGCGTGTACGAGGTGCTGGCCACCTTGGGGGATACCTTTCTGGGAGGAGAGGACTTTGACTACAGGCTGGTGGATTACCTCGCCTCCACGTTCATCAAGAAGGGCGGGGTGGACGTGCGAGAGGACGCCACGGCTTTGCAGCGCCTCAAGGAGGCGGCTGAGCGGGCCAAGTGCGAGCTGTCCTTCTCCGACCAGACGACGCTCTTTCTTCCTCGCCTGTCCCGGGAGAACAACCTGGACGTCGTGGTTCGACGGGAGATCTTGGAAGAGCTGGTGGAGGACCTGGTGCAGCGCACCTTGGAGGTGGCCCAGAGGGCTGTGGCCGATGCAGGCCTCCAACTGGAGGCGGTAGACGACGTCATTCTCGTGGGGGGACAGACCCGGATGCCTCGCATTCGGAGGGCCATTGAGGAGGTGTTTGGCAAGAAGCCCTCCGCCACGGTCCACCCGGAGGAGGTAGTGGCCCTGGGGGCAGCCCTTCATGCGGAGGCGCTCGCCCGTCCGGATGGTGAAGCCCCGGTCTTGATAGATGTCACACCCTTCGACTTGGGGATCGATGCCGCCGGGGGCGCGTTTACCCCCATCATTCAGCGAAACTCCAAGGTGCCCTCCTCCAGGAGTCGCACCTTCACCACTGTGGTGGACAACCAGGAGAGCGTGCGCATCATCGTGCGCCAGGGGCAGTCCCGTCGGTCTGCGGAGAATGAGTTTCTGGGGGAGTTGGTGTTGTTTGGCATTCCGGCGGCCCCTCGGATGAAGCCCAAGTTGGATGTGACCTTTCGCATCGACGCCAGCGGTATGTTGCAGGTGTCCGCCAAGGAACAGGCGACCCAGGCGGCCCAACAGATCACCATTGAGGAGTATCCGAAGTTGGGCCGCAGAGGCGTGGCAGGAGAAGGGACAGGGGATCTGCCGCCCTTGTATGAGAAGGACGAGACAACGGAGATTCTTGCGCCTCAGCTGCGGGGATTCACCGCTTGGCTCAAGGGTCTGTTCTCCCCAAAGGCGGTATAGGAAGAACACCGGGTACTTGGACCGATTGAATGTCCGGTGCCTGCAGCAGCAACATCACCAGGCGATCCCATCCGAGGGCGATGCCGCCTGCCCTGGGATGTCGTGCGACGGCAGCGAGCAGTCGCCCATCGACCGGGTAGGGCTTTCGGCCGGCGGCCAGGCGACCTGCATTGTTGTGAGTCCATCGCCGGGAAAGTTCCTTGGGGTCCAACAACTCGGTGAAGGCATTCGCGAGCTCCACCCCTTGCCAATACAGCTCAAACCTCTCGGCTACTTCCCCCCGTACCCTTGCAAACGCGGCCATGGAGGCGGGGTAGTCGTAGACAATGGTGGGACCAAGAAACCGGGTCTCGACCTTTTCGACCCAGAGACGCAGCGCCTGATCGTCCGTGTCTGGCAGATCTCCGGCGTGCTCCCTGAACGCCTCGTGCCACCGGATTCGTTCCACAGACGGGATGCCGAGACCCGCGATTCCAGCGAGGGTACGAAGAAGCGACTCCACCTCGTCCATCATCTCCCGGTAGCCCGCGCCCGCCCGGTACCACTCGAGCATGGTGAACTCACGGGAGTGAAGGGGGCCCCTCTCCTCCTCCCGAAAACAGGGGCCCAGGGTGTAGATGCGCGGCAGGCCATCAGCGAGAACGCGCTTCATGGCGAACTCAGGGGAGGTGTGGAGCCAATCACTTCCAACCGGCACTGCGTGGAGGTGCTCCTCCATCGCTGGGGAGGACACGAGCACCGGAACCTGCACCTCCAGGTATCCACGCTCCCCAAGAAACCGCCGCAACCCGGCGGTCAGAGCTGCCCGGCGACGGAGTCGTGCCGCCCGGGGCAGGCTATTTGCCGACGCGGGACACGTACTCGCGTGTGCGCGTGTCCACTTTCAGTGTGTCGCCTTCCTCCACAAAGAGGGGCACCTGCACCGTGGCCCCACACTCGAGGGTGGCGGGCTTGCTAGCGCCGGTAGCCGTGTTCCCCTTGACCCCTGGCTCACAGTGCACGATCACGGACTCAATGAAGTTCGGAAGTTCAATCGAAACCGGTCGCTCCTTGAACAACAGCACATCCGCCTCAATGCCGTCCGTGAGGAACAACTCCAGACCGTCCAGGTTCTCCACGGGAATTGGAACCTGCTCAAAGGTCTCCATGTTCATGAAGTAGAAGGTGTCGCCATCCGGGTATTGGTACTGCATGGTGACCTGTTCACAGTCCGCAGCCTTGATGGTTTCGCCAGACCGAAAGGTGCGTTCGAGCACGTTTCCGCTGATCAGGTTCTTGAGCTTGGTGCGTGTAAACGCGTTCCCCTTGCCCGGCTTGACGAACTGAAAGTAGGTAATGGAGTAGGGATCGCCGTCGATCTCCACCTTCAGTCCGTTACGGAAGTCAGAAGTCTGGTAGTTCATGGAAAAATCATCCTCTCCGCGCAGGTCCCGAGGGTATCACGCGGCATCGCCGGGTGCCTCTGCTGTGGTAGGGCATTCCGAGCTGTTGGCACGCGTGCCACACCTTCAGGCCGCCTTGCTTAAGCAGGCCCACGGCCTGTTTCCGGTTCGGGTCACACGGACCTTTTTCGACCGCGGTGATTCACTGGATCCAGGTGATCCGGTGCTGGGCCAGGTGCTCCCACGGAGCGGAGAAGGGGAGGCGCACCCCGGGGATCGTCCGGATCCCGTGGGAGACGCCGCAAAGAGTCCGGTGCCCTGGGTGGTGTCCAAACATCCGGACCGGGTGTTGTTGCTACTGACAAAGCGGTGCCACCTGTACTGTCGGTACTGTTTTCGCCGGGACCACAATCCGGCCGACGGTTGGGATCCCACCGAAGAGGAGCTGGAGGTAGCGCTCCAGTGGTGCATTTCAAGTGGGGCCAATGAAGTGATCCTGTCGGGAGGAGATCCCCTTGCGGTGGGGCCTGATCAACTCCTTGGGGTGTTGGATCGGTTGCAGGGGGAGGGGCTGCGTGTGCGAATTCACACCCGTGCACCCATCACGGCCCCTGGCCAGATCCCGGAGGCACTCCTCGACGGCCTCCGCTTCAGGGCCCCTCTCTGGATCGTGGTGCATTGCAACCATGCCCAGGAGCTTGGAAGGGAAGCGGAGGCTTGCTTGCGTCGACTGGTGGACAGCGGCATTTCGGTGCTCAACCAGTCTGTGCTCCTTGCGGGGATCAATGACTCTGTTCCGGCCCTGGCAGACCTCTCCAATGCGCTGGTAGACCTGGGCGTCAAGCCTTACTACCTGCACCTCACCGACCCGGTGCCGGGAAACGCGCCGTTTCGGGTGGAGGCAGAATGGGCGGTGGAACTCCACAACCAATTGAAGCAGCGCGTGTCGGGCATCGCCCTGCCTGCGCTGGTGGTGGACCTTCCCGGCGGGTCGGGCAAGACGGATGTACGCCAGGCCCTGTCCACGGGGGTTCTCGGGTAACATGAGCGCTGCCCATGGGTAAGAGAAGTGCAACACTCCGGCTTGAGGGGCTGGCTGAATTCCTGGCGGCCTGGAAGGACCAGTTGTCTCAGGGAACTGTGTTCTTGCCGGAGGCCTGTCTAAAGGGGGAGCTGGCGGGGGAATTCAGGCTGGACCTGATTTTGCCTCTCTTGGGTCGGGTGGGACCCATTGAGGCTCAGGTGATCCAACGGAGTCCCGATGGCACTGCAGCACAGCTTTCGGGATTGCCCGCGGAGGTCGAGGATGCGATCCAGAGCTTGTTGGACTTTTTGGAAGAGTTCAAGGCGGTGCTGGTGCAGACGGGAGAGCTCCTGGAGCCGGGTACGGTGGAGGCCACAGGGGCAGGGCCCACGATCGTGGTGCAGCAGGTCAGTGGAAAGGTGCGCCCCGGGGAGGGCTTTACCTTGCCAGATATCGGCGATCGGGCGGCAGATGCCTCGGGCGATCTCAAGGGGCGGGGTCTTCGCGACTACATGGTAGAGCTGGCTGTGCACCGGCGAACAGGGCTGCTTACGGTGGTGAAGGGGGATGGTGCCCGGAAGTTCGGGTTCTGGCAAAAGGGCGGCCCCGTGGGTTGGCGTTCGGAGCCGGTGGACAAGGACGAGGTCCTGGGGGTGATCCTGCTCAAGGCCGGGCACATCGACAAGGAGCAGTTGGCCCGGAGCCTGGAGGTCATGGAGACCATGACCTGTCGCCAGGGCGAGGCCTTTATCGAGATGGGCGTGTTGACATTCGCGCAGCTAGTGATGGTCTTGCAGAAGCAGACTGAATTCGTGTTGCAAAGGGTCATGCGGGATCGAGAAGGGGTCTGGGCCTTTCACAGTCTTGAGGACTTGCCCGAGGCCTTCATCACCCCGCCGGTGCGGGTGCCCTCGGTGCTCTACCAGGCCCTCCGGGAGCACGCCCGGGAGCTGCCTGCTGGATCTTTGCAGACCATCCACAAGAAGAACCTGGACCGGTATGTTCATCTGGATCCCAGATCCGCCCCGGTCATCAACGACATCGGGTGGACCAAGGACGAGCGGAAGTTTCTCGAAGTGCTTCAAGAAAACTCTTGGCGCCTCAGGGAGCTGTTTTCCGTATCTCCCTTGTCTCGGCAGATGACGTCGTGCGTGATCTGGGCCCTGAACGATCTGGGGTTCATCATGTACGAGGAGACCGAGGACCTGGAAAGGTACCTTGAACGGGTGGGGACGCGGATTCTTTCCAAGGCCCAACGAAGCAAGACCGCGAACCACTTCGACATCCTGGAGATCCACTGGATCTGCTTGAAGCAGGAAGTGGAGGGCGCCTATCGCCGTTTGAAGGACGAGTTTCTGCCAAGCCAATACCACGACCTTACACCGGAGATGGAGAAGGCCCTCGGGGTGATCGATGAGCGTGTGGAGCGTGCCTATTCAGCCGTGGTGGACGACAGAGCCCGGCGGGCCTACCGTCTGGAGGTCGTCGAAGAGGAGACCATCAAGCAGTCCGCGGGTCTTCTGGCAAAAAAGGGCGAGATGGCGATCATGAAGCACGACCGGAAGGAAGCCGGCCTGTGCTGGGGCAAGGCCCTTGAGTTGGTGCCGCACAGCGCTTCCTATCGAGAAGGCTATCAGAGGGCCCTCGCCACCTGATTCTCTCGCGCCCTCCCTTTCTCGCTGGGTTGCTGCGTTGCTTCTTTCTTGCCGGGCCTACCTATGCACCGCTTGAATCGTGGCTTCTGCACTGCAGGGGAAGCTTACGCCCAGGAGTGTCTCGGCCACGCCGCAGTCGCCGCTACAAGAGAGGGAAGTCGTGAGGTTTCCACCAAAGGAGGTGGCCGAGTCCCAGGTGGTGTCCAAAGCGATGGTCTGGGTCACCGTGACCGAAAGGCCCCACTCTGAATAGACCTCCTGGACATCGCCGTAGCAATCCATGCCCGGGTCAGGAAGGTTGCACGTCAAGGTGGCAGGCTCCCCAATGTCAATGGCGATCTGTAGGTTGTCCGCACCCACGGTCACTTCAATTTCCTTGGGGCCTCCGGAGATTTCTTCCTGTATGTCGCATGAGTCCGACAAGAGGGTGAGAAAGCTCATGTCATAGGGCCCGGCCACGGCGACGAAACCGGATCCGGTGTCTGCGTCCGCGTCTGCGTC
>CAZRYF010000001.1:125371-167135 GCA_964604165.1 uncultured Enterobacterales bacterium
GCGTCCGCGTCTGCGTCGGCCTCAGACCAACCTGTGTCGACTGGATTGGGCGTGGAGTCCTTGGGGTCCAAGGAACAGGAAACAAGAAGTGTCAACGGCAGGATCATTCTAAGCATGTTCTCTTTGGCCCCGACGCGCGGCTCGGTCCTAGTGCGAGTGCGCGGCATCCAGGGAGTGCACGTGCACGTCCTCGGGATTGGGCTGCATCAAGGGATCCGTGACTGGAATGGGCGGTACCTGGGACAGGAAGGTAGTGACGACCACCAGAAACGCCCCAAGGAAGCCAAGGGTGATGCCGACCTCCATCAAGCCCAGGGGCAAGGTCGCCTCCATCCAGATGCTGGGAACAGCCAAAAGGTAGCGCTCGAGCCAGATTCCAATGGCGATCATCACCAGGATGATGGAGAGACCGACGGGCATCTTCTTGATGCCCCGTGACATCAGGGTCACAAAGGGAATGAAGAAACAGAGTGCGCCGACCGTGACGGACAGGGACTGCCAGGGTTCCTGGTACAGACGCACGATCAGAAAGCCGATCTCCTCGGTCAGGTTGCCGTACCAGATGGGCAGAAGCTGGGCAAAGTTCATGTAGGCCCACAGGCAGGAGAACCCAAAGATCATCTTCCCAAAGTCGTGGTACACGTCGATGGTGACGGCCTTGTCGATGCCGAGCCAGTGGCGGTTGGCGACGGTGAACAGGGTGGTGCCCACCATGCCCAACCAGAAGCTGGAACAGAAGAACCAGGCCCCAAACATGTTGGAGTACCAGTGAGGTGCCAGGCTCATGACCAGGTCAAAGACCAGCACCGACATGCCGTAGGCATAGGCCATCGCAAGAAAGACACTGATGACCTTTTGCTTCTTTTGCCCGGCTTCAACCTCCGCTGCCTCACCCTGCCATCCAGCCGTGATGCGCCCCCACCAGGCCGGATGTTGGCCGCCCAGCTTCAAAGCGGCAACCCCCAGGTCGGGCCGGAGACTGTTGCGCAGGACCAACAGGCCCAGGAGCATGATCACACCGGAAAAGAACAAGACCCGGAAGGTGAAGAAGGTAGAGGTCAGCCAGATAGCTTTGTGTGCGTGGAGAGAACCCGGGTGGGTGTGCCACTCATAGAGGTCGAGCCCCCCCGTCAGGAGGAAGATGGCCAACAACACCCAGATCACGGGGAGAAAGAGGACAAAGGACTCCGCAATTCGCTTGACCGGGCGTCCCCAGCGGCCCATGGCCAGCACAAGGGCGCCGGAAATCATCACGCCTCCGGCAGAAAGCCCGAGAAAATAGACGAGGTTGACCAACACGGCGGACCGGGCGCGAACGGGATCGCCGGACAGGCCGAGACCGAGGGAGACGATCCCTACGACCACCAAAAGCTTCGCTGCGAGGGCGAGCTTCGCAGGCACCGGTCGGGGAGCGTAGTGGGGCGCGGGATCAAAGGGGGCTTGTGCGCTCATGGTCCTACTCCTGTGCCCCGACTGCAGCAGCCGGGTCCACGTAGGTGCTGTCGGGCATGGTGCGCAGGTAGCTCACAAGTGCCCAAAGTTCTTTGTCTGTCATGGCCCAGCCGTAGGCGGGCATGATCGCCCCACCATTGCGGATGGTCAGGTAGAGGTGGCCGTCCGGGTAGACCTTGTTCATGCCCCCCGCAAGCGCTGGCCCGGGGGCCATAAACCGCTTCTTGCCATCGCTCATGTCCGTGACGGGTCCACCGCCCTGGCCCTCCGCCCCGTGGCAAGGGGTGCAGTACACGCCGTACGCCCACTTGCCCGTGGCGAGGCTGGCCTCGTCGTTCGGGTAGGGGTTGGCCAGTGCGCGTCCCTCGGCGCTGTACCGGTTGTAGTTCGGCACATGGAGATTTCGGGACACAACGCCTTCGGGCAAGGGCGCCATGGGCGCCTCGTAGGGCTTGATGGACTGGGCATCGAACATGTCCGTCAGGTACCACTGCCGATCTGTGCCCAGGGTGTAGTTGGTGAATGCCAGGTACACCGCCGCCACGAGGCCAAAAAAGCCCCCGGCATAGATGGCAGTGCGAACAATGGGAGGTTTTCCGGACATGGCCTATTTCTCCAGGTCTGGGAAGGTGTTTGAGGTCCCCAGGTCTGGAAACGTGGTGCTAGCATCTGAAGATGTCAGGTCCTTTTCCGTGGGGGCCTCCTCGGCCTCGGGCCACGATTGGGATGCGGGGGTTTGGGCTGCTGCAGGTGCGCCGCCCGGTGCACCGGACACCTCGATAGCACCAGCGCCACGCAGAATCTCCGCGGCCTGGGAGGCATCGTTGGGGCTCCGCACCACAATTCCAAAGTGGTCGTCTGAAAACCGAGCGTCACACAGCTCTTCGTCCGCATCCGAGAAAGGAATGCGGCAGTGATAGAACATGCCCGCCAAGGTCACAAGCCCCCCCAGGAGCACCATGCACTCAAAGGTGAGAATGACGTAGGGCAACACGCCGACAATGGGTCGGCCTCCTACCACGGTCATCGGCCAGTCCACACCGGTCAGAGAAGCGATGGTGAATCCCAGGGTGGCTCCGGAAGCGCCTCCCACCAGGGTCCACCAGCGCACGGGGCTCGGCCGACCGCCGTACAGGGCCTCCTCAATCTCATGCCGCGGAAGTGGAGTGGCAACCCCCAGGTCCTTGAATCCGGCCTTCTGCAGCCGGTCAATGCTGGTCATCAGGCAATCCAGGTGGGCGAATACGCCCTTTACGTTGGCGCTCATGCGGCCTCCTCATCCGCCTTGAGCGGGGGTCTCACGCCTTCCTTGATCTCGGAAATAGCCAGCTGTGGCATCACCTTGGAGAACAAAAGGAACCACATCATGAACCAGCCAAAGCTGCCCACGAGAATGCCCATCTCAATGCGACTGGGCAGGTAGTAGGTCCATGCTCCAGGGTCGAACATGTGGGCCAGGGAAGTGGCGATGATGTTGAACCGCTCAAACCACATGCCCACATTGATGAAGAGGGAGATGATGAACAGCCACTTCAAGCTGGTGCGGAACTTCCGGTTCCACCAGACCAGGGGAATGATGCAGTTGCAGGTCACCATGGTCCAGAAGGCCCAGGCGTACTCGCCGGTGGGCCGCCAGTAAAACGTGCCCCACTCGTACGGATTGTCGGAATACCAGGCGATCAAGTACTCCATGCTGTAGGCGTAGGTGAGGATGGCGCCGGTCAACAGGCACAGGCGGGCGAGGGCCTCGAAGTGCCACATGGTGAGGTACTCCTCCCACTTGAACAAGGCCCGCATGGGAATGAGCAGGGTCAGTACCATGGCGCAGCCGCTGAAGATGGCACCGGCCACGAAGTAGGGGGGGAAGATGGTGGAGTGCCACCCGGGGGTGTCTGCCATGGCGAAGTCCCAGGAGACGACGCTGTGGACCGAAACCACCAGGGGGGTGGCCAGGGCAGCAAAGAAGCCGTAGGCCGCCATGTAGTGGCGCCACTGCACATCGGTTCCACGCCACCCCAGGGCCAGGGCTGCGTAGATCTTCTTGAGCAGGCCCGTGGTCTTGTCCCGAAGGGAGGCGATGTCAGGAATGAGCCCGATGAAAAAGAACACCGCCGAGATGGTGAGGTAGGTGGAGATCGCAAAGACATCCCACACCAAGGGGCTCTTGAAGTTGGGCCACAGCTCTCGCTGGTTGGGGTAGGGCATCAGCCAATAGGCGTACCAGCATCGGCCCGCGTGGAGAATCGGAAACAGTCCGGCGGTCATGACGGCAAAAATGGTCATGGCCTCAGAGGCCCGGTAGACCCCGGTGCGCCATCGGGCCCGGAACAAGAAGAGGATCGCCGAAATCAGCGTGCCCGCGTGTCCAATTCCGATCCAGAAGACGAACGTTGTGATGTACAGCCCCCACATGACTGGAGGGTTGAAACCACCGACTCCCATGCCCTGTTCCAGTTGGACTGCCCAGCAATAGCCCCCGAGGCCCACGAGGACGACGGACACAAAGAGGGCACCTGCCCACAAGACGCTGGGCTTGAACAGCGGCCGGATGATGTCGCGGGTGATTTTGCCGTAGGTCATCTGGGTCTCACTCATGACGGGCTCCCGTGTCCATCCTGGGGATTGGCGTGGTCGTCGCCGGCCTCCTCGTGGCCGCCACCGTGGCCGCCACCGTGGCCGCCACCTCCTACATCATGGAACTGCACCTTGGCCAGGTACCGCACCCCGGGTTTGGTGTTCAGCTCGCCCAACAGGGAGTAGGCCCGCGGGTCCTGGAACTTGCCGTGAACCTCAGACGACTCGTCCTGCAGGTTGCCGAAGGAGATAGCATCGGCGGGGCAAGCATCCGCGCAAGCCGTCAGACGCCGAATCTCGTTGTCCGGAACAGCTGTGCCATCTGCCCGGTGGGCGTACTTCACGGACCGAATGCGCTGCACGCAGAAGCTGCACTTCTCCATGACCCCCATTTCCCGGGTGGATACATCCGGGTTGAGCATCAGCGTGTAGGCGTCCGGCCACCGGAAGCTGTGGTAATTGAAGCGCCTCGCCGAGTAGGGGCAGTTGTTCGCGCAGTACCGGGTGCCGACGCAGCGGTTGTAGATCATGGCGTTCAAGCCATCGAGGTTGTGGTAGGTGGCCAAGACCGGACACACGCCCTCACAAGGGGCGTGGGAGCACTGCTGACACATGACCGGCATGACCCGCACATCCGGGTGTTCGCCCTCTCCCTCCCAGAAGCGATCCATTCGAATCCAGCCCATGTAGCGTCCCCGCTTCTGTTGGAGGGGGCCGACGACCGGGACGTTGTTCTCTGAGGCGCAGGCAACCTCACAGGCGCTGCAGCCAGTGCAGCTGTCCAGGTCGATGCTCATGGCGAACCGGAAGTTTGGGTGCTCCGGCTCCGGGTACATGTCGTAATGATCCGGGTCAATGCGCGGATCCTTCGGGATCTTCAAGGTGGGAGCCAGGGAACCCGGCGCTGCGTGGTCGTCCGCCGCGACCACGGCCGCGGCGGTTGTCGCCAGGGCGATGGGGCGGTTGTCCATGTCTCCTGCGCCGGAGAGGCTTCGACGGGGCTCGTCCCCGGTGCCACGGGCCAGATCGGCGCTCGCGCCCAGGTAGGCGATCGCCCCGGTATGGGCGTCGGTGGTGCTGGAAGTGAGCAGGTGCATGGGGTTGGCGCCCCAGTCCTTGCTGTACCGGCCGCCGGCAGTGTGGCCATTGCCTGCAATGACAGCCACAGCATCATCCCGCATGCCTGGCGACACATACACCTGGGCGGTCAGGGTGTTGGAACCCACGGTGACCGTGAGATGGTCATTGTTCGTGACATCAAGCTCGGCTGCGGTCTTGGCGGAAATCTCCGCCCAGGTACCCCAGGTGTAGCCCGTGAGGGGCTCGGGGACCTCGTGGAGCCAGGCCTTGTTGGCGTGGCGGCCATCGAAGAGTGCGGGATGGGGATGGATCAAGAGCGCCTTGCCCTTGGCAACGGAGCCGGCTCCGGGGGAGGGCAGATTCGCAGCCAAAGAATGGGCGCCCTCTTTCACCTCATTTGACTGGCCGCCAGTCTGCAACGTGGCGTTCCACCAAGTGGCAAAGCTACCCTCTCCGGGGAAGACCGTGGCAAAGCTACCCTCTCCGGGGAAGACCTCTGCAAACCAACGGCCTGCGACAAAGTGATGGAAGTCCGGGGCGTCAAAGCTTGCCACAGCGGTCTTCATGCCGAGAAGGGTACTTGCAACCGCCGTCTCACCACCCTCCACCGGGTTCCCGTCGGCATCCAAAGTGGGTGCAGACGAAGGAGTCTTTAGGCCCGCGGCCTTGGCGATACCCAGCACGATGTCCCCGAGTGAGCGGGTGTCGTGAAGCGTGGCCATTCCTGGCTGTTGCAGGTGGTGGGTGCCGTGAACCGGCTCTCCATCCCCCCAACTCTCCAGGGCCGAGCTCACAGGAAGGTGGGTAGCGCCATCCGGAAGCCCCTGGGGCAGGTGGGCTGACAGCACCACAAGGTTCGCGACCTTGGACAGGGCGTCAGAGACCCCAGCGTCTACCGGCAGATTGAAGTGGAGGTCCAAGTCGTCCACAAACAGCGTCTTTACCTTTCCAGCGGCGCAGCCCTCGAGGAGGGCCTTCACATCCGCTCCTGTCCCCACCGTACCCAGGTTGCGGCCTCCGTCGAGACGCACTGAGTGGCCGATGTTTCCGCACACATGGTTGAGCACAAGTGTGGCCAGGGCCAGGTCTGTGGCGTCGGCACCTGCTGTGGTCACCCCGCCGGGGAACACCACCGAGGGCCCCGCCGCGAGCTTGTCCGCGAGCTCATTCAGCTTCTCCAGGGGAACTCCGGCGGCCTCTGCAGCGTCGGAGGGGTTGATCCCAACGAGCCACGCATGCCGGACGTGCTTCCGGTCTGCCACCATTTTGGCCAGGGCGCGGGCCACACCGGCCTCGGTGCCCGGGCGGGCGGACCACCAGGTGTCCGCGTTGGCGGAAGTGTTGGAGATCCGTGGTTCGATCGCGAAGAACTGAGCAATGTGGCCGGAAGAAGAATCCCGAGCCACCTTCCAACCACGGCTGTGGTCCGAGCTGGCCAACCAGGTGTGCAAGAAGTCCGCGCCAAAGGAAACAATGGTGTGGGTGTCGTCCAAGACATACCGGGGAGCCGTGGCGATACCGAAAGCCAATTCTGTGGCCCTGACCAAAGCCTCGTAGCCCATGGGCTCCCAGTGCACCGCAGTGCCACCCGCGGCGCCCACGAAATCGCCGATGATCTTGCCCAACGAGGCGTTTCGATAGCGTCCGATCCAGGCGACACCCCCGGCGCTGATTGCGTTGCCAAGCGAAGAAAAGGTCTCCTCCCAGGGCGCGGCGGGCGCGGTGGCCCGATCCGGATCGTATGTGTCCTGCACGCTTGCGGTGCCGGCGCTGCAAACTCCGTGGCCCAGGGTGGCGTCGGGGTTGCCTCCAACATGAACCACGCGGCCTTCCCGGTGCCGGGCGACCACCGAGCATTGCTCTGAGCAACCCCCGCAGGTGGTGGAAAAGAACGTTGGAAGACCCGGGACCAACTCGTCAGGCTGAATGACGTATGGGTAGATCTGCTCCGCAGGGACCTTCGCATCGCAGGCCACCACGCCCGCGGCGCTGGAGGCACCCACTACCTTGAAAAAATCTCTGCGATTCAATTTCGCCATCCGCTTGGCCTCTACTTGTGGCAGGTGTAGCAGTCCTTGAGCTCGGCCCGACGCAGCTCCGCGTCGGTTCCGTAGCGCTCATTGACCGCTGGATGGGACTTGTGACACTGGAGGCACCACCCCATGAGGAGGGTGTTCTCACGCTCGGCCACGGTACGCGTCTCCATGTCCCCGTGGCATTCCTGGCATTTCACCTGAGGCTCCCCCTCCGCATCGCGGCGGATGTGGGCAGCATGGTTGAAGTGTACAAAATCAGGGAGATCGTGAACCCGGGTCCAGGGGATGGGGTCCTCGCTCGTACAGGCCGGCATTCCCGTGGAGGCACCGCACAGCTCGGCCAGTTGCTCCAGGACCGGTCGGTCCTTGCTGTCCACCATCTTGTGGCAGTTCCAGCAGACCTGGGTGGCAGGCACGCCGGCGCTGGGTGCCTTGCGGGCGTTGGAGTGGCAATACTGGCAGTCAAGGGCCATGCCGCCGTCCTCGACAGCGCCGGCGTGAATGGAGTGGTTGAACGCCAGGGGCTGCTCATCCACGGGGCTTGTGACCACCCCGACAGCGACGCGGTCACCGTCTGGTGGGGGCAGCAGCGAGTGCACGTCCCGAGGGAACGGAGCAGAGTCCGAGGTGTCGGCCCAATCCACGTCGCAGGCCACAACGCCCGCCAGGACCAGCAGGCCCCATTCTTTGATCCGCATGCAACCTCCGCAGAGTTCAGCTTCAGCGCGGCGGGGTACAGATATTCATATGAGACGGAACCGTCCATAAGGGGTTGTTCGGGGGAATTCTCCCAGGCGGATTGAGCTCGCCGATCAGGGCGTTGAACGCTGCCAATGATGCGCTGGCAGCTAAGCCCTTCTTCTGGCGATTCGTCAGTCCACGAGCGTTCGAATCGCTCGGGTCACGCGTTCCACGGTTCGTGCGGTGGTGGCTTCATCCAGAAAGAGGTCATGGCGCATCTCCAGCTCCAGGTAGCGAAGGGCGTGCGCCCGACCATGACGCCTGGGCGAGTACATCTGCCCAAGCGCTCCTGAGTAGGGGGCGTTCAGAGCTGTGGCGAACCCCTCCATCACCAGGGCGTCGCGAAGGGCATGTGCCTCGGGAACGCACTCGTCAAAGATGACGCCCATCTCCATCCAGCGATCTTCATCGCCATAGCGCTGCGTAAAGCTGTGGATTGCCAGAAGGAGAGGGGGTGGCCCCAGCTCCATTCGGGCGCGAATGCCCTGGTCGACGGCTGCATGGTACGGCTCGTAATAGGCCAGCCGTCGCCGCTCCCGCTCCGCCTCCACCAGGTCCACGTTGAAAGAAAGGGTGTGCCCCTCCATTTCTCGCCGGATCCAGTTTTCGTGCTGAATGACCCGGTTGGGGTCACAGACCAGTCGAGAGGTGGTGGCCAGCACCGCTGGAGACCTTGTCTGCTCCACCAGGGCCCGGACTACAAGCGCTGCTCCCTGGTCCCAGGCCCAGTGGGTGTCCAACCAGGGGCGATCCAGCGGAGTGACCGGAATTTCGTCGGGGATGTGATTGGAGGCGTGCTCGCAGGTCAAAAAGAACGGACCCTTCGCCTTGGGCCCTCCCAGGTAGGTGGGAGCCGCCTCGTGTACAACTCCGTTGTTCCCGCCTCCCATGGCTTAGTCGTCTCCGATTCTCGTGATCTTCAAGAGGTTGGTTGCGCCCTTCACCGGACTGGAGCCCGCCAGGACGACCACCTCTTGTCCCACCTCCAGGAACCCGCGCTCCACCAGCACCTCTTCCCCGAGGTGAATCAGGTCATCGGTGCTCTGGACGGGTGGTACGTGGACAGGGGTGACACCCCAGACGAGGGCCAGACGGTCACACACGGTGGGCGAGGGCGTCAAGGCGAAGAGCCGACCCGGGGTGCGGTACTTGGACGCCAAGATGGCCGAGTGCCCACTCCAGGTAAAGACCACCAGGTGCCGGTCTGCCTGGGCGCACTCCCGGCAGGCTGCGTGGACTACCAGGTGCCCGCTTTCCTGGGGGTTGGGAACATCGGCATCGCCCGGGGCCCGAAAGAAATCAGATTGTTCCACGTGTCTGGCGATTCCGTCCATGACCCGGACAGCCTCCAGAGGGTGTTTGCCCGTGGCGGTCTCCCCTGAGAGCATGACCGCATCGGTGCCGTCGAGAATGGCGTTGGCCACATCGGTGGCCTCTGCGCGGGTGGGTCTGGAATGGCGTTCCATGGAGTCCAGCATCTGTGTGGCGGTGATCACCAGCACCCCCGCGCTGTTGGCGGCGCGAATCAGGTTCTTCTGGTGGATGGGGAGCTCCTCAAAGGGCATCTCCACCCCGAGATCCCCCCGGGCGACCATGATGCCCTGGCACAGGGGAAGCAACTCCCCCAAGCGCTCGACGGCCTCGGGCTTCTCAATCTTGGCAATGATGGGCAGGTCCGGCTGTCCCAGGTCTACCAAGCGTTGGCGCAGGTCCTCCAGGTCTTCTGGGCGGCGCACAAAGGACAGGGCGACGTAGTCCACGCCGGCGTGCACGCCAACGGCCAGGTCCGCGATGTCCTTCTCCGTGAGAGAAGCCGCGGAGACCTGGACGCCGGGCAGGTTGATGCCCTTGCGGGCTCCCAGCCGTCCGCCCCGGTCCATGCGAATGTCCACCTCGGGTGGATCAAGATCAGCACGGACCGACTCCACCCTTCCAGACAGCGTTCCATCGGCAAAGAACACGCGGTCACCCGGTGACACGTCCTTGTGAAAGCGGTCGTAGGTCGTGCCACAGGTCAGCCCACTGGCCTCGATTTCGGCCACCACCACCGTCAGCAGCGACCCGGATGGCACCAGAAGCGGCTCCTCCCCGGGCCCGGTGCGGATCTTGGGGCCTTGCAGGTCAAGGAGGATGGCCACGTGGAGGCCAAGTTGGGTCGCGTGGCTCCGGATGTGGGAGATGTCCGCGCGAATGGACTCCGCATCGCCATGGGAACAGTTGATGCGGCACACGTCCACACCAGCTTCCAAAAGGCGGGCGAGGCGTCCGTGACCCCGGGTCGCCGGGCCCAGGGTCGCGACAATCTTGGTGTTTCGAGTTGCCACGGACAAATTATGGCCGCTCTTGCGGCACTCCTCCCCATACATTGAGGCAATGGTTCTCCCCGATGCTAACTCCGGAACGTGGGCGCTTCACGATTTGAAGGCTGTTGCCCAGTGTGTGGTGGAGAGATTCCCAGGGGTGGTGAGCGAGGAGGACGGGGCACTCTGCGCAGACATCTTGGCTTTGGAGGGGCTCTCAGGCCAACTTGTGGCACGGCTCCTTTCCCGGCGGCCCAGGTGGTTCCGGGTGTCCCAACTTCCAGGGGAGGATGGATCGGCTGGGGACCTGGTGCCCATGCTCATTCGGGCAGGCTGGTTGGAGTGGAGCGCGGGCCTGACGGAACAACTGTCTTGTTTCACGGCCGCGGAACTCAGGCAGAAGTGCAGGTCCCTTGGCCTCCCAACGACGGGCCGCAAGGGGGCCTTGGAGGATCGCCTGAAGATTGCGGAGGTCGACCTGGAGCAGGGGGTGGTTCGGGTTCGAAACCGGGGCGGGGTGCGTCGCCTGGAACGGATCTGCTTTCAATCCAATTGGAAGGACCGGTCCTGGTTCTTCCTGGAGCGAACAAGCCGCGTGCGTTCGGTGGATTATCTGCCCACCGGGGGGCCGGGTCTGTTTCGCAATGCGGACCACGTGGCCCTGTGGGATGCCGTCACCCGGGGAGATCTTGGCGCAGACGATGCTGCACTCCTTTGCACCGTGTCCAGGGCCCGGCCCTTGGAAGCCTGGCGAGGACAAGTGGACCCACTGCGCCTGTTGGAGGACCGTGTCTACGAGCAGGCCCGGCAGCTGGAACAGGCTGGGGACGTCGCTGGAGCGGGTCTTTTGTACCGGCGAGTGGCCCTTTCACCGGGCCGTCGAAGCATCGAGCCCGTGCGCCGGGCTGCGCTTTGCGAGGCGGCGTTGGGGCGCACTGCCGAGGGAGCCCGAATCTGCGCGGCCTGGAGAACCCGCGCCTCACCTGCGGAACGACTTGCTCTGGATCGAACGGGAAGACGGCTGGCACGCTCCGCCGGGGTGGGGTGGAGACCGGGGCCGCCCTTGCGGAAGGCAAGAGAGCGGCAGGTCCCACTGGAATGCGCGGTGGATCAGGACGGGCACCGAACATGGTCCGGAGGGGGCTCCATTGAACTATCTGTGCTGGGGCTCCTGGGGGAGGGTGCGGCGGTAGGGGGAGAGAACAGTATTTGGCGCACACTCTTTGGATTGTTGTTCTTTGATCTTCTTTGGCTGCCTGTCCCGGGCATGCTTCCAGTCAAGGGCTTGGATGCTCCACTGGACTATGGCACGCGGCATTTTGCGAGCGCCCGCGCGGGGTTGTTGGCGGCCCGGCTCAAGGATCTCACCCTTGGCCATGGGGCCACGGTCCTCCGGGCCGGTCTTCGTCACCGGGGGTGCTCCATCCGAGGGGTGAACTGGCGGTTTTCCGACCCACAGATACTCGCTGTGGTGAAGGCGCTTCCGGGGAGATTGCTGGCTGGCCTGCTGGAGCGGATGGCCTGGGAGGGGGAGCCGTCCTGGTCTGGATTGCCGGACCTCCTGGTGTTGGATGGCACAGGAGGTTCGATTGAGGGCGCGTTTCCGACTCGTCTGCCGAGGGGCCCCTTGTTTGTCGAGGTGAAGGGGCCGGGAGACAGCTTGCGAGATGGCCAGCGGGTCTGGATTGATCGCCTGCTCGCCCTGGGCGCTCAAGTGGAGGTATGGAGAATAGAAGGCAGAACCCCAAGCCTGGATCTGCCAGCGGAGTCTTCATGCCCATCGTCATCACTGGAGGCGCCCTTCGGGGAAGGGCCTTGCCCGGAAGAATCGGGCCCGGCATCCGCCCCACCTCAGCCAGGGTAAGAGAGGCCTTGTTCTCGGTGTTGGGGCAGGACCTGTCTGGCTGGACCATTCTCGATGCCTATGCCGGCTCCGGGCTTGTCGGCTTCGAGGCGTTTTCTCGTGGCGCAGAGGTGACCCTCGTGGAGCGTGATCTCCGGGCAAGGGGCGCCATGCGGGATCGGGCAAACGCGCTGGGTGTCCAGGCGGAGTGGATTCCCGGCGCAACCCCCAGAGCGCTTGGTGAGCGGCTGTGGGACCTGGTGTTCGCTGATCCGCCCTATGCGGCAGATCCGGAGGTGGTGGTGAAGGGGCTGGAAGCGCACGTGTGCCGAGTGCTGGTGCTGGAACATGCTGCAGCCGTGGACACGCCTGTGGCCACAGCCAGGCTCATCCGAGATCGGGTCAGGACCTACGGCGACTCAGCGCTTTCGATCTACCGGGTGACGGAGAGGGATCAGTCCCCACCATAGGTTCGGTACAGCTCAATTTCCTCTTCGAATTCTCTCAGCTGCAGGTGTTGAAGAGCGCTGTCCAGGTGGCCCTGGTTTTCGCTGTCCGCTTCCAGCTGGAATTCCTGTTGTGCTTGTTCTTCCATGAGCGTCTCCGGCGTACACGGGGGCGGGGGTGAAGGTCGTTGCCCTCGTCCTTTGATTTATCGGTGGAGAGGGCCTGAAATTCAATGCCTTTGGCTGTCTGTCGGGTTAGCTTTGTAAAGCGATGTAAACCCGATCCTCGAGATTTTGTAAATCTTGTAAAGATGATCCAGAGGGTCCGAAGAGCAGCCTGGAGTTTCCATGACGATGAAGCCGCCGTTCCCCGGCATTCGAATCACCTCGACCGGCAACCACCTGGTCGCCTCGCATGTGGAAGCCCGGGTGGCAGAAGCGGGCGTGTTCTATCCAATCACGCCCTCCACCGAGATGGGGGAGATCTTCCAGCAGTCGTTTGCGGATGGGGAGCTCAACGTCTTCGGAGGGAACAAGGTGGCCATCGAAGCGGAGGGTGAGCATGCGGCCCAGGGCGGCGCCATTGCCTATTCGGTGACCGGAAAGCGGGTGGTGAACTTCACCTCGGGCCAGGGCCTGGTCTATGGGATTGAGCAGTACTACCACGCACCTGGAAAGCTCTCGACCTTGGTGGTGCAAATTGCTGCCAGGGCCCTGACCAAGCACGCTCTCAATGTTCATTGTGGTCACGACGACTTCTACGGAGCGCTGGACACCGGGTGGATCATGCTCATGGCGCGGGATGCACAACAGGCCGCGGACCAGGCGATTATCCTTCGAAGGGTCTGTGAGCTCTCCCTGACACCGGGAATGAACATCCAGGATGGTTTTCTCACGTCCCATCTGGAGCGAACCTTCTACAAGCCGGAAGCGGAGTTGCTGCGGCAGTTCCTGGGAGATCCCGGGGATACCATTGAGTGCCCGACAGAGGCCCAGCGGGAGCTGTTCGGTCCTACCCGCAGGCGGGTGCCCAAGGTGATTGACCTGCTCAACCCGGTGCTGCTGGGACCCGTGCAGAACCAGGAACACTACATGAACGGGGTGATCGCCAGGCGAAACCACTTTGCCGAGGCGATACCTGGGTTCATTGCCGATGCCTATCGGGAGTTTGGGGAGCTGACGGGGCGTCGGTATGGCCCGATCACAGAATACGGGACCGATGGGGCGGAGACGGTCTTTGTGTCTCTGGGTTCCGCAGCGGAGAACATTGAGGCTGCTGTGGACCACCTGGAGGAGACCCGTGGTCTTCGGGTGGGTTCGATTCACGTGAACATGATTCGTCCGTTTCCTGAAGACGCTGTTGTACAGGCGCTCGCCGGTCGAAAGAACGTGGTCATTCTGGAACGTACCGACGAGGCTCTGTCCGGAGACAATCCGTTGACCCGGGAGATTCGCACCGCGTTGCAAAAGGCGGTGGAGCGCAGCGAGAAGGGCATCTCGGACGGACGGGTGGCATTGTCTTCCGCCAATCTGCCACGCATCTTTAGTGGAAGCTACGGTCTTGGGTCCCGCGATTTCCGGCCTGAAGCCGTGTTGGGCGCCTACGAGTTTGTGGCGGGGGAGCGAGGCCGTAGAGATGGCCGTACAGCAGCGGACGGGGAGGGCTACTTCACGCTTGGGATTGACCACCCCTACGAGGTGTGCTCTGACGACACTCCTTCGCTACTGCCGGAGGGCGCGATCTCCATTCGGTTCCACTCCATCGGCGGCTGGGGAATGATCACCACAGGAAAGAACCTGGGGGCGATCATTGGGGAATTCGGCGACGATTTGGCGCAGCAAAAGAATGTACGCGATGAGACGGGCAATTTGGAGGAGGCTCTCCACATCAGCGCCAATCCGAAGTACGGATCGGAGAAGAAGGGGGCGCCCACCAACTACTTCCTTGTGGTTGCGCCGGAGCGCATCCGCGTGAACTGCGATCTTCGCCACGTGGATGTGGTGCTCTGTTGCGATCCGAAGGCGTTCACCCATGGGAATCCTGTGGAGGGTTTGAAGCCGGGAGGGGCATTTGTCTGGGAGTCCGATGAAACCCCCGAGCGTGCCTGGCAGCAGGTACCGGAGAGATACCGCCAGGAGATCACGGACAAGGGCATTCGGATTGTCATCCTTCCCGGCTTTGCGATCGCCCGGAACGCAACGAACCGCGAAGATCTGCAATTGAGAATGCAGGGCAACGCCTTCTTGGGGGCGTTCTTTGGCGTTTCCAGTTTCCTGAAAGACTATGGAATCGACAAGGAGCGGTTTCTGGAGGTCGTGCGGGCCCAGTACGTCAAGAAGTTTGGCAGGTTTGGAGACGCGGTCGTTGAATCCAACATGCAGGTCATGCAAGATGGATTCGAACAGGTGGTGGAGGTGCCCCACGGCGCCATGGGGGCTCCCGATATCTCGGACATGCGGGGAAGCCCCATCCTTGGCAATGGATGCGGCACGCCCTGTGGGGATGAGCCCGCGCCAGCCAAACAGGAGGAGCGCGCAAACGTGTTCAGTCTGGCCTATTTTGAAGGGGAGTACCGGGCGGGCCTCGGCTACCACCAACCCGCTTCACCCTTGTCCGCCGTTGGGGTGGTCGCCTCAGCTGCGGGAGCCACGGTGTCCAAGTATGTGGCGCGCCGGGAGACGCCGGTGTTCGTACAGGAGAATTGCACCCAGTGCATGGAGTGTATTGTGGTGTGTCCAGACACGGCTTTGCCGAACACCGCCCAGGAATTGGACACGGTGCTTACCACGGCGATTGAGAGCTACGTGCACGACGAGGGAGATCGAACCCAGCTGCTGGCGGCCGTGCCGCGCATGGAGTCGTCCTTGAGGCAGGCCATGAACGACTCGGTGGCTGAAAAGAGCGAGATGGCTGTTGCCATGTTGGTGGCAAGGCAGCTGGAGTCCATGGATCAGGTGTCCGATGCCTCGAAGGGTGAGCTTGTCGGAATCCTTGAGAAGCTGCCGCTGGCCTACAACAAGACCAAGGCCATCTTTTCTATGCCGGAAAAGAAGAACGCTGGAGCGGGCGGGCTGTTTTCAATCTTTGTTTCCGATCTATGCAAAGGCTGCGCGGCTTGCGTGACCGCCTGTGGCTCTCACGAGGCCCTGGTCATGGTGCCGGATTCTGAGGAGGTCAACGCGGACGTGGTGACTGGGGTCAAGTTCCTGGACCGACTTCCAGATACCACGCAGAAGTTTCTTGGACGGTACGACTATGAAAACGCCCGGGAGGCCAAGGCTGGGGTGCTTCGGAATCACCTGATGGTCCGGAAGCTCTATGAAGGCCTTGTGTCAGGGGATGGTGCATGCGCTGGCTGCGGCGAAAAGAGCGTGCTGCGGGCGGTGGCCACCATCACCGAGGCCTACATGCGGCCCCTCTACCATGCGAAAGCTGTGCGCCTGGAGGGGAAGGCCAGCCGGCTGGATTCCGAGGGAGTCTCTCGTCTGGCGGCGCTGGAGGCGCGTGCACCGGAGGTACACGCACTGTTTCAAAGAGCCGTGGCCCACGTGATCATGGGGCTTGGCGGGGAGTCCGATGCGGACACGGCCACGAGGATCGCGGAGGGGGATGACCTCACCCACGAGGTATTGGTGGATGTCTTGGCGAGCGTCCTCCGGCAGGACGCCTTCAACCACCGGGATCTCCAGGCCAATGACGGTCGCCTCGCCAACGGCATGTCTGTCATGGCCATGGGGGCGCACACTGGCTGCAACACGGTCTATGGGTCCACACCGCCCAACAACCCTCATCCCTACCCATGGATGAACTCCCTCTTTCAGGACGGGGCGACGGTGGGCTGGATGTTCGGCGAGAGCTTTCTCATGGATTTCGCACGGCGCTCGATCATCCCTGAGAGGCTTGTGGATGCCCTGCTTGATAGGGAAGAGGTCATCAGCGAGGACGACTACTTCGACTTCACTCACTTTGGTGACGGGCTGATGACCGACCTGGAAATCCGGGAGATGCCCAAGGCCTGGGTCATTGGTGGCGACGGGGGAATGGGGGACATCGGCTTCCAGAATGTGTCCAAGGTGGTGCTGCAGAACCGCCCGAATGTAAAGCTGCTGATGCTGGACACCCAGGTGTACTCCAACACCGGCGGCCAGAACTCAGACTCCTCCCCGATGCCGGGGGGAGGGGACATGAACGGCCTGGGCGATGCCTCCCAGGGCAAGATCGTGGAGAAGAAGAGCGTGGCGGAGATTCTCACCTCCGGACATGGCTCTCCTTTTGTGGCCCAGCTCTCCATGGCCAATGCAACGCGCCTTTACCGAACGATGATCGATGGCCTGGACTACCGTGGAACGGCCTTTTTCCAGTGTTTCACCACCTGCCAGCCAGAACACGGTGTGCCGGATGACTCCTCTTCCATCCAGGCCAAGCGGATTCGAGATTGTCGCGGCATGCCGGACTTTGTCTTCAATCCCCAGACCGGCGAGACCTACGGCGAGGCCATGGAGATCAAGGGGAATCCCAGCCCGAGCAAGGACTGGGCGTCAGTGCGTCGTCCAGGAAGTGAGGAGACCTACAAGTACACGGTGGCCCATTGGGCAAGCACGGAGGCCCGTTTCAGGCGCCACTTCAAGCGGATTGAAGAAGGCGCCGCCAAGGACCTCGTGCACATGGATGAGATGCTGCTGCGACTCAACCAACAAGACATCGTCTACAGGCGCTTCCTTCGCAGGGACCACCGGGCTTTTGTCCCCGACTGGGGGGTCTACATCGTGGTGGACAATCCGACGGGTTCCGGGGTGCGCCACCTCGCGGTCTCTCGCCAGGTGGTGCTGTTCTGTGTCGAGCGTCGCAAGGCCTGGCGAATGTTGCAGAGCAAGGCAGGCAAGGACAATCTGGAATACCGGGCCCACAGGAGCTTGTTGGCGAAGGCCGACTCCGGCGCTATCGCCCTGGATGAATTCAGGGAGAACATCCTGGAACTCTTTGAGGCGGAGTTGGCGGCGCTCGCGAGTACCTGATGGCAAACCCAAGCTTTGGCCCCAAGATTCGAACGGTGCGTCGAAAGCGTGGGTTGACCCAAAAGCAGCTCGCGGAGAGCCTGGGAATATCTCCGAGCTACCTGAACCTGATTGAACATGACAAACGGCCGCTGTCAGCGCCGCTTTTGATCAAGATGGCTGGTCTGTTTGGGCTGGACTTGCAGGCGTTCTCGGTGGACGACGACGCGCGGGTTCTGGCCGAGGCCATGGAGGTCCTGGGGGACCCGATGTTCGAGGCGCTGGAGCTGACCCAGGAGGATGTCCGGGAATTCACTCGGCACAACCAGGGGGTGGCCCAGGCTTTGTTGTCTCTGTACAAGCGCCTGCTTCTCCTCCGGGAGTCCACAGATGCACTGGCGGCAAGGGTGCAGGAGGTGGGAGGGGAGGAGCTGGAGGGGCTTCAGTCGCCCGAGGAACAGGTGAGCGACTTCATCCAGCGGCACCTCAACTACTTCCCGGAACTCGAAGAGAGGGCCGAGAGGTTGTGTCGGGATGCCGACCTCTCCACCACAACCCGCCACGCGGGGATGGAGCGGTACCTTCAAAAAGTGCACGGCGTTCGCATCAAGGTGTCCGCGGTGGGGGAGGGGACCGGATTGCTGCGACGCTTTGATGCGGGGGGAGGGCAGTTGCATCTCTCCGAGCTTCTCCCCCCCCGAAGTCTGCACTTTCAGGTGGCCCTGCAGATCGGTTTGTTGGACTGTGCCAGCGTGTTCGATCGTCTCTTGACGGACGACCGACTGACCACGGATGCGTCCCGCACTCTGGCCCGCCTGGCCCTGGCGAGCTCCTTCGCCGGCTCTGTGCTGATGCCCTACGAGCCATTTCTTCGGGTGGCACGGGCCCACCGATACGATGTGGAGTTGATTGGGCACAGGTTCCGGACCAGCTACGAGCAGGTCTGCCATCGGATTGCGAGCCTTCGGCGCCCGGGCATGGAGGGGGTGCCATTTCACCTGACGCGGGTGGACATTGCTGGAAACATCTCCAAGCGATTTAGCGGGACCGGCATTCGGTTTGCCCGGTTCAGTGGCGCATGCCCAAAGTGGAACGTCCATGCGGCCTACCTGACCCCTGGGGTGATTCGAACCCAGGTGTCCCGCTTCTCTGATGGGGCGACCTATTTCTGCTTCGCCCGCACCGTTCGAAAGGAAATTGGCGGGTTCCATGAGGCCAAGCATGTGCACGCGATTGGGCTTGGCTGCTCCATTGAGCACGCGCGGGAGATTGTTTATGCGGATGGAATTGATGTAGGAAATACGGATGCAGCGGTGCCGGTGGGGGTCACCTGTCGGCTCTGCGACCGAATGGACTGCAGCCAGCGGGCCTTCCCCGCCATCAACCAACCCCTGAATATCGACCAGAACCGAAGGGGGGTCAACTTCTACGCCCAGCTGGACTAAGGCGCTGGCCGGATCAGGAATTCACGTCTCGCATGGGGTCGGGACGCGCTCCCGTGGCTCGAAACGCCTGGTAGTCTTGCAAAATCCTCTTGTGGTCGAAGACAATGGGTTTCGGTAGGGCATCCAGAGCAAAACAGCGGGCCTCCAGGGCGTCGTCCCCACCGGAAGGGATTCCATCTGAATGTGCGGTGAAGACTACGGACATGGTGTGAAACCGGGGATCCCGGGCGGGGTCCGAATACACGCCCAGCAGGTCATCAAGCCCAATCTGCAAGCCGGTCTCCTCCAGTACCTCACGAATGGCGGCGGCCTCGGCCGCTTCTCCCTCGTCGATGAAGCCGCCGGGCAGCGCCCATCCGTAGGGCGGATTGGCCCGGCGTACGAGTACAATGCCCCGGGGGGTGGAAATCACCACGTCCACTGTAGGCTTGGGGTTTCGGTAATCCATGGATGGTGCCTTGCCTCCGCTTGCGTGACGGGCGAATCTTAGCCCATGCCTTCCATTGTCATTGGTGGAGGACCCTGTGGGGTCCGAGCTGCGGCTGCCCTTGGGGCCGAGGGGTTGCTTTTGGATCCCGCAGCGTCGCCGGGAGGATGGGAGGATCCGCGCATCCCGGAGGATCTGGGGGTTCTGCACCTGGAGTCCGCGGACATCACGGCCGCGGAGGAAGCCTACGGGGCAGCACCCCAGGTGGCCGAGTGGGCCCGTGCTGTCAGCGTGGGAGGGCGCTTGTCACCTTTGCCCTTGTCCCCGGCGAGGCTCAGAGGCGTGCTTCCAAGGGGGGACCATTTCTCCACCCTTCAGGACCAGGCCCGCGCCCGCGCCCGGGTGTGGATGAGGAGCCTGGTGGGAGGCGGGCTGGAAATGCGCACCTACCAGGACTGGGTGGTGCAACAGTTTGGCCGGAAGACCTTTGAGGCCCTGCACGGCCCCTATGCACGGAAGCGTTGGGGAGAGCCTTCTCTACTCAATGTCAGCATGGCGCGGCTCCACCACGCGGAAAAGGTGGCCGGAGGTAGGAGAGTGGCGCTGGGGGCCAGCCCCGGACAGGGGTGGAGACACAACGTGGGCCAGGTGGGAGTGTTTGAGGGACAACAATACGTGACGGGTCTCCGGGTGGAAGAGGGTCGTGTTCGCGCAGTGAAGACCGAGGGATCGGAGTGGGAGGTGGACGGTCCCTTGTTCTGCGTGCGCAGCGCCGCGGAGGTCCTGGCCTGGTTGGGGGATGCCGCACCTGCCTCGGCCCGTTGGGATGTGGCCAGGCTTCCTACTCGCCACCGAATTCAGGTCGCCCTCCAGGCGTACCAGGGCGTTTCCATAGCTGGAAGGTTGGCGGAAGAGATTCATGTCATCGACGGGGAGCTTCCCTTGTACCGGATTACCTCTCCATCTCTTCTTCCGGGGGACGAGCTGCCTCCCGGTACATTGGTGGCGCACCTGTCCGTAGGTCCCTCCAGTGCCCTGTGGAATCTACCGGATCATGCGCTCGCGGAGCAAGTTTCCGTGGCCATGAGCGCCGCAGGCGTACCCGCCACCGATCCAGAGACCGCCACGGTGGTGAGGCTTCGACATTATGATCCCGGCTGGGCCGGGCCGTGGCATCCTGCACACGGAAGGGTCGTGGCGGCGCTGGCCAGCTTGGGAGTTCATCTTGTGGGACGGGCGGGGGCGTATCGGTGGATGAATCCAATCCAGGAGAGGAAGCTCATCAGGGCCTTGGCAGGGGAGGATGCAGCTCCCAGTTGGGAGGTCTACCGCACGCTTTGTGATCCCCCCGTCCGGCTTCGAGACGAAACCGTGCGCCTCGATCCCTTCGTGACCGGTTAGGAACCGGGCATGTCGAATTGGACGCTGGGTTTCGTGGGAGCGGGGGTCATGGCAGAGACCATGATCTCCGGAGTACTGGATCAACAGGTCTGCACCGCGGAAAGGGTGATGGCTTCTGACCCACATGCGGCTCGTCGGGAGCACCTGTCCAGTACGCATGGAATTGTCGTCACGGCGTCCAATGCTGAGGTGGCAACCAACGCTGATCTCTTGGTCCTGGCGGTCAAGCCCCAGTCCCTGGCCGGTGTGTTGAGAGAGCTCTCCGGAACGTTGAGGGCAGAAACCCAGGTCCTGTCTATTGTGGCCGGGGCGTCACTCTCAAGCATGCGGCGAGGCTTGGGGCACGAACGGGTGGCCAGGGCCATGCCAAATCTCCCTTGTCGGATCCACCGGGGAATGACGGTTTGGACGGGCGCGGAAGGGGCCGGTGCAGAACGTATCCAGCGGGTTCTTGCCGGTATGGGGACTCAGGTGCAGGTGGGAAAGGAGAGCCACGTCGACCGGGCCACCGCCGTCAACGGTACGGGTCCCGCGATTGTGGCTCACTTCGTCAAGTCCTTTACCGAGGCCGCCGCCTTCATCGGCCTGCCCCGGGATCTCGCCCGGGAAGCGGTCCTGGGGACCCTCATGGGAACCGCGGAGATGATTCGAGAATCGGAGGACCACGTGGCGCAGCTCATCGATGAGGTGACAAGTCCCGGTGGGACCACCTCCCGGGCGATCCAGGTGCTCAAACAAGGGCGATTTGCGGCGGTCGTAACAGACTCTGTGGATGCGGCTTACCAGCGCACCCAGGAGCTCGGTGATTTGCTGGAGGAAGAACTCAAGGACTGATGGGCGGCGTCAGACGAAAGGCGCGCTGCGCCAGAGCCGCATCGATGTCGTCCTCGTGGCCGTCCATCCGGGCCCGAAGGGCAAGCAGCACCGTCTCCGCTCGGGGATCCGGGTCCTCTCCCAGACGTTTCAATACCAGGATTCGGTCCAAGGCCTGAAGGGTCGCCCAGTCTGTCAGGACGGTGGCACGCTCTTGTTCTCTGAGGATGGACAAGGCACGCTGCCGACCACCTTGGCTCCATGGGATCCCGTCGACCGTCAGGAGACCCGCTTCCACAGCATCGTCGATAGCATGCACAGAGACCCGCCCGCCCAGTGAGCACCGGTTGATTCCTGAGAAGGTCAACTGCCAGGAGACCTCGTCGCCCTGAATGACAAGCAAGCGTTGCGCACCCGGGTCTCCTCCGGGCCTCTCCCGAACCGGTGATCCCAGGCAGTGCTCCAGCTGTCCCCAGTTGGTCCAGGCCAAACGGGTTCGAATCTCCCTTTCGCTTCCAACTTTGTCACGCCAATGGAGCATCCCGGTTCTCCGATCAAACCGCGCCCCCGCACCGTTCTCTGAGCGCCAGTTCTCCACGGGTCCGGCTTCTTCCAAAAGGAAGACCTGTGCGGTCTCGTCCCCGGCAGGGGCAGGCTCTCCCCCGGTGCAGGCCGACAAGCAAAGGAAGATCAGTCCGGGAGGTTGACGCACCACTCCGCCGTGAAACTGGCTTCCAGCTCTCCCTCCTCCGTGTCTAGGAAACGCGTCAAGTGGAAGGTTCCTGTCACGGTGTCCCGTTCGGTCACCGACTCCACGACAAGCTCCCCCTCAATCACGCGATACTCCGAGAAGCCCCCGCCATCCATGAGCAGGACCGAACCCTCCACCTGAGCTCGGTCCTTGAGGTCAAAATGACCGATGCTGACCTCTGCGTCTCTTCCAAAGGTGAACTGGGCCGCGGTCATATCCGTGCCCGCCGGGTCCTCACCCTCGACATAGCTCCAATGCACCCAATCCACGTCCATGCAATCCAGAGGTGTGTTGGAGAAGAACAGGTATCGACCTCCGAAATAGGCTGTCAGCGCGTTGTTGAAGGGCTGACCAGCGACGCTCCCGGAAATGGTCGTGTCGTCGGGGCCACAGGAAAGCAGAAGGAGTAGGGATAGCACCCGCGCATGGTACCTCACCTTTCAACCTGGGGCAGCCCAGGACGTTGCCCCATGGGGACGAGGATGGGACAATGGGTCCATCCCGCTGGGACTTACCGGAGGCGGTTTGGACGAGATCTTCGCAAGCGCCCGCTCCGGCGACATTCGAGCCCTGGCGCGTGCCATCTCCTTGGTGGAGGAGCGTGTGCCGGGGGTGGGTGGCGTTTTGGATGGGCTGAAGATCCGACGACGAACAGATCCGGGTGCGCCCAGGGTGCTTGGAATCACGGGTCCGCCAGGCGCGGGGAAGTCCACCTTGGTGGATCGCCTGATCGCCCGGGCTCGGGAAGAGGGGAGGACGGTAGCGGTGCTGGCTGTGGATCCGTCGTCGCCCTTTTCTGGAGGCGCCATTTTGGGGGACCGATTGAGGATGCAGAGTCACGCGCTGGATGCAGGTGTTTTCATTCGGTCCTTGTCGGCCCGAGGGCACCTGGGGGGCCTGTCCCGGGCCACGGGGCAGGTGGTGGATTTGTTCGACGCAGCGGGGTGGGATGAGATCTTCGTGGAGACGGTAGGGGTGGGGCAATCCGAGCTGGCCGTGTGCGAGGTAGCAGACACTGCGGTGGTGGTGTTGACGCCTGAGTCCGGTGACACGGTGCAGGCCATGAAGGCGGGCCTGCTGGAAATTGCAGACGTCTTCTTGGTGAACAAGGCGGACAGGCCGGGCGCGGAAGCCCTGGCCCGGGAGCTGGAGCAAGCGGTTCATTTGAGTGAAGACGGAGGCTGGCAGGCACCCGTCCTGACAACGTCCGCCCTGGAAGACCGCGGCATAGATTCGGCGATGGAGGCCATTGGCACGCATGGAGCGTGGCTGTGTGGGAGGGGTAGAGCTGAGTGGGAAGACCGGCGCGGGCGGGGCCGGGTCCGAACGGTATTGGATCTTGCGGCAGAAGCAGCCCGGGAAGACGCTGCGGAGCGTCTTCAAGGGGACCATGCCCTCCTGGCCGCGCTGGAGGCTGGGGAGGTGACCGCGGCCTTTGCCTGGGCCAAGCTCCAGGAAGACGGGTGACTCTTTTGATTTGGCTGTTCTGGGGATGTCCTCGACGACCCCCTGAACCCATGGAGATTCCTGAGTCTGAATGGACCGAGGTGGAGGAGAAGCCCGCCGAGACCGAGTCATGGCGCGTGGTGAATGGGCCATGGCGGGACCTGGATACCGGACTGGCCCTGGACGTGCTGGAAGGTTGGTCTGGTCAGCCGGGGGCCACAGATGACCCTCTAAGAATCCGCCTGGAGCATGCATCAAGCGGTGCTTCTCTGGAGATTCGTGGGCTGCCAGCCAATGACTTGCAGCCCCGTGTGCGGGCAGGCTGCGAGTGGGGATACACCGAGGAAGGGCTCTACAGTCGGCTGCGGGTCACCGGTGACGTGCGGGTCGCTACCTGCCTTCCGGAGGATCCCGGCGCACCGCGTGTCTTGGCGACCTTGACACACCAGGTGGGCCTGGATTGGCACCTGGAGCTCCTGGTTCCCCAAGGGTATCTGGGTCCGGCAAAGACCGCCGCGGACGAGCTGATGTCCACTGTGCGCTTTGAGGGATAGGACGGAGCTTCAGCGTTTGCGTCGAAAGGTCGCCAAGAGAAACGGGAACAAGATCAGGAGTGTTCGGGAGCGGAACCCTGTTGTGGAGCATCCGCCGCCTGTGTCTCCGCACCCGCCGCCACAGCCGCCATCACCACCACAGCCCTCCGCTCCATAGGAAACAGGACCCAATTCTGCAGCCACTTCGAGCCAGTCCCCGGAGGCTCCGCCGGGCCGCACATCCAGCTGGGTCAGCCCTACCCCTTCCATGCTTCCCATCGCGAAGGACAGATTGCCCAGGGCGCTCCCAAGAATGGGGTCCACCAGGGACGAAAAGACCGCCGAAAATTGCTCGATGATGCTTTCGCTTGCTTCTGGTGCGAGCTCGTTGAAGGGGATGGTGACGTGAATTGCCTCTGGGTCGAAGTCCACGACGATGTCGATCGCGCCTGTGGTTCCATCAAACTGGAGGTCTACGCCGAGCTCCACGTCCAAGTACATACCGACCAGGCGGGCCACGCGGTCGTCCACGTCGGCCAGGATGTCCAAGCCAAGGTCCTCGATGGTGATGTTGATGTCGTTGGGCCCCTCCCACTCCACCACCGGCGGGTTCTGAGGCTTCGTGGCCATGAGAAGGGGCGCCGGCTCCGGGAAGAACTCGTCGAAGGCGTCTCCGGCGAGCAATCCAAGCAGCGCTGTGTTCAACGTCACTGGCAGTGAGCCTGAATCTGCGAGGTCAAAACAAAGTACGCCGCCCTTCCAAACGGTGTAGAGGATCTGGTTTACAAAGTCGTCGGAAGCCAGAATCGCGAGGCCGCCGGCTGCATCGCCCATGGCGGGAATGTCACTGGCGGTCATCAGAGAACCACCCGGGTCCGCTCCCAAAGGTAGACAATTCGACGCGTCGGCGCTGGAGGTGCCAGCCAGGACCAGCTCCAGTCCTTCCGGAGAGATGTTGACATCGTCCGGGTAGGCCTCGATGTGGAGCACGTTGCCCAGGACGTCGATGTCCTCGGAGATTCGTGCCGCCGCGAAGGCATCTTCGATGGCCTCTTCCAGGTCGGGGGCGACGTCGCTGATGGCGCTGGTGAGCTCTCCCTCCACCAGGGAGATCATCCAGTCAAAATAGGAGAAACCAAGGTAGTCACGAAAGAAGTCGTCAATGTCGTCAAAGAAGCAGTCCAGTTCGATGTGCTCACTGGCGAGGCCCTGGTCGATGGCGATGTCCCCGACAATGGCATCCAGGGCACGGGTCCCATCTGACTGGGTCACGATCTGCATAGCAATCGGCAGGTTGACCGTCACCGGAAAGGGCTCGATGTAGCCGCCACAGGAGGTGGGAATACAGGCCACCTCGAAGTCCAAGCCAAACTTGTTGGATGGGTCATTGATGCTCACCAACAGATCAATTTCCGCATCGAGGACGCCGTGGCCGGGGGTGATGGTGGTGTCGACGATCTCGAGGTCAACCAATCCATTGGTAAAACTGAACGCGTAGTTGAAGCACCAGGTCCCACCAGACTGGCTTTGGTCGGGGATCTCAATGCCGGGTGGCACCACGGCACCCACGAGGGACCCCAGGGAGCTCAAGCCCTCTTGGGTTACCTGGGCAGCAATGGCCTCATCGATGGTGCTGCCAGCCGGCCAGGTGTCCTGGGCCAGGGCCGCTCCGAGTAGCCAGGGCGCAAAAAACATCATGTGCAGACTCCTGGTGCCTGGGCGGGCGTAGTGTAGCCGACCGGGGTATCCTGCGGCCACCCAAAGAGGGATTTGACGATGGACACTCGAAACGCTGCCCTGGCGCTGGCTTTTCTCGGACTGGCCGGGTGTATTGTGGGACAGAATGGAAAGAGGGATACCGGCGGGAATGCCACCGATACCCAGGAAGACACAGGTACGCAGGACACGGACACCATCTGGGATGACACCGCATGCGATGAACCCTCCGGGGACCGCGGTGAAGAGAAGGCTTCCGTGGATCCCCGGGTTGTGGCCCGCATGGGCACCGTCGACTTCACTGCCACCACGGGTTTCTACTTTGTGGATGCCTGTGCAACCAGCATCACAGCCACCCAGGCCAGCGGCGCTGACACCTCCACAAAGATGGTGCTGGACCTGGAGGGTTCCCTGGACTTTGCAGGCAGCTACAACATCATCACGCTGTCTCTCATGGAACAGCAGGGGCAGGCCGGCAACAACTGGGAGTACGTGGTGGAGCGTCCTTCCGATGCTACTTTTGATGTGGTGGGGTTCGGTCCAGGTGACACGGTTTTTGGCAGTCTGTCGGGGGCTGTCACCCTGGACGGTGGGGGAGATACTGCGGAAATGGAGTCCCTGGTGCTCGAGGGTTGGCCTACGTTCTGATGATGAAGACCCCGGCAAGAAGACTGGGGAAATGTCCGGGTCAGCGTGTCAATCCAGCCCGAATTCCTCGTCGGCTGGCCGCAGGTCCATTGCCGGCTGTTGGTCTTTTCGGAGCAGGAAAGGCCCCACTGCGAGGGCGTCCATGTGTGTCCGCATGAAGCATAGATAGGCGTCTTCTGGGGTGTTGACGATGGGCTCGCCACGGACGTTCATGGAGGTGTTGATCATCACTGGGCAGCCGGTACGCCGGAAAAAGGTCTGGAGCAGATCGTGGTAGAGCGGGTCCTGTCGGGCGTTGATGGTCTGAACCCGGGCGGAGCCGTCCACGTGGGTGATCGCCGGAAGAGGAGGGGCGTCCTTTCGTACCGGCGCAACGAGCAACATGTAGGGGGAGGGACGATCCAGCTCGAACCAGTCTTGCAGGTGGTCCTCTAGGACTGTGGGGGCAAAGGGGCGGAACCCCTCCCGAAACTTGATCTTGCGGTTCAGAATCGAGCGCATCTCCGGGTGGCGTGCGTCTCCGAGAATCGAACGGTGCCCCAGGGCTCTTGGGCCCCACTCCATGCGCCCCTGGTACCAGCCAACCACGTGGGCTGTATCCACAAACGCGGCAACCTCGTCCAGGAGGTCCTGGCGTCCCAAGCGCTGGTAGACGGCGCCATGGGCATCCAGGGCCCGGCGGATCTCACCCTCGTCATATCCGGGACCCAAATAGGGAGTGCCCATGCGAGGCTGACGCGGCTTGCCCAGCAGCCCATTCCAGAGAAAGTACGCTGCCCCCACGGCACCTCCCGCATCGCCTGCTGCAGGATGAACCCAAAGGTCCTCCACAGCCCCGGAGGCGACAATGGCGCCGTTGGCTACACAGTTGAGGGCCACACCACCCGAGAGGCACAGGCGAGGCACTCCCGTTCGTTCCACCACAGACCGTGAGAGCTTGATCATGATCTCTTCTGTGATCGCCTGGATCGAGCGTGCCACGTCCATGTAGTGGTCGTCCATGTCCGTGGCGTTCAAGGGTCTGCGTGGACGGCCCAGTAGATCCTCAAAACGCCGGTTGAACATGCGGCGTCCCTGGACAAAGTCAAAGAAGCGCATGTCCAGCTGAAAGGAGCCATCGGACGCGATGTGCACCAGTTCACGAATCTCCTCCACAAACCGCGGCTCTCCGTAGGGAGCAAGGCCCATGAGCTTGTACTCGGCGGAGTTCACCTTGAAACCGCAGTACCAGGTAAAGGCGGAGTACAGCAGCCCCAAGGAGTGGGGAAAGTGGATCTCTCCCTTCATCTGCAAGCGGTTTCCCTGGCCCAACCCCCAGCTGGCAGTGGACCACTCTCCCACGCCGTCCACCGTGAGCACGCTTGCATCCTCCCAACCCGAGGTGAAGAACGCGCTGGCCGCATGGGACAGGTGGTGCTCCGAATAGAGTAGGGGACCCTTGTATCCAAGCTCCTTCTCCAGGAACCGGGGAAGGCGCAAGCGGGTGTTCATCCACTGGGGCATCCCGTCTACGAAGTGACGAAAACTCCATGGAAACGTGTGGAGCTGGCTCTTGAGGAGCCGTTCGAACTTCAGTATGGGTTTGTCGTAGAAAACCACCGCATCGATTCCGTCCGGGGAAACTTCTCCCTCGTCGAGTACGTAGCGAATCGCCAAGACGGGAAAAGCAGAGTCGTGCTTCCTCCGGGAGAACCGTTCCTCAGAGGCGGCGGCCACGAGCACGCCGTCCTTCAACAGGCAGGCACCCGCGTCGTGGTAAAAACAGGAGAGGCCGAGGATGTTCACCGGTGCAACCTATCCCTCTGGCTCGTTGGGCGGGAGGCGGTAAAGAAGGTCTTCCAGCCAGGTGATCCATTGGGCCGCCTGGGCATGCGTATCGGAACCCGCCGGGGCATCGGAAAGGAGGGTTCTCCACGCGGCGAGCTTTGTTCTGGCATGGGCCGCACAGAGTGGGTCCCCGGGCAGGTGGGGACCAAACCAGAGGGTGTGCTCCTCGTTGGGTTCCCTGCCGCGAACCACTCGAATGACCTCGGCGAATCCCAATCCTTCAGGTGCCAGCCCCTCAGCATCGATGCGCCAACCATCCTGGGCGAGCCCCGACCGGAGCCGGTCCGTGTGCTGGGGGCTGTGGACAATGGCCACCCGTGGCTTTGGACCCTGTTGGAGGATGCGACGAATCACGTGGGCTCCCATGCCGGTGATCACAGCCGTGTCCACGTGTCGAAAGCCCCGCAGGCCGTCCGCCACCACCCGGTGGATGTCGAGCCGCCGTGGAAGGCGGTGGGGCTCTCTTTCCGTGGCGATGGCGCCGAGAGCGTGGGAGGTGTGGCCGTGGTCACAGCCCACATCGATCACCACACCACCAGGGGGAGTGAGGGACACCACCAGCTGCAGCCGCGGCGGTAGCCTCACTTCAGATCGTCCGCTGTGGCCGCAGCCGCCCGGGCCTGGGCCAGGAGAGCCTGCTCCAGATCGCTGTCCACGGAAGCATCGGTGCCGATGCGGGCTGCACTCAGAACCAGCTGGTCCAGCGCCTCTCCGAGGGCCTGCCGCTGCGCCTCGATTTGGCCCACCCGCGTCACCAGGGGTGCCCGATCCTCAGGCTCTGCTGTCTGGACCAGGTCAAGGGCTCGCCTGCATCTCTCCTCTGCCGTGTCCAGCACCTGTAGTCTGCTTGGAAGGGCATCCAAGGACAGCAGCATGTCCGCGTGAATCTCGGGATTCAGGCTCATCTGCTCGAGGGTTTCCCGCAAGGCGGGCAGCCGGGAGAGAATCCCCCTGCTGGTGACATGGGAGACAGAGGTGTCCTCCAGGCTGGCCGCGGCTTGGCCGGACCGCCGAACGACTGCACCCATCACCAAACCCAGCCCCACCGGAGCCATCAGCAGGGCTGCGGGGGCACCCGCACCCACGGCAACTCCTGCTCCAAGAGCACCGACGGCAAATGAGCCCCAGGCCCACCGCCTGGCCCGCCGACTGGCTTCCGGGACCAAAGGAGGCAACATGTGCCCAGCGCTGTCGGGTGCGGCGGCGGTCCTCGTCACCCGAACGGACTTGTGGGTTGCAGAGGTGTCCAGAGGAGGGAGATCGGGGCCAGACATGTACCAGCGGTATCACGGAGGCGGGGGGGGCGATAGAGACCTGTCATGCGGTTGGGATGGCTTCTGGGGTGGATTGTCGGCGTCTGGGCGCGGACGTGGCGCGTGAGGCGAACAGGCCCTTCCTCGGCCGTGTCTCCGGAAGGCCCTGTGGTGTACGCCTTTCTTCATGGTGGTCTGGTATCCCTTGCCCCAACCCATCGAGACCGCAGGGTGGCTGCCCTCATCTCCAGATCCTCCGATGGAACACTCGCCGCGGGTGCCCTCAAGGCCCTGGGGCTTGAGGCCATTCGGGGAAGCGACTCCCAGGGGGCTGTGACGGCGGTTCGGGAGGGTCTCCGCCGCCTGTCCGACGGGTGGAGCCTGGCGGTTGCGGTGGATGGTCCTCGAGGCCCGGCGGGCCGTGTGGCGCCGGGCGCTCTTGAGCTGGCCCGACGTGGTGGCGTGCCCCTGGTTTGGGTCCGCCCTCGAGCCTCACACTCGGTTCAGTTGAGGAGCTGGGACCGACAGCGGGTGCCCTTGCCGTTTGCCAAGCTGGAGTTGACCTACGGCGTAATGGAGGTGCCGCCGAGAGACGGTATGGATCAACTCTCTTCGCTGCTTTCTCTTTCCGACCGATGATCGCGGGGCCGCTTCAACCTTGCCTTGAGGACCGGTGAGCTGCCAGCCTCTTCGTCGCCCCACTCGTAGGGAATGGGCCCACCCTCGGGCGCTGCATCGGAGTGTTCCCCGGAGAAACGGTCAGCCAGCTTTTTCAACCTCGAGCGAACACCCATGGTGCCTCCGTGGACCGATAGCCTACCCGGAATCCACCGGAGGAACCAGCGCGGAGACCGAGCCTTCCCGCAATTGGACCGTCCATCCAATGCTGAGAAGCGAGGTCTGGAGCGCCTCCTGGGCGGTCACCACCACGTCGATCTCCCAGTGCTGGAGAACCGACTCCCAACCGTCCAGCTGCCAGGCCACCCGCATGCCATCTTCCAGGACAGCGGGGGGGTAGCAGTCATTCCTGGAGTCCCAAAAGGCCGGATGGCCTCCCCGGGACAGCCAGGCCCCCAGGGTGAAGTCGGACCAGACCCGAGCGTCCGCTGGGAGTTGTTCCAACAGGGCCTTCGGGAACCGATCCGGATCGGGGCCCTGCCGCGGGGAGAGGGCAGCGGCCAGGAACAGGGCGGGAACAAGCACCCACCCGGGTCTTCCCGCGGGGCGATGAGGAAGGCGTCTCGACAGGGCCTCGCAGACGATGGGAAGAAGCAGGAGGCCCGCTGGGGCGCAGTAGCGCCAGTGACGCAAGGCCAGAGCGGTGACTGCGAACCAAAGCGCTCGGTCCCGGTGGGAACCAAACCGAAGACTGGCCCAACCGGCCAACCCCAGGCTACCCAGGCGCATGACCTGCAAGAGACTGTCCGGCCACATGGGCTGCCACTCGTCGACATAGGCGTGCACGAGGCCCTGTGCGCCCTCTCCGGCGCCATAGCCAATCACCAGCTGCCAAAGACCGAACCCATGGGGATTCAACAGGGTGACGAGGGCTCCTGGCAGGAGCTCCCTCGGGCGGTGCAAGGCCAGCAAGCCGAGCCCCAGCACAAAGGACCCGTGAACATTGGCCCAAAGGGCCAGCAGGGACCAGCGAAGGACCATGGCGCCCCACCCCCTCTTCGGCTGAAGAAGAAGAAAGCCCACAAGGCACAAGTTGCCCCAAGCCAGGGCCCGTTCCGTGAAAGCGTGGGCCAGCAAGGGTGAGAGCCACAAAACCGACACCACCGAGGCCCACCCGCTTCCGCACCGGAGCACCAGTGCAGCCACCCCTGCGAGCGTAGCGCTGTGGCAGAGAATCTTGGCCCAGGGCACCGCCTCCACCCCAATCCTCCCAAAAAGAAGGGCAACGCCCCATTCGTGCGTGACCCATGGGTGTTCCGGCGCGGTAAAGGAGAGAAGGTTCTGCGTGGGAAAGTTCCCCGAGTGAAGCGCAGTCTCCCCTGCCCACAGGAGCCACCAAAGGTCTGGGTCCATCAAGGGTTGCCACCAAGATGGCAGCGCCAGAAGCGCCAGAAGCGCCGCTGTGGCGAGACTCCAGGGGCCAAGCGCTTGGGACCATGCCCTGGACATACCACCTCTGGGCTTCCCCCATGGTATCGGAAGGAAGGAGGAAGGAGGAGTCCTTATGGGGATGTGGTGGTTGTGGTCCGTGGCCTGGGGGGGAGTGCCACAGGTCGTTTTGCCCGGGGTCGGTCCGTCGAATCTTCCGGACCTCTGGAGAGCGTCCGCGCTGGAGGAGGGGCTGCCCGCTTCGGAGTCAGAGCTGGCTTGCCGGTTGTGGGTGGAAGACCTTCCACTGTGTTTTCGCGTGGAGGAAGAAGGGCGTCGACGCTGGGTGACCCACGGGGATCTCGCCCGATGGGGCGCCACCTTGGCCGAGGTGGAAGAGGCGGCAAAGGAGGCCCTCGTGGTCAGCCCGTTTGAACGGAGGGTCGTACACGGAGGAAGCCGACATTACTTTTCGGCGGAAGTCGAGGGAGGCAGAGAGGCCATGGTGGTCTTGCATCCAGAGTGGCTGCTGTCCCTTGGAACCGACGTGGTGCTGGCTATCCCCGCCCGGGATGCTGTGCTGGCCTGGCCTTTGGGAGATGCCGAGCTGGACAAGATCATGGCGGTGGGGGTGCGAAAGCTCTTCGATGCATCACCTTATCCGGTGAGCCGCAAGGTCTTGGCCTGGAATGGAGCCCGGTGGACGGTGCGTGGAGAAGTCACACCTGCCCCTCCCACCCAACCGGAATAGAAGTCCGGCATGGGTTTCATTCGGACGATCATGCAGCGCCTTGCAGAGCGCATCGCGCAGAGGGCTGCCAAGGATGACCTGTTTGAGAAGCCAGGGGATCGCCCCCGGTCAAAACCCCTGGAGAAGGCCGGCGACCCTGACGCCTTCACCAGCGACAAGGGAGAACTGAAATGATTTGGAGCCTGCTGCTTGCCTGCCTGCACATTCGAGCTGCCCCGGAACAGGAACAAGCGACAGGTCCGCAGGCACTCACGGTCCTGCACACCAATGATCTGCACGGGCATTTTCTGCCCGAGCGTGCCGCATGGATTGATGGCGAGCCGAAGATCGGAGGGTTTGCGGCCCTGGATTCCTGGGTGCAGGCCACCGAGAAGGAGCGCGGTGAGGACAACGTACTGATCTTGGATGGGGGAGATCTGCTGACCGGCACTCCGCTCACAGATATTGAGGTCCGTGGTTCCCAGGGGGGGGCCATGCTCGAGTTCATGGAGCTCGTGGGGTACGACGCCTGGGTGGTCGGCAACCACGAGTTTGACAAGGGTTTTGAAAACGCAGCCAAGCTGGTGTCAGCCTCGGGTATCTCCGTCTTGTCCACGAACCTGGACAACCGGGAGGGCGGCAATGCCATGGCGGGGCTGATGGACTCGGTGGTTGTGGAGCGAGCCGGTCTGAAGATCGGCATTATCGGGGCCACCACCATGGGCCTGGGGCACCTTGCGAGTGCCGCCACCATGTCGCAGATCCAGCTCTCTCCTCTCGCAGAGTCCGTCCAGGCGGAGATTGATCGTCTGGAAACGGAGACGGATCTGTTGGTGGTGCTCTCGCATATTGGGTTGGAGGCGGACCGCCGGCTGGCAGAGAAGGTCGAGGGCCTGGACCTGGTGGTAGGGGGGCACTCTCACACGCACCTCTCCGAACCAGAACAGGTGAACGGCACCTGGATCGTGCAGGCAGGGTCCTATGGCCGCAGCGTGGGGCAGGTGACGCTCACCGTCGAAGACGACGTCATTGCTTCCTTCTCTGGAGAGGTGGTGGACCTGGTGGAAGAAGTGGTGCCGGACGAGGTGCGCCCGGAAATGGAGGCGCTCGTGGCCCGGTACTCGAACCAGATCGCCTCGGAGTACGGCCAGGTCGTCAGCCACACCAAGACGACCCTCGGACGCAGCTACCACTATGAGTCCGACCTGGGAAACTGGATCACCGACGTCTTGCGGGAGGCCGGGAAGAGCCACGTGGCCTTCTACAACGTGGGGGGGTTACGGGCGGACCTTGTGGCGGGCGAGGTCACGGTTGGTTCGATCTATGAGATTTTTCCCTTTGGAAACCAGGTCGTGACCTTTGAGTTGACGGGCACGGAAGTGTTGGGGGTGCTCCTGGACAACGCGCGCACGACCCTGGAGAGGGACCACGGGTGCATTCAGCTCTCCGGGGCCCACATGGTCTGGCAAGAGCGTATGGGGGCCCCTGAGGCGGTGGAGATAACCATTGGGGGAGAGCCCTTTGACCCGGAGGCAACCTACACCGTGACCAGCAATTCCTACGTGGCGGAGCAGGCCCAACGGTACCTGGCGGGCGCCTCTCCCAAGAACCTCAAAGGGCTGGAGCAGACGGTCTTCGATGTGGCGCTGGAAGCAGCCAAGGCCGGCCCGGTGGAGGCGCCCCCCAAGGGGCGCTGGGTCAGGAAGCCGTAGCAGCATTCTTGGGCTTTGGCTTCGCGTTCCAAAGACGGAGCGCCAGGAAGATGCCCAGGGCTGAAATGGGCACCATGGAAATGGGCCAACTGATCCAGTTGTCTGGATTGGCGGCCTCTCCCGGCGTGGCGTCGTCAGGCAGTATGTACCCGTAGACCAGGGACATGACGGCTGTGCCCGCATAGACAAATCCATCGATGATCCCAACGGCCACCCCCACATTCTTCGTGCCCCCAAAGTCCATGCTGGCGGTACCGGACAGCATGCCGTGGACACCGATGACACACATGGACATGAAGATCACAAGGCTGGCCACCATGGGCATCTGAAAGACAAAGATCATCAACAGGGAGCTCGCCAGCATGCCGCCGTACAGGATGCCCGCCACCGGTCCCCGTCGGGACTGAAAGGCCCGGTCGGAAATGACCCCTGCAAAGACGCCGCCCATGATGCCTGCACAGCAGAGCAGCATGCCCCAGTTGTTGAACACAAAGGTGTCCATCAGGCCCAGAGCATCCTGGGTCTGTTTCGCATAGGTGCGAAACCACTGCATGATGGCCTGCCTCAGAAACCCGCTGCAGAACTCGACACATGCAATGGTCATGATCACGGGGTTTTTGAACATCTTCTTGAACACGGGGAACGCTCCCAGCTGGGGACCGTCATCACCGGAGGAGGCATCCGCGCAGTCGAAATCCGTCACACCGGCCTCTCCTGGTGTGTCCTTGACGATAAGGAAGTCCAGAACCCAGAAGATCGCGAGCAGGACTGTGGGCACGAAGAAGACCCATTCCAGGGGGAAGTTCGCTTGAATGAAGTATCCCCAGTCAAAGGCGAAGTAGACGCCCAGGGAAATCAGAATGCCAAAGATGGCACCAAACACTCCCCGCTCACGAACGTGAAACCAGGGAGCGTTGACCTTGACAATCGCGACCGCGCCAAAGCTCTGGAAATACATGTTCAGGGCGTACAGTACGGACAGGACCGTGGTGAGGGAGCCCGCCAGCTGCTCATAGGGCAAGATGAACCCTTGTTCCCGGGTGACGTTCAAAGTCACGAGCCCCATGAGGCAGTTCATGAGCATGGAACCACCAGCGCCCACGAGAATCGCCTTCTTTCCCCCAAAACGGTCTGTCAAGGGACCGTTGAACAGAAAGGAGACGCCATAGGTCGCCGTCCCCCAGAAGAAGATGTCGGCGAAGTCCTTGTTGGCCATGAGGGGCAGCCCCTCGAAGAGAATGTCGCCAAAGGCGTGTTGGCTGACCTTGATGTTGTACCGTCCCATGTAGAGAAAGGCGTAGGTCAAGCCGAGGGGGAGCCAGTTCATGACCCGACGCCGGCGAAAGGCATCGCTGTGGTGGACGCCCTCCACGCGGGGTAGGCGGCCAATGACGATGGAAACTACCACCAAAAGGATCAGAATCGGGGCAAGGTCATAAAGCCAGGCGGGCATTTCAGATCTCCGTTTTTCAATCGTTCCGGGCCTATAATTCAGTCCACGGGCCCCCGAGGGAGAACATCGATTTTCCGCTCTCCCGGCGAAAAGACGGTGGCCTGGAACTGTCGGTGCACGACCCGCTCGTCCCGGGCCAGCGGGTTCTCCCTGGGATGTCGTTCTTCCAGGGCCTTTCTAATTACCTTTGCCACCGCCGTGAGGGGAATCCCAAGTGACTCAGCAGCCACCGGAGGAGAGGTGTGGTCAGCGTCATGGAGGGCGGCCCACCAATCAATTTGGTTCTGCCACCGCCGGCCCAAAGTGAGGGAGAGTCCTCTGCGGGCCAGTCCGCGGGCCAGCCCGCTTAGACGTTGAATCTCCGTCGGAGCGCAGTGCGCCAGGGCGCAGGCTCGATCCAGAAGCTCGTTCACCGTCAGCTCCTCTGGCCCTGACACCGCCATGACCCGGTTTCGGGCGGCGGGGTGATCCAGGGCCGCCATGCAGATCAAAGCGGCATCTCTTCGACCCATGGCGCGAAGTTTCGCGTCTCCGCTTCCCCATAGACAGGCTCTCCTTCCTGAAGCGGCCTGGAGCGCGAGATCGGCGAATTCCTCCGCAAATGGAGCGAAGCGCAGGATGCTGTGGGAGAGCCCGGAGGCCACCAGGGCATGCTCAACCTGCCCAAGTGCGTGGAGCTTTGGCACTTGGGGATGGGATCCCACCGCCGTACAGCTGGCCATCACCACGTGCTGAACCCCTACGGCGGCAGCCGCTTGGACCAGTGACTGACCTCCGTCCCGGGTGGTGTTGCCGTGGTGGTTGTCCGTGGACTCCATGTCCACACAGGCGGCATGCAGCAGGTGTGTGCAGCCGGCGAGCCCCCGCCGCAGGCTGTCCTCTTCCCTCAGATCGGCGAAGAAGTACGCGGCCCCTGTGTCGTTGAGCCAGAAGTACTCCGATCCCATACGCACCAGTGCCCGCACCTCCGCCCCGGCTCCGCGCAAGAGTCGGACAGCCTCACCCCCCAGACGCCCGGTCGCTCCAGTTACAGCGATCATCCGGGCTGATAACCGGCGGACAGGGTAAAGGGGCCACACCATGGAAGAACAAGCGGATCCGCCGGAGACGGCCCAAGAGAACATCTCCTCCCCGTCTTCGGAGGGGTTGGTGGAGATCCTGGGCCAGCTGGCCCTCTGGCTCGGTCGTGGCGGCAAAGACGGCCTGGGACGGAGTGCTCGCGCTAGCCGAAAGGCGCTTGAAAGACACCAGACCCGCCGGGACCTGGATCGCCTCTACCAGAAGCTTGGCCGGGAGGCGATTCGCCTGATTGAAGCCGGGGAGATCTCCCACCCCGGGTTGGAGGCGAGGCTCCCTCGCATTCGGGCAGAGCAGGCGCGGGTGAATTCGCTGGACCAGCCGGCAGAAGCGGAAGAATAGGGCCTCCTCGACAACGGGGCTTGCCCCACCTCGTTGCTCACGCTACAGAGGCGCCGCCTTGGGGCTGTAGCTCAGCTGGGAGAGCACTAGAATGGCATTCTAGGGGTCAGGGGTTCGATCCCCCTCAGCTCCACCCCTTTAGACCGGGCTTGCACTTGCAGGCCCGGTTCCTGGTTTTTGGCTTGGTGCGCTACAGGCCCATGAGCGTGGTGACCTGGCGCCTGCATTCGTCGGCCATTTCAGCCAGGTTCTGGCTGTTTGGGTCTTCCAGCGCAGTTCGGGCTCGAACCAGCAGGTCTTTGGCGGCTTCCTCGACGGCAGGCTCCAGGTCGCGGGCCTGCGCAATAGCGCCCTGGAGGGCACCAAATGCGGCCTCCAGCTCGTTCTTGCCCAGATCGACCGATGCGACCTCGGTCTCTCGGCGCCCTCGGCCGGCCGCCTCTTCCCGTAGCTCCTGAATCTGGTCGTCGCTGAGGCTTGTGGGGGCGTGAATGGTCAGATCCTCCGCCTCGCCCGAGTGCGCGTCCTTTGCGCTCACGATGACCATCCCGTTGCTGTCGATGGAGAACTTGACCTCAATGCGTGGCTCCCCCCGCTTGGCCGGCGAGATTCCTCGCAGCTCAAACTCTCCCAGGGAGGTGTTTTTGTGGGCTTCCTCGTCCTCGCCCTGGAGAATGTGGATGCGCACGACCTTCTGGTTGTCCGTGACCGTGGACACCAGCTGGGTGCGCTGCGTGGGAATGTGGGTGTTCTTGGGAATCAGGGTTGCGAATTTGCGCCCCTCCACCTCGATGCCCAGAGAAAAGTTGGTGACGTCGAGCAGGGTGACGGCCTTGACATCCCCTTCGAGAATGCCTGCCTGCACCGCGGCGCCAAGGGCAACCACCTCATCGGGATTGAAGCTCTTGTTCAGGGGTTGCCGAAAGAGGTCCTTGACCCGCTCCTGCACGGCAGGAATCCGCGATGAGCCACCAACCATGATGATCTCGTCGATGTCTTCAACCTTGACTCCGGTCTCCTCCAGGCAACTGCGGCACTCCTCAATCGTCTGGTCCAGCAGCGCGCCAGTCAGGGTTTCGAAATTGGCCCGACTAAGCGAGCACTGAAGATGTTTCGGACCCGCGGCATCGGCCACCAGGAAGGGTAGGTGGATTTCGGTTTCCAGGGTCGAAGAGAGCTCAATCTTGGCACGTTCGGCTGCATCCCGGAGGCGCTGGAGTGCAGCACGATCCTCGGTCAAGTCCATTCCGTGCTCTTCGTGGAACCGCTCAATGAGCCACTCCACGATCTTCCAGTCCAAATCGGCTCCTCCCAGGGTGCTGTTTCCCCGCGTACCCCGCACGTCGGCCAAGTCGTTCGCAACGTCCAGAATTGAGATATCGAACGTGCCACCACCAAAGTCATAGACGGCAATGGTCGACTCACGCTCTTGGCCGTGGAGGTAGGCCAGGGCGGCAGCGGTGGGTTCGTTGACAATGCGGAGCACGTCCAGGCCCGCAATAATCCCGGCATCGCGGGTGGCCTGCCGCTGTCGATCTGAAAAATACGCTGGGACGGTGATCACCGCCTCGCTGACGGCCTCCCCCAAAAACTCCTCAGCGGACCGCCGCAGCTTTTGCAGCACCATGGCTGAGATTTCTTGGGGAGAGAAGGACCGACCGTGGACCTCGATACCGCAGTCACCGTTCTCCGTAGAGATGATCGTGTAGGAGACCAACGGGATGTCTTGTCTGGCCGAGTCAAAGGGGCGGCCAATGAACCGCTTGACCGAGTGAATGGTGCTCTCCGCGTTCAAGACCATTTGTCTCTTGGCGATCTGGCCCACCAGGCGCTCACCATCTTCCTGGAGTAAGACTACCGATGGCGTCCCACGGCTGCCCTCCTCGTTGATGATGACCTCCGGGTCTCCCCGGCTCATAAACGCCACCACAGAGTTCGTGGTGCCCAAATCGATTCCGATGACCTTGCCCATGGAGCCCTTTTCGCCGGGTTTGGCAGACCGCTCGAAGCGCTTGCTACGAGCGTAGAACCGAACCTATCTCCCTGTCAATGTGAGGGGTGCCCGGGGCGGGAGTTGAACCCGCACACCCCTTGGGGGCTGGGGCTTTTAAGGCCCCTGTGTCTACCATTCCACCACCCGGGCGCGGGGAACGCATATCTCGTCTGTCGGGCGAATGGCGTAGGATGTTCCTTCATCGCGCAATCGATGGTGGCGCGATAACGGAGATTACATGTGGTGCAACTCGCGTTTTTGGTGTCTTTCGATCGGCATGGGCCTGTGGACGGGGACTGCTGGGTGTGGTGAAGGGGGCGAGGTGGACCTTGAGGTCGTCGCCGGTGAGGGGGCCGAGGGGGCCGAGGGGGCCGAGGGGGCCGAGGGGGAGGCTATTGTGTCGGGACCGGACTCCCTGGGGGCCGCACCGGACCGCGTGCCCGTCGCCGGCGAGGGAAGAGAACGAGCCCGCATCATGGGGACAGTGGAGGTGCCCGGATACACACAGGGGACCGTTCAGTTGGATGCGGTAGTGGACATGGATGGCACGCCACAGGTGGTGGCAAATGAACGTTATCCGAAGCCGGGCCAGTTTCGCCTGGTCATTCGGGGAGACCATTCCTCGGTGGACTTGATCGTCTACGTCGACCTGGACGACGACGGCCCCACGGGGGGGGACATGCGCTACGAGTACGACGGAAATCCTGTGATGCTGGCGGATGGTGAGCGAATCGAAGGATTGGTCATCACGGTGACGGAGGATTCCCTCAGCGCGATGGATGAGGGCGGACAGGCCGGGGGTGCCGCCCCTCCACCCCCGTCGCCCAATGAGGCATCGCCTGCCACGCCTGCCGCGGATTAGGGCGCCGGGGTGTTGCGTGAGGTTCGGGTGGGGGCTCTTCTCGCGAGGTTGGGTCTCGTGGTGTGGCTCGGGGGGACGGCGTGTGCCCATTGGCGCAAGGGACTGGAAGTCGACCCTCTTGCGCGAGACCTGGAACACATGGACCGCCTGTTTTCCCAGCGAGTTTCACAAGACGATCTTCGCGCTTCCATCGAGCTGGCGGAGAACCTTCTGGTGACCCATGGGCCTTCTCCCAAGATCCACTGGCGACTGGCTCGTAGTCTGGAGGCGCTGGCCTATGGTCATGTTCCTGAGGAGGAAGGGTTGTACATGGAGGCCATGGAATGGGGAAGGAGGTGTCTTGACTCAAATCATGCGTGGGCCTCCCAGACCCACTTGGCTGGCAAGGTGACCCGGCACGCAGCCCAGCGGCTGACGGAGTCTGATCTGGCCTGTCTGGAGGCGCTCTTGGTTCCTTGGATTCGCCGTGTGGAGGGACGGGGAGTCTCTGCGGCCATTGACCTGGAGGCTTTGGGGGTCCTCGCTGCCCGGTCCCGGCAGCTGGACGCAGCAGAAACCCACTGGATTCCGCCATGGTCCCAGGCCATGGTGCTTTCATTGAGACCGCAGCCGTCCGCGGATGATGTCAAGGAGGCATTGGGCCTCTTTGCGGTTGCAGGGCAGCGGGAGCCCGAGCTCGCAACACCCAACGCGGATGCGCTCGCGCTACGAGCTCGCGTCGGGTCTCCTGGCAGCCCCGAAGGTGCCCCTTATCCGGTGCACGCATCCCACCTTTGGAGCCTGGAAAACAGGCGCGCGGTCGAAAGACAGCTGGCTTTGTTGGAGCCCTAGGAGGCTGTAGGGCGTAGTGGCAGGGCCAGCCCAGGTCTCCTCGAATGCCGATGGCGATCGGCATCTTGACCGACCCGGTCAGGCCGGTGCGGCTTCCTTTTTCATCCGAAACAGCTTGAGCAGGTTGTGACATGCGCAGATGAGGCTCCATTCTGCGTCCACGTTGGCCAATCCCCGGAAGGAGAACTGCCGAAACCCTCTCACCTCCTTGATCTGGCCGAAGACGGGCTCAACGACGGCGTTTCGTCGTCTGTAGAGGGCTCGGCTCAGTGGGTCTTCGAGGCGTTGTCTCATCTTCTCCACGGGGCTGGGGTTTGGTGTGTGCTCGCGGGTTCTGGTGAACGCGCTGCATCATCGGGGCGAGGTTGCCGTTGTCCGGGGCTTTGTTGGTTACGCCCATCGCCACGATCACCTGGCGGGTCGTCATCATCGTCTCCTTCCCCTCCGTCGATCTCATCGGCCTTGATCTTCGTGCCGTCGATCGCGACATGGCCCAGCGAGACCATCCCCGCCTCATCCCAGAGCTTGAGCACGCCTATGGGAGTTCCGGGGACAGAGTTCCGGGGCAGCAGAGTTCCGGGGCAGCAGAGTTCCGGGGACACCATACTTAACTCCTTGGAGTTAAGTATGGTGTCCCCGGAACTCCAGAGCAGGTCCCGCACGAAGAATACGAGGTGGTTCTTCGGCACCAGGTCGATGGCGGTGGGCGGAAACAGGTAGGCCTGGCCCCGGTTCCAGGGGCGGTATTCCTTGGTCGTCAAAGGGCAATCTGATCACGCCAGGGAGAATCCGTCGAGCGATGTTCTTCATCTGATCGAGATCGCTCTGCTCTTCCGAGTCCCCACAAGACACGCTCCTGGCGCAGTCGACTCCAAGGTCGCTCGGAACGGAACCACATCATCGCCAAGATCGGGGAGAGTCACTCTATACCCCCCGGGATCTGGCGAACCATCTCCGCCAATTGTCGCCAATTCAAGGGGGAGATAGCGCA
>CAZRYF010000002.1:0-64842 GCA_964604165.1 uncultured Enterobacterales bacterium
CCACGCCCGCCACGTGAAACCCCGCCTTGTCCCCTGCGTTTTCCCCCAAAAGCGTGTGATCCGCGCCCGCAAGCGAGAGCCGCTTTTCGTCCCAACCATGGAAGGTGCCGGGGGGATCACCCGTGTCACAACCGGTGTCACATTTCGGCCCGTCCTTTCCGTCGCAGGCAATGCAAGCCCAGATCACCACGCCAAGCCCAAGGGTTCTCACCAGATCGCCTCCAAGACACAGCATGCCATCCTTCATCCTGGTCCTGACAGCCAACCCTGCTGCCGCACCCAGCGGGCGACCTCCCGGGCATACAAGGCATACCCGTCCGCATCGGGATGCCCGCCGTCGTAGAAGAGGGGCTCGTGCAAGCTCGCATCCGCGTCAAAGGCCCTCAGAATCTGGTGCGCGATGCCGTCTCGCGCTGCGGGGGCCTCCACCAACAGTGTGCGGGAGGGGAGCCTGACGAGGCGCTGGCGCGAGCGGCTGCGCTGAAGCAGAACGGCCACCTCGTCCCCTGCGGGCTGGTACCGGAACTGGGCATCGCGAAAGGCCGGGGTCAGGTCCAACAGCGGAATGGGGGAGAGGGCCCTCGCCGTCGCACGGGCATCAGCCTCAGCGGCTGGCTGTCCATCCCCTTCCCCGCCCCAACCCAGCTGCGGGTACTCCATCAGGATGTCAGGCGTTTGCAGATCAAAGGTCGAAAGCGGCGGCATGACCACCCCAATGCGTGCCTGGGGCGCAGCCCGTTTCAGGACATCCACCCCCTGAACCAACACCTGGGCAGAACCCTGAGGATCCCGGTAGGCAGGGCGGACATTGAACAAAATCAGATCCGGGTCCAGGCGCAAGATGTTCTTGCGTGCCCACTCTGCCAGCAGAATCACGTCTCCCGCCGGAGCCCCGGCGTTGATGACCTCCACCCCGAGCTCCTCTGCTAAGCGGGCCGGGTAACTCTCTGCGCGAGACACCCCCCAGCCAAAGGTAATGGACGCCCCCAGGCACACAATTCGAAACCCCTTGGCTGGAGACTCGACCTCCATCGGAAGTCCCTCGGATGGGTCGGGACTTCGCAGGCCCAGAGAGTTGGTGGAAATGCGAAACTCCCGCTTTCGGGCAAAGTCCTCACGCAAGTCCAGGGTAGGCACCTCCTCCAGGTTGTGGGGACGATCCGGGACCACCACGCGGGCATCCCGAAGGCCCTTGCGCACCCCGAACGAGATCTGCTCCCCCTCCCCCGGCTCCGGGAAGATCTCATCCGAGAGACTCTGGCGCTGAAGATGCTGCCAGGCCGCAAGCCCTCCAAGCCCCAGCACCACGACGAACAGCAGAGCCACCGTGCTCCAAAGCCATCGTCGAGCAGCAGGTGAAGGAGAATCGTTCATGGGCTCGGCGCCAGGTAGACATAGGCACTGCCCGGACCCCTATCCCACTCCAAGGGCTCCATTGGAGCCCCCACCAGGAGATCCAGCCGCCCGTCGCCGTTGATATCCCCCCCGTGGCTGACCGTTCGCCCGAAGTGCTGCCACGCCCGATCAGCCAGGAAGATGTGTCGAGCATCCTCCATTCCAAGCTCAGGCGCGTCTACCAGGTCCTCCCCAAAAAACAAGAGCGCCGCTCCCGCGTTGTCTCCCACCTCGTTGAGCCCGGCCGCCCCCACCAGGAACTCCCCCCGGCCGTCCTGGTCCCAATCCCCGAAGCCCCCCACGGCGCTGCCCACCAGGGCACCCGCCTGGAGGTGGAAGATGACGTGATCCGCTGCTTCCGTGGTTCGAAATCCATCGCCAGAGATGGTCGAAGCCAGGAACACAAAGGCCTCTCCGCGCAAAGCAAGATCCGCTCCGCCAATCGGGGCCCCCGCCATTGCATCCCCACGGCCATCCCCATCCACATCCCCGATCCCTGCAACACCGCAGCACTCCATGCCCGCGAGCGTCCCGGAAATGCCTCCTTTGGTGCGATCCAGATCCATCTCCCCCCCGAACACAAGCTCGGAGGAAAAGACCGGGTAGAGCACACCGCTGTTGGGCTCTGCACCATTGGCCTTGGGCGCCCCCACGAGAAGATCCGCCCGACCGTCCCCATCCACATCCTCCACCCCCGTGGCATAGAATCCGGCAGCATCCCGGGCTTCCTCTCCCCGGAGAGCCGTGTGGGCAAGGTCCGCCATCTGCCAGGTCCCGTCCTGAAGGTCGACCCCAGAGACCAGGTGCGCGATCCCGGTGTTCTCTCCGTCCACCGACGCCCCATACGACGACGTCAGAAGCTCCTGAATCCCATCCCCGTCCACATCCCCGGCCCACACGAGGCGATGCCCCAGGCGGTCCAACTCGGTGTTTCCCTCCAGAATCACCGGGGCTTCCCCAAGACCCTGGACCCCCGAAGACGGCAGGTCCGCACCCCAGTGCAGGTAGATGCGCCCCTGGTCAAGCTCGGCGTTGTCGTGCTGGTAGGCGGTGACAAGCACCTCCGCGTGACCATCTCCATCCAGGTCGTAGTTCCCCAACATCGAGTGACCGGCCACGTCCTGCTCGGCTTCTCCCGTCAAGAGCAAGGCCGACTCTCCAAGCGCCACCTCCGGCGAGAGGTTCGCGGACATCATCACAAAAGCTCCTCCCCCGCCGAGAAAGGCCCCATCGTAGAGATCCACCCCCACCAGGATGTCGTCCAGGCCGTCCCCATCCACATCCCCGGCCGGCGCCACCTGGGCGGCGGTCTGGTTGCCGGAGGTGATGCCCACCAGCTCGTGGTCCGCAATGGACGCAGGCACCCGCTTCTCCGGCCAGATTAGGTCGATTGCCTCCTCTGCGGTGTCCTGGCCGGTGTCGTCCTTTCCTGAACACCCCCACAAAAACAACCCTGCGCACATCACCGCTCCGGCAACAGACAGCACCCACATTGACCCGTCTCTCAAGGACATGGAGTCAAGAGTGCCCCAATCCCGAGTGTTTCCGCAAAGCGATGGCCCTACTCCTCCCCAAACTTCTTACCGGTGGTTTCCTGTTTGGTGGTGTCGCCTGTCTTCAGACGGTCTTCTACCCGCACCGTGCCGTGGGAAACCCCCCAGGTCTCCAGGAGCCAGCTCTGCACCAAGGGCTCAAGGGCCGGGGCACGGTTGAGCATCTTGGTACCATGGCCTGCCTTTTCATAGACCGCCATGTGGTGCTTTCCCTGCGCCTCCGCATCCAGAACCAGGGCGCTCTTCGCCGAATACTTGTCCTCGCTCGACACGGCGATCAACAGGGGACGATCGCCATAGGCCGCCACCGCCCCCCCCAACTCCAGGCCCTTGTAGTCCAGCCCCGGGGACAACAGCACCAGGTTGTGAATGGCTGCATCATCCTTGGCAACGATCAGCGCCAAGCTCGACCCAACTGAGGCACCCACCAGGCTTACCTCCTCCACGCCCTTGGCACGGAACCACGCAAGCGCCGCTTCCAGATCTCCCACCATCAACCGGTAGTCATGGTAGTTGAGGTCCTCCACGGGCCTGCTCTCCACAGCATTCTTCCCATGGTTTCGAAGGTCCACAGCCAGGGTGTGAAACCCGGAGTGGTTGACCCGCTTGGCAAGGTAAGACCAATCCTTGGCGGAACGACCCACCATGTGCAGAAAGATCACACCGCGCCTGGAATCCTCCGCGGGGGTATAGACCGCGTGAAGTGACACCCCTTCCTCACCTGTCAACTGAACCGACTCGGGTGCGCCAGCGAACGCGGCGCCCGCAAAGAGAGGCGAAAACAGGAACAAAAACAATCGAATCATCGGAGTCTCCAGCGCGCTGAGCCATGCCAACGGAGCACTAGCTTACTTGATTCTTTGCGCGGCTTCAGGGCATTGATCTCCATTGACACCTTCTGGCTGCGTGGGTAGGTACACGGGGATCGGGATGCACGCCCCGGTTACCGCTCTTTGACGGGACCCAAGATGCCCGCGATCAACCCCCATCGCCCCCAAATGGACCGCGCCCTTGAGCTTGCTCAGCGGGCTGCGGAACAGGGAGAAGTCCCCGTCGGCGCCCTCGTGGTGCGAGATGGCGAGGTGCTGGCCGAAGCCCACAATCTTCGAGAGCAGCACCAGGATCCCTGTGCCCACGCCGAGCTGCTTGCCCTCCGGGCCGCAGCCCAAAAGCTTGGGTCCTGGCGACTGGAAGGGTGCACGGTGGTGGTGACCCTGGAACCCTGCGCCATGTGTGCAGGAGCCATGGTGCTGGCACGCATCGAGCGATGCGTGTACGGAGCCACGGATCCCCGGGGCGGCTTTCTAGGAACCCTCGGGGACCTTTCGAGCCACCCAGATCTCAACCACCGCTTCCAGGTAGAATCCGGAGTCCGGGCCGAGGAATCGGCCGAGCTTCTAAAGAAGTTCTTCCGGGCAAGACGATGAATGATCGCTGCAACACAAGGGGAGAGGTGGCCGAGTGGACGAAGGCGGTAGATTCGAAATCTACTGTGGGTTCTGCCCACCGTGGGTTCGAATCCCACCCTCTCCGCCCTTGTTTCTTGGGATTTTTTTGGATGTTGGGTGCGGTGAAGTTGGATGCAATGGAGAGGTGACCGAGTGGCCGAAGGTGCACGACTGGAAATCGTGTGTAGGGCAACCTACCGTGGGTTCGAATCCCACTCTCTCCGCCATCCCAACAACAAAAACCGAGACATGATTGCTGTCGCGAGATGAAGTGATGGTCGGGTTCCTCCGACCGAAGACCATGAACTCCGCCAGGCCTGGAAGGGAGCAACGGTAGTTGGACACCCGGGGCGGGGGGCCGCCCGGCCATCTCTTCATTCCGCGACGGTGTTTCAGAAGCGGCGGTGTTTCAGAAGCGGCGGTGCGTTACAAAATGAAATGAGCTACCAGGCAATTGCCCGCAAGTGGCGCCCGCGCACATTCGCTGAGATCGCTGGCCAAGACCACGTCAAGCGAACCCTCCAAAACGCACTGCGCATGGGGCGGATCCACCATGCCTTTCTGTTCACCGGCGCCCGGGGGGTGGGCAAGACCACAGCCGCGCGGGCTCTGGCGGCCTGCCTGAACTGCGAGCAGGGTCCTACGTCGGAACCCTGTCTTACGTGTTCCATGTGCCAGGATGTGCGGGCGGGAACCGCCCCCGATGTCGTGGAAATCGACGGTGCCTCCAACAACTCGGTGGAGGATGTGCGAGACCTCCGGGAGAGCGTCCACTATGCCCCCAGCCGGGGCAAATACCGTGTCTTCATCATCGACGAGGTCCACATGCTCTCCAAGGCTGCCTTCAACGCCTTGTTGAAGACCCTGGAGGAACCTCCCGACCACGTGGTGTTCATCTTTGCAACGACCGAGCCCCGGAAGATTCCAGACACCGTGTTGTCCCGGGTGCAGCGCTTCGACTTCAAGCGCATTCCGCCCCAGGTTGTGGCGGAGCGACTTCGCATGATCTGCGAAACGGAGGGGGTCTCCGTTTCTGAAAAGGCCCTGCGGCTCATCGCCCGGGCCGGAGAAGGATCCATGCGGGATGCTCAGTCTCTCTTGGACCAGGTCATTGCCTTCGCGGGAGAGGAGCCTGCGGACGAGACCGTCCTGGAGATCCTGGGCCTGGTCGATCGGTCCGCTCTCTACCAGATGCTGGAAGGGCTGGTGGGAGGAGAGCCCCACAAGAGCCTGGAGACCATCCACCATGTCTACGAACACGGGCATGACCTCGCACAGTTCACCGCCGAGCTCCTGGAGCTGGTGCGAAACGCTGCGCTAGTGCGCCTGTCTCCGAAGGCGCGTCCATGGATGGACGTGCCGCCGGAAGAGGTGGAGCGCTTAGAGGAGCTATGCAAGGGCATGCCCGCCCCGGTCTTTTCCCATCTCTTCAACGCCTTGTTGGAGGTACAGGACCAGGTTTCCCGCTCTCCACGGCCCCGAATGGTGCTTGAAATGGCCGTCGCACGGTTGTCCTCCCACAGACCTGTCCAACCCGTAGACCACCTGATCGAGAGGCTGGAGAGACTGGAGCGTGGTCTACAGGCAAAAGGAGCCACACCGCGAGCCCCGGCCAATGGAGCCGCTGCCCCCAGAGAACGAGCAGTGGCTTCCCCTGCCGGTGAGCCCCCCGCCGCCCAAAAGGAGCCCGACCCGGCACCCGTCGAGGAAGCAGACGCCTCCACCCCGGCACCCGATCTCCTGGATCCGCCGGAGCGATACCAGTCTCTTCTGGGAGATCTGGCAAAGAAGTCCGGAGAGTTTCGAGACCTGGTGGAGTACTCGGTGTTCCTTGGATTCGCCGAAGGCCAACTCCGAATAGGATTCGACAGCCCACGGGCCCTGAAACACGGACGTGAGCTGGTGCAGCAAGAGGCCTTGCGCGAGGCGGCGGACACCTGGTTTCCAGGCCTTCTGCGCATTCAGGTGGAGAGCCGGGAATCCAACAAGGGCCAAACCAACACGGAACGGCGCAAGGCAAAGGCGGCTGCAGACCAACAGGCCCTGGAACAAACCGTGCGAGAGGACCCATTGATCCAGGAGATCTGCACCGAGCTTGGGGCGGAGATTGAGGGTGTGGTGCCAGACCGGCTGGACCCGTGACGCGCGACCCCATTCGCCGCTGTGTCGAGGCCCTCTCCCGGCTCCCGGGTATTGGTGAGAAGACCGCTCAGCGCCTGACCTGGTGGCTTCTTCGCGCACCGACAGAGGTGGGCCTTGAAATCGCAGAGGCGGTGGCGTCCCTCAAGGATTCGGTCGTCGAGTGCCAGGTCTGCTGCAACATTGCAGCCTCAAGCCCCTGCGCCATCTGCAACGACCCCAACCGCGACCCTTCCACCATCTGCGTGATCGAGCGGCCACCGGATCTACTCGCCATTGAGGCCAGCGGGGAGTACAGGGGCCGGTACCATGTGCTCCATGGGGCGCTCTCCCCCTTGGATGGCGTGGGTCCAGACGATCTTCGCATCCGAGGCCTTCTTCAGCGTCTGGACGACACCCAGGAGATCATTCTCGCCACGGACCCAGATGTCGACGGCGACATGACCGCCTTGTACCTGGCCCGACTCCTTGCCCCACTGGAGGTGCGTGTGAGCCGCCTGGCCCACGGAATCGCAGTTGGAACGGAGATCGAGTACGCGGACAGGGTAAGCTTGATGCGTGCCCTGGAGAACCGGCGCGAACTCTGAGCCAGAAGGAAGACCATGGCAAAGGACCCTCCATCCCTTCTTGAGCTGGATGCCCTACAGGATCGCACCCCGGAGCTGGGGTTGAAATTCGAGCGGGAAGTCACGGATCCCGGGGGGGCCCCCCTGCCAAGAAACGCCTCGTCCAAGGCAGACGCTCTCCAGGGATTGGATCGCACGATGATGGGCCAATACAGCTCGGCCTGGGCCCACTCTGAGGAAGCCCAGGATGCGTTTACGCCCATGGAGCCCCACTCCTTCGAGGAGCTGGGAATCTCCCCCACCCACCTGGAACACCTCGTTCTCAAACACCTCCTCGACTATCCAGGGGACAAGGGCCGAAACGTTGCGAACCACCTCTGTGTGAACCCCTCTCTGGTTCTTCCCTTGCTCGAGGGCCTGAAGCGCAGAATGCTGGTGATTCACGCCACGGGAGATGCCCGGGGGGACTTCCACTTCGACCTGAGCGAAGCCGGCCGCCACTTCGCCATGGAGTTGCGCAACCAGAACCCGTACTGCGGCCCGGCCCCGGTGCCGCTGGAGGCGTACCAAAACAGCGTACGCATCCAGTCGGTGGCACAGGAAAACCTGAAGCCAGCGGACCTGGAACGTGCCTTCTCCGATCTCCACGTGGACCACTCCTTGTTGGATCTGTTGGGTCCTGCCATGTCGTCCGGGCGGGGCGTGTTCCTGTTTGGTAATTCAGGCAACGGAAAGACCTCACTGGCCCTTCGGATGGCCCGGGCCTTCAAGAGCCACGTCTACATTCCCCATTCGGTGTTGATGCAGGGGCAAGTGGTCCAGATCTACGACCCACAGGTCCACCGAGCCGCCCCCAAGGACTCGGTTCTCCAGGAGATGGATGGAAGGCGCGAGGACCCCCGATGGGTACGTTGCAACCGACCCACCGTCGTGACCGGGGGCGAGCTGACCCTTGAATCATTGGAGATGACCTCCAACCCCGACAGCGGCATTGCCGAGGCACCACTCCAGGTCAAGGCGAACTGCGGCCTGTTGGTCATCGACGACCTCGGCCGCCAGAGAGTGGACATGGCGACCCTGCTGAATCGATGGATCCTTCCCCTGGAGAGTCGGCTGGACTACCTGCGCCTCCCCAACGGTCGCAAGGTGGAGGTTCCGTTCGACCCCCTGCTGATCTTCTCCACGAACCTGGACCCCGCCGACCTGGTGGACGAAGCGTTCATTCGGCGAATCCCCTACAAAGTCCATGTCCCTGACCCCAGCAGAGCCGTGCTCTTTGAGCTGCTGAAGGCCGAGTCAGAGGCAATGGGATTCACTCCAGATCCCGAGGCATTCCGGTACATTCTCAAGACCTGCTACGACGACGTGGGCCGGGAGATGCGCTACTGCCACGCCCGGGATCTCCTGCTCCAGGTTCGCAACCGGTGCCTGTATATGGGAATCCCCCTGCAGCTGGACCAGGAGTCCATTGACCAGGCGGCCCGTAGCTACTTCACGCTGCTTTGAATCAGGCTCCAACTGGGGCTTGGAATCCAGACTTCCGCCACCGGATCGCGATGGACTCGGCGCCAACGGGAGGGCTCCAGTTCCGGTAGCTGTCCCGCAGGCCAGACAAGGGCCTGCACCTGAAAGCGGCCGACCGCTTCATCAAAGGTGGTGTCCTGTCCCTCACCCCGTCGAATCAAAAGGTCCGCCACCTCTTCCCCAAAGACCAGGCGCCCATCTGCGAGAACAGTGGACCCTTGAGGCATGCAATAGAGCAGATACCCCGCCCATGCCCCCGTGGTGTCCATGGCCAGGGGCTGGTTCCACTGGGACAACGCAGCGCAAGCAGACACAGGGAACCTGTCGGGCTCCAGCAAGGAAGTTCGATTTGACCACCTGGGCGCAACATGGACGAGGAGAAGACCCGCCAACCCCGCGGCAACCGCCCACCGGGTCTTGGTCGGAAGCCGAGACGCCCCGCTCATCAGTGGCACAATGGCCAACCAGGCCCAGCGAGCCAAGAGACAAGAAGCCACACAAAACCCAACAGCCAGGAGCTTCTCGGTCCGTTCCGCCTCTGAAGAGAAGACATGCGCAGCGGAGGCCGCGCCGAGCCCCAGAAGGGCGCAAATGAGCCAACCCCAGGGGCCAGCATCCAGGTAGGCGAGACTGCTCTGAAGTTCAGGCACAAACCCTGCGGGCCAGTCTCCGTGGGACCGAAAGGCCCCCCTCACGCCCGACACCGCACCAGGCGCAGCCGCCATCGAAACCAAACCAAGCCCCACCGCGCCCCAGGCCCGAAAAGACCGGACCCCCAACGCCCAGACAACAGCGAGAGCAATCCACCAAAGCGCGGAAACCGCATGGAGATTGGCCCACACCACTGCCACCCCCACGGCCACAAGGGCACCCACATCCAACCCGCCACGCCGCACCCAGGGAAGCAGCCCCCCCAAGAACACAAGCTCCAGAATGTGGGGCCGAACGCGCAGGCGATCCTCAAAGAGCACCGCCAGAAGCGCTACACCGAGAGGGAGCATGCCGGGCTGACGCCAGCACCTGGCCCAAGCCACCACCCCCACCCCCACAAGCGCGAAATGCGCCGCAGCCACCGCCCTTAAGCCCCCCAAGGACTCCAGGCGTGCCACGAGCACCTCGTATCCCCACTGAAAGGTCGTCCAGGGAGCGTTTGCATCGGCTGCCGAGAACACATCCCGGGCGGGAATTCCCCCATCCATCACCTCGCGGCCCACGGCCACATGCCAAAAGAGATCGATGTTCCAAATGGGACGCCATGCCCACAGGGCACCCAGAACACCCAGCACCCCAAGGGCCAGGATTCGATTTCGTTCCTGAGGAATCATCGGTTCCTTCCCCGGGAGAATTCCAACATCCGCGACACGGTAGACTATCGCAGGGGAGACCTTTGCTGACGCGCTACGCCCAATGGCTCCATCTTCGCTGGCCGGCAGGACAGGTGGAGCCCCTTCCCGAGGTGGCGGAAGATGGCTCCTGCGCCTTCCCTGGAGTGCGTGTGGTCGGAGATCTCAAGGGGGCACCGCATCTCAAGCACGCGGCGGACTCCGGGGCACAAGCCGTCCACAACATACTGGAGGAGACGGATTTCACAGCAAATGGCACAGACGATGCTCTGGACCTGGTCATTCTCGGCGGGGGCGTCTCCGGGATCTCTGCGGCCCTCGAAGCGGAGCGATGCGGCCTGCGCTACGCCGTAATTGAGTCTTCCGTTCCCTTTTCAACCGTGGTGAACTACCCAGCCAGAAAGCCCATCTTCACCTACCCGTCCGCACTGTCACCTCGCGGACTTCAACTCCACGCAAGCACCCGGGAGACCCTTCTCGAAGAGCTGGAGTCCCAGCGGATTGCCGCCGGCATTCAGATCACGCCTGGACACGCAGAGCGGCTAGAACGGGTGGGAGGCGTGATCTGTGTGTTCCTGCAAGACGCCTCGCCTCTCAAGGCACAAAGGGTCATTGTGGCCCTGGGGCGATCCGGCAAGTTCCGTCGCCTTGAGGTGAAAGGAGAAGACCTCCCCAAAGTCTCAAACCGCTTGCACGATCCAGCCGCCTACAAGGACCAGAACCTGTTGATCGTGGGCGGGGGAGACAGCGCCCTCGAAGCCGCGGTCGCCTGTTCCGATGCAGGGGCCAAGGTGACGCTCTCCTACCGCCGAAGCCACTTCCAGCGAGCCAAGCCGGGAAACGTGGCCGCCCTGGAGGACCAGGAGGCCGCGGGTCGAATTCAGGTACTTCGCTCCACAACGGTAGACAGGATTGAGCCAGACAGCGTTCTCTTGAACGGAGAGGCTTCGGCGTCTCTTCCCAATGATGCGGTCCTGACCCTCATTGGGCGCAAGCCCCCCCTGGACTTCTTCCGGGCCAGCGGAATCCCGGTTCGGGGGGATTGGAGTCCCTTGCGACTGGCCGGTCTGCTCTCGTTTGTGTTCGGGTTTGCACTGGTCATTTCCTGGAAGGGCAAAGGACGAGTGAACCAGCTCTTCCGGGAGCAGGGGTGGTTTCCCTTTGGACATACGTCAGCCTTGGAAACTACGCACACCAGTTCTTTCGGAGAGGTGCTTGCGACCTCCAGCTCCGAGGCGGGGTTCTACTATTCACTCGCCTACACCCTCGTCGTGGTGGTCTTTGGAGTCCGCCGGGTTCAGCGGGGGAACACGCCCTACATCCGTGTCCAGACCGCCAGTCTTGCAGCCATTCAGTGCGTACCCCTGTTCCTTTTACCCTACCTCCTGCTGCCCTGGCTCGGGGTGGCCGGGTTCTTTGATTCGGGCCTTGGACAGAGCCTGGCGGACCTCTTCTTTCCCCTCTCCGACACCGCCCTCCACGGCCGTGAGTACTGGCGGTCTTTTGGATTTGTCTTCGCCTGGCCCTTGTTCATCTGGAACGTTTTCACACCCGAGCCACTGGTGGGTTGGCTTGTGGTTTCGGTGATCCAGACCTTTGTGCTGATCCCCCTGATGGTTCACCGGTGGGGCAAGGGGGCCTACTGCGGCTGGATCTGCTCTTGCGGCGCACTGGCCGAGACCCTTGGCGACGCCCACCGACACAAGATGCCCCATGGGGAAAAATGGAACCGCTTGAACCTCCTGGGCCAGGTAATTCTGTTGGGAGTCCTGGCGCTCCTGGTTTTGCGGGTGGTGGGTTGGGCGTCACCCTCCAGCGCCGGCATTGCGACGCTCTACGAGCGTGCACTGAACGGCTTTCACCTGGCGGGCATCCCCTTGAATTACTCCTGGGTTGTGGACACGTTCCTTTCTGGAGTTCTCGGCATTGGGCTCTACTTCTGGTTTAGTGGCCGCACCTGGTGCCGCTTCGCCTGCCCCCTGGCGGCTCTGATGAACGTCTATGCGCGGTTCTCGAAGTTCCGCATCTTTCCGGAGAAGGACCGCTGCATCTCGTGCAACGTGTGCACCACAGTCTGCCACCAGGGAATCGACGTGATGTCTTTTGCCAACCGGGGGCTTCCCATGGAGGATCCCCAGTGTGTGCGCTGCTCGGCCTGTGTGCTGGCCTGTCCTACCGCGACCCTGAGCCTCGGGCGCCTGGAGGGGGACCAGGTGGTGTTGGACACTCTGGAGGCATCGCCGATTCGGATGGTGGAGTGAAGACAGAAGTGGAGCGCCGGACCTTTTGCTGGCTTCAGTCCCGCAGCAAGAAGCCAAGCGAGACGGTGACGGGACGCTTTGATTCCTCAACCTCGACCGCGATGACCTCGGTGAAGGAGAACCGGTCCACCCGCAGTCGGAATCCGATTCCCTCCCAGGTCGCATCGCTCTGCAGGCTCACGGTCCAGGCAAAGTGACCCTGCTCTGCGGTCGCCAGCGCTTGTTCGCTTTCCGTACCAAGCGCGATCAGGTCATCCGAGGTGGAGACAAGTCCCACCCCCAGACCCAGGCCTTCCGCAAAGACCGGTGCTACGAGAAAGGTCAGAAGAATCATCCCGACGAGAATGTCAGAAGATCTCCTCCCTTTCACCCCCGACTAGCCCCCGCCCACAGCCCGCACGATCTCTACGGAATCCCCCGCCACCAGTCGCCTCTCGCCGAGAACACGTCGCGGCACGACAGACCCGTTCACCGCCACCGCCACAGCCTCCAGCTTTACCCCTTTTGCATGAATGAGCCCCAGCACGGTCTGGGTCTCAGACACATCTTGCACCTCTCCGTTCACCCGGATTGAGACCAGGTCAGCGCCGGGTGCCACCGATGCCCCCCCCCACATCAAACAGATGGGGGTCATTTGTGATGTTCATGGCCTGCTGGCGGGTGAGCAAGCCATCGGTCACCGCCTTCTTGCAGGCCTCCGTCATGGTCTGCATGCCCTCTCCCCGGGCCGTCTGCATGACCGATGGAATCTGGTAGGACTTGGCCTCTCGAATCAGGTTTCTCACCGCCGGGTTCACCATCAGGATCTCGTGCAGTGCAATGCGCCCCTTCTTGTCCGCCGGCCGCTCCAACACCTGGGAAACTACAGCCATCAGGGAGGAGGCAAGCTGCACCCGAATCTGCTGCTGCTGGTTGGAGGGAAACACATCGATCAGGCGGTCCACAGTCTCCGGAGCCGAGTTCGTGTGCAACGTACCGAAGACCAGGTGTCCGGTCTCCGCCGCGGTGAGCGCCAACCCAATGGTTTCCAGATCCCGAAGCTCCCCCACCAGGATGACGTCGGGATCTTCTCGAAGCGCACTCCTTAGCGCACGGGAAAAGGACTCCGTGTGCACCCCCACCTCGCGCTGGTTGATGATGCAGTTCTTGGGCGTGTGCACGAACTCCACCGGGTCCTCGATCGTCAGAATGTGCGCGTGGCGGCCCCTGTTGATGTGATCCACCATGGCGGCCAGGGTCGTGCTTTTGCCTGACCCGGTGGGTCCCGTCACCAACACCAACCCCCGGCGCATCTCCGCAATGTGGCGCAGCACCCGCGGGGCTTTCAAATCATCCAGGCTCAGCACCTTGTGGGGAATGATCCGCAGAACCATGCCCACTCCCCGCACCTGGCTGTACACGTTGACCCGAAAGCGGGCAAGCCCATCGAGGCCCACGGAGAAATCCAGCTCCCGTTCGGTCTCGAACGTGGCCTTCTGCTTCTCATTCATGATCGAGTAGGCCATGCGCAGCATGTCGTCCGCGGACAGCATTTCGCTGTCCAAACGGCGCACCTCCCCTTCGACACGCAAGCAAGGGATCTCCCCAGCACTCACGTGAATGTCCGATGCACCGGTTTCCACTGCAAACGACAGCAACTCGTGGATCTGAACGGCCATGGTTTCCTCGCCACGCTCATCCTACCAGCCCGATGCGATAGGGTGTGGCATGGGCCAAGAGCCGCGCCCCGTGTTCCAGGACTCCTGGATCCTGGTCATCGACAAGCCCTCCGGGCTGCCAAGCCAACCGAACCGGGGAGGAGGCGCCAACGTGCACGACCTGTTGCGGTCCCAGTTTGACTACGTCGGCCTGCACCACCGCCTGGACACCCCGGCCAGCGGGCTAATGGTACTCGCCCTGGACAAGCGGGCCAACAAGGGCTTGGCGGACGGCTTCCGTGCCCACAACATCCGCCGGGAGTACAAGGTGGCGGTCCTGGGAGATCCCGGTGCAAAGGGCACCTGGGACGCTCCAATCGACGGAAGACCCGCAACCACCCATTGGACACGAATCTCCGGGGCCGGGGGCGTCTCGCACCTGGAAATCTCTCTGGAGACCGGACGCACCCACCAGGTCCGCCGCCATTCGGTGCAACAAGGACACCCGGTACTGGGGGATCGACGCCACGGGGGGGCCGCAGGGCGCTTGTGGCCGCGCCTGGCCCTGCACGCCTGGCGACTGCATCTCACACACCCGGTCACGGGGGAGCCCCTGGTTTTTGAGTCCAAGCTTCCCGCGGATCTGGCCTCGCTGTTTGAGGGTATTTCGTGAGGCCTCCTACCTCCCTGTTCTGGGTCCTCCTCGTCACGGTGGGCGTCTTTGCGCCAGTGCTGGGGGCAGACTTTCTCTGGGACGACGAGATCCTGGTCACGCGAAATCTATGGACCGACGACGTGGCCCACCTGCCACAGTTCTTCACCGAGAGTCTCTGGGACTCCACCCCCGTCGCCCGACCCGACCAGACGTACTACCGCCCCATGATGCTCGTAGAGCTGCTGGTGGATCGTCAGCTGTTCGGACTCGCCCCCCTGCCCCACCACCTGCACAGCCTCCTTTGGCACCTGGGCTGCATCGCCCTGGTGTGGCAGCTCTTCACCGGTCTGTGGGGACGCACCGTAGCCACTGTGGCCGCCACCGGCGTGTATGCACTGCACCCCTTTCAAGCCGAGCTCGTGGCTTTTACCGCCGCGCGAAACGACTCCATGGCAATCGCCGGGATCCTAGGGGCCTTGTTGTTCCTTCGAGAGAGGGACCCTGGGCCCGGCCGTCTGGTTGGGGCGACCCTGTGCACGCTTTATGCCCTCCTGTCCAAGGAAACCGCGCTCTTGTTGCCCGCACTCTTGGCCGGAATGGACTGGATCTGGCATGGGAGACCCAACGGCCGCGCCCGCTATGGAGCCCTGGCCGGTGGCATTGCGATCTTTGGAGCGCTTCGGCTCTCCGTGTCAATGGAAACCCCTCCCCTGGCGGGAGACTGGGGGGCCTGGGGTCTGATGGCGGGCAGCTACGTTTCTCGCATTGCCTGGCCCGTGGGAATCAGCGCCACGACCCCCATGGAGGCCATGCAGGTGGCGCCGGGCTCCTTGGTCCTGGGGGTCATCGCTCTTGCAGTAGCGTTCAAGCTGGGTGGCCGAGAGAGCAAGGTGGGAGTCGCCTGGTTTGCGGGAGGACTGATCCCCGCCGCCGCAGGCATCTTGGTCTATGGCGGCCTGCCCTTTCGCTACGCGGCCCTTTCCCTGGTGGGGGTATCGCTTTCCTATGGCGCGTGTTGGAAGAGTCGCCCCATGCACCTGGGATCCCTGGCTGCACCTGTCTTGCTTGCCGCCGCCACCGTGGCCCAGTTGCCGGTGTGGGCTTCCACGGCTTCCCTCTGGGAGCATGGCCACCGGGTCTCGCCGGGCACACACACGGCGTGCGGACTCTTCAAAGCCTACGAGGCAGAGCTAAACGACACCCCCCGCTCCTCCCGGGAATGGCCACAGAAGTTCCAACAAGCGGACGCCATGCTCCTGGAGGCGCTCGCCACCCCACCCAGCGCCTACTGCTGCTTCTCCGCCTCCCGCTGGCCCTGGCAGCTTGGACTCGTGGACGAAACCCTGGAGAAGGGACGCCTGGCCCTGGAACGGGGATGCCCCCCCAGCGCCGAGCTCCTGGCCCCCCTCTCCATGGCGGAGGCCCTCTCAGGGAACTGGGAGGAAGCGATGGCTCTTGCATCGGGGGTGGAGTCGGACCCAACCGGCCTCGTGCCCGTGGTGCTCTCAGCGGCGGCCCTCCGCAAGGGTGATTCGTCTGTACTTCAAGACTGGGAAGAGAGAGGTGCTGGTGGAGCCACCCTGGATCTGCGTGCCCAGGTGGAGATGATCCTCAGCCGCTCCGGGTCCACTCCGCCGAACAGTTCGGCGTCTCCCACAGGCGAATCGCCTCCACCCTGACGCCAGATTCCACCAAGAGGTCCTGGGCAATTCGAGCCAGCTCCGACACAATATTCTCCGCGGTGGGCGGTCCATCCATCCAATAAACCGGCCGACCGCTTGCCTCGTTGGACGCTGCGAGGGCCTGTACCGCCGGATCATCGTCTCCTACTTGCAACAGCGCTGTGTGGTCCCAGTTTGCGTCGATCCAGTTCCCCACGCGCTCTTTGATGACCCCGAAATCCACCACCCGACCCAGGACATCCAGCTCCGGCGCTGCGCAGGTGATCTCCGCGGCGTAGCGGTGCCCATGCCAAGCCTTGCAGCGACTCTCATGGCGGGGAATGCGGTGGGCTGCATCCCACTCCAGTCGTCGCGTACAGGTGATCACTGGGTCTCTCCTAAAGCTGAGAGGGCAGCCACGTGGGCAGGCCCCGTGCCACAGCAGCTTCCCACTATCATGGCCCCGGCCGCGACCCATTGGCGGGCATGGGCGATGTATGCCTCTACCGGCGCGCCCCATTCAGCCCCCGCGTTTGCATAGGCCCCCACCGGCACCCCGGCCTCCAGGAGATCCTCCACATACGCGAGCGTCTTCTCCGCAGCCACACAGTTCACGAGGACCGCGGCGGCGCCTCGCCGGGCGGCTTCCTGCCCTGCTGCACCCATCTCCCGCGGGGTCATGAGTTCCCCCTCCGGCCCCGCGGTAAAGGCAATCCACGCCGGCAACCCGGTGGCCACCGCCTCCTCCAGGGCCACCAGCCCCTCCCCTGCATGGGGAAACGCTTCGCAGAGTAGGAGGTCCACACCAGCATCCGCCAGCACCCTGGCCAGCTCTCGGTGCTCCGGGCGGGGGTCCTCCGGAGAGAGGTCTGGCCGGTAGCAGTCCTCCAAGGGTGCCATGCCGCCTGCAAGTCGACTTCCAGCCGGAAGCGCCTCCCTGGCGAGCGCAACCGCCGATCGGGCCTGTCTCTCCCAGGTCTCCGGAAACGAGCGCCGTCTCGTGCGAAACGTATTGGTCGTGTGAATGTGGGCGCCCGCCGCCGCATAGTCCTGGTGAATGGCCCGCACCGCATCCGGTGCACCCTCAAGGGCCCAGGCACTCCACTGGCCTTCTGGCAGCTTGCAACCGCGGCGTCCCAACTCGGTGCCCATGGGGCCATCGAGCACAGTCAGGCTCATTCGATATACCCCAGCGCCCGCAGTGCCTCTTTGGTCTCCGCATCCATGGTCTCCGTGCGAAAGCCCGGCGCCTTGGCATCCCAAGCGGTCAGCAACTTACCCAGCGCCTTCGCACGTCCGGGTTCATTGACCGGGGTCTGGTTTTCGTCCACCCGAAAGAGACCGTTCTGGTCCATGCGTTCTGGATGCCGAAAGAGGACATGCCCTTCAAAGATCACCCCTCGCTCCTTTTTGAGGTTGTTCCAGCCGTCCTCGTAGGGCTTGGATCTGGCCTTGGTCGCCTCAAGGAAGATGGGCGCCGTCTCCAGGTCCTCCCCCCGTAGCAGTGGACCGAGGTCCTGACCTGACCCCATGGCTGGCTCCCCCAAACCCAGCTGCGCCAGCAGGGTCGGTGCAAGGTCCGAGATCTTGACCGAGACATCCACACGGCGGGGAGCTCCGGACTGGCTTCCGGTGCCCACCCAGAAGAGCGGCACCCGGCTTACCCAGAGGTCAACGTCGAAGCCGTGCCCCAGGGGGAAGGGCCGGGTCTCGGCAAACATCTCCCCATGGTCTCCCACGAAGACGACGATGGCATTCTCCAGCAGCCCCTGGGCCTCGAGCCCAGAAAAGAGGCGCTTCACCTGGTGATCCATCCAAGCGACCTCCCCCTGGTAGAGCCCCCGCAGCCAGGCCAGCTCCCGCTCGTCCACATCGCCGGCGCGAATCCGGTCGCCCAGGCGGGCATGGGCGTGGGCTCGGGCAAACCGGGGGCGGAAACCCGGCTCCACAAAGCGGGACACGAACTCCGACGGGGGATCGTAGGGAGAGTGAGCGTCGTAGTAGTGAAACCAGGCAAAAAGGGGGCGCTCGGGATCCCGCTGTTCCAGGAGCGAGAGTGCTCGCCGCGTGACTCGATCCCCCCGGTCCTCCATGCGCGGCCCCATGTCCGTCCGGGTCTCGTCATCAAAGAGTCGAAACCCCTGGGCCATGCCCATCTTTCTTCCCACCACGGACGCAGCCACGACCCCCAGGGTGTCCCAACCTGACGCGTAGAGGCGCTCCGCCAGGGTCTCCACTTCGGCCCCAAGTGGGAATCCATTGCGGGGGACACCGTGCTCGTGGGGATCCAGACCCGTAAACAGAGAAGAGTGGGAAGAGAGAGTGGTGGGCACGTGCGAAAAGGCCCACTGAAACCGCACCCCTCTTCGCGCCCATTCATCCAGAAAGGGCGAGCTTCCCGGGGGGCCGCCATAAATCCCAAGCGCGTCTGCCCGGGTGGTATCAAGGGTGACGAAGAAGACGTCTGGACCGCTCGCCACCGGCCGTTCTTGCACAGGTTCCACCACCGGTTCACCGGAGCATCCGTGCGCCAACAGAAGCAATTGGAGGAGCATTCCGCCAGAGCTAACGGGTGCGTTAGGGGATGACCATGGTGCTGCTCTTCTCCATTCTGGCTTGTTCCCTTGGAAGCAAGCCCCCCCAGATTCCCGTGGATTCCACGAGAGCGGCGGACACAATCGACACGGTGGTGCAGCAGCAGGCGCTTCAACCGGCTGCAGAATTCCGCGGCATCTGGGTGACCCGCTGGTCCTGGGACACACAAGAAGACATCCACACCCTCTTGGAAGACATCGCACAGTCTGGTTTCAATGGGGTCTTCTTCCAGGTGCGGGGCACCTTTGATGCCTACTACGAGTCGGCCATTGAGCCCTGGGCAAAGAGGCTTACGGGCACCCTCGGACAAGATCCGGGCTGGGACCCCCTGGAGACGGCCGTGGTTCGAGGCCACGAGCTGGGGCTTCAGATTCACGCCTACCTGAACGTGTTTCCCCTCGCGAGAGGTGGGGTAGCGCCGGGTCGGGGAAGCACGCCGAAACACGCCTACCACGACAACCCGGACTGGCGGGTGGCCAACTCCAACGGAGAGGTGCTCCGGGTGGGAAGTCCCGCCGCGAGAGAGATGCAGTACGTCTTCGCCAGTCCTGGAAACCACCAGGTTCGGGCCCGGATTGCCGCCGTCGCCGCGGACATCGACTCCCGGTACGACGTGGATGGCATCCACCTGGACTACATCCGGTACCCCAAGGCCACCTACTCCCACGATGCTGCCTCCAGGGCGCAGTGGTCCGTTGCGAAGCGCGATAGCCAAACCGACCGCGCCCAGTGGCAGAGAGACCAGGTGAACGAGACGGTGCGCAGGGTACGGGAGGGACTGGCCGTGCCCCTGACCGCCGCGGTGTGGGGGGTACATGAAAACAAGTGGGGATGGCCCCAAGTCTCAGAGGGCAACATCGACTACTACCAGGACAGCCATGCGTTTCTGGAACAAGGTCTCGCAGACGCGATCATGCCGATGATCTACTGGCCCGTCACCCAACCCACAGGCCAACGACTGGACTTTCGGACCTTGGCCAAAGACCACCTGGAGCAGGCAGAGAATCGACACGTCTACCCTGGTATTTCCGCCATGGCATCAGACGAGGAGCCGGACACCTATGCGCGTGTGGCCACCTGCATTCAAGCCAGCCGGGATCTCGGCGCCCCCGGCTGGGTCCTGTTCGACTATGCGACCGCAAAGCCGATTCTGAAGAGGCTGCGCACCTATTTGCTGGCCAAGGATGTGCCCGCCCCCGCCATGCCCTGGCGAGAAGAGGGCGGGACCGAGTTGGATTAGCCCACCTCGGTTTCGTCGTCGGGATCCACGTCGAGCACCTTGGACAAGAAGAGACGTCGATCCGTTCGAACCGCGCCGTCCATTCGCCGAGCCGCAACCTCCTGGTAGACGCCAATGTCCTCAAATCCCAGGCTCAAATACATGTCCTGGGCTCGGTGAAGTCTGACGCTGGTTCGCAAAAGAACATGGGTGTAGACCTGTCGATCAATCAGATCCAATCGCGTCTGTACCAGCTCGGCGCCGAGACCCTTTCCGCGGTACTCGGGAAGCACCCCCAGCTCGGCCAGGTAGAAGGTATGCTGCACCGGCAGGAGCCCGTGCATGTCCCGGCAGACGTCCTGCCGTGACGAGAGGGGAACACCGGCCCCAAATCCCACCACCCGGGTGTTTCCCGCCACGGCCAGGAGGGTAATGTGCCCAGGGGTCTGAAGGATGCGGCGCAACACTCCTTCCGCCTCTGCCGGAAAAATCCGCTCGGAGTAGGGAGGCTCCCGGAAGATGGTCTGGTATGCCCCCACAAAGGCCGCTCGAAACGGAATCACATCCTGGGGACCTTCAACCTTCAGAATGCGGATGCCCGCTCGTGAGTCCGGTTTCACCCCCTGATCATGCCGCGAGGTGGGCGGTCACGAGAACCCTTTCCCCTGAAATGCTGAGGTCCAGGGCCAAATCGCCCCCCCCCAGCTCCTGGTGCTTCGCTCTCGCACGGCCGTGAAGAACCACCTGCAATCGAGCTTCAGACTGGTCGAAAACTTCCACCTCTCGGGGGTGCAAGGCCATGCCTGTGCCCAGAGCCTTGAGAACGGACTCCTTGGCGGCCCAAGCCACGGTAAGGGCCACGGGGTCGTGGCCATAGCGTTCCTGCTCTCCTTTGGTGAACCACTCTCGCGCAAAGGAGGCGGATCGCTCCTCGATGGTCTCCAGGTCGACTCCGACTCGCCCGTCGCGGCGCGCAATGGCGATCGCTGCACCGTCGCTATGAGAAATAGACAGGGCTGGACCCGGCTCGCCCGCAATCCGAACCAACGGCGCACCCGAGGGACATGACTCAATCCGGATGTCCCTTGGGGCTGCACCGGTCAGGGCCTGCAGTGCCCTCTTGGCGGCCACCCGGCCAGCAATTCGCTCGTCCTGTCGCTTGACCGTGCCCCGGGCACGAAGCTGGGCAATCTCCGTTGGAGAGAGGCCCGGCTGGCCCTCTGCCACCGTTGCGGAGCCGAAGGAGGTCTCTGCCCAGCCATTGGACGGCGGCGTAAAGCGCTCCCCTTCTGGCAGCGGACCCTTCTGGATCATGGCGAAGCCACGCAAGGACATGACGGTCTTTGCCTTTTGGACAACATCCACATCGTAGAGGTCTCCCCGACGGCGCACTGTCAGCTCAATGGCGGTGTTTGGCTTGAACCTTCGGTTCACTGTGAGCGCATCGATCGCGGCCGGCAATGCCAAGACCCCATCGACCACCAGGGAATGCAGACCCGCGGCCTGAAAAGCCGCCTCCAACACCAGAGGATCGGTCAACAAGTCCGGGGCAAGGGCGCTGTGATCCAAAGCACCATCGGCGAGAAGCCCGTCTGTGCTCACATCCCGGGCGCCGGTCAGTACCTGAAAGCTCGGCCCATGAAAGAACCGCTGGTAGATCTCCTCGGCGGACAAAGGCCGCTCGCCGAAGAACGCAGGCGGAAGCGTCTGCACCTTTCTTGCGTTGCCCAGACAGATCGTTCCCTGGAAGTGGTCCGTTCGAAGGAGATTCCCGGTCTTGACCGTGCGCTCCGAGTGCAGACTGCACCGCACCTTGCCCTCGCCAAGAGCCCGCGCTCGAATCTCCAGACGGATTGACTCCCCACGGTAGAGCTTCACCGGCGCCTGAAACGCCAGGTTCTCCACCCCTGCATAGGGCAAGCCTGGGCACGCAAGCTCCGCAGCTGCCGCCATCAACTCAATCCCCGCCACACCGGGCAGCACAGGAACGCCGCCAATGGCGTGGTCGAGGATCCAGGCATCAGTCTCGACCGAGACCGTGCGGGTCACGACCCAGTCGTCCCCATCCAGATCAGCTCCATCCATCCAGGCGTGGCCAGATCCCGGCAGTAGCCCCCCCAACCCACCGGACACCACCAATTCTCCGCTCAGGCCGGCGGCCACAAGATCCACGCAGAGTGCCGCACCGGCATCCGCCGGGAGCATTTCCACGCCGCGTCCTTCAAGCAGGGTCTTCATTCCTCCGCGCACCGCCATGCCCACATCCGCCCAGGCGGTCCAATCCATGTGCAGAGACTTGTCGCGAAGCACGCAGATCTGTGCCATGGCCTCGTTTGCTGCGGAGTAGTCCACCTGGCCCTCGTTTCCAAACCGGCCTGCGACACTTCCCATGGAGAGGAACCAACTCTTGGTGGGCAGACACTTCACGAGGGCCAACCCCCCCACCGCCTTGCCGTCGAAGACCCGGTGAAAAGCCTTGTCATCCTTGTCGGCGACGAGGCGACTCTCTTCCACGCCTGCGCCGTGGATACAGCCATCGATTCGGCCATGGGTAGATTCCGTGTCGGCCACCAATCCCATGACCGCATCCGGGTTGGCAAGATCACAGGTTCGATAGTCGACGGCTGCCCCTGCTGCCTGCAGGTCCACCATGGTCTTCCGAATCTCCTCGGCGGCCCGATAGGGCTTCAGCCGCCTGTCCACCTCAGCTGGGGTCACCCGCTTCCCTTCCCCCTGAATGGCTGCCTTGATGCGCGTCTTTTCCGCCCCTTCGTCCAGGGGAGCCTCTCCGGCCTGGCTGCGCCCAACCAGCACGAGTGTGCAAGGAGACCTGCGCGCGAACTCCAGAGCCACGCGGGCCGTGATGCCTCGTCCGCCCCCCGTCACGAGGATCACCTGCCCCTCGGGCAAGGCTCCCCTTTCGGGCCGCTCCTCGACGGAGAGCTCCAGGACCCTCCGGTGATCTCCAGCGCTGAGCATTACCTCGGTCACGGCGTTTCCGGCCTCCAACTCCGCCAGAACCGACTCCAGCGCCAGCTCCACAGGCAGGGAGGGATGCAACTGAACGACCCGGGCCCGGGTGTCAGACCATTCCCGCCCCAGAGCCTTGGCAAAGCCGGCGCGGGCGCCGTGGGCCCACGCGCTCTCTGTGGAGCCGGCCTCTGGTGCCACCACGCAGATCCACTGGCTTGGACGCGCACCGGCGTCCATTTCCTGAGCTGCTTTCCACGAGTCCCAGACCGACTGGCTTGCATCAATGACCACATCCGCATCAGAGGCAATGGAAATGCCTCGGCCTGCAAGGGCGGAGCGCAACCCGGCAGGCAGGGACCCCTCTCCGATCACGCGAACGGATGAGGTCGTAAGCGGCTGCACGCCCACACGGGCCCGATCGACCCAACACGGTCGGCGCAGTCGAAACGACGGTGGAAGGTCTGCGGGATCTTGGGAAACAGGGGTTGGTTCGGTGGCAGGCACCACCTTTGCCTCCTCCGCGGGCGAACCGACCACAGCCTCGCCCTCGGAAGTCGAGCCAGTGGGGGTTTCCGTGGGTTGCGACGGTCCGCCCGTGCGATCTGCCATCCAAGCCGCGAGGGCTTCAATGGTTGGGTAGTCCGCCAGGACAAAGTCATCGTCCTGGGCCACTCCGTACTTCTCACGAACCTCCCCGAAAATCTCTGCCTGCTTCACCGTGTCGATGCCCAAATCTGCCTCGAGCTCCATGTCCAGCTCGATGTCCTCCAGGTCGTACCCGGTCTTCTCAGCGATGACCGCGACGAGGTGGGTTTGGATGTCTGTGGCGGCCACCGCCTGGACTTGCCTTGCAGCCGGAGCCGGCGCGGCGACGGGCGAAGGAGGAGCTGCCGCAGGCACAGGAGGAGCTTCTCCTGGGACAAGAGAGGCTGCCTCCCCACCCGTGCGATCTGCCATCCATGCCGCGAGGGCCTCAATGGTTGGGTAGTCCGCAAGGACAAAGTCATCGTCCTGGGCCACTCCGTACTTCTCACGAACCTCCCCGAAAATCTCTGCCTGCTTCACCGTGTCGATGCCCAAATCTGCCTCGAGCTCCATGTCCAGCTCGATGTCCTCCAGGTCGTACCCGGTCTTCTCAGCGATGACCCCGAGAAGGTGGGATTGAATGTCCACTGCGCTGGTTGCAGGGGACGCTGCGGGAGCCGGTGCAACAACAGGGGGAGCGGCCGCAGGAGCCGGGGTGCCAGAGAGCGCTTTGACGGTCGAAGCAGCGTCCGTGACCTGCCCCTCCAGAGCCCGCAGACTCCGCTTCTCCACCACCAGGTCCACTTGGGAATACCCGGTGACCTCCTTCAGCCAGGCCTCTCGTCGGGGAATATCCAGGATGCGGTGGTCGCCCTTTGCGACTCCCTTCCACGCCAACAAGCTGAGTTGGGACCCAAATCCAGCGGCCAGGCGTATCGCATACTCCACGGGGAATTCCCCACCGGGAGACAACCGCAGGTTGCCAAGATCCGGGTCCGGCTCCTTGAGGTTGGGAATCGGCGGCACCCGGCCGTACTGGAGCGCCTTCAAACACACCGCATCCTCCAGCCCTGCTCCCATGGAGTGGCCAGTAAATCCCTTGGTGTTGGTGACAATGACCTCGTCTGCCCCTGCCCCGAAAGCGCTTCGCAAGGCGCTGATTTCCGCGGCTGCTGACCCACCCCGGGCTGGGGTGTAGGTCTCATGGGACATGAACAGCGACTTGGTGGCCATGACTTCCGGCGTGGTCCCATCCTTGCGGGCCGCCTCTGCGATCAGGTCGGTAAAGGTCCGCTTGATGTGTTCCACGTCCAGGCGAGTGCCGTGAAAAGCAGAGTTGGCAAACCGGCTGGAGAGAAGCTCCGCGAGTGGGACAATTCCCCGCTCCGCAGCCATGTCAGAGCGTTCAAGCACCAAGCCCACCGCGCCCATGCCCATGATCATTCCGTGGCGACGCCTATCAAATGGCAGCGCGGCATCCTCGACGTTGCCCGTCGTTGTCGCTGCACCGGAGGTCAGGAAACCCGCCCCCATCCACTCCAGAAGGTTGTCCGAGGTGACATCATCGGCCCCCAGGACAATCACACGCTCACAGCGCCCCAGGCGGATCCAATCCTCCGCGATTCCAATGCCCTGCGTGGTGGAGGCGCAGGCTGCGTTGACCTGAGTGTTGGGTCCTTTCGCCTGAATGAATTGGGCAAACTGGGAGTGCCCCATGGACAGGACCTGAAACAGGAACCTGCGATCGAAGTGGCCGTCCTCATCGTGGCCATTGCGGGTCAGCCTCTCAGCAAACCGATCCAGGCCGGGAAAGGCCGAGGCAAACAACACCCCGGTCGTCTCTCGCATGGACTCTGGCAGCGCCCAACCGGTCCCCACCTTGGCACCGGTTGTGGTGACCTTGTAGGTGCGAACCAAGGGGATTCCAGCATCGCGAAGGGCCTCAATCCCTGCCCCAAAAGCCAGCTGGGTGGCGCGATCCAGGGCCTTCTTCCAGCCAGCATCCACCCCATACTCTTCCACCAGATCAAATTCCCCGGCACGCCCCGCAAGCTTGATCACTTCCTCCCGCTTCAGGACGGGCTCAAAAGACCCCTGGCCTCGCTCGTCCTTGACCAGGCGCACCATTCCCTTGGCGATCATCCGGTCCTGGATTTCCTCGGGAATGACCGTGATGCGGTTTTCGCCATCGAGAATGGACCTGAAGTTGTCATCGTCAAACACGCGCTTACCGCCGGGAAGCCCGACGGAGGCCCCCGTGCAGACCACTTGGATGTCCTCTGTGGTGGAGTCCGGCGAACGAGCCACCGGGTCCGCCACCTTCTCGGGCACATTTGGCACATAGGACGACTGAAAGGCCTGCATGCTTTGCTGCACCAGGGATTCAATGGCCGGGAACAGCGCCTTTGCAAAGCCTGCGGCATCCAGCCCCTGGACTCCCGCCTGGGCAACGGAAGAAGCGAATTGAGAGAGGTCCAGGCCTGGCACATTGGGCGCGGAACCCAACGCGGGAGCTGCCGCTGCTGCCGGCGCCTCCTCCCGCCGAACAGGTCGAGGCTGCATCGCAACCGCCGGCTGGGACCGATCCCAGGCCGCCTCCATTTCTCCAAGACGAGAAGCAAAGTAGTTGCAGATCTGCCGGACAGTTCGGTGGTCCGAAAGCAGAAACCCAGCCTCTCTCTCCAGCCGAAAGTGGTCCCTGAGTCCCGCCACAATCTCCGCCTGGCGAACCGTGTCGATGCCCAGATCCGCCTGGAGGTCCCAGTCGAGTTCGATTCCCTCGGGAGGAAGCCCGGAGCGCTCGGCCAGAGAGCGCTGCACCGCAGAAACCACCCGAGGGTGGGCCCGAAGCTCGGTCTCGGCCTCCGCCGGAGAGGTCGCGCGGAGCCTGGGCTCCGGGGTAGCGAAGATGTCAGGCATTCCGGACGCCGGCGCTTCTCGCACCGGAAACCCCAGCGTCAAGAGCCCCGCCAGAGCATCTCGGAAGGACCGAACCCCCCCAAACTTGGGTTGGTTTGTATACAGGGCACGGTGGGGCCGGTCCTGCAAGATGGCCACAGCAAACCCGGTCAAGGCCCGCTTGGGTCCACACTCCACAAAGACTCGAGCACCATCTGAGTACAGGCGCTCCATCTGGGCGGTCCACTCCACGGGGGCCGCCACCTGCTTGGCCAGATTCTCGATGGCGAGCTTCGCGGCCCCTTCTCCTGTCGGATACCACTCTGACGTGACATTGGTGGTGATGGGGCGCCGCGGCTCCTTGACGTCCAGGCGCTCCAGAACCTGCTTCAAGGGCCCGCTGGCGGGGGCCACGATTTCCGAGTGAAAGGCATGAGAGACAGGCAGGGGGTACACGGTGATCCCACGGGATCGAAACGCCTCGCTGGCGGCCTCCACCGCATCGGTTGCACCGGCAATTACGGTCTGGGTGGGGCAGTTTTTGTTGGCCGCGACCACGTACCCGGGAATCTCCGCAAGGACTTCTTCCACCACCCGGGTGCTGGCTGCAATCCCCGCCATCTTCCCGACGTCCGGGATGTCCACCGAGGCCATTTCCCTGCCTCGAGCACTGACTGCACGGAGCGCATCGGGGAACTCCATCATGCCCGCCGCCACCACCGCGCCGTACTCCCCCAGGGAGTGTCCAGCGACCACATCTGGCATCACACCATAGCTGGCCAAGAGGCGAAGAATCGCCACATCCACGGTCAAGGTCGCCGGCTGGGAGATCTCCGTGGCCCGCAGCGCTTCAAAAGAGGCGTCCTCGTCGGAATGGACCCGACCTGCAATGTAGTCCATCAAGGGATGCTCCAGCTCCCCTTCCATGACGGCGCTGGCTTCCTCAAAGGTCTTCCGCACCACCTCGAATTCCTGGGCCAGATCCAAGCCCATCCCAATGTACTGGCTGCCCTGACCGGTAAAGAGAAAGGCCAGCTTTCCATTGCAAGGGGTGTCCTCGAAATGGATGCCCTTGACTCGGATCAAGTCGTAGCCGCGGCCCTTCCGTACGGGCTTCCTTGCCCGCTGCAGTTGCTCCAGCATCTCCTCTCGGTTGTCGTAGGCAGCCGAGAGACGCATGCGATCCGTCGGCTGGAAAGTCGGGGACTGACCTCGTTCAAGCTGGTCCATGCGGGCGAGAAGCTCCGTCGCGTTTTGGCCGCTCACAGCCCAGATTCCAGGAGGCACCGCACAACGGGTGGCGTGGGGCGACGCTGTCACGGACTGCACCACAGGGTGAGAAAGCTCCCGCTGGGCCCCACAATGTTCCCCGAGGACCATGTGAAAGTTGGTGCCCCCAAATCCAAACGCACTCACGCCCGCAACCCTTTCCCAGCCTGCGGTCCTCCACGGCTCCGCCTGGGTTTGCACTTTCAACGGCACCAGGTCCAGGCGGGCTTCGGGACGGGCCTCCTTGAAGTTGATGCTGGGAGGCAGAATCTTGTGGTGAATCGCAAGGGCCGCCTTCAAGGTGCTGGCCGCGCCGGCCGCGCTCTTGAGGTGCCCAATCTGGGACTTCACAGATCCAATGCGAACGGCGCCCCGGTCCCCACGGCGTCCCCCGCCAATGACCTCGGAGAGAGCCTCGGTCTCCACCTTGTCCCCCACCACGGTGGAGGTGCCGTGGCACTCCATGAGGTCCACCTCCACCGGGTCAATCCCCGCGTCCGCGTACGCCCGGCGTAGCGCACGGAGCTGGCCCTGAATGTTCGGGGCTGTAATGGCCTTGCCCTTTCCATCCGAGGACGCCCCAATTCCCCGGAGCACGGCATAGATTCGATCTCCATCCCTCTCGGCATCCGCCACCCGCTTCAGGATCAGAATGGCAGCGCCCTCGCCCATGACAAAGCCGTCAGCGGAGGCATCAAACGGGGAGGAGTGGTCCGGAGACAGCGCTCCAATCTTGCAGAACTTCGTAAAGGTAGGGGGCCCCATGGAGCTGTCCACGCCGCCGGTGACCGCCACGTCGTAGTCACCGTCCTGCAGACCCTTTACCGCCGCCTGGATTGCCGCCATAGAGCTGGCACAGGCCGCATCGGCGGTGAAGTTTGGACCACCAAAGTCAAAGGCGTTTGCCACCCGACCGGAGATCACGTTGGACAGCTCTCCGGGCATGGTGTCCTCGTTGATCTCCAGCAGGTCCCTCTTGAATTCACGCTCGAATTCGGCGAGCACCTCCTGGCGGGTACCATCCGGCAGCGCTGCAAACCCTGGACTGCGAGCAAGGGCTGCTGCGGACTCTGGGAACCAGACCCGGTAGGTGTTCTCCTCTCTCCGATCCGAGCCCCCCATGGTGTTGCCAAGAATGACAGCCACCCGAGACCGGTCCACGTTCCCCTCTTCCACCATCCCCGCATCTGCCAGCGCCTCGGCCACCGCCGTCAGCCCCCACTGCTGCACCACGTCGAGCTGCTTTGCGACCTTGGGGGGAATGCGAAACTGCTTGGACCGAAACGTAAAGCCGCGAACCCAGCCCCCCAACTGTGTGTAACTCTTGTCTGGAGCCGTCCGATCGGAGTCCATGTACCGCGCCGGATCCCATCGGTCTGTAGGCACATTTGAGAGACAGTCCCGCCCCGACACGACGTTCTCCCAGAACGCCTCCACCGAGTGTGCATCTGGTAGCACGCAACCCAGTCCGACAATGGCCACATCCGATGGCGCCGGAGCCACGTTCACTGGCGATGGCATGGCTTGCGCCTGGGGCGGCTTTGGCTTCACGGCGTCCCGGTAGCGGGCAAGCACGTTCGAGAGCCCCCCAAACTGCTTCAAGAGTCCCTCGGCAAGCGCCAGCCCCTGTCCCGCAGGCCAAGCCCGTGAGAGAGCGTCATCCTCGGCATGCCAACCTTCCGTGAGCGCCCAGGGATCGCCCCCAGCCGAAAGCTTGCGCACCACGGGGGAGAGCGGCGAGGCGGTCAGCCGAAACCCCTCCACCACCCGGCTTGATTCAAAAGTCGCCGTGAGCGCTCGGCTGCGCAGATTCTCCCCCAACCCCAATTCAGGCAGTCCGTACAATTGATCTGACACCACGACCCCTGCCGCACCCAACTGCATGGCGGCCGCCGCTGTCTCCGGACTTAGGCCCGCATCGAGAATGGCGGCTCCCTCTTGTTGCGCCAACATCTGCAGGCCAGGCACATCACCGCAGGGCCCCCCTGCTTCCTTGCCACGAAGAAGGACGCCGGCATACCCCTCGGCAACAGGCCTCAAATCGACGCGCTCCAGCCAGGTGGGTCGGCCTTCCACCACCGGTCCCTCGCCAGCCCACACAACAGGACCCTCTCCAGGCACCTTCTGGCCGGGACGAACCCGAACCCAGGCTCCGGAAGGAATCTCTACAGATCCGTTGGCAGTGAGATCGATCACAGGTGTTGCCCCCGCACGGAGCACCTCCGCTGCGAGATGGGCGCATTCTGAAGGAAGAACCACGAGAATCATTGAATTTTCCATGTGCCTGCTCCCTTCCTTGGGCGCATAGGGTCTGTGGCAGGTGCGAAACGAGTTTTGCACCCGAATTCCCCCTGGAAGCAAAACGCAAGGGAGGAGGCCACGGGTATGGGCGGGAATAGCAACAAATGTGCCATTTCAGGCTACCAGGCCTCTTCTTTGCCTTGAAGGCCGCCTGCTCGGACAAGGGCACCCATCTTTTCCAGGTCTCGGTGAAGGACCCGGTCCTCGGTCCACCGGGGAGAGACCGCGCGGATTCGCGCCAGCACTGTGGAAATACCAGATGCCAGCGACACCGGTTCCCCGGGAACGCGCTCTCCATCCTGGCTGAAACGGGCCCCTTCTCGACGGAACTCAAGACCCTGGGCTGCGGCCAATGCTTCGATTCCCACGATCTCGGACAGGTTGTCCAGAATGGCGAGACATCCCCGGGCCGAGATGGGCGCCATGGAGACATGGTCTTCGTGGTGTTGGCCCGTGGGAATGCTGTCCACGCTGGCCGGATGAGCAAGGCCCTTGTTTTCGCTGGCCAGTGAGGCGGCGGTGTATTGGGCCAGCATGAAACCGGAGTTGAGTCCCGTGGATTCCAACAGAAAGCTCGGCAAATTCCCACTGAGTTCACCGTGGGTCAGGCGAAACACCCGACGTTCCGAGAGAGTGCCTACCTGAGTCAAGGCGATCTTCAAGGTGTCCAACGCCAACCCCACCGGCGCCCCATGAAAGTTCCCCGCCTCCACCAGGCGCCCCTCCACCACCAGGGGATTGTCACAGGCACCATTCAGTTCCCGCTCAATGACCTGCTTTACGTGAAAGAGGGCATCCCAGGCCGCCCCCAAAACCGCTGGAGCGCACCGCACCGAAAAAGCATCCGGGCCTCGCTCGGGCACCACAAGGTGCGACCCCTCCAACAGCTCCCGAAGACGCTGTGCGACCCCGAGGGCCCCGGGCTGTCCACGGGCCTCCAGGGCAGCTGCATCCAGGCATCCCGGTGAGGCGAGCACCACCTCCATGGTGAGGCCCAAAGCCAATTCGGCCTCCAGCAGGAGGCGTTCTGCCCGGTGACAGGCGATGGCACCAAGCGCTGTGGCCAAGGTGGCTCCATTGATAAAGGAGAGCGCCTCCTTGGAGGTCGGGAAGAACGGCATCACGTCGGTCATGGCCTCGGCAGCCTCTTTGATCACCCCGCCTGCCCGGGCTCTCCCCCCCAATCGAAACGCAACCCGGGCCATGTGAGCCAGGGGGGCCAGGTCACCGGCTGCTCCCACGCTGCCCAGGGCCGGCACAACCGGGTGCACGCACTTCTTCAACATAGAGAGAAGCACCTCCGCTGCTTCAGGTCGGCACCCAGACTTTCCATGGGCCAGCACATTGGCCCGGCACAACATCAGCGCACGAACAGCCTCATCACCAAGCTCTGGGCCTACCCCCGCGCAATGACTCTCCACAAAAGCACGCACGCGTTCTTGGGGCTTGGTTTCTACATTCTTGCTACCCACCAGCCACGCTTCCTTGCCCGCGAGAATGTCAGGGGCATCCAGATCCAACCAGTGCCCATGGTTCTCCTCCATGCGAACCCGGCACTCCTCCGAAAGAAACGCCTGCGCTCCTTGGGCGACAGCCACGACATCGCCGCAACTCAGGCTTCTTCCATCCACCTGAACGCTCATGACACCCATCCATCCATGTCCCGGCATTCCCTGCGGACAGCCTCCAGAACCCGGTGCCTCACGCCCCCCACAGCATCGACACTCTCCGAGGGGACCTGGCCGGGATGAAGCACCGGCAAGAGGGCCTCTGTCACGGCCTTTGCGGCCAGACTCAACTGGACCCCTGGCTCCTCTGCCAGGCGCCACTGCATGGCCCGGTGGGCAGCCAGAAGCTCAATGTCTACAACATGCTGGGCCAGAGCCACCACATCCGCAGCCCGCCGGGCAGCTGTCGTGGACATTGCCACGTGATCCTCCTGGTCCTCACAGGTGGGGATGGAGTCCAGACTGGCCGGCCAACCGAGCGCCTTGCACTCGCTCACCAGCGCAGCCGCCGTCGTTTGAATTCCAAACAACCCCAGGCCCGGTCGATCATGGTGGGCCAGTGAGGCGGGCAGATCAGCTGAAAGAGGCGCCGTCAACAACCGATAGAGGCGACGCTCCGACAAGCTTGCAAGCTCTCCCACGGCAATCTTGAGGTAGTCCGAGACAAGCCCCACGGGCTCTCCGTGGAACATGCCGGCAGAAAATGCCTTGTCTTCATCCTCCACCTGAAGACAGATCAAGGGGTTGTCCGTGGCTGCATTCAACTCCACCAGAAGCTGGCCCTCTACGTGGGCCAGTGCATCCCGTACGGCCCCAAGCACCTGTGGAGTACACCGGAGGGAGTAGGCGTCCTGCACCTTTCCGTCAATGGTGTCGACCAGGCCGGACCCCGCCAGGAGCCGCATCAGGTTGGCCGCCGTGGCTTTCGCACCCACATAGGGTCGGAGGGCGTGAACCTCAGGGCGAAAAGCCCTTGTGACACCTCGAAGGGCCTCAATCGAAAGGGCCGCCGCCACCTCTGCCAAGGCAACCAGATCCTGGGCATCCCTCAGGGCCAGAGCCGCGACTGCTGTGGATAGCTGTGCACCGTTGGTCAGGGCCAGCCCTTCCTTGGGCCCAAGGGTGATTGCTTCAATTCCCCCGCGAAACAAGGCCTCCCGCCCGGAGACCAGATCTTCTCCCACCCAGGCCGAACCGGTTTCCTCCTCCGGATCCCCTGGTTGGTGAGCCAGGATCAACCCGAGAAACGCCAGGGGTGCCAAATCGCCAGACGAACCGCAACTCCCCTGTGAAGGCACCGCCGGATCAATCCCAGCGTTCAACAGGTCCAACAGCCTGTCCACCAGGATCGGACGACATCCGGAGGCTCCCTTCGCCAGCGCATTTGCCCGAAGGACCACCATGGCCCGGGCCACATCCCTCGGAGCAGGGGATCCCACTCCTGCTGCGTGGGACCGAACCAGGTTTCGGGAGAGCTCGCTGGACTTCTCTTTTGGAATCCGAACCCGCGCCAGGGAGCCAAAGCCCGTGTTGATTCCATAGACACTTCGCGGGTTCCCACTTTCGTCACAAAGCCGCCCCTCCGCCGCTTCCAGCACCCAGTCCAACGACTGGCGCATGGCCGCTCTTGCCTTCGGAGAAAGCTCCACCTCTCGCCGCGCCCTCGCCACCGCGACCAGGTCAAGAAGAGACAGGCTTTCCCCATCAAGTACCAGGGGTGACATGCCCGCCCCTTAACCCCATCCCACCCCCAAATGGCCACCCCACAAAACGTTTCCCACCCACCGCATCAAGGCCGCCCCCAAAGAGACCCCAGGTTTCGATCCGGGGGGGACGGACCGAGATGGCGCCGGCCCCGACCAAGCGGGCTGGGTTTGCGAGGTCGCCGGAGTGGCAACGCCACTTCAAGACCTCGCGGGCCCATCCCGCGCCGCGTCGCGGCCAAGCCATCGACGGGAGTCCCCCCCGGATCGAAACCTTAAAATAGGTTGGCCGGACCACCTCGAGAACCGGGTATGGGGGGGGGACGTACCCAATTCGTCGTAGAGGATGGCCCGACCAGAAGAGAGGCGGGTGCCTCATCACAAAGCTAAGCCTGCTTACCGCTCGCTGTCAAGCCAGATTCAACCTGACGAACCAGGAATTACAAGATTCGTGACGGCGGGCCGTGGGTCCCAACTGAAACCAGCCTAGGAGGCTGTAGCGCATTGCGGACCGAGAATGGCTCCGCACATGTGATTACAGGTGCTTACGGGAGGAGGGAACATGTCTGGACATGTGACCGACGAGCGGAAGTGTCTGGAATTGCGTGGGCAAGCCAGTCGACGGGAGCAATGCACTACAGCCTCCTAGAATTCGCAGGCCTCGGTCTTGTTTCGCTCGCGAATCTCATCTTCCAATACCGGGTAACCCCACCTGTCTTCCTGGAGGCTCGCCACGTTGAAGTTCCCGCGAACCACCAGGTAGGAAGCGGACTCAAACCCGGCCAGGAAGATCTGGAAGTCTCCTGACACCTTGCCGTCCACCTCCACCTTCGAGGTGTTGTCCAGGCGCACCCAAGAGTGGTGCCGCTCAATCCAGTTGTCCAACCCCGCAGTGGCCAGATCGATGGGCCGCCATTCGTTGCCCTCCACCTTGAACTCGAAGTCGTCCTTGTCCATGAGGCCGAAGTCGTAGAGCTCATGCTGCTGCGCATCCGCTGAAGCGACCTCACTGCTCACAGCGGCTGCGTACTGTGCATCGCTAGGACTGGTCGCATCGACGCCCACGTAGGAGAAATCATTGTTCAGAACATCAAACTCCTCGGCTCCGAATTTCGCGATTCCGTAGCCGGACAGCCACTCTCGAGGCAAGCTCCAGAACTCGTTCTCATCCGAGGGGTTGGTCTGGTAGGACCCAGCGTTGAGGTAGTAAATGGTCTGACCATCTTCATCCGCAGACCACTGCTCCAACGCAGAGGCAGCATCCACTTCGTAGGGAATTGGCTGGCCCGACGTGTCGTCCGCCTCCTCGATGTTGTCCCAACCGCTCTTGCAGTCCGGGTCCAGAATGTCCGCCAAACCATCCCCGTCGTTGTCCACGCCATCGTTGCACTGTGCGGTGGTCAAAGTGCCGGACTCGGACACACCGAGCGTACAGTCAGGATCCTTGTTGTCCTCCCAGCCATCCTGGTCATTGTCCACGCCGTCGGTGCACTGGTCCACATCAAACTCCGTGGTACCCGAGGCCGTAGAACAGGCCACGACGTCCTCGGCGTCCACGAGGGAGTCCTCGTCGCCATCGTTGTTCAGGCCGTCATTGCAGGCCGTCTCTGTAAAGCCACGCTCATGGGCCACGATGCCGTTCTGGCAGTCCGGGTCCTCGTCATCCAGCCAACCGTCACCATCGTTGTCCAGACCATCGGCACAGTTGTCCAGGCTGGCTTCTACAAGGTCCATGCTTGAGAGACACTCGGGATCGTCGGCATTTACGACGCCGTCCAGGTCTTCATCATCCAAGTTGCTGCACTCGGTATCCACACCACCCGACTCGGATTCCCCCATGAGACAGCCTGAATCTTCCAGGTCCGTCCAGCCATCTCCATCGTTGTCGAGACCGTCCCCACAGTCTGCACCAAGGGTCGCTTCCGTCGCATTCCAGGCGGTACCACATTCCGGATCCTCTGCATCGGTCAGGCCATCGGAATCGTTGTCCTGGCCATCGTTGCAAGCAAAGGTGCGGAACCCCTCTTCCGAGTTGCCAAAGGCGCAGTCCGGATCGGCGTCGTCCGAGTAACCATCGCCATCGTTGTCCACGCCATCCTGGCAGCTTCCGCTGGCGAGGCGGTGCTCCACGTTGTCCAAGGCAGACTTGCAGTCCCGGTCGTCCACATCGATCTTGCCGTCGAGTTGGCCGTCTTCGTCCACGTTGTCCTCCCCGTCATTGCACAGGAACAAACCGCCAAAGGCACCATCTTCCGAGCCCCCAAAGAGGCAGTCGGGATCCTCGGTATCGATCCACCCGTCCTCGTCGTTGTCCTCCTCGTCGGCACAAGTGCTGTCCGTGGCTTCTTCGCTGGCATCAGCACCGGTCAGGCAGTCCACGTCCTCCCAATCTGCGAACCCATCCCCATCGTTGTCCAGACCATCGTTGCAGGCGGTGGTTCCGAGCCCTCCTTCTGCATCGTAGATGGCACAGTCGGGATCGTCGTCGTCCACCCAGCCGTCTCCATCATTGTCGTAGTCATCGTTGCAGCGGTACTTGCCGTTGGGTCCATCCTCCGTGTTGTCCCGAGCGTTCGCACATGCGGTGTCATCAGCGTCGATGTCCCCGTCTCCATCGTTGTCGATGCCATCTGAACAAGCAAAGAGCGAGTTGTACTCCCCGTCCTCGGCATGACCCGGTTCCGCGCAGTCGGGGTCCGCATCGTTGGCCCAACCATCTCCATCATTGTCGAGCGCTTCGCCATCATCATCCAGATCCGCACAGGTTGGATCCAGGGTCTGTTCTGCATCTGCATGGGCGTGGGGGCAGTCGTCATCAAGACCATCCGCCAGCCCATCGCCATCATCATCAAACCCGTTGTTGCACTGGGCGCTGGAGAACCCAATCTCCCAACTACCGTAGAGGCAATCCGGATCTTCCTGATCCACCCATCCATCTCCGTCGTCATCCTGACCGGAGTAGCAGGTCTGGCCTTCTTGAATGCAGACACTCGGATGAAAGTCCGGGTCGACCACAAAGGCAAATCGAAAATCATAGCCATCGCCAAGATCCTGGTGGACCGTCACCTGGAGGTCCCCCTCGGCCGTCAAAATTGCCTCCGTGCGCCATGGATTGTTCAGGCTGCCCTGGCTGACCACGTACACATCGCTGTCCAGCCAGGAAAAGTAGGACGGCTCCGCGTCCTCCCAAGCCTCGGGGCATTCCCCCGCGAGCTCCGCGTCGGCAGTGCAGTTGAGCACCTTGGTCGGCGAGTCGTCCTTGCCGCCAAGCTTCAGGAAACCGAGCTCTCCCAGCCCCCTGTTGCAGTCCACGTCGTCTTCGTCGGTGCCCCCTCCCGAGCTACCCTCATCATTGTCGTTGTCCACGCCATCGCTGCAGGCGTGCAGGTCTGCTGCCGTGGGGTACGGCCCTTGGCAGTCAGGGTCGTCGCTGTCCGTCTTTCCATCCCCATCGTTGTCCCGGCCGTCATTGCAGGAACGCCGCACCTCGTCCAGGGTGGCGGACGATCCAGACGCAAGCCAAGCGTGGTAGCTCGCCTTGGTCAGCGTCGCGTCCTGGGGGGTACAGGAGATCAGAAGAGAGAGAATCAATCCCATGGGACACACCTTCAGACAGCCCGCGAGTTAAATCTGCGAGTTGAACCCTATAAACGGGGGCAACAGGGGGGGTCAAGCGAGGGAGGTGTCAAGTTCCCGAGGGCTTGGAGTACAGCAAGGTGCCATTCTGGCTCTGAAAGATCAATTCGTCCGTACCATCTCCATTCACGTCGCCGATCATCGCTGCAGAACCGATGGGCTGTCGCGTGTGCCAAGAGAGGGCCGGCGCCACACCCGCGCCCACCGATCGCCAAGCGCGAATGGAACCGGAGTCCGGATCCGAGGCAATGACGTCCAGCCGATCATCTCCATCGATATCAGCCAAAGAGAGAAGGCCCGGCCCTGCGCCCAAAGAGACGGATTCACCCCACCCGGTCAAAGTGATCCCTTCGGAATCTCGCACCACAAGCTCATCAAACCCGTCTCGATCCAGATCTCCAACGACAAGGCTGCACTCGCCCTCACAGGTCACCGGCACAGGGCCGGAACCATCCGGATCCCAGATGCCCAGGTCTCCGACCTCCATGCCGAGATTCGTGGAGGAGACCTCCACCATGGATTGACCGAACGGGCCTTGAGACCAGGTCTTTACCCAGCCATCCTCTGACACGGTCGCGACGATGCTGCCGTCCGCCATGCTTCTGCAAGCAACATGATCTGCGTCGATCTCACTCGTTGAGCGCACCCAATGATTGCCCCCCAACGTGCCCGCCAACTCCCATAGGTACCGGACGCCATCCTGCATCAACACAAATGCTGTATAGGAACTGCCACTTTGGACAAAACAATAGTCCAAGTCCACAAAATCAGCGAAACGACTCGAATCAAGGGTGTCCAAGTTGATCTCACCTCCGCTTTTCAAGCGCAACTCGACGTCGTCTGTACCCGCCACGCCGGTGAATCGATAGTGCTTGAACCAAGCCTCCCCATCGACAGACCGCACCACCACAGCATCAGCCCAAAGGTCTGCGTTCTCGTTGTGAACGACCACTCCCCCCAGGGAGTCGATGGCGAAGGAATTCATGTCGTGCTCCATGACCTGCCAATCTCCCACCTCGCTCCAGCTGCCCGGATACGTGCGCAGTCCCAGATTGGCCAGGGTCACGTCGGCCACCCCATCCCCGTTGCGATCTCCCACAGCAATGGGACCAAAGGCAGGGAGGGTCGCCAATGCCCGGTTTCGGAAGGTCTTGTCCTCGGTGTCGGAAGTCACGGATCGAAGCACGGGTTCTCCCGCATCGTTTCGTTCCACAAGGACAATGTCCAACACCCCGTCCCCGGAGATGTCCGCCAAGTGGTGGTAAAACGCGTTGAAGTCCATGTTGTAGACGGTGGGGGTGCCCATCAAGGTGTAGAAGAGCAGCTCCCTCGCGCCGTTCTCGGTGGGAGGGCCAAAAGCAAAGAGGTCATCCACCCCATCCCCGCTGACATCGCCGGTTGGCCCCAGGTAGCCACCCGAGGGCATCGTGACTCCCAAATCTCTCCCCGTGGGCGACCAGGGGAGATCTTCATTCATTGGATCGTGCCCGTAACGCACAATCGTTCCCGGAAAGAGCACAGCGATCTCGCCCTGACCATTGCCCGAGAATTGTCCAAAAGTCACGGACAGGGGTTCGCTTCCAAAAACAAGGGGGTCCACAGCATCAAAGCCCCAGACCCCATCCCCTTGAAGCACCTGCATGCCACCGCCACCAGAAGATGCGTAGGCAATGGCGAGATCCGTCGTTCCATCAAAGTCCACATCCCCCATGACCACATCGGCCACGGTACCCCCCTCCACGCTGAACCCACCTGCCCAAGCGTGGCCCGAGTCCCCCCGTCCGCGCAGGAGCACAACCTCCTCCTCCGTCCAAACTGCCAGATCCGAGCGTCCATCCATGTCGATGTCTCCCAGGTCCAGCCCGATCACATCCGAACCCAGCTCCGCCACCACCATGGGAGGTGAGCCGGAGACATCCGGCTGCCAGAGCACCTGTCCGCCCACGGCAAGCGCGAGACCATCGACACCCCACCCCATGCACCGATCCGACGGAGTCTCGGAGGCGTGTCCTGGAAGCAAAGCGAAGTCGATGGGACTTCGCTGAAGAATCCAGCCCTCCCCGGTGGCTTCTCCCGACTGCAAAGTGACCACTTCGGATTGGCCGCTGCTGAAAGCGACTGAGCCCACTCCGAGCGAATCAGTCTCCGCGTTGAATTCCACGGCCCCAATCCCCACCCCTTCCGCGGTTCCTTTCACCTCTGGCCCGGGCACAATGGCTCCGTGACTGTTGATGGAACCAACCACCACCTGAAAGCTTCCCAACCCCACGCCGGAACCGATACGAACCCCCACCACCTCGGTGTCCTCAATCGGGAACGTAAGAACCTCAGGATCCGACACGGGCTCACAACTGGAACCCAAAAGGAAGAGTACACCCAAATGAATTCCCGCCAGCATCCAAACCTCCGCGCTGTGTGTGGATGAGGTCGTCAGTGTAGCAGCGCCGGTACGCTCCTGGGGACTACCAGGATGCAGCCACCTGGACCATCGCACCTTCGGGCAGCGAAACCGCCACTTCCGAGCTGCTTCCGGCACCGACCAGCACAACACCCTTGGAGGCGGAAACCACCACGAGCTGGTCCTCCACGGGCTCATAGGCGCAGGCCACCACATCCGAGAGCGGTTCGCCGGGAATACGAACCGGCGCAACGACCCCATCGAACAGGTCAGAAACCGCGTACATGGCCCCCGCTGCGGAGCAGGAGTGGGGTGCGCCTCCAGGCCCGGGAAACAAGTGCGCCGTCCGGGTCTCTTCCGTGTCGTACTGAGCGTACAGGGAGGTCGTCCGAGGGGATTCCAGGTCGCTGAAGTCGACACTCCACACATGTCCAGACACGGTCCAGTCCACCAGGAGAATCTCATCTTCACCGCCCCGGCCAAGCACCAGGATCTGTGAAAAGTCCTCCGGCTCAAGAAATGGGACTGCAAGGCCTACCCCAAGCCTCTCCACCGTGGTCTCCCCCCCGTTGGCAAAAAGAAGAAACACCTTCCCTTCTTGTTGCAAAAGCTGCTTCGGGGCACCTGAGTCCAGATTGAAGCTGCCAGCATCTCCTCCCACAGATGTGTATTGGCGCAGCAAATCCTGCTGGGCCACAATTAGCTGCTTGCTCACCGGGTTGTAGGCGACGGCCTGGGCCGCCGTCTCCGGTTCCAAGTCCAGATCCAGGGTGGGCTCCAGGTTCTCATCCAAGACCAGGGCAGACTGACCACCCTCCTGTTCCAACACCAGGACCAGCCCGGAGAACGCCACACCTCCATCCTCGCATGCCCCGAGATCTTCGCAGGTGGTCTCGATGGTGCCGTCGTCCAAGACGTGGCAACCTACAAGCAAAATTGGGAGAATCAGAAAGTGCATTCAATCCTCAAGATGGGGATGCTATCGCATCCACCGCGGCATGGCTTCCCTGCGCCTGGTCCAAAGGAGCCATGGCAGCCAGACTCCAAACCACCCGGTTGACATGCCCCGCCATGCACAGCCTGCTTCCCCCGTGAACGCCGACGGCGGCCCCAAAACCAGACGTCCCGCACCAAAGGCAGGATCTTTCGCCTCCCACAGGTCCCCCTCGGTCCTTGCGATCCGCTGAAGTGCGTCCCCGGCCCCAAAAGGAGAGAGGCCCGGATCTCGACTCATCCACAGGGCCACCGCTCCAACCACCATGGGTGCCGCCGCCGAGGTGCCGAAGAATCCATCCGAGCCATACACAGAGGTGCTGACACCGTCTGGTGCCACCAGGTCCGGTTTGGCGACCCCCGACGACGTGGGCCCCTGGGATGAAAACGACTCCACCGGATTCCAAAGATACCCGTCAGCCCTGGCCGCCCCGACCGCAAGCACCCGGGGATGGGAACCGGGTTCAGGCACGGAACCCCCGGCCATGGATCGGAAGAGTCGACCCCGGGTGCTGACGATATCCATACGCACAGGTTCCACCCCGTGGCTTCGCCGAATCTTCAGCCAGTACCAGTCAGAGTCAGCGCGAACGGCATCCAACCGCTCCACGGGACTGCAGGACTTTGCCTCCAGATCCTGCCTTCTCTCAGCGGCGCCCACCCGGTTTCCCGCACGGTTCAGCAGCACCAGGTCCAGGTCATTTCGACCGCAGTCATCATCATCGTCCCACTGCATTGTCAGGGCGCGCCCCTCCCCCGCCGGCAGGTCCACGGGAAGACTCTCCGTGCCCCACGGGAACTCATGGTACCCGTCTCCATCTGTGTCGAGGAAGGTGTCTTGGTAGTGACCCGTGGCGTAGTTGCCTGCCGACGTCACCAGGAGGATCCCCGCCTCCACCAGCTCCCCCACGGCTGCTGCCACATCGCCATCGCCGTAGAATGAGTCGTTGAAGAAGGACATGGAGAGCGACACCACATCCACTTCCTCTCGCACCGCCCAAGCCACCGCGTTTTCAAAGGTGGTCAGCCCGTTGACCCTCACCAGGTGCAGATCCACCTCCGGCGCAAGATCCCGGATCACCTCTGCGCAGGCCATTCCATGCACGCCCACCTCGAAAGAGAACCGAGGCCGCAACGTGTCCATGGGTTCGGCGCACGCGGCGTGGGAGTAGCAGTCATGGGTTTCCACGTCTCCAAGCTCTGCTTCAGAGATCTCCACACCAAACCACTTCACATCAAAGACGGCCGCCTTGACCCCCTGCCCTTTGAATCCAGCCGAGTGCCACCGCTCCACCCCCAGGACATCCCCCGCGGCAAAGGGGGCATAGTCACCCACGATCTCGTCGGTTACGGGCACGGGCTCCATCCTCCAGGGAAGATCCGCCGGGGGAGAGGAGAGGAGGGACCCGCGATGCGAAGAGATCAAAGCGCCTTTCACGTCGGGCCGATCCACACGTACGAGGTCCTGGGCCAACACTTCATGGGCCAACGACGCCCCCATTGCGAAACACCACATCCCTCCACTCTACGATAGGCACGCTCCATGGCCTCCGAGAACTGGCACCTGCGCCTCTTTCACGAAGGCTTCGCGTCCATTCGTGTGGAGCGCCAAAGGCGGTGGCTGAGATTCGATTCCATCACCCGGGACCCCACAGGGATCCACTTGCCCACGGGCGCCCCAGACGCCCCCATCCATGGCCTGGTGCAGACCATCCAATCGGATGACCGCCCCACCGTGGCGGCCCCCCCCCTGGATCTTCAGGCACTGGAACACCACGGAACCATCGATGGACACATGCTTCCAGCCGAGTTCTCCGGGGTGTCCATCGACTTCATGGAGTCAACTCCAGCCCCCAAAGAGACGGTCCTGCCAAGCCCCCGCCAGATCGCCAGAAGACTGCGCTCCGACCGCTCCTGGAGACCGATTCCACGGGTGATTGAGCTCTCCTTTCAAGAGGGCGGACGCCTGGTTCACCTGGGCTGCGGCCTTCACGCGGATACCCCGCAAGACTGGCTGGAAGAAGCCGTGAGGCGCTTCAAGGGCGCCGACTGGCTCATTCTGGGTATCCACCACGGACACGCCGATGCCGTCCTTGCCCACACCCATCGCTTTGAAGCAAAGGAAGTGTTGGTTTCAGATCTGGTCAACGATGCCCGCAAGCAGATCGGGCTTCCCACCGAGTGGCTCACCCCAACGGTGGACCGACTCCAGGACCAGGGAATCGCCGCGCATCCATTCCCGCCGCAATCCAGCATGCGGTTCGAGACACTCGATTAGCGACAGCTCTTCAGGGCGTGGGCAGGCGCACCATGAACCGGGTACCAGAGCGGGTGGAATAGACCCGCATGTCCCCGCCGACCTCCACCACCCGGGCTCGAATCCTCCGCAACGCCAAGACAGAAAGATCATCCGTCGGCATTTCCGAGAAAATCTCGTCCGTGTCTACAACCGCCCGAATGGTCCCCGAGTCCTCGACGCCAATCCAGAGACCCGCCTGGCCCTGCCCAACCGTGACATGAACTCCGGTTCCACCACCGCTGCGTTCAATGATGCCCAGGGCTTCCTCCAGGAGCTGATCCACCAGGTCGCGGACAAGCGTGCCATCACCCTCCACCCGGCTCTCCTGGATGTCCAGGACCATGCTGATGCCGCGACGTCGAAAGGACTCCCGCGCTGCATCAATGGCGCTCATGGCTGCGACCCGGGCATCTGCTCCCTCGCCGACCCCCGGCAAGGTAAAGGTCTCCTCCTGTGGAGCAGGGACAGTCTTGTCGTCGGACTCCAACAGCCCAATGAGCAGGGCGCCCCGGCGAACCAGCAAAGGACGATGGTCAGGGAGGCCCCCTGCCGGCGTGGCTGCATCCACGTACATGGCGAGCTGCCCCCCCGGAAGCATGTCGAGAATGAGCTGAGGGTCGCACTCTCGCACGCGCCGTACCGGAAGCACTCGGCTCTGGCCGGTCCCGTCGTGGACCGCCACATAGCGCACGCCATCCTCGATCTGAGGCAGCACGTCTTCCACGCGCTCGATGCCCCAGACCTCGATCACGGAGGCCAGGTCCAGCTGTCCTGCGGTGGTGTTTGCCATCATATCGACGCGAATCTAGCCTGCTCCCAACACTCGCGCGAGTCCAGGCGCCTCTTTCCCTCGGACCCATTCGTGAATAGGTTTATGAAATCCGGCGCATTGCTCGTCGGCCATTGCCAGTGAAGGGGAGTGAATATGGGCTTTTGGAACCACATCACAGCGCAGTTTCTCGACGTGGTCGAGTGGCTGGACGACAGCCGCGACACCTTGGTCTACCGCTTTCCGGTGTTCAACCAGGCCATCACAGACAAGAGCCGCCTCGTCGTGCGAGAAGGACAGGCCGCTATCTTTGTGTCCGAAGGCCAGATGTCCGACGTCTTCGGGCCGGGCACCTACGAACTCGACACCCGAAACGCACCGATTTCTACCTTTTTCGACTCCATCAAGTATGCCCTCGACTATCCCTACAAGGGCGACATCTACTTTGTCTCAACACGCCAGTTCACCCAACAGAAGTGGGGCACGCAAAAACCATTTACCACCCTGGACCCACAAATTGGGCCCGTGCGGGTGCGGGCTTTTGGTGTGTACTCCTACCGAGTCACAGACCCCGCCCGGATGTTGACCGAGCTGGTGGGAACCGACGGACTCTTCACCACCGACGAGATCAACGGCCAGCTAAGGGACAAGCTGGTCAGCGGTTTGGTGAGCGCAATTGCCCAGGCCAAAATGCCCGTGCTGGAGTTGGCTTCCCAGTACATGAGTCTCGGGGAAGCCCTGCGGGGGCAGATGAGCCCCTGGTTCGAAGAGAACTATGGACTGACGCTTACGGATTTCACCGTGTCCAACATCTCCCTGCCGGAAGAGGTGGAGGCCATGCTCGACAAGCGAAGCTCCATGGGCCTGGTGGGCGACATGGGCGCGTTCACCCAATTTCAAGCCGCCCAAGCCCTGGAGTCAGCCGCCTCCAACGAGGGAGGAGGCGGAATCGGCGCCGGCTTGATGAACGCTGGAATCGGCCTGGCCATGGGCAACGTGGTCGGCGGACAGATGACACAAGCCCAAGGGGCCTCGGGAGTCTTCAACCCCCAAACGGCCGCACCGCCACCGCCACCACCCCAAACTGCCACCCTTCACTACAGCGGGCCTGGCGGCCAGTCTCAAATGACCCCGGCGCAGGTAGCAGCGGCTGTGCAAGCAAGCCCAGAAGGGAGTCACCACGTTTGGTCGCCGGGTTGGGACGGCTGGAAGAGCTGGACCGATGTGCCAGAGGTTTCAGCCCTGGTCGCACCCCCGCCGCCGCCGGCCTGACAGAAGCGGCCTAGCCCAGTCCGGGCTAGCAGCCGCTCCCTGGAAAGACCCCCTCATCCAAGTCGGCGCAGTCCGTGCTGTCGCTCACGCTGGTTGCGGTGCATTCAATGTGCAGCGCCCAGGAGTTCAGGGTGCCGTCGTCCGCTGCCGGCACCGTGTCTTCAAGAAAAAACGTCCAGTCCCCCCGCGTGTTTTGTCCCACAAGGGCAGACAACGTATCCATCGGATTCAGCGACGAGCCATCGTCCGTGAAAGTTCCCAGGATCGCCCCAGAGCTATCAAAAAGGTCCGCCTCTCGCAGCCGCACCGTCGTGCCCGCCGGGCTGGTGAGATCCATGCGCACATCCCCGGACCAGGAATGGGTCACATCCACGTCCACCGTGACCTCGCTCAACGTGCAGGACTCGGAGATGGACTCGTCTAGCGAGAGGGAGGCAAGGCCGGAACCAAAGGTCGTGCCCGGAGTCAGCGTGCCGGTGCCCAGCGCCAGGGTCCACCCCGGGTCGGAACATGCCACCGCCACAAAGTCCGCATCTCCGTAGCCGTCGCCGTCCATGTCACGGTACCAGCTGGACGCATCCGCGGCGGAGTCCTCGTCGATCTCCCCGTCACAGTCATCGTCCACATTCGCTGTGGCACACAACTCTTCCGCCCCCGGGGAGATCGCCCCGTTGGAGTCGTCACAGTCGGTCGCATCCTCCACAAACCCGGAAGGGGCCGCGCAAGCCGCCACAGTGGAGGCTGCGTCCCCGTACCCGTCCCCATCCGTGTCGGCGAAGAAGGTCACCGCATCCACCGAGAGGTCCTCATCGATGGTGCCATCGCAGTTGTTGTCCACGCCGTCACAGCGCTCATCCGCCCCCGGGAAATTCCCGGCATCCGTGTCGTCGCAGTCCGTGGCGTCCCCCAGGTAGGCGCCTCCAGGGGCAAGACACGCCACTTGCTCCAGGGAGGCATCGCCATAACCATCTCCATCTGCATCCATGAACCAAGAAGGTGCATCCACCGCCGCGGCTTCATCCACCGCGCCGTCGCAGTTGTTGTCGATGTCATCGCAGAACTCGTCCGCGCCAGGGTGAACCGCTGCCTCAGCATCGTCGCAGTCGGTGGCATCTGACACGAATCCACTGGGGGCCTCGCATGAGGCAAGGGACGTTGCGGCTTCGCCGTACCCGTCGCCATCTGAGTCAGCGAACCACTCCAGGCGATCCATGGCGTCTTGGTCCACCACCCCGTCACAATTGTTGTCCACCCCGTCACAGATCTCCCGGGCGTCCGGGTGGATCGCCTCCGCCGCGTCATCGCAGTCCTCCAAGGCTACAAACCCGTCGCCGTCGCCGTCCACGGGCCCGGTGTCTTCGTTGCTGTCCTTGTCAGCATCCAGACAGGCCAGCATCAGGAAGAAGGCTGCGGTGAGACTCACTTGCCTACTGGGTCACGTTGTAGCGGGTCACATAGCGGCTGGACGAAACCAAGCTCATAATCCATCCAGAATCTGCCCACGGGGTCGTCGAAAACGCACCGTATTGAGAGTTCATCACCGACCCCGTAACCGTACCAAAGGGGAACTCCACATCCCCCGTGCTCGAATAGTAGTAGTGGACGTCACAGCTCCAGGCCACAGCCGCCGCGGCATACTGGCCGGCCGATAACGTCAGCCCTACCGCACCGCTCTCCTGCCACCCAAGACCGGACGTAGTGGTCGCGACCGTATCCGACCACAGAAGCGTCCAGTTGGACGCGTCCGGGCTGGTCATCACATACATGTCCAGGCTGTTGCAGCCGCTCTCCGGATCCATCCACATGCCAAAGGAATTCAAGGTCACGGCCGAGGTGAGGTCAATAATATTGCCCCGAAGGCGGCCACTGAAGGAGAGGCTGTACTGGGAGTTGTCTCCCACCTCAATGTCGTAGGTGCCCGGCGTGCAGATACCCAGGCTGCTGTTGGTGTCGTCGCAGGAGAAGCTCTCCGACTCGCCGTAGTCAAAGGTTCGGTCCGCATCTTCCAGGTAGATGTCCCCCTGGCTGTTGTCTCCCGCGGTTCCAGGTTCACCAAAATCGCAGCCGGAGACGTCCAGGGTGGCGTCCTCCAGGAGAATGGCGCCCCCGTACCCACCCGCGGCAGAGTTTCCGTGAAACACACAAGTGCCCGGCCCGCTGCCCGTGATCACCGCGTCCGTTTCCGTAATGAGTAGCCCGGCTGCCTCGTCGCTCTCGGCCTCGTTGTCCTCAAAGCGCGTATCCGAGATGGTGAGCGTCGTGGAAAAGGCGTCCCCCACGACCGCAACGCCCCCCACGTCGTCCGATGCCACATTGGAGGAAATCTCGCACCCTTCCAAGACGAGGTTGGAGAGAAAGGACACAATGCCAGCACCCGCCTCCGCCCGGTTGAAGGAGATCGTGCTGTCGGCCAGGGTGACGTCGCAGTAGTAGACGAGCAACCCGACTCCCAGGGCCCCCACGCCATCCGTGACGAGGACATTGTCCAAGGCCACTGTGGAGGGGTTGGTCTCGGCACCAATGCAGATGATGTTCCCACCGGAGTCGGCCGTGCTGCCCTCCTTTACGTGAAGGTCCCGCACCTGAAGGTCGACTCCTTCCCCCGCGTCGATCACCGGGCCCTGCAAGCTGGCGCTCACCTGCACGTCGGCGGCGTCGCCGCTGCTTCCCGCCAGCACCGTGGAGGAGAGCACCTCGATCTGAAGATAGTGGGTCCCGGGGCAGAAGTGGTAGGCCCCTCCGTCGACGGTCACCTGTGCGGGTGTGCTGGCCGTGCCACTCATGGTGGCGGTCACGTCGGTCCAGACCCCCGCGGCATCCTCGTGTGAGACGGCGCCCGCCTCATCCACCGCGCCATCGCAGTTGGTGTCCACGTTGTCGCAGAACTCGGCGGCCCCCGGGTAGGTGCCCGCCGAGGAATCGTCGCAGTCGGTGTTGTCAACAACAGTCCCGGAGGGCTGCACACAGGCCGTCGTGGGGTTGGCTGCATCCCCAAAGCCATCCCCGTCACTGTCCGCGTACCACACGCTCTCCGGGCTGAGGTTGGGATCCATGTCGTCACAGTCCGTGTTGTCGGCCACGTGGCCGGAGGGGATCTCACACCCCTGGGACATGGCAGCCGGGTCGCCGTAGCCATCGCCATCGGCGTCCGCGAAGTAGGTCAAGAACCCTGCCGCATCGCTCCCGTCGATCACCCCGTCACAGTCGTTGTCCACACCGTCACAAACCTCGTCTGCGTCCGGGTGAATCGCCGCCTCCGCATCGTTGCAGTCCTCTTCCGCAGAGAACCCGTCCCCGTCCGCATCCGGTGGCCCCCCACCCGTGTCATCACTTCCAGACTTGTCCGTAGCGGAAAGGCAGCCAGTCAAGAAGGCTAAGCCAAGGCAGAACACAAAGCGCGACATGAGAGTCTCCTCGTTGTCTCCACTATCCAAAGGACCCAACCCGCGCATGGCCCTAGGAGGGCAAAGCCCTAGGAGGGCAAAGCCCTAGGAGGGCAAAGCCCTAGGAGGGCAAAGCCCTAGGAGGGCAAAGCCCGAAGAAGGAACCCCCTGCCCAAAAGGGCAAGGGGTTCGGTCTTGAGAAGCGGGTGGACTTAGTTGTACTGCACGCTTGTGGGATATACCCAACCCGTCGAACTGAAACTGAAGGAAGCGGACTCCCAGGCTCCAATGCTGTTGTTGCTGATGACTCCAGAAAACGTTCCCAGGTCACTTGCGAATGCTGAATGCGAAGAGCCCGAATAGAAATAGTCGTAGTAGGTGTAGGAACCACAATCCCAGCCCACCAAAAAGGCATAGTAATTGCCCGACACCAGGGAAACATCTCCGAGGTAGCCACTGTCGACCCACGCGGCCGAAGCGCTGCTTGTGAAGCTTAGGCTCGTGCTCGCGACCTCTGTCCAGTCGCTGCTGAGGACTGAGGGCGTTGCGCTTTCAAGCACATAGAAGTCCACGTCACAGTTGGATCCAAGAGCAAGGTACTGGCTGAAGTTGGAGATTTCATAGTCGTTATCCACCAGGACGATGTTGCCTTTGGCCCTACTCAATGCGTAGGAGTAGTCCCAACCGGTGATCCCCAGCCCGTCCGTGGACAGGTCCGAAAAGCTGCATCCATTGGTGCTTCCTCCGCTATCGCAGTCAAATTCCCGCCCGCCTTCCGCACTTCCATCGCCCAGGTAGTAGGCCGTGGAGGCGTCCTCGACAAAAATGTCGTCCGGGGAATTGTCGTTGGCGCCGCCGGAGTCTCCAAAGTCACATCCACTTCCGCTAAAAAATTCAAGATCGGCCTCAGCGCCGCTACTCGATGCACCGTCCAGGTGGACGCCCCCCCCCTCCCCAGCAGAGTTTCCATAGAAACCACCACTGGTCCCGGTGGTTGTTTCGCAGTCGATGAAGATATCCACTCCGCTCTGTGCCCGGGCCGCGATCCCTCCGCCGTCTGCGCTACCGGCATCGTTGTTGGTGACCCAGGTGTCCACGAGGTTGATGTACCAAGTACCGGCGTCTGCCCAGATTCGAATGCCACCCCCATGAGACGAGGAGGTGTTGCTGTCGATAGTACTTTCGCTTGCATTCATGTTCCCATTGATCAGGTAGATGCCCCCTCCGTACATGGCTGAGTTCCCTGTGATTTGGGTGTTTCCAAGGCCAAGATCACACGCCTTGGCGTAGATTCCACTGCCGTATCCGGAAACATGGCTTCCGCCGGTGATCAAGACGTTGTCCGTGGACAGCGCAGCGCCGGAGAAGTCACATCGCACGTTGGCCCCCTTCTGCGCGTAGCCGTTGGCGACCGTCAAGTTCTCGAGGTCGACGGTCACGGCGGCCGTCACGTCCAGGACCCGGTCTGTTCCGCCTCCATCCAGGATGACGTCCGCTGCATCGCCAGTGCCTCCCACAAGCTCCACGTCCGAGCTTAGGTCCACCGTCACATAGTAGGTGCCGGGACAGAAGACCGCTTTGCCATCGCCGGGCGCCACGGTGAGCGGAGAAGCCGCCGTGCCACCTGTCCAGGCAGCGGTCCCATCCGACCAGAAGCCGTTGGTGTCGTACCAGTCCACCTGGTCCGTGGCCTCAGCCCCGTCGCAGTCAGAATCAATTCCGTCGCAGTGCTCATAGGCACCGGGGTTGATATCTGCGTCTGTTTCATCGCAGTCACCGCCAAGGGCCACATAAGTTGCACCGGGCGCATCGCACTGGGTCGTGACCGTTCCGGTGCCGTAGCCATCGCCATCGGTGTCCACGATCCAACCTGTGGCATCCACCGCATCATCCTCATCCGTCACCGTGTCACAGTCGTCATCTGCGCCGTTGCAATACTCGTCGGCACCCGGGTTGGTCGTCGCCACCGAGTCGTTGCAGTCATCCGCGTTTTCCGCGGTGTAGAAGCCGTTGGCGTAGCAAGCCGTCACCGCGGCCTGCCCCGGGTCGCCATAGCCGTCCTGGTCAGAGTCCTCGTACCAGTCGCTGGCATCAATGGAATCCGCTTCGTCGACGATGTTGTCGCAGTCATCGTCCACGGCGTTGCAGTACTCGTCTGCACCCGGGTAGGTCATCGCCACCGCATCGTCGCAGTCCGTGTTGTCTGCGACGGTGACTTGTCCACAGAAGGCGGTGATGTCCCAGGAGTTCCAGGTGCCGTCATCCATAGAGGGGTAGGTGTCGGTCACGTTCAGGGTCCAGGCCCCGGTGCTGTCTTCGCCTGCGAAACCAGAGAGCGCTTGAACCGGGGTGAAGTCACCGCCTGTGTCCGCCCAGACGCCCACAAAGTCCGCCGCGGAGTCCCAGCTGCTGTTGGCCAGCACCACGTTCGTGCCCGCGGGGCTGGTCAGGGAGATCTCCAGGTCCCCACGGTAGGCATGGCTGATGTCCGTGGTCACTGAGACCGACACCAGGGTGCCACAACCCGCCAGGGTGATGGAGTCCGAAAGCTGGGTGTTGTTGGCGTCGATGGCGGCCGCGGGTGCGCTGGTGTCCGTGTCCGTGAGGCTGCCCCCTGCGGAGGCATAGCAGGCGGTCACCGGGCTGGAGGCGTCCCCGAAGCCATCGCCGTCACCGTCCACGTAGAAGGTGCCGGCGTCCGCGGCGTCGTCCTCATCCACAGTGCCATCACAGTCGTTGTCGAGGGTGTCGCAGGTCTCGGTCGCGGCTGGATTCACGGCGCCGTCCGTGTCGTCGCAATCCGTGGCATCCGCCACGTACCCGCTGGGTGCGCTACATGCGAGGGTGGTGGCCGCAGCATCTCCATAGGTGTCCGAGTCGCCGTCGGCGTACCAGGTCAGCGCATCTGTTGCGTCATCCTCATCCACCGTGTCGTCGCAGTCGTTGTCGATGCTGTCGCAGACCTCCGTGCCGTCTGTGTTCACATCGGACAAGGTGTCATCGCAGTCGGTGTTGTCCGCCACGTAGCCATCCGGCTGAGCGCAGGCAGAAACCTCCACCGCCGGGTCACCAAAGGTGTCGGTGTCTGTGTCGGCGAACCAGGACGAGGCGTCGGTCGCCGTGTCTTCATCGATGTCACTATCGCAGTTGTCGTCAATGTCGTTGCAGACCTCGTCTGCGGCCGGATTCACCTCGGCGGCGGCGTCATCACAGTCCGTGTTGTCGGCCACGTAGCCGCTGGGCACCGCGTCCGCGCAGGCAGCGACTGAATCGTCGGCGTTGCCGTAGGTGTCGCCATCTCCATCGGCGTAGAAGCTCGCCAGGTCCGTGGCGTCCGTGTCGATGACGTCGTCGCAGTTGTTGTCGATCCCGTCGCAAAGCTCCTCTGCATCCGGGTTCACCTCCGCGTTGTCGTCATCGCAGTCCTCCTCCTCGGCGAAGCCGTCGCCGTCGGCGTCCACCGCCTCGGTGCCATCGCCCGTGTCGATGAGGTCGCCAATGTCCTTGGCCGAACTTCCAGGGCAACCCGCCGAGAGAAGGGCCGCATAGGAGAGGGTGAGCGCTGTCAGTGGAATTCGCATGGTGGAGAGCCTCGATGGGAGAAATCCGGCAGACAAACATGCCGGAGCACATCGCCTTAACGGGTTCCCCGCCGCTACCCACCTCCTTCGGAATCAGGTGTTCCGAACGTTAAGCTCCACCAGCTGGGCGACCTCCACAGTGGAGGGCGCACCTGACATCAGACACTGGGCGCTCGTCGTCTTGGGAAAGGCGATCACGTCCCGGATGTTCTCAGTCTCGCAAAGGAGCATCACAATGCGGTCCAGGCCCAGGGCGATTCCCCCGTGGGGAGGGGCGCCATGTTTCAGGGCATCCAAAAGAAAGCCGAACTTGTCCCGAGCTTCCTCGAGAGAGAGCCCAAGGGCGGTGAAGACCCGGCTCTGGACCTCCGGATCGTGGATTCGAATGGAGCCGCCGCTTACCTCGCTGCCGTTGCACACAAAGTCATAGGCGTCCGAGAGGATCTCCCCTTCCCGGCCGGTTCCAAGCAGATCCACGTGTTCCTGTTTCGGAGAGGTGAACGGGTGGTGCATGGCCACCCAGCGCCCCGCCTCCTCGTCGTACTCAAAGGCCGGGAAGTCGGTCACCCAGCAAAAGGCGAAATCCTTGGCTTGGGTGAGTCCTCGCTCCTTGCCGATGTGTGCCCGCAAACGCCCGAGCCCCGCGTGAACCTTTGAGGCAGGCCCCACACCCAAAAGGAGCAGGTCACCTTCCTCAGCACCCAACGCAGCCCCGACGGTCTCCTTTTCGGCGGCGGAGAGCATCTTGCCCATGGGACCGCTCCACCCATCCGGGTTCACCTTGCCCCACAAGAGGCCGCCCATTCCATAGCGCCGGACAAACTCGGTCCAGGCATCGATGCCCTTGCGGGACACGTCGCCGGCAGCTCCCTTGACGTTCATCCCCTTGGCCAGGCCGCCATCGGCCAGCCCTCCCTGGATCACCGTGGACTCCGAGCCCGAGAGCATCCCGGTGAGGTCCTTGTGCTCCATGGCAAACCGAAGGTCCGGGGCATCCACCCCAAAGCGGTCCATGGCCTCCGCGTAGGTCAGGTGGGGCACCTCCCCGAGGCCGTGGCCCCGCACGGCCTGGAACATGGACTCAACCACCCCCTGGGTGGCCTCCATCACAAGATCCGCTGTGGCAAAGGAGATCTCGATGTCCACCTGGGTGAACTCCGGTTGGCGATCCGCCCGAAGGTCCTCGTCCCGGAAACACTTCACGATCTGGAAGTAGCGGTCCATGCCCGCCACCATGAGGATCTGCTTGAAGATCTGAGGACTCTGGGGCAGCGCGTACCAATGTCCAGGGTGCACCCGACTGGGAACCAGGTAGTCCCGGGCGCCTTCTGGGGTGGCCCGGGTGAGAATCGGGGTCTCGATCTCCAGGAAGCCTTCAGCATCCAGGAAACGCCGCGCCGCCAGGGTGGCCCGGTGCCGAGCCACCAGCTTGTCCTGCAGCTCCTTCCGCCGAAGATCCAGGTACCGGTACTTCAGCCGCGTGTCCTCGTGGGCATCCCCGCCCTCGATGGTGAAGGGCATCGGCGGGGTGGTGGACAAGGTGGTCAGGGTGGAGGGCACCACCTCAATGGTGCCGGTGGCCAGGCCGTTGTTGGGGTTCGGGCGCACATGGACCGTGCCCTCGATCTCCAGGACATACTCCTGGCGAGCCTTGGAGGCGTGCTGCCGGAGGTCCTCAGTGCAGCGCTCATCCACCGTGACCTGCACCTGGCCGTGGCGATCCCGCAAAATGAGAAAGGTCAGGCCGCCCAGGTCCCGGTAGCTGTGCACCCAGCCTTGCAGCAGCACCTGCTGTCCAGCGTGGGATTCCCGCAATTCTCCACAGGTGTGCGTTCGACGCGCCGACTCCAACATGGTGGCCTCCAAAGGGAGCCCTGCTATCCGGTTGCGTGCGCCGAATCGAGGCGGCTACTCGGAGTTGTCGTAGCCGTCGACGCAGTCAGAATCATTTGCGTCCTTCTGGCCGTCCAAGTCATCGTCCAGGTTGTTGTTGCACTCCGTGCTGGAGAAACCTCCCTGCTCAAGGGAGGTGGAGGCGTTGGGACAGTCCGGATCCGAGAGGTCAATCCAGCCGTCGCCATCGTTGTCCGCCCCGTCATTGCACTCGGTGATCGGGTCCACCTCGTCCGTGTCGGTGCCGTCGTCACAGCCGATGTCGTCGGCATCCGCAAAGCCATCCAGGTCGTTGTCCAGGCCGTCGTTGCAGGCGTAGCCCGAATCGAACCCGTCCTGCTCGGTGTTGTTGGCAATGCAGTCCGGGTCCAGCGCGTCCACCCAACCGTCCCCGTCATTGTCCAGGCCGTCCCCGCAGTCCGGCACGTGGGTCTCGTCCGAATCAAAAGCCGTGTCGCACCCCGGGTCCAGGCTGTCCACCAGGCCGTCCACGTCGTCATCGATCCCGTTGTTGCAGGAGAACGACGACTCGAACCCCTGCTCTCGCCCTCCCCACGCACAGTCCGGATCCTCGCTGTCCACCCAGCCATCTCCGTCCGAGTCCCCCCCATCCACACAGTTCGGGTTCGACACGCTGCCCTCGGCGTTGTCCAGAGCATCGAGGCACTCGCCATCGTCCGCGTCGGTCAAGCCGTCCGCATCGTTGTCGAGTCCGTCGTTGCATTCGGCCACCCCCAGACCCCCTTCCCCTCCGCCGTTCACGCAGTCCAAATCGTCCAGGTCGAACCAGCCGTCGTTGTCGTTGTCCAGGCCGTCCGAGCACACGCCGACCGGATCGTTCTCCAGGTCATCTTCTGCGGAGGCGCAGCCCGGGTCATCGCTGTCCGTATACCCGTCCGCGTCGTCGTCTACGCCGTTGTTGCAGGCGAAGACGGCGAAGCCGGTCTCGGCCGATCCGTAGAGACACTCGGGATCGTCCGCATCGGACCAACCGTCTCCGTCGGAGTCCAGGCCATCCGCGCAGCTTCCGGAGGCAGCCCCATCTTCGGCGTTGTCCCAAGCGGACTGGCAGTCCAAATCAAGCGCGTCCGTGGTGCCATCCGCATCGTCATCCGTGCCATTGGTGCACTCTGAATCGACGTAGGAGTGGGTGGTCTCCACGCTCCCGTTCAAACAGTCCGCATCGAGGGCATCGGTCCACCCATCGCCGTCGTCGTCCAGTCCGTTGGTGCAGGTGGCGTGCAGGCCTCCCTCAGTGAAGAACATCGCCTGGGTGCAGGTGGCGTCCTGGCGGTCCGACAGGCCGTCGCTGTCGTTGTCCGCTCCATCGTTGCAGGCAAAGGCCGTGAACCCAATCTCCTCGCCATAGGCTGCGCAGTCCGGGTCCTCGGCGTCAATCCAGGCGTCTCCATCGTTGTCCGTGAGGTCCGAACAGGAGGAGCCTGGATCCTCAAAGTCCTGCCAGGCCACAAGACAGTCCGAGTCGGAGGCGTCTGCCTGGCCGTCGGCGTCGTTGTCGAGCCCATCGTTGCAGGCAAAGGTACCCAGGCCTTGTTCCGTGCTGTCGGTCAAACAGTCAAGATCATCGCTGTCGACCCAACCATCGCTGTCGTCATCCGATCCATTGGCACAGTCCGCTGCTGCATCATCCTCCACCACATCGGTGGCCGTGGCACAACCGGGATCCCCGGCATCGATGAGAAAGTCTCCATCATTGTCCAGGCCATCGTTACAGGAGGTCGCGCCAAACCCGGCCTCATCAATGCCAGAGGCACAGTCAGGGTCCGCCGCGTCCGTCCAGCCATCGCCGTCATCGTCCAGGCCGTTGCCGTGACAGTCCCCGTCCAGCTCGCTGTCGCCATCGGCCGCGCTGCACCCGGGATCCGCAGCGTCCACAGATCCGTCGCTGTCGTTGTCCAGGCCGTCGTTGCACTCCGTGCTGCCGGTGCCCGTCTCTGCGGTGCCTGACCAGCAGTCGGGGTCCGCCGCATCCGTCCAGCCATCGCCGTCATTGTCCCCGGAGTCCGCACACTCGGCCGCCGTGGACTCCAGGTTGTCCAGACCGCTCACGCAGTCGGAGTCCATGAAGTCAATGGTGAGATCCCCATCATTGTCGGAAGCGTCGTTGCAAGCGGTGACGCCGAAGCCCAGCTCCTCCTGGCCCGTGGCGCAGTCCGGATCCGCGTCATCGATCCAGCCGTCCGTGTCGTTGTCCGCGCCGTCTGTGCAGGTCTCGGACTCGTCCGTGTCGCTGCCGTTGTCACAGCCCGGATCCGCCGAGTCGATGCGTCCATCGGCGTCGTTGTCCACCCCGTCATTGCAGGCCAGGTTGGTGACGATGGCCGGGACCTCCGAGTCATGGGTCTCGGATTGGGCATCGCAGATGGGGTCATCCATGTCGACCCAGCCGTCCCCGTCGTTGTCCAGGCCGTCCTGGCACTGGTAGTCCTGTTCGTAGAGATCGTTGGCGTCCAGACAGCCATCGTCCAGGGCGTCGATCAAGCCATCGCTGTCGTCATCGGTGCCGTTGTTGCAGGTGGTAATCCCAAGGCCCGACTCCAACCCGGTGGAGACACAGTCCGGGTCTGCGTCGTCGATCCAGCCGTCCCCATCGTTGTCGGTACCATCCTCACAGGGGCCGGACTCCGTGTCGGTTGCCAGGGCGCAGTCCGTGTCCGCGGAGTCCAGGGCAAGATCCCCGTCGTTGTCCACACCATCGTTGCAGGCGTCGGTACCCCAACCATTCTCAGTCGCACCGGACGCACAGTCTGGGTCATCCGCGTCCGTCCACCCATCGACATCGTCGTCCAGACCATTGGAGCAGTACTCCATTTCATCGTCATCCGCGGCGCTGTTGCAGCCACCATCCGCGGAGTCGATGTCTCCGTCGCTGTCGTTGTCCAGGCCATCATTGCAGGCCACAGCGCTGAAACCGGTCTCCGAGTCGGTGGCGTCGCAGTCCGGGTCGGCCGAGTCGGTCCACCCATCGGCATCGTTGTCCGTCCCGTCAGCACAGTCAATGGCCTCAGAGACATCGGAAGGGGACGCACACCATGCATCGAAGCCATCGATGTCGCCGTCTGCATCGTTGTCGATACCGTCCGAGCATGCCGCAAGCCCTTCAAACCCGGTGCCTTCCGAGTCCCCCAGGGGATCCCCACCGCAGGAGGGGTCATCCGTGTCCACCCAGGAGTCGCCATCGTTGTCGAGGCCATCCTCGCAGAGGTTGGTCTCCGAGTCATCGGCGGCTTCTGCACAGCCGGGGTCCTCGGCATCCGTCCAGCCATCTCCGTCGTTGTCATCCCCGTCATTGCAACCGGAGGTCCCGACCCCCACCTCACTTCCAGCGCTGGCACAGTCCGGGTCCGCATCGTCGATCCAGGTGTCCGAGTCGTTGTCCAGGCCGTCTTCACAGGGAGGGCCCGTCTCTACCTCAAAGGCGGTCGAGCACTCCGGGTCATCCGAGTCCGTGAACCCGTCCTGGTCGTTGTCGGACCCGTCCGAGCACTCGTAGGTAGTGTACTCGTTGACGGCGTCTTCTTCGCCGGACTCCACGCACTCCGGGTCGGCCGCATCGACCCAGCCGTCAAAGTCGTTGTCCGCTCCATCCGAGCAGCTGTCGGCTTCCTGGTTGGCGGTGGCGTCCTCGCACTGCACGTCCTCCCCGTCCACGTCGCCATCGCCGTCGTTGTCCAGGCCGTCGTTGCACTCGGTCTCGCCAAACCCGGTCTCCTCGTTGCCCTCCACGCAGTCCGGATCCGCGTCATCTACCCAACCGTCCTCGTCGTTGTCCTCCCCATCTACGCACGGGTACAACGGATCCTCCACGAGAGACAGGCCATCCAAGGTGACCTCCACCACCTTGTCCTCCACAAAGGAGACCGGCCCAAGGGCCGGGGCCTGGCCCACCAGGACCTCGCCATCCCAAGCCTGCAACGACAAGGTCAGCGCCGGCGAGGTGGCCCCAGGGTGAAGCTCGATGAGAGGCAGACCTTCGGAGGCTGGCCAGGTCAGCAAAACCTCCAGATCGTCATCGTCTGGGACGTGGTTGTCGAGAATCCAGGAGCTGGAACTACCCGCCGCAAGTGGCATTCCGTCCTCTGAGGTGAACGGAATATCGGGATCCACAAGAAGCCCCACCGTATCCGCCACTTCCAAGACGGTGGCGTCCCCGGCCAGGGTGACCAGAATGGAGGTCCGACGATCGTCCTCCACGGAGCCATTGCAGCCAAGGAACAACCACGAGAAGAGCCCCAGGATCCTCATGGCAGGTACACCACAACATCACCGGGATCCGGCTGGGGGGTGGGCTCCGGCTCCTCCCCTCCTCCTGCCTTGACCACCAGAACGGTGGTTCCGGTCAACACTCCGGCACCCCCGATTCCTGCGGCGGTGTAGAGAAGCCAGGGGGAGTTCCAGGCACGGGCGTCCACCACCCGGGACTTGCCCGACGCCTCCAGGGAGACTCCCTCCATTCGAAGGGACAGGCCGCCCTCGGCGGGCATGCGGAGCTTCCGGCTGGCGTCCTTCAGATCCGGCACCTCCACCCGAAGGTTGTACTGGCCCCGGGCCACTCTGAGAAAGACAAAGCGTCCCTGGCCCAGCTCCTGCTCGTTCAGAATTACCCGGCCCTCTTCGTGGCCCGTGTTGACCAGGAGCCGGCCGCTGCGCTTGGGCAGGTTTGCGCTGACGACTCCCTTGGTGCCATCAGAGGTGTCCACCTCTCTCAAGACAATGGGCCGGCCCTTCATCTCGAACCGCAAGCGGTGCACCCCGGGGGACACACCCTCCAGGGAGAGAGGGGTCACGCCGACGGGCTCTCCATTCATCACCACGCTGGCCCCGAGAGGCGCTGATTGAATGTCAAACAAGCCTCGCGAGGAGACCAATGTGCCGTGCACCAGGTGGTTCTGCCCCGTACGAAAATAAAACCTCCCCTCCAAGGTTTCGTAGAGAGGACTCTGAATGCTCCACTTATGTTCTCCGGGGGACACCCCGGTCAGCCGGATCGGGGTCTTTCCCACCGGCTTGCCGCCCATCAGCACAACCGACCCCACCGGCTCCACCAGAAACTCGACCGTGTTGCCCCCTTTGAGCAGCTTGGCATGGACGTTGGCCTTGGAATCCGCTGCCACATCGACCCGCATGACCCACGGATCGTGCCCGTCCACGGTCACCCGGACGTTGTGAGGTCCGGCGGGGACCTCCTGGGCCAGGGGGGTGGTGCCGATCTCCTCCATGTCCACAAGCACCTTGGCGCCTGGAACGGTGGAGGACACCTGGAGTGTACCCGTCTCACCCGCCCACGCATGGACGGGGATCCACCAACAGACAGCAAGCAAGGTCCAGAAACGCGTCACGAAACTCCAGGTTCCTTCTCAGGGGCCCTTGGCGGGTGCAGCAAGATACCACGCTGGGTTCCCGGGCGCGTCAACCAGATCCAGACACCCGCACGTCCCCCTTTCGACAGGTGATTCCCCGGGCATCCAACCACTCGAGCAGTGGAATCGCATGGCGCCTCGTCAGGCCTGTAAGGGCCTTGAAGTCACCGGTGCTTAAGGTGCCTTTCTCCGCGAGAAAGGCGCGCACAGAAGCCGCCAGGCCGTCCAGGTGATCCCCCCGGACCAGCCGGCCCTCGATTCGCTCCAGGGTGCCGCGGCCCAAAAGGAGGGCAAGATGTTCCTCGGTGATGCCGCTTCCCTCCAGGATCTCCTGGGTGGCCGGGGGGGCCAGACCCGCCTCCCCCAGCCGCTTCATCAAGGCATCAATTGCCGCCTGGTCCGCCTCCGAAAGCTCCACCTTGTGGCCGGCCAGGGCCACCCTGGGGCCATCAAGCACCACCCGACCCTCTTGGGAAACCCTCTCCACCAGGGCCTCAAAAGCCCTGGCCTCCAATCCCGCCACAAGGCCCCGGTGCAGGGTTCGACGGGGGGCGCCTGTGCCCAGAGGGTGGGCTTTGTGCCAGCGGGACAGCTCCTGCTCCAGGTGCGCCGCCATCTGCTCGACACGGGGCTCCAGGAAGAGGGTGTCTCCCAAGCAGGCCGCCCCGTCGGGCACACAACCGAACCTCTCCTTTGCCTCGGTCAGGGGCATTCCAGCCGGTCCTTGGCGCTCGATTCGCGCCAGGTTGTCCCCGGCTGCCATCTGCTCGAGCAAGTCCACCGCCCGGTGCGCGTCCTTTCTGCGAATCCGGGGGGCCCAGGGGTCCACCACCTCCCCTCCCCCCAAGGTGGTGATCGGGGACTCGCGCCGCAGCACAAACCGATCCCCCGGCAGCATGGCGACCGGCTGGGACAGGCGCAACTGCAGCCAGCGGGTGGTTCCCGGAGAGACCGGTTGCCCAGGCGGATCAAGGGGGTCCGCCACCGCCAGGGTCTCTGCCGTGTGCAACAGCAGCCGCACCCGGGTGCCGGCTTCCAGGAGGGGCGCCGAGGCAAGGTGCCGGTAGCGCACATCCAGAATCGACGTGCAGGCAACCCCGGTCGAGGACCCCACAACGCATCCCCTTGGGAGCTGGTCCTTGTCCACCCCGGCCAGGTTGAGCGCACAGCGCATTCCGGCCTGGGCCACGTCCGCGGGCTGGCCGTGAACTTGCAGCCCACGGACCCGGGCAGGGGTGCCAGAAGGAAGCAAGGCCACCGCATCCCCCTCACGGACACACCCGCTCTGAATCGTGCCGGTGATGACAGACCCAAATCCCTTGCGGACAAAGCACCGATCCACGGGGAGCCGAAAGGGGCCCTGGTGGGACCGCTGGGTTCCCCGTAGGCCCGCGAGCGCAGCACGAAGCGCTTCGATGCCAACTCCATTCACCGCCGAGGTGTGCAGAATGGGGGCGTCCTGCAGGAAAGTGCCCTGCACCACCTCCCGCACATCCTCCTCGGCCATTTCCGCCAGCTCCGGCTCCACGAGATCCGCGCGGGTCAGGGCGACAATTCCCTGCTCCACGCCCAAGAGGCCCAAGATGTCCAGGTGCTCCCGGGTCTGGGGCATGACCCCTTCCTGGGCGGACACGCACAACAGCACCGCGTCCACCCCGCTGGCCCCCGCCACCATGGTGCGCACCAGACGCTCATGCCCAGGCACGTCCACGAACGCCAGAGCACCGCCTGGCAGATCCAGGGAGGTGAACCCCAGGGCGATCGTGATCCCCCGCTCTTTCTCCTCCGGAAGCGCATCCAGGTCAACCCCGGTAAGGGCCTTTACCAGGGAGGTCTTGCCATGGTCGATGTGACCGGCAGTTCCCACAATGAGGGGATGGTCATGTGGTGCCATGGAAAGGAGGTATCCATACGCGGTAGGGTGTGCCCATGAAGGTCCCCTGCCCGTCTTGCGGCGCTCGCATCACGGTCAAGGAAGATGCGCCGGGCGGACAGCAGACCTGCCCCGCCTGCATGACCGGCTTCACCGTAGCGACCGGAGAGGAGGACTTGCCCCCCATGGAGTGGGAGGTCCAAGGCCCGCGAGGGGAGATGTTGGGCCACCACGACCCCTGGTCCATTCGCCAGTCGCTCTACGCCGGCACCTTCTCCGGCATGGAGAAAGTGCGCCAGGCCCACGGAGACTGGGAGCCCCTGCTGGACCAGCCCGAGTATGAAGAGATCCTGCGAGTGGTTGGAAACGACGTGGACGCCATGCGCCTCGCCTCCCAGAACATCAAGGGGTGGCGCAGAGATGCGTCAGCCAGCCGAAAGCGCATGATCACCCCCGGACCGGATGCCCTCCCCGCTGCGCCGGAGACCATAAAAGCCAGCGAAGCGATCTGGGAGGAAATCCCCCCTGGCCTCGCGATGGGAGTGGTGGCCGGTGTGTTGCTGTTGGTTGGGGTGTTCTACGCTTGTGCGGGCTGATCCCCGCGAGATGCCTCTTCGGCAGGCGCTCCCAGGGTCAGGCTTCGAAAGACCTCTTCCAAGTTGGTGCGTTCCCGCTTGATCTCCAGGAGAACCAACCCGTTTCGGGCCACGGTTCGGAACAAATCCCCTCGGATGTCGGATTCGGCTCGAACCCGCAGGGCCACCTGGCCCGGCTCCAGCTCCGCGCCCGGGGGGGAGGTCACACTGACGACCCCCGGAGTGTCCGCCACCAGCGCCTGAACCCGGTCCGGCTCCAACTGCACATCCCCCGGTGCCACGATGAGGTCGATGCGCTCTCCCTTCTCCATGCGGGTAATGGCATCCGTCGGCCCGTCGGCCACCACCTCCCCCTCGTGGAGGATCAGCACCCGGTCACAGCTGGCTTGCACCTCCGCCAGAATGTGGGTGGAAAGCAACACGGTCTTCTTGGTGCCGATTTCCCGAATCAAGCGGCGAATGTCCATGATTTGGTTGGGATCCAGGCCGCTCGTGGGCTCATCGAGAATCAAGATGTCCGGGTCGTGAAGAATCGCCTGCGCCAGGCCCACCCGCTGGCGATACCCCTTGGAGAGGGTGCCCACGGTCTGGGTGCGTCGCTCGGTCAAACCACACCGGGCCAACACCCTGTCAATGGCCGCAGCCCGTTCCGCCTCCCCGAGACCTCGCATCTTTCCTACGAATTGCAGGTATTCGTCCACCCGCATGTCCGGATAGATGGGGGCGGACTCGGGCAGGTAGCCCAGGTGCCGGCGGGCGCCGACCGGGTCGCTCAAGACCTCGACTCCCATGACGGCCACAGAACCGGCGGTGGGGGCCAAGAAGCCCGTCAGGATCTTCATGATGGTGCTCTTGCCGGCACCATTGGGACCGAGAAGCCCCACGACCTCGCCAGGCTCCACGAGGAAGTCCACACCCTGAAGGGCTGCGTGTCGCCCGTAGTACCGGGTCATTCCTGCCACATCAATCGCTGCCATGAAGGGGGTGTATCCGACTGCCTGAGGACGCGATAGGCTCGGTGCAACATGCGCGTGCTTGAAGTCACAAGAGGACCGACAAGCTCGATCCCCTGGTCCGAGGGGGTGGAAGTCCAGTGCGTCCAGGGGCTGGTGGAGGCGGGGCACGCCCTGGTCGATGGGGAGTTCGATGTATTGGCCCTGCACGCGGAGGCGGCAGATCCCGGGTTGATGGCCCAGGTGAGCGCCGTGCCGGTGGTGGTGGTGGCGTCCGACATGTCTACGACCGAGGCGGTGGCCCTGATGAAGCTGGGCGCGGCCGACGTGGTGGAACCGGGTGAGTGCGAGACGGCCTGCATCGCAGCGCGGCGACCAGGGGACGAAGAACTGGATCTGGCGGGCTTGAGCGCCGAGGGCACCTGGCTGCTGCATGCGGATCTGATTGAGCGGGAGAAGCTGGCGACCGTGGGGCAGCTGGCGACAGGGCTGGCCCATGCGATCAACAACCCCTCGGCCTACGTGGTGGCCAACCTCAACGAGCTGGGGGTCTGTCTCTCGGAGGTACATGCCCTGCTGGATCTTGCCCTCAAGGAGGCCCGGGCCCACGGCAATCCCGAGGTTGCAGAAGAGTTGGACGACCTGGAACGGGCCGCCATGTACCCTGGGGGCCTGGTCGAGATGAAGGAGATGGTGGAGGAATGCCTGGACGGCATGCGCCGAATCACCGGCATCGTGAACTCCTTGCAGGGGTTTCGGGACGACTCGGAGGCGCCACGGCCGGTGGATGTGCCACGGGCCATTGAAACCGCCATGAAACTGGCGGAGAACGAGGGGCGCGGGCGAGGGAAGATTGAGACCGACCTGGCGACGTGCCCACGGGTGATGGCATCACCCGCCCGCCTGTCCCAGGTGTTCTTTGACTTGATCTCCAACGCAATTCAGTCCTTTGACCCCCAAGAGCCCGGGGAACACCGGGTGGCGATTTCATGCGCCACTGCCGGCGAAGAGGTCCAGGTGCGGGTGGAGGACAACGGACGTGGAATCCCCGCGGCGCTTCTTCCCCGGATCTGGGACCCCTTTTTCACGATCCAGGAGGGACACGGCGCTCTGGGGCTGGGCTTGTCCATTTGCCGGGACATCGTGCACCGATACGGCGGGGAGCTGGAGATTGAGAGTGAGGAAGGGGTGGGCACCACCGTGCGAGTGCGTCTGCCTGTGCCTCCCGAGCTTGTTCAAGAAGAGAGGGTGGCCGCCCCCGGGGACGACCCGATTCTGGGGGCAACCATCCTGCTGGTGGACGACGAGCCAGCGATTCTTCGCTCCATTCGACGGGTGTTGCGCCAGGCCAAGGATGTCCGCACCGCCAGCAGCGGCCGGGAAGCCCTCGCGATCCTGGAAGAAGGCCCAGTGCCGGACCTGATTCTATGCGACTTGTCCATGGACGACATTTCGGGCGCCGAGCTGCACCACCGCCTCTGCGAACACTACCCCGAGGCTGCAAAACGACTGTGGTTCCTGTCCGGGGGCGCGATCACCGCCCATGTGCGGGACTTTGCCGAGCGCCACGCGGATCGGGTGCTGGAAAAGCCCTTTGATCCAGAAGTGCTGCGGGAGCGACTCCGAAAGGCCCTGGGCTAAGGCCGAACAGGCTAGACATTCCTTTGTCCGACGGCCCCCGAGGGGTGGGTGCTATCGTTTCGCCAATCTCGAGGTACCCATGCGCCTTCTCTGGCTGGTGATTCCCCTCTCGGCAGGCTGTGCAAGCAGCAGCGCCTCCTTGAAAGCCTATGACGGCGAGCTTTCCGACACCGGACTCTTGGAGGAGGAAGAAGAGGACTTTTCCATGTGGGAAGGTGCCACCCTGGAGGTGCTGTCCCCTGAGTCTGGGGGGTTTCTACCCTGGGAGGAGGAGGCACGCTTTGAGGCGGTGATCACCAACGCAGACGGCGAGACCATGGAGTTTGAAGACATCCAATGGGGGTCGGACACGGACGATGTCTGGGGCCCGCTTGGGGGACTCTTCCTGGACGACAAACTTGGCGTGGGGATGCACACCCTGACCGCCACCGCCCACCTGCCCAACGGCGATCGGCTGGTCTACGCGGTGGGTGGCGTGCGGGTGCAGAGCCGGTATGCAGGGACCTATGCAGGGACCCTGACCATCAACGCTGAAATGGACTCGGGCCAGGGAACCTACGCCGTGGGCTGCGCCGGTTCAGCCACCCTGGTAGTGAACGCCACCGGAGAGGCCGTGGAAGGCGAGGCCGGATGCATTCTGTCTCTCCAGGGACAGACGATCGAGACCTACTACGTGATGGACCTGGAGAACACCGAGGGCGACCTGCAGGGCAACGCCGCTGTGGACTTCTGGGGGTTTCAGATCCCCATGCCCTTCGCGGGGGAAGCCAGCACCGAGGGCCACCTGACCGGTGGTTTTGCCTCGAGCATCATGGGCTTTGTGGACCTGGAGGGAGCACTGGAAGCGGAGCGGGTCTCGCTGGATACGGTGTATCCGTAGGGGCCTCGGCGCTCCTCTCACCTCGCCACTTCCGCCGGCACCTCGCCACTTCCGCCGGCACCTCGCCACTTCCGCCGGCACCTCGACACTTCCGCAGGGGGATACCGCATCTCCCCCTGTT
>CAZRYF010000002.1:64942-70648 GCA_964604165.1 uncultured Enterobacterales bacterium
CACTTCCGCCGGCACCTCGACACTTCCGCAGGGGGATACCGCATCTCCCCCTGTTTCTGTCGCATCCGGGCCGGCCAACCTCGCCAACTCCCGGGGGGGATACCGCATCTCCCCCTGTTTCTGTCGCATCCGGGCCCCGAGGGCGGACCGAAGTCCCCCATCGCAACTTGCGAACACCCGGTTCAGACCGCCCAGCGGTCCGAAGTACCCGATCGGACGCTGCGAACCCCCAGTTCTGTCCGTATAGCGGACCGAAGTCCCTATTCGCAGCCTGCGAACCCCCAGTTCGGACCGCCCACCTGAAAGTACACCTGCCCTAGCTACCTCCACAGTCATCGAAGGTATGGGCAACCCGCCAAGGTTGTACTCGGCTGGTCCAAGCGCCTGCCAGGCGCGGCGCCGTCCGTGGCTCATGGGGGGGAGGTTCGAGAGGGGGAGATGGGACTCGGCCCCTGTGACCTTGCTCTGCACCGTAGGTGGCTCAAGAGACGGTGCAGGCCTTGATCCCTACCGCGCCCAAATCCGCATGTTCGTCGCATGGGAACCGCCGCAGACCCAAGGGGCCGGCGCACTGTTGTTGTCGCAGTGGGAGGTATTCACCTCAGGCAACGCTATCAGGCCCCAGTGGCAACTCGCTTGCCAAGTTGTGGGAAAACTGGTGCCACTTCCTGAATAGGAACTGTTTGCCGACGCCGCCACCGTGGAACTTGTCCACGAGTACGCGGGCACGCCCGTCCAATACCAACTTTGGGTTCCGGAACCGCAGTCCACCCGGAATTCCTCGGTTGAGGTAATGGCATTGATGTGGTTCGAGGACAGGTGCCAATGGCTGGTCATGTTCCCTGAACTAGCGTGACTCAATGCACTTTCGTTGTTCCATGCAGCGAAGTCACCGTTGCCCTGCAGTGCGTTGGCCACCAGGGTCCAACCGCCACCGTCCTCCGTCATGTCGCAGTAGACCTGAGACGCCCCAGTCCCATCCGGGTCTATCCAGTAGTTGCCGTCGCCGGTGGAGTGGCCGCCGTCGAGGATTGCTTTGCAAGAGGATGCTGGGCACTGCAGTGCGGAACCACTGTTGAGTTCAGAGGGAGAGCAGCCTAGTTCGACGACGGCCAGCGCACTTGCTTGATCGCCCGTGCCACAGTTGAATCGGCAGATGTAGTCGTTGTTGCCACATGTCACATCATCCCAAGTGCCACCGGGCCTGCCGAAAGGATTTGCGCTCGAGTAGAGTTGTGTACAGGTGCCGCTGTTGTCACGGCTAGGTGCATGCCAGTTTTCGTAGGTGACTGAATCGCCGTTGTCCCATGTGGTCCAGGGAGAAACGAGGCCGAGCCAACAGCTGGCGTTGCTTGTCGTGACATTTGCCGTGCACAATGCGTTTGCGGTGGCGTTGGTCGTTGCGTCCTCGATCCAGGCCAAATGGCCGCCCCGAGACTGACAGTCGGCGGACGCATTCGAGCGGGAATCTGCCACAAACATCGCGAGGCACTCACTTGCTGAAGCAACAGAAGCTATCGTCGTCGCCACCGCCCCCACCGCCCCCCCATCATCCGGCGTCACCGCACAAGTCCAGGTCTCCCCCGCATTGGTCTCGGCCCCGGCCACAGTGCTCTCCATCGCCAAATCCGTCACCCCCGTGAACGCCACCCCATCCACATCCCAGGCAAAGCCGTAGGTGACGGCATCCCCATCCGCGTCGTCCGAGGCCGTGTCCACGCTACACACCACGTCATCCACGCCGGGTTCGGGGTCGGTGGGACTGATTGAGATTCCCGGCGCGGTGGGCGGGGTGTTCAGGACCGTGATCGGGTTGGAGGCGACGGCGAGGCCGATCTCTTCGCCGTCATTCGGGGTGACCAGGACGTGGACGGTGTCGCCTTTCGCAAAGGCCGTCGCGCCGTCGAGGGTGCTGCCGACCGTGGTCGCGTCCGGCACGCCGCCGATGTACCAGGCGTGGCCCGCCGTGGGGGTATCGCCCGGGTCGGCGTCGCTCAAGCTGACCGCTGCCACGAGGATCGTGTCGGTGTAGACCTCGGTCGGCGACAGGGTCACTGCATCCACCACCGGCGGCGTGTTCACTGCCGTGATGGCCGCTGAGGCGACGTCCGCCCCGTCGTCCGTGCCATCGTTCGGCGTCACCGTGACCGTAATGACGTCGCCCTTGTCAAAGTAGAGATCGGAAAAGGAGTCAAAAATGCCCGATAGAATCACGACGCCGTTGACCCGCCAGGCATAGGCCAGGGACACCGAGTCGCCATCGCCGTCCGTACTGCTTCCTACGGAAGGGGTGATCGTGTCCCCCTCCCGCGGGCTCGTAGGAGAAAGCGTCACGCTGGCGATCACCGGCAAGGTGTTGGACACCACCACCGCCGCCGAGGTCACGGCCGCGCCGTCCTCCTCGCCGTCGTTGGGCGTCACGGAGCAGGCCACCAGCTCGTCCCGGCTGAAGGAAGCCCCGTCCAGAGTCGCGCTCCCCGCGCCGGCCGCCACCCCGTCCACCGTCCAGGAGAAGACGTACCCCTCCGCATCTCCGTCATCGTCCGCCCACCCCTCCGGCACACAGGTCACGGTCGTGGCCTCGTAGATCTCCGAGGTGTCCAAAGACGCTCCTGCCAGGGACGGCACACTGTTCAACACGGTGACCGACTCGCTGGTGACATCCACCCCATTCGCAAAACCATCGTTCGGCGTCACCACCACCGACACGACGCCGTGTTTGTTGAAGAGCGCTCCGGTCAGCGTGGAATCCTCTCCAGACTGCACCACCGCGCCGTCCACCCACCAGTCAAGATTCAGCGCCACCGTGTCATTGTCGCCATCGGTCGCGGACACGGTCGCGGTGATCGTGTCGGTCTCATGCGGCTCGGCCGGAGACAGCGTCACGCTGTCCACCACCGGCCCAACGTTCTCGATAGACACGCTTAGCGTCGCGGGCTCACTGTCGGCCTCGTCATCCTTGGCGATCGCCGACACCGTCCACACCTCCCCCTTCACGGTCTCAAGCGCCGAGAGGCTCGCCCCCTCCACAACCCGCTCCGGATCTCCTTCAACCGTCCAGGCGTAGGCGAACTCCAACGCATCCCCATCCACATCCGACCCTGTTGCGGTCGCGGTCACATCCGCATCTGACAGCGGCGCGGCGTTGTCCACGCTGACCTCCGCCACCGGCGGCGTGTTGCCAATCAACACCTCGCTGGCGACGGGCGGACCGTCCAGTTCCCCATCGGTGGGGGTCACGATCACCTTCCAGACCTCACCCTTCGCGGTCTCTGCCGCCGGCACCGTCATGCCCGTGAGATCCGGGCGGCTCACCCCATCCACAAACCAGAAGGCGTTGTAGGAGACCGTGTCCTTGCGGTTCCCGTCGGACGACTCAGAGAGGAACACCACCTCCAAATCATCGGTGGTGAGCGGCTCCCCGGGGGACAGGGCGATGGTCGCCGGGCCGGGGGGGTTGTTGCAGGCCACGAGCACCGCAGCCCCAAGAGTCAGCCAGCGGGTCTTACCCGGTGTGCTTGTGGAGGGGGGGGGGAGGGGGTAAATCACGGCATTCCTCCGTTGCAAATTGCCTTTTCGACGACCCATCAAGAACATCGCCAACCACGCGCCAGGGTCCAGCCATTCTGTCACATCCATTGGGAAAAGCAACGCTACCCCGGGCGCCCGCCGGCGTTGCCTGGTGTTGCCTCGGCGTGCCTCGTAACGGGAAGTTGACCCCCGCGCCATCTACCAGGGTATCCTCGGGCTATGAGTCCACCCATGGAACCGCAGCTGACTGCTCCACGCGAGGCGCTCGCAGCGCTTTGTCGTCACTGGCACATCACACGGCTGTCGCTGTTCGGTTCTGTTGTGAGAGACGACTTCTGCCTAGATTCGGACGTGGATGTCCTCGTTGAGTTCGACCCCAAGCACATTCCCGACCTGTTGGACATGGAGTGCATCTCTCGGGAGTTGAGTGGGTTGTTCAAGGGGCGAAACGTGGACCTGGTCACCCCGGGCGGACTACATCCCCGCCTGGCGAAACGGGTTCTTGCAGAGGCGGTCGAGAGATACGCGGCGTGACAGCGCGGGCGACAAACGTCCTTCTCGCCGAAATGGTGGATGCTGCCAGGCGGGCAATGTCCTACGCCGACGGCCAAGACGTACAATCCCTCGGGAAGGATCCAATGCGCCGGGACGCAATGATTCTCCAAGTGCAGATTATCGGAGAAGCTGCCTCACGGGTTGAAACAAGAACCAGGGAGGCCATGCCCGAAATCCCGTGGGCCGATATCGTGGGCATGAGAAATCGGTTGGTCCACGGCTACTTTGCTGTCGATATAGAGATCTTGTGGAAGACAGTGACCGGGCGGCTTCCAGAACTGGTGGCCTTGTTGGAGCCACATGTGGACGTCTGACAACCCCTCCGCCGCCCTCCTCCTCCGCAACACCTGCCTCCTGGGCGATGCTGTGGATGTGCTCCTGCGCGACGGCCGGATTGCCGAGATTGGTCCTGCCGGAAGCGTGGTTTCGGAGGGAGGTGGTGAGGTCCTCGATGCCGAATGCGGCCTGCTGTCCCGGCCCTTCGCCGACCCCCACATTCACCTGGACGCAGCGCTGCTCGGGGCTCGCACGCCCAATGTAAGCGGAACGCTCCAGGAGGGGATCAAGAACTGGGGCCGCGCCCGGGAGACGCTGACGGCGGACGATGTGGGGGCGCGAGCCACCCAGACGATTCGCTGGTGCGTCGCACAAGGGACCACGAGAATTCGCACCCATGCGGACACGGCCTCCAAGGTGGGGGTCGAGACACTGCTGGCGCTGCGGGAAGAGGTGGCCCACCTGTGCGATCTGCAGGTGGTGGCCTTTCCCCAGGATGGGGTCTTCACCGGGCCCGGGCGGGAGGAGGGGCTCCGCTGGGCGGCGGCGGCCGGGGTGGATGCGGTGGGGGCCATTCCCCACCACGAGTCCAACCGGGAGGACGGGGACCGCTCGGTGCGGCTGGCCCTGGACCTCGCCGAGCAGCACGGTTGCCAGGTGGATCTCCACTGTGATGAGTCCGATGATCCAGCGAGCAGGCACCTGGAGACCCTGTGTCGACAGGTGCTCAAGCGCGGGTTCGAACCCCCGGTCATCGCCGGCCACTGCACCGCGATGCACTCCTACCCGGACGACTATGCAGCCAAGGTCATTGACCTCGTGGTGGAGAGTGGCGTGCAGGTGGTGGCCAATCCCCTGGACAACGTGGTGCTCCAGGGCCGACACGATGGCTACCCCCGGAGGCGAGGCATCACCCGGGTGCCGGAGCTGCTCGCGGCAGGCGCAAGGGTGGGCTGCGGCCACGACTCGATCCAGGACCCCTGGTACCCCCTGGGACGCGGGTGCCTGTTGGAAGCCGCCAGCATGCTGGTGCACGTGGCCCAGATGACCCGCCCGGAGGAAATCGGAGCGGTCTTCGATCTGCTGGCAGGCGCGAACCACTTTGCGTTTGGGGGCGTGGCTGAGATCGCGGTGGGAACCCCCGCGGATCTACAGGTCCACGCCGTGCCCGACAAGGAAGCCGCCATCCGCCTTGCCCGCCCACCGAGGTGGGTAATTCGGGGAGGCGCAGTGTTGGCGGAAACCAAACCCGCGGAGTCAACGGTCTCGGTCTCGACGGTCTCGGTCTCGACGGTCTCGGTCGGCTCGGGCTCGGGCTCGGGCTCGGGCTCGAGCTCGGGCTCG
>CAZRYF010000002.1:70748-80648 GCA_964604165.1 uncultured Enterobacterales bacterium
GCTCGGGCTCGAGCTCGGGCTCGGGCGCTGGTTCTGGCTCAGGGGCGGCCAATTCCATCTCCTGCGGGTTCCAGTCATCTACTGCGCCGCCGGAGGCACCGGCCTTTTTCTTGTTCAGCCAGGAAAAACCAAGCCCACCAAGGGCCAAGACGCCTCCACTGCCTGTCAAGGTCAGTCCCATACGCTGGCTGGAGACAGCGGCCTCCTTGTTGTTCCAGACTTTCAACATCTCCTCGTCGTTCCCCGCCCCCATGGCTTTGATGTAGTCCCCATCCAGCTCCGAAATTCGCGCGGTATCCCCGAGATACCGGTACGTGCCGTAGCCAGCCAAGGCCGCACCAGCCACCGCCAGGGCCCCGCCCATCTTGGCTCGGCTGCGGAAAACGCCACCCATTTCAAAGTCATGCTCGGCTTGCTGGTGGCCCGACCAGGCATCCACCAGGGCCGCATGGTTCGAAGCGCCCTTCCAATCCACCGCTGCCCTCCCCGAAACCCCCGCTGCCACCGTGAACTCATCGGTCACGTCCCCCAACAACCGGTGCTTGACGGTCAGGTCATAGCTGACCGCCGGCAGAGTGCCGAGGGCAAGCTCGGAAACCAACCGAATTCCAAGTGTGGCCTCCATTTCCCCCGCTTCCCACGGCACCTCGATGCGCCCCTTGGTTCCCCCACCCTTGGGGGCAAACAAGACCAGGCTTCCGGCCGGCACCCCGTTGAGAGTCATCGAGTTCTGGTCCGACGGCGCTGTCAGCACCTCAAAGCCCGCCTCCCCAACCGTCGCACTCCACACCCCACCCACCGCCACCACGTAGTAGTTCCAACCGCGAGTCCAGAGTGACTCGGTCAGCTCCGAAAGCGCCAGCTGCCGGCTTGCATCCGCCACCCAACCCGGGGCATCCAGCGGAACCGCCTGGGGAATCACCAGGGTGGTGGAGGCGCCCTCTTCCACCTGGATCTTCAAAGTCAACACCTGATCCCCAAGTACCTGTACCAGGTGGGACCCCGGCAGCACATCCACCGTGCGCCCCTCTCCGGGGATCGCCTTCCCATCCACCAGCAAGCTGCCATCCGAGACCGCCGGCACAAGCGACAAGGCCACGCGCTCACTGGTCTCGGCTTCCCCTCTTGCCAGGTTGAAGATGCTCTTACTCCCCGGGGGAAAGTTCTCATCCCACTCCAGGGTGGGCTCGTAGCCAAACGCCCGGAAATACTCATTCCAGGCCGAGGGTTTGTCCCCCTTGGCGTAGGACAGGACCCCGCGCAGAAAGTGCATGCGTGCGACTGCGCTGGGTTCCAGGGCCTCTCCGAGACAGGCGAGCGCAGCCTCGGCCTTGGTCAGGCCCGCCAACCCGCGCTCGTATTCCATGAAGGTGACGTCCTTCTCCGCCCGCTCCATGGCCTCGGTCATCCCCTGCATCACCGTGGGCGCCCCGCCACAAGTACTCACCGAGCCCTGTCCCAGAATAGTGGGCCCTCGCCCGCCGGTCAGTTGTTCCACCGAGACCGGCGCGAACTCGTGGGCGCCCCTTCCCGTGGCCATGACCACCTGAGCCGATGGCAACGTTGGGATTGTCACCCACAAACAGGACCGGCTCGGCCGCACGGGCCTCCCCGTGCAAAAGAGCCACAAAAAGCAGGGAAATCACTACGCGCATGCGCCTCGCCTCCAGTCGCCGGGAGTCTATCACCCCTTTCCTCCCAAGGCCCTGACCACTTCTTCGAACACCGCCTCTTCCATTCTCTTCGGGACCGGCGGCCGACCGAAAGTAGAGACAAGGCGCGCAACCCGCAGGTCGGCTTGCGCGGAGATGCCGCTCGCGGTCGGCCGAGCGCAGCCGGAACAACCCCGGCACGCATCCGGAAGGTCCGCACCGGGTTCCAGGGCCCGGGCCACGGATTCCGGCGGTCCTCCGTAGCGCAAAAGTCCCATGCGACGCAGGTTCTCCGCCTCCTCGGGCGGCAGATCCCGCACGTTGCCCAGATCCCGGGCGTGCTTTGTGATGGTCGCCGTGTGTTCCAAGGTCTCCAGGCGACAGAAGGCCTCCAGGATCGTGGTGCCCACACAGACCGCCCCATGGCGATCCATCAGCACTGCATCATGGCCCCGCATCGCCGCACCCACAGAGTCGGCCAGGTCATCCGTGCCCGTGGTCGCATAGTCCAGGGTGGGTACCACACCGAGGGTCATCACGACCTCTGGCAGCACGCACCGGGCCAGAGTCTGTCCGGCCAAGGTGAACGCAATCGCCATGGGGGGATGGGCGTGCACCACCGACCGCACATCCGGCCGGATTCGGTAGCACGCGAGGTGCATGGCCATCTCCGAGGTGGGTTCCCCGGCGCCTCGGACCTTCTTGCCTGCGGAGTCGATCACAACCAACTGCGAGTCTTCCAAGAGTCCCTTGTGGCAGCCCGCCTGGGTGCACAGGATGTTGCCGTCCGGCAAACGGGCCGAAAGGTTGCCGTCCATGGCCACCAACAATCCCCGCTCGTAGCAAAGATGAGAGAAGCGGATCATCTCCGCCCGAAGTTCGCGTTCGGTGGCCATTTCGAGGGAAGGTAATCAGTCCAACTCGCTGCGTCGCTGCCGCTCCAACAAGTCGCCAAGGGCTTCCGGCACGGGCTTGGCCTCATACAACATCAAGTAGATCTGCTCGGTGATGGGCATGTCGACCCCCAGACGCAGCCCGAGGTTTCGCCCGGACCGGGCCGTCACCACCCCTTCCGCCACCTGCCCGAGCTGCTCGAGAATCTCCTCCAAAGGACGGCCCTGCCCCAGGGCAAGGCCCACGCGGCGGTTGCGAGACAAGTCCCCGGTACAGGTCAAGACAAGATCCCCCATGCCGGCCAGTCCGGCCAGGGTCAAAGGGTTGGCGCCACGGGCCACCGCCAGACGGGTGATCTCCGCCAGCCCCCGGGTGATCAGCGCGGCACGGGCGTTCATTCCCAGGCCCGCCCCATCACAGATGCCACAGGCGATGGCCATGACGTTCTTCAGGGATCCCCCCATTTCCACGCCAATGATGTCCGTGGAATGGTAGACCCGAAAGCGGCCCCCATGGAATGCCTCCGCCACCTTGTGGGCCACGTCCTCGTTGCTGCCAGCGACCACTACGGCCGTAGGTAGATCCCGGGCCACTTCAAAAGCAAAAGACGGCCCGGAGAGCACCGTAAAGAGTTGGGGGTCGTGTTCGATCAACGTCTCCACGAGCACCTCATCCATGGTCATGAGCGTGCCCTGCTCCACTCCTTTGGCCGCACAACAAACAAGCGCATCCTTCGAAACAAACCCAGCAGCGTTCCCCATGACCTCCCGCACCGCCTGAGACGGCACCACCACCACCACCAATTCTGCGCCCGTAACCGCAGCCTCCAAGTCAGAAAGCAGCGCCATCCCCTCCGGAAACGAGACCCCCGGCAGGTACTGGCTGTTTTCATTGGCTTCCCGGTGGCAAATCGCCCGCGCGGAATCACGCTCCCACAGGCGGACGGCGTGGCCCGATCGGGCCAACTGCATCGCCAGAGCCGTGCCCCAGGATCCCCCCCCAAGTACGGTGGCACGCATGGTTACCCCTCCTGAAACTCATCGAAGAAGTCGATGCGGCGGCGATCCATGGTGGCGGGACGGGTTCGAGGACGAGCCCACTCCCGAAGGTCCTTGAGGGCATCGTCCATCGTGATGGCCAAGGGAACGGTGTCACGGATGACGCGAAGCAGATCCCGATCCCGAAGCTCCCTCTTTCCATCTGAAAAGGCATGAAAAAGGGCCTCCACCACCACCTGCTCCAGCTCAGCCCCTGAGTACTTTTCGGTTTCCTCTGCACATTGAAGCAGATCAAAGGCCTCGGGGTCCCGATCTCGAGCCACCAGGTGAATCTCCAGGACTTCCAATCGCTCGTGAACATCCGGCAAGTCCACGAAGAAGATCTCATCGAAACGGCCCTTGCGGAGCAGCTCCGGGGGCAAGACCCGCACCTCGTTGGCGGTACCTACAACAAAGACCGGCTTCTTCTTCTCCTGCATCCAGGTGAGAAAGACACCCAACGCCCGCGCTCCGCCTGCATCCCCACCGCTTAGAAACGCCTTCTCCAGCTCGTCAATCCACAGCACCACCGGCGCCATGGATTCCGCGATTCGAATCACGTCCTGGAGAGATTCCTGCTCCCGTCCGCCCCCCCCAAACACAGCCCCCACATCCAACCGGAGAAGCGGAATCTCAAAGAGGCTCGCCACAGCCTTGGCGGAGAGAGACTTTCCACAGCCTTGCACACCGAGGAGAAAGACCCCCCGCGGTTCCGGGAGTCCAAACTCCCGGGCCTGATCAGAAAAAGCCAGGGCCCTCTGCTTCAACCAGGCCTTTAGGTTTCCAAGTCCGCCCACAAACCCAAAGGCCGGTGGGGACTCATAGAGTTCCAGAAAACGGGTTCGGCGAATCGCTTGCTGCTTGATCTCGGCCAACTTCACCAGGCCCTCGGGGCCAAAAGCCGCTTCGGACTGGAGAATCGCGGCATACGACCGCTGAACCTCTCGCTCGGTGAGCCCCTGGGAAGCCCGGATGAAAGCCAGGCGCTCCTTGCCCTGCAGCTCCACATCGGCCCGGCCCAGGGCCACATCCAACAAGGCGCCGATCTCGTCCCGAGACGGAAGAGGCACATCAAGGATCAAGAGGTCCTTTGCCAGGGACGGACAATCCAAGAAGCGAGGGGAGACAAGCACCACAGCCTGCCCTCGCCTCTGCAGGGTCTCCACGCGATCCCGCAGGTGGCGCACCACCTCCGGATCTTCCAGTGAAGGACCCGGATCTTCAAACAGGAACAACCCCGGTTCCTCCACATCACCAAGCGCCACCAGGGCCTTCGATGCACTTCGGGTGTCTTCAACAGGTGCGTCCACACCACACCGCAGGCCCTCCGTGGCGCGCCAACGCCACAGCGTCCAACCCTGATCCTTCACCAGGTTGCGAAGTCCGCGCTCCAACCGACCCTCTTCGTGCGTGACCAGAAGAAGAACCGGGTGACGAGCCTGGACCCGGAGCGCAATGCCTTCGAGCAGGTCCTCCATGCCCCAAGGATACCAGCCCGGGACCTCCATGCCCTATCAGGATCCACATTCGCCCCTTCCAGAGGCAGGTTCCGGGTTAGAAGCACTCCATGAAAGTCGGGATTGCCGTCAGCCGAGCCCGGGCCATTGAGCCCACTTGGACCACCGCCCACCTGGCGAGCGCTCTGTTGTCGGAGGGACACGCCGTTCGGGTGATTGAACCCTGGGATTTCGAGATTGACGAGCAGGGCCGGGCGGTCGCAAGGGCCCATGCTTTTGACTCCAAGCACGTCACCCCCAAGTCCTTTTGCCAGGAGTTGGGGCTCCGAATGGCCAGGCGCTGCTACGAGGACCTCTCCGGTCTCGACGCCCTGGTTCTCCGGGTCAACCCCCTGGACCTGGGGGTCCTGTCCTTTGCCTTGTTGGCCCAGCAGTCGGGCGTCTGCGTGGTCAACGACCCCAGCTCCCTGGTGGCGGTGTCCCACAAGGCCTTTCTGGCCTCCCTGTCCGGGGTGCCCCGCCCCAAGACCCTGGTGACCCGCTCCCGGGCCATGTGCCACAACTTCGCCAGTGGGTTTGAAGACGGAGTTGTGGTCAAGCCAGCCCGGGCTTCCGGCGGGCGAGGGGTCCAATGGATCCGCCGGGGAAAGCCGGGACACCTGGACCTCGCCATCGACGAAGCCCGCTCCTACGGGGACGGCTACCTGGTGATCCAGGAGTACCTGGAAGAGGCGGTCGCTGGAGAGAAGCGGCTGCTCTGGATCGGCGGAGGCATCATGGGAGCCTACTTGCGCGAACGGGCACCGGGGGAATTCCGACACAACTTGAAGCGGGGCGGCACCCCCAAGCCCACAGAGATCACACAAGAGGAACACGCGCTGGTGGAGGCGGTGAGTCCCGTCCTGAAGAAACAGGGAGTCTGGATCGCCGGCCTGGACGTCATTGGCGGAAAACTGGTGGAGGTGAACACTCTGAACCCCGGCGGATTCCACTTCATTCAGGAGCACACAGAGAAGCACTTGGCTCCCCAACTGGTTGCGTCCCTGTTGGAGCGGATAAGGGGGGGTGAGCCCCTCCAGGAATCCCCCCGTTCAGGGTCGTTTCCTGAAGTTGCCTAAATGAGAAAAAATCCCATGGAAAGCAAACGACCGGTGACAAGGAAAAAGGTGCAGGACATGCTTCGTCGCAAGCTCGTTCTCGACGGATTGGACATGCGCGGCGCCAGGCTGGAGGGCATCGAGTTTGACGGGGCAAGTCTTCGTTGGGCCAAGCTTGCCGAAGCAGACCTCACGGGCTGCTCCTTCCGTAAGGCAGACCTGACAGGTGCATCTCTATGGAATGCAAACCTAAGTGGCGCTGTTTTCGAACGTGCCATCCTCGATGACGCGGACCTCGACATGGCGATCATCGAGGGCTGCACCTTCAAGGGCGCCCGTATTCGCAAGGCCATTTTTCCTGACGCCACCGAGCACATCGACCAGATTCACAACTCGGTCCGCACCGGAAATCCGGTCCGCCAGGCGGCGGGGACGGGGGATGCAAACTAAAGCGGCCAGCTCCACGGTAGCCAACGCAACCGACGAGGAACTCTCTGCGGCGTCCAGGCGCCGCATGCATGCAGCCACCCGGGAGCTGGTGCACCGCCACGCGGAACCCACGTTTGCAATCTGTTCCCGGTGGCTCTCGGACAATGAAGCCGCCAGCGCGGCCTGTGTGGAGATCTTCTCCCAAGCCTTCAACACCCTGGACCCGGAACAACCTTTTCGCCTGACCCTTCTGCGCATTGCCACCCGCTACCTGGAAGCCATGGATGTGCCCGCCCGGGTGGATCAGAACCGCGAGGGAAAGAACAGCCTCGAAACGCTTCTCTCTCGGTGCCTCTCCGCCCTGGAGCCAGAACACCGGCTGATTCTCCTTCTGCGCGACCTCTCCGGCCTCTCCATCGAAGGCATCTCCAAGGTGCTTGAGATTCCGGAGGCCACCTCCATGGCCCGGCTGTCCCGCGCCCGCACAGAGCTGGCCCGGCAGGTCTCCCGAAACTCGACCCCAGCAGACGTGGTCTGAATGGACGACTTTTTCGCCGCCATGCGCCTCTCCGCCCTGCTGGACGGGGACTTGGAGGGATCCGACAAGGAGGTGGTGGAAAAGGCCGTACACGAGAGTCCCAAGCTCCGGGTAGCCTACAGCCGCATGATGACCGCCGTGGAGCTGGTGCGCTCCCAGGGGAACCTCCCCCCGCCGGAGGACCTGGAGCAGCGCATTCTGGACCGTCTCCGAGCCGATGGCGCCATGGGAACCGCCTGGGCGGACCGGGCCCCCAGCCGGCGTGTTTTGGCGGCGGGAACGGCCCTATTGGGAGGAATGGGGCTTGTCTGGGCCCAGTGGCCTGCCCCCTCCCCCGTGTCCGATGCGCTGCTGCCAGAAGAGGCTCCCGCAACAGCCGGAGCCGCTGGAGCCGCCGGAGCCGCTTCCCCAGAGCCCGTAGCAGCTCCGGCGGTAGAGCTCCCAGCGGAAGCGCTTCGGGAGCGCTCTGCCGCCCGAGCCGAAGCCATGACCCGGGCCCGTGACCGGGCCCAGACCAAGGAAATCAAGCGCCCCAAACCGGGCCGACCGGTGCCCACACCCGGTTTTGTTGCTGCTGCGCCCACCACGCCGGTGCCCAAATGGGAGGACGCAGTAAAGGAGGCGTCAGCATCCCTGGTGGAGCCCTTGGACCGGGCCCCGGAACGAACCACCCTGCGCCTCTACCCTTCCAAGCCAGACGCACTCTACGTCCTGGATGGCTGGGTGGCCCACACCCGGGGCGAGATGAGGGTTGGCTCCCGGGGCCTTCGAGTGTTCAGCAGCGAAGACAACTTTGCCCGCCTGCAAATCACGCTACCGGGAGCCGGGCTGAGCACCTTCCTGGAACAGCTCAATGGCCTGGGTGCAGTCCACCAGGTGGTCCCTCCACCCCCGTCGGCCGCCACCGAAGAGACCGTCTCCCTGGACATGGAGGTTCAATACCAACCATGAGCCTTTCCCTTTTACCAGCCAGCCGAGCCGCTTCATGTTTCCCAATCTGACCTCCATCCAGGTGGAAGGCTTTGCCGAGCCTGTGGCCCTGCACACCTACGGGATGATGCTGCTGCTGGCATTTGGCGCTGCCTGCGCAGTGGCACATGGGAGAATCCGAAAGGTGGGAACCAACCCGGACCTGCTGCTTCCGATTCTCGCGTGGGCAATTCTCTTGGGAATCTTCGGCGCCCGTCTGCTCCACTTTCTGGGGGCAGAGCCAGGAGTCTTTCTCGCCGATCCCCTGGTGTTGTTCAAGCTGAACCAGGGGGGGATGGCCTTTTTTGGAGGGGTGATCGCGGCCACGATCGGGTGTTTGGTTGTGGCCAGGCGAAAAGGGGAGCACGTCTGGAAGTTCGCGGATGCCATTGCGCCCACGGTGTTGATTGGACTCGCTGTTGGTCGACTGGGGTGCTTTGCAGCGGGATGCTGCCATGGACGCACCTGGGACCCCGGAGAGACCTCCACTCTGTGGCAGTTGCCCGGGGGCTCCGTCTTGATGGGCACCGAATTCCCCTGGCTTGCCCTGCAGTTCAAAGCCGGCGTGGGGGTGGGCAACATCCACGGGGTGCCGCTCTACCCCTCGCAGCTTTGGGAGGCGGGCGGCGCTTTGCTGGTCTTTGCCTTCCTTTCCTGGATCTGGATTGCCCGGCGCCGCTTCGACGGACAGGTGCTCGGTTGGCTCCTCATCTGCTACCCGCTCCTGCGGGCCACCTTGGAGACGTTTCGTGGAGACACCTTGCGAGGCGTGTCCCACTTCGGACTCCTCTCCACCTCCCAGCTGGTCTCCATTCCCGTGGCATTGGGGGGAATTGCCATCCTGGTCGTGCGCAGAAAACACGGACTCGCTCCGGAAGCACCCTGGGAGCCGCCAGTGGATGAGGATCTGCTGTTGGACGACTAGTCGTCCGACCCGGTTTATGGCCTACCAGCCCGTGTCCCAGCCCGTGTCCCATTCGGCGCCAAAAAGAGGTCGCATCCCGCCCTCAGGCTCCTTTGTTTCGTACAAGCCCGCGCCCTCGCAAGAGGTGAAAACAACCTCAAAGTCTCCTGATACCCCCGCATCCCCACAGATGGCCAGGCTCAGGTACAACGAGCCACTCTCCTCTCCTTCAGCCTCCTTGAGTTCAATGGCTCCATAGAGGGGAGAGGCGTACCCGTCATACGCCCGGGGCAAATTGGCCGCCCACACGAGATCGCCCAGCCCATCCACCGTCGCCGGGGCCCCGTCCGCTGCATCCAACACCACCGTTGTGCCTTCTACCGGTTCCTCTTGAGAGAGGTAGAGAGCCACCGGGCAGTCTCGGCCTGGGTCTTCATTGACAAGGGAAAACCGCGTGTCGAGCGTCAACAGATCCTGATCACCGTCCCAGAACACCTCGAAAGAGACGCCGTCCTCGTCCACGCTCTGGAGGGTGAACCACTGGGCCACCGAACGCTCGTCTCTTTCGCCGTAGCCGCAGACCTCATCCCGATCGACGATGCAAGTGGCGATCATCAGGTAAAGAAGAATCACTGGGTCACCTCCACGGTCAGGGACTGCCCTTCCTTCGGTTCCACTGCGACAGTGATCTCCGCGGCGAGACTTCCAGACACACCGATCACCCGGTCGTCTTCCAGTGTCACCAGCAGGTGAAAGGGTTCCTGGCAGCTCGCCCCAAAACCTCCTTGCGTACCCGACACGCCCGGAACGGAGCCAAAGGCTCCGGGCACCACCCACCGGGTCATGAGTTCAGCAAAGGGAACAACACCGGTGTCGGTGTCGGTGTCGGTGTCGGTGTCGGTGTCGGTGTCGGTGTCGGTGTC
>CAZRYF010000002.1:80748-163894 GCA_964604165.1 uncultured Enterobacterales bacterium
CGGTGTCGGTGTCGGTGTCGGTGTCGGTGTCGGTGTCGGTGTCGGTGTCGGTGTCTGCGGCCAGGCCCGAATCCGAGTCCGTGGAGGGCACCACCGGCACCCACTCTCCGTCCCAAGGAACATCCAATCGCCACAAGTTCACCCGAGCGGACTGCACATCCTCATTCTGCAAGCGCATGTTCAACTCGAGGCTGCACCAAGGGTCGCCCTGAATCTCCTCCGCAGTAATCGATACGCTGATCCCGCTGGCGGGGCTCTCAGAGTCCAGCGTGAATGGCACAATGTCCGCCTCACCGGAGAGGGTGTAGACCGGCTGGCTCGTGGCCAGGGTGAGCGCCGCCCCTACAACCATTGCCAGGGGCGCAAGAATCCGACGCGCCATGACGCCTCCTTCTGTCCAATCTGACGCGAAGGAGCCACCCTCGCAACCCGCACCACCGCTTTGCCGCTATCGCTTCCGCCAGGGGGCGCAGGCCCATAGGGTGAGGTCGGGTTCCACCTTGTGGTGGTCCCCTGCAAGCACACACAACTCCGCCCCCTTGCACGCCTTTTCCACCCCCGGTCCCGGCATGGCCTCTCCCGCGAAAGCCACCACCCGCTCCTGAGCCTCGAAGCGCCAGGCCAGTCCCCAGTTGGGTTGCTGCACGGGGAAACTTCGGCTGCGAAACGGTCCAATGACCAGGTCCGCACCAGGGTGTTCTGCCTCGATCTCCAGGGGAAAGCCAAGAGAAGGTTCCGCCTGGGCCCACGCAGCCACCAGGGAAGGAAGTCGCTCGTTCGCCAAAGCATGAAACAGGGTCAGAGGCTTCTCACGCTGGCTCCCGGAGAGCAGGGATAGAAAGGCATAGACCCCAGACACCCGTCGAGCAGCCCCCGACGTAAAGACGATAGCGTCTGGCCCCTGAGCTGGAAGCTCCATGGCCTCCCACAAAGTGGCCACACCATCACTGCAGTCCACCAGCACACAACCCCGAGGGTGGAGCAGCACATGGGAGGCGCCTACCTCCAAGACCTCCAGGCTGCCCTTGGTCCACCGCCTCATGGCTTCACATGCTCCAGAATGAGAGGAAAGATCTCTTCCGCCACATGGTCCCCCAGAGTGAGGTCCAAGTGGCCATAGTCCGCTGAAAACCCGGTGGCCTTTCCTGCCACCACAAAGGCCTTGTCCTGTGAACCCAGGGCCTCATAGGTGGCGTAAACCCGGTCCACCGGGGCGATCAAGTCTCCCCGGCCGGCGATGATCAGGGCGGGCGTCTGGATGTTCGAAAACGCGGCAAGGTGGTCTTTCTCCCCGGCCGCGTCGTGGAGCGTTCCCAGGTCTCCCACGGCGGTCAGTTGCTTCAGCTCCCCCGCAGATAGATGGGACACCACCCGCCGGTACATCTGCTCCCGGGCCTCTCCGGTGAGGTCCGTGAACAACATGGCATCAATGGGCAGGGGCGAGTTCGGAAGCCGGGCCTGCAGTCGAGCCCCAATCTGGGAGGGAAGAACCGGCCACACTGTGCCCACCGCGGAACCGGCCTTCAGGCCCACTTCCATCAACGGGTCCGGATCCTCAAAATCCATCGGAGTGCCCACCGCCACGAAAGAGGAGAGCTTTTTGTCCCCTCCCTGTGCGGCGAAGATACCGCCGACCATCCCCCCCAGGGAGTGTCCCACGTAGGAAAGGGTGTCGAAGCCGGTCACCTTCTGAATGCGGCCCATGGCGGCGGGGAGATCGTGCAAGGCGTAGTCGTCGATGGACCAACCTGACCGCTGGGCTTTTCCCTGGACATCCCGCTGGCTGTCCCCATGGCCCCGCAGATCCAGGAGCCAGACATCCAGGCCCGCGTCGGAGAGAAAGGTCGCCAAGGAGCGGCTCGCCGTGAGGTCCCAGCAATTGTGGTTGGAGGAGATGCCGTGGACGATGAGAACCGGGGGGCCCTCGGCGGCGTGGCGATGCAGGTGGACCACAGCACCGTCGTCCGTGGGCACCACGTGGCTCTCCGCGCCTTCACAGTGGGGGGCGGGCGCCGGCGTGTCTTCCACACAACCCCAAAGGCCTCCGAGAAGAAGGGCCCCCATCATGGACTCTCTCCCAGGAAACGGGCCATGTCCCGCGCCAGATCCGAATCGGTAAGCATCTCCACATGGGTCAACTCCTTGGGATCCATGGAGAGAGGGCCCACGCGCTTCCAAGTTCGATGGGGCCATTCCGCCGAGGGTATCCGAACCGTCTCCGGCGGGGCCACCGGGTCTCTTCCTGAGGAAGCCAGGAACGCAGGCACCTGGGGCACCGGGAGGTCAGGGAACTCGCTGGCCCAGGAGCGATAAGTGCGGGCCAGACTCGGATCAAGAGGAGCACCCTCCACCGACCCGATCCAGTTCTTGGGCCAGGGCAACCCCTCCGGTGGCGCCTCGGTGTGCCAACGAATGTCCGCCACCTGCGCACCGAGGGGAGTCGCAACAAGCGCGATCCGTCGTGGTTTCGGGTGGGCAAGAAGGGCGAGCACTCCCCCGTAGCCATGGGCCGCCAACACATAGCCTCGATCCCCAAGAGCCAACGTGTTGTCCCGGATCCCATCCACGGTGGCCTGAAGGCTTCCCACGGAAAACACAAGCAACTGCGCATCAAAGCCAGCGTCTTCCAGCGCCTCAACCCAGCCCATGTAAGCACCGGGACCCACCCCCGGCGTCGTCACGACCAGCGCCACCGGAGCAGCCGGGTCGACACGTCCTGGATTCCTCAGGTCTCCGACGGGAGCAGCCAATGCCCAGGACATAAGCGGCCCGTAAAGCAGCCCCAAAAACATGAAAGAACCCTATCGCGTTCCTCACCGTCAGCGCCCTCTCGCCGCGATCAGTCGTCCTCACCGCGCAGGGCACGAGCCAAGTCGTCCACCAGCTCATCCAGTTGATCGTGGGTCAAGGCAAAGGGCCGCCGATCCCTTCCACAGTCCGGATCCGACTTGTATCGCTCCACGGTGGCACCGGAGCTGTCCAGGCCCACCTCGAAGTACTCCTTCCGTCGCATGTCTCTTGGATCGCTGCGAAGAATCCCACCTTGCAGACGCGGCTCCACCTCCACCGGCACCAGGCGGTCCCCCAGGCACCGGACCTTCTCACAGATTTCTTCGGCCTGCGTTCCCACGCTCCCGGAGCCCTCCACGTTCACCCGGACCCGGTTGACCCGCACTCCGATGCCATCGCCCTCGACCAGGTCTACCTGTGCAGACCCTTGCTCGGTCTCTACCTCTACAGGTCCAGCTTTGACACCGGGCAGCTGAAGCTTGTCGCGCAGGGCATCAGACAGGCTCATTCGCCCCGCTCCTCCCTTGTAAACTCCGTACCGTCGTGAGAAAGAACGACAGGTGTGTCCTCCACTGTAGTCTCCAAGTGGACAGATCGTCCCCACACCGCCTGCAGGTTCTTCAGGGTCTGCTCCGCCCACTGCACCTGCAGATCCGCGCCCTCGTGGGCATGGTGAAGCACCAACTCTCCCCGGTTGGCGTGGTTCCCATTGGACACCCGTATCCGCGGTTGTCCGTGGTTGGACAGCATGGACAGGATCTGCGCCTTCACTGTCGCAAAGTCCCGGGAGGAGATCAGGTACTCCCCGGATCGCTTGTCATACTCCCAGGTAAAGATGCCCTCGGCCCGGACGAAGTCTGCCGTGAGGAATTCGTCGACAAAGGTCACGTCGTTGTGGCTCTTTCGAACCTCGAAGATCTTCTCCCGGCCCAGACCGGCACCGGTGTCCCAGTTTCGACGTTCTCTGGCGTCCTCACAGTCGAGCCACTCCTTGCCGAACTGGCCCTTGTCCCAGCGGCGCTCGATGTGGCGATACAGCTCGACTCCCAGCTTGTATGGATTCAAATTGCCTGGACGGCTGGCGACGGTGCCTGAGTGGTGATCGCAGTAGTCCACCACCTCTGAGGCATCCAGGATGTCCGAGGTCATCATCCTCGTGTGCCAGTAGGTGGCCCACCCCTCGTTCATGATCTTCGTCTGGGCCTGGGGCGCAAAATAGTAGGCCTCCGCTCGAACCATGTGCAAGATGTCCGCCTTCCACGCGGGCAGATCGGCGTAACGCAACAGGAACAACAAGACATCGCGCTGGGGCTCCTCAGGGAAGCGGGCCACCTTCTCCCGCTCCTCCTGGTGCTTCTCCTTTTGGGCGGCCAGAAACTCGGGGGGGTTCACGTGGCGATCCATGTAGTTGCGGGAGGGCAACTTGAAGACGCCATCTCCCACCGCCAGGTCCTCCATCTCCTCCGGAGAGCGCTCTCGCTCCCGGCGAATGTGGGGAAGGTGCGGGTCGATGAGGTTGTCCAGGGAGAGGCAGGTATCAATCCACTGCTCAACGACCTCCTCGCCGTGTCGGTTGATGTGCCGCCGAACCCGCGTCGCATGGTTGGCCATCTGGTCCAGCATCTTACGGTTTGTGGGGGCAAACCAGCAGTTGTTCTTGAAGAAATCCACGTGTCCCAGCACGTGCGCAATGACCAGCTTCTGATCGACCGCCATGTTGTTGTTCAACAAGAAGGCGAAGGAAGGATCCGTGTTGATGACCATCTCGTAGATCTTCTGCAGGCCGTACTCATACCCCCGGGCCATCTTCTGGTACTCCATGCCAAAGCGCCAGTGGGGGTAGCGCGTGGGAAACCCTCCATAGGCAGCGAGCATGTTGATCTCGTCGTAGGAGCACATGAGAAAGACGGTCTCAAAGAAGTCCAGGCCGTAGCCACGGGCCAGCTCCACAATCTGCTGGCGGGTCTCCTCCAGCTCCGGTGGGAGAGCGCGGCCGCTTCCCGAGGCAAAGGGATGGTTGAGCGTGCCCATCAATTCCCCCTCGCCAGGAAAGTGCGAATCGACTCCATGATGGCGTCGCGCTGGGGAATGCGAGAGAGACAGACCCGCTCTTCCTCGGCGAAGTGTTGCTCAAGATCCTTGATAAACTGGCCCGAGCCATATTCCGAATCCACCTGGCCATAGGAGAACTGGTTGCTGATGGGAACCAGCTTCTCCTTGAGCATCTCCATGCAAGCCCGGGTGTCCGAGGCAGACCAGTTGTCTCCATCGCTGAAATGGAAGGGGTAGATGTTCCACTCCTCCGCCGGGTACTCGTCCTCCAGGATCTGAAGGCAGAGGTTGTAGGCCGATGAAATCAGGGTTCCGCCGCTCTCCCGGGTGCGGAAAAACGTGTCTCGATCCACTTCCTTGGCCACGGCGTCGTGGATGATGTAGCGGGTGACCACGTTCTTGTACTGGTGGCGCAGCCAGGTATCGATCCAGAAACTCTCCAGGCGCACGATTTCCTTCTGCTCGTTTCCCATGGATCCTGAGACATCCATCATGTAGACCACCACCGCCGCAGATTGAGGCTCGGTCTGGGCCTTCCAAGAACGGTAGCGGCGATCGTCCTTGATGGGGATGATGACCGGCTTGTTCGGTTGGTAGGTACCGCTCGCGATCTGCCGCTTGAGCGCCTCACGGTAGGTTCGCCGGTTGTGGCGCAAGGACTCGGGACCCAGCTTGGCAATCCCGGTGTAGCGGTCCCGGGTGGAGGTGATGTCCTTCTGGCCCCGAGGTTCGATGTTGGGGAGCTCCAGCTCCTCCGCGAGTATCTCCGCCAATTCTTCCAGGGTGAGCTCCACTTCCAGCACGTGCTCGCCAGGGGCATCACCCGCCTCGGGCCCCATGCCTCCGACCCCGTCCCCCTGCTCGCCCTTCCCCTCCCCGATGCCGCCCTGCTCGTTCTTTCCAAATCGAAACCTGGGCAGGCTCACCTGGGGCAAGGGGATTGAAACCACCTTGCCTCCCTGAGTTCCGAGCATCTCACCGGACGACATGAACCGCTTCAGGTCACGGCGAATGCGGCCCTTTACAATCTTCCGGAACCGCTGCAGGTCGTTTTCGATGGGCAGGGGCAAGGTCGAGTCCGATCAATCTTCCTGGGTGGCGTCACCACGGGCGAAGATAGACGCCACGTAGTTCAAAACATCAGTGGCGGAGTGTTCGTCGTACCCGAAACGGTCGATCAAACGCTGCTTCACCACGTCGATCTTGGCCTGGGTCTCCTGGTCCACCACCTGGGACACCAGGGAGGTGAGCTTGATGCTGTCTTTTTGATCTTCAAAGAGCTTGAGCTCCAGGGCCTTGTGCAGGCGCTCGTTCGTCTGGTATTCGAAGATCTTTCCGTCGAGGGCAAGGGCGCCAATGAAGTTCATCAGCTCCTTGCGAAAGTCGTCCTTTCGAGAATCAGAAATGTCGATCTTCTCCTCGACACTCCGCATCAGGCGCTCGTCCGGGTCTTCATAGGCACCGGTAAAGGGGTTCTTCACACGCTCCTTCTGGGTGTACGCCTTCACGTTGTCGATGTAGTTGGAGCAAAGCCGGCCGATGGCATCGTCGTCGGCGGTGATGGCTTTCTGGACCTCGTTCTTCACGATGGAGTCGTATTCCTGCTTCACCAGCCCCAGAAGCTCCCGGTAGCGCTTGCGGGTATCTTCGTCGGAGATGAGGGAGTGGTTGTTCAAGCCGCTTTCCAGCTCGTTGAGCACCATGAACGCGTTGATGGAGGGGACATCCGCTTCGCGCACCAGGGCGTTGGAGATCTTGTCCTGTACGTAGCGGGGAGAGATTCCCTCCAGACCCTCCCTGCCGGCGGTCTTCCGCAGCTCCTTCACGTTGTCCTCGGTGTACCCAGGGAGCATCTTTCCATCGTAGAGCTTGAGCTTCTGCACCAGGGTGAGCTTGTGCTTCTTGGGTTCTTCCAGGCGGGTCAGCACCGCCCACATGGCCGCGACCTCCAAGGTGTGGGGGGCCATGTGCTTGTGCAGCGCCTTTGCGTTGTAGTCTCGCTCGTAGATCTTCACCTCTTCGTGCCACTTGGTGATGTAGGGGACGTCGATCTTGATGGTGCGATCCCGAAGGGCCTCCATGAATTCATTGGACTGGAGCTTGCGATACTCAGGCTCGTTCGTATGCCCGATGATCACCTCGTCGATAGCGGTCTGCGCGAACTTCTTGGGCTTGATGACATGCTCCTGGGAGGCGCCCAGGAGGTCATAGAGAAAGGCCACATCGAGCTTCAACACCTCGACAAACTCGATGAGACCCCGGTTGGCCACGCAGAACTCCCCGTCGAAGTTGAAGGCACGCGGGTCCGAATCAGACCCATACTCGGCGATCTTCCGGTAGTTGATGTCCCCGGTCAGCTCCGTGGAGTCCTGGTTCTTCTCATCCTTGGGCTGAAAGGTTCCAATGCCCACACGGTCTTTCTCCGAGAGCACCAGGCGGTGGACCTTGATGCGTTGGATCAGCTTGAGCCAGTCCCCGTTGACCTCCTTCATGTTCTCCCGGTAGAGAAAACGAGACACGGGATCCAGGTCCCCTTCCAACGCTACGGGATACTTGCCCCGGCCACTCTTGTTGATTTCGTCCAGCACGCGGTCTCGGTGGTCCTGGGGAATCAGCTTGAGCGGATCCTCGTTCAGAGGACTCTTGACGATCTCCCCGTTGGGAAGCTCCCAGCTGAAGGTATAGAGCGCACCATGTTCCTGGGTCGAGTACCACTCCAGGCCCTTCTTCAACATGCGAACGATGGTGGACTTGGCGCTCCCCACCGGCCCATGCAGCAAGAGCACCCGCTTCTGGCTACCATATCCGAGGGCCGCACTTTTGAGGACGTTCACCAGTTTCTGGAGGTGTACGTCGATGCCAAACACCGCGTCCTTGCCGTCTTCGATGGGATCGCTGAAGAAGTTGTAACGAACGATGCGCTTGCGGGACTCGGTGTACTCCTCGGTCCCGAAGTGGTGAATCAAGTCGTAGAGACGCTGGTAGGCGTTGCGGCAGACATCCGGGTTTTCCTTGACCAACCCGAGGTAGTCTTCGAAGCTCCCTTCCCAGTTCAGCTCCCGAAACTGCTCCACATCCTGGAGTTGTGCGATCATGCCCAGAAGTCCGCTGGGGGAGGAGTTGGATTCGAAGCTGCTCATGTTGCCTCCGATAAGGCAAGCGAAACGGTGCCACCGACCCCACACCGCACTTGCGGCTTCAGGTCGAGGGAGCCTTGGTTTCAAGGGAGTTGGAGAAGAGCGGGAGGATGCGCAAGCGAAAGGGAAGGTGCGCACCTTCATTCTGCCCCAAGAACGCACACCGCGCGACGGGACTTCCCTCCGTGCATCGGTCGGTTGGCCGCCAGCTTTAGCGAATTCGCTGTTTCGGAGGCCCACTGGACCTTTTGCCGAGACAGGGCTCTGCGATAGGGAGGGGAGAGAACCGGAGAGAAGGTGTCCACGATTGACGGCGTCCTCATCAAGAAGCTGACCTGGCACAACGACCAGAGGGGCTCCCTCATGGAGTTGGTGCGTGCAGACGACCCGGATCTCATGGGGGCACCCATAGGCCAGGTGTACGTTTCCACGCTCTACCCGGGGGTGGTCAAGGGCTGGCACGAGCACTGTGACCAGACCGACCGCATGACCTGCGTCCGCGGAAGGCTGCTCCTGGGCCTCATCGACAACCGATCAGACTCCCCCACCTTTCGAACCCAGATGAGAGTGATCCTGGGGGAGAGGGCCGACTTTGTGGTGCTGATTCCCCCGGGGGTTTTGCACGGATTGAAGAATATTGGAGAAACTGAGGCCATGGTATGCAACGTGGTCTCCCATCCCTACGACCGGGAACAGCCCGACGAGCTGCGCCATCCCCCCCATGGTTCCTTCTCCTTTGACTGGGACCGGGTGGACTCATGAGCGGACACTGTCTTCTCACAGGGGGGGCCGGCTTCATTGGCTCCGCCACCGCCCGCGCCCTGGTGCAGGCAGGCTGGCAGGTGGTGGTGCTGGACAAGCTCACCTACGCCGGACGCCGCGAACACCTGGAAGGGGTCGCCGTAGATCTGGTCGTGGGGGACATCTGTGACGAGGACCTGGTACGCCAGCTGGTCTCCGGTGCCGACGCCGTGGTGCATGCCGCCGCAGAATCACATGTGGGCAGGGCCCTCCTGGATCCCACCGCCTTTTTGAAGACCAACATCGGCGGCACGCGCATTGTGCTGGAGCAAAGTGCAAAGGCCGGTGTGCCGCACGTGGTCCACCTGTCCACCGACGAGGTCTTCGGCAGCGCTCCGGAAGGCACATCGTTTGCCACTGACGCTCCTCTTCGGCCCGGCAACGCCTATGCCGCCTCCAAGGCCGCCGCGGAAGCATTTGTGCATGCCACAGCCCACACCTTGGGCAGCCGCGCCACCATCGTGCGTTGCACCAACAACTACGGCCCCAGGCAGCACAATGAAAAGGCCATCCCCGGATGGATTCGAGCTGCGCTGGACGGGGATCCGCTGCTGATCCATGGGGACGGACTCGCAATCCGGGACTGGCTCCACGTCGAGGACTTTGCTGCAGGCCTCGTGTCGGTGCTCGCCAAAGGCACCCCCGGCGAGATCTACCATTTCTCCGGGCACAACCCCTTGACCAACCGGTGGGTGGCCCAACAAATTGCCGACCTTTGCGGAGGAGCGGTGCTTTCGCATGTCGCGGATCGACCCGGACAGGATGCGCGGTACGCGCTGGACGATGCTTGCACTCGCGAGACCCTGGACTGGGAACCGATCCTTCCTTTTGCAGCGGGATTGAAGCAGACCCTCGAGTGGATAGCCTCTCGGCGGCGGGCTGCTTGAAACTCCGAGAACTTGGCACGTCCGAGCGGCTACGCATGGCACAGGCCCTAAGAGACCATGAGCCTGTGCACGTCGCCCTGGACGGCTCCTTTCCAACCGATCTGAGGGCCAGCGAGATCCTGCCGCTGCTGGACAGTTTCTCCTCCGAGGATCCAGAATTTGATCGCGCCGTGAAAGAGCATCTCCCCCCAAGACCGTTCAAGGGAGGTCCTCCCCTCTCTGTGACCGCAGTCATTCCAACCAACCGGGGCACCCCTTTGGGGCTCCAGTCCCTGCGAAACCAAGACTGCGACATGGAGGTGCTTGTCCTGCTCAACGGTGGAGGAAACGCCAAGGGAGATCGGGTCAAGCGCATCGCCTGGGAAGGACATGGCCGCACGCGGCAGCGCGGCGTGGAGCTGGCCACCGGCGACTACATCCTCTTTACGGTCGATGACGCCATTCCCCGTGGCGCTGGGTGCATCCGCACGATGATCAACGCCCTGGAAGAGGGGGGCTACGACGCGGTGTTTGGCCGGCAGATCCCCTGGCCGGACGCAGATCCAATCACCCGCCGACGCCTGAGAGCCTGGACCCCCCCGGGCTCCCACCATCGGCGCATGGATCGGCTGGATCATGTCTTTGCCCTTGCCCGCCGGGAGACCCTGCTACAACACCCCCTGGCCCAGGTTCCCATCGGCGAGGACCTGCACTGGAGACAGGGGCGCCGCATCGGGTATGTGCCCATGGCCCCAGTGGTGCACGCCCATACCCGTCGGCCCGGAGCGCTTTTTGCCCGCACCCGGGACATTCACCTGCAGCACATCGCCTTGGGCGAGCCCCCTCGGGTTCCCACCACAGCCGCCCTGGCCAGGGCCCTTCCCGGGCTGCTCGAGCCCATGATCACCGCCGGCCCGCGGGAGCTACCCAACCAGGTGGCAGAGCTCCTGGGTCAGTGGCGGGCTGCCAGAATGGTTCGCAAGCAGCCCACCCCGTAGCGCACACTGTTCCACGGGGAGATCGACTGAACGGCGTCGTCGTAGCGGGTCGACACGGCCCGCTCCGTGAACCTTGCCTTGTTCGCAGCAAGATGCACAAGCACCTGCTGATCAAACACATAGTCGTCCGAGAAACTCTCCAGGGGAAGCGAAGCGAGGGCATGGGCGCGAAACGCGCGGGCCCCCGTATGCAAATCGCTCATTCCAAGCCCCCACCGCAGGTTGGCAAGTGATGTCAGGCTTCGGTTTCCCCAGCGCCGCCACCAGGGAATGACCGCCCCCTTGTCCTGGCAGAGAAACCGGGAGCCCAAAGCCACATCCGCATCGTCCAGTGCATTCAACAACTCCAGCACCGCTGCGGTGTCGTATTGCCCATCGCCGTGCAACAGGACGATTCGGTCCGCACCAGCTTCCAGCGCAAATCGATAGCCAGTCTTCTGAGCAGCCCCATAGCCGAGCCCCTCTGCGTGGCTGACAAGATCCATGGCAGGCGGCACCTTTTCCGAAGTCCCATCACAGCTGCCATCGTCCACCACCACACAGGCCAGCGCCTCGGGGACCGAATCAAGCACCGCCGGAAGGGTGGGCGCCACATCCCGTCCCACCACAACGACAAACGACGTCGTCATCGAATCACATCCCGCAGGCGCACCCGGTTGCGCAGCAGGTGTCCCCACATGTCTCGCTCCCCCATCACCCATTGAGGTGAGTCCCTGCGGCGCTTGGCCAGCGCATCTGGAACGTGGGCCACCCCTGCCGCGATCCCCGCGAGGGCAGCCACACGGGAGCGGGTGGGGACATCGGCGCCCCAGCCCTTTCCGAAGCTTGCAGCCAGGGCGAGCCCCATCACCCGCAGTCCCGTCCAGGCCGGCATGGTGAGCAGGGCGGTGGTGGGCAAGGACCGCACCGCCACCCGCACGCGGTTTCGCTCCACAAGATAGAGCTTTCTCGCTCCATGGCGGCCGTAGGTGGCGCCGAGATCATGCTCCACCCGGGCTCTGGGAAGGGAGCGCAATGGGTAGCCCATCCGCCTGGCCCGTAGAGAAAGATCGACATCCTCTCCAAAAGCCTCCAGGTCCGGGTCAAACCCGCCCAACGCCTCCAAGAGACCGCGGTGAATCAACAAGGCAGCCCCAGAGCACGCCCCCACATCCCGCACCGCGTTGTACTCGGCAGCATCCGCATCCTCCCTGCCCCGAGCCCAGTTGAATCCATCGGGAAACAGGCCGTGCCCCACATTGTCCAAGCGGCCACTGCCATCCGACAACAGGATGCGCGGCGCATAGAGTCCGGGGACGGAAGCTGCCTCTCGGAGAGATTCCAGGAACCCGGGCAACGGCCGGGTGTCATCGTTCAAGAGAACAATTGCTTCTCCGCGCGCCCCGTTGAATCCCGCGTTGGCAGCCCGGGCAAAGCCCACGTTTTGCCCCATCTCCACACAGGTCACCCGATCCATCTCTGGCAGATGAACGCCTGTTCCCGAGACAACCACCCGTACGTCGTCCCCCTCTTCGAGCTGGGGCATCAACGCCTCCAGGCAGCGACGAACCAGGTCTCCGCCCTTGTGGGTCACAACCACCGTGGTGAGAGAGATCATGAGGCAGAAATCAGCAGTTCAGCCACCTTGCCTCGACCACCGCCCTTGGAATTGATGGCACGCCCCACCAGCACCTCCTTCAGCTCAAACCCCGATTCGTAGAGATCATAGACCTTGGGAGCAGAGGAGTTGGACAGCAGCACGTGGACACCCCGGGCGTGCAGGTCCCGGGCCAGATCCCGCAAGCGCACCTGGTCATCCAGCGTGAACCCGTTTCGGGTGTAAGACGTGAAACTGGAGGAGGCGGACAGGGGCACATAGGGGGGATCGAAGTAGACGAAATCGCCAGCCACCGCCTGGTCTTCGACTGCCGTGAAATCCCTGTGCTCAATGGAAACGTCGCGCAGTGCACCGGAGCAGCGCCGAATTCGATCAGCGTCACAGATGGTGGGGTTGTCGTACCGCCCGAAGGGCACGTTGAACCGGCCCTTGGCGTTGACTCGGTACAGCCCGTTGTAGGCCGTTCGGTTCAGGTAGATCATCCAAGTCGCGACCGCGACATCCGACTCGGCGTCGATCTCCCGCTCCCGCTGAGCTTGAAAGAACACCGGATCATGGGGACATTTCTCCAGCCCGGAAATCAACTCCTCCGGCTGATCCCGCACACACCGCCAGGTACGCACCAGTCTCTCGTTGGTGTCGGAGAGGCTCGCGTTCTCAAGCTCCAGGGAGAAGAACAATGCCCCCCCGCCAAGAAAGGGCTCGTGGTAGGTACCAAAATCGGCGGGCATGGCCGCCTGGATTTGAGGCAGCAAGCGGCGTTTTCCTCCGGCCCACTTCAGAAAGGGCTTCGCGGGGGAACGCTCCAGGGGAAGAGGCTCTTGCACCCCTTCATCCTAACCCGGATATTTCACCAGCCGTTCTACCCTACGGTCCCTCGCCGTTCGGCGAGGGCTTTCGCCGGCTTCCGCTACGCTCCAGCTGGCGGCCCCGAATTGCTTGCTGCGGCGGCTCTTGTCGCGGCCCCCGCCAAAACCCGCCTCGCTGGCGCACTACGGGCCCTCGCAACGAAGTCTGGTGAAATATCCGGGCTGATTCGCTGCCGCACCATCCTCCACGTGAACGATGACCCGGCCCGTGGTGCCGTCCACCGTCACAAGGCTGCCCTCCTCCAAACAGGTCGTGGCGTCGGGTACGTTGACCACCGCTGGCAGTCGGTACTCCCGGGCCACCACTGCCCCGTGGGACAACATGGATCCCAACTCCAACACCACCCCCCCGGCCACGAGAAACAGGGCCGTCCACCCAGGGTCCGTGGCGGGCGCCACCAGAATGTCCCCTGGGCACAGCCGGTCCCCATCCTCGGGGGAGTGAAGTATCCGCACCGGCCCCGTCACCCGCCCCGGAGAAATGCCCAGCCCTTCCAGAACCGAGCCTCCCGCCCGGGTCTCGACCCCCTCGTCCCCAGTCAGAAACACCGGAGGCAGGGGCGCTTGTTTGTAGTGATCCCAGCGCTTCTCTCGTCGCCCTGCTGTATCCCGGGCGACATCGCCCTCCATGCGACCCTCAGACACAGCCACCAGCTCTGCCCACTGCAGCCAACAGACCCCCTCTCCAATCCCATCGATCACCTGGTCTCCCGCACGAACGGTCGCCCCCCGAAGGGCATGCAGCAGCCGATCAAAGTGGAACCTCTGCTCCTCTCGAAGCTCCAAGTACCGGTGCAGGAGCTTCAACAAGGCCGGGGTGGTCCAGCGGGACAGCCCGGTGCTCCTCTTCTTGAGGGAATCCAACGCCGAAACCACCTCCCGGCTTTGCCTTCCGGCCGACCGAGGCCCGAAAGGATCCTGTCCCAGAGCCTTGACCAGCCGTTCCACCCGATCTGGCTCGTCCGCCCACCGGGGAGCAAAGACATCCCAAGATGAGGAGGAGGCCCGGTGACCGAAGCGCTCCAGAAAATCATCCAGAGGCGCCCCACGGGCAAGCGCAACGAGCCCCTCGTTGACCTCCCGGGTGTGGGAAGCAATGGGGTTCAAGAGCAAGTCCTCCTTCAGATCCGCTGGAACCGCCCCCTCTCCCACCTGGTAGAGCACGTTCGCATAGAGAAGCGAGACCACGTGGATTTTCACGTACTCCTTCAGTAGCTCCCGTCCCCTTTCCACCTGGACAAATGGATCACCCACGGGATCCGAGATTCTTGGCAGTTCCACATTGAACCGCTCCACCCAGGCATCCCACGCCGCCGGGTTGGTCAAGGGGTTCCACCGAAACCGGCGCCATCGGCGCTCCCGAAGGGTCTCCCAAAGGATCGAGCCACACACCCGAAAGTCTGGAGGCGCTGCGTGGCGCCGCAGCCAGCCTCGCGCCTCTTCCGGGGGAAAGAACTCCAGCAAGAACCGCGGAGGGGGTGCACCGGGGGCTTTGAAAACAAGGTGCCGGAAAATGGTGGCATTGAAATAGGGTCGCCCCCGGACCAGCCGCATGGTGGGGGCCCCGCCCAGATACCGCTGGCTGGTGCCTGGATAGGCAATGAACCAATCCAGCACACCCGAGACAAGGCTCCATCCCATGGGGGTCACCGGCTCAGTCCACCTCTCACCGGCAAACCTCCGGGTCCACAAGACCTCTTCCGGCCGCTTGGGAGGGCCTGCAGCCGTGATGGCCCGGGCCTGAAGGAGAACCACTTCCCCAGTGCGGGAGAGCGCCCACTCCAGGTCCTGGGGAGCCCCAGCCAAGGCCTCCACCCGCAGCCCTAGCCGCGCGAGCCGAACCAGCTCCTCCTCTGACAAGCAGCGCTGGGATCCGTGGACGGTGTAGTGGGTCTCTTCAACCCGCAGACGGGCCAGCAAACGCCGCACCGGGCGAGGGCTGCGCCGAGGGCGCTTGAGCAGCCCCCTGTCCCCCCCGGCTCGGCCGGAGACGAGGTCCTCTCCCTGGCCCAAGACTGCCTCCACCACCATCTCCCTCCAGCTGCCGGTCAAGGGGTTGATGGTAAACATCACGCCACTGGTGCGGGCATCCACCAGCTCCTGCACCAGAACCGCCATGCCCGCCACCGGCGGCCTTCGAAGCCCACCCGACCGGTAGGACATGGCCCGGTCCCCATACCAGCTGGCCCAGCAGGCCAACACCGCCCTCTCCAGGGCATCCCCCGGCGCCACGTCGAGGAAGCTCTCGTACTGCCCTGCAAAGGACTGGCGGTGACCATCTTCATCCACCGACGAAGAGCGCACGGCGAACCGCAACCCCAGGCGCAGCGAGGCCTCCCGCAGCGCTCCCGCCACCCCTGGAGGCAGCGGTCCCTTTCGAATGCGGGCCCTTAATTCCGATGCACTCCCGTCTCCCTTACGAACCGACCTGGCCAGAGTCCCGAGCCCAGAGGTCTCCAAAAAAGTCTCGAAAGCCTCCACCCCCAGAACGAACCCCCTGGGCACCGGCAATCGGTGGGCCTCGAGCCGGGCCAGAGCCGTGGCCTTGCCACCAAATCTGCGGGTGTCGTCCGGATCCACCTGGGAGAGGGGAAAGACCCATTGCATACCAGGCACCTATCCAACTTATGAACGGGTTAGAGGCAGGACCGCGAGGAAGCCCATGTCCAGTACCGACGGAATCTTCACCCCCCCCACGCCCGTCAACGAGCCCATCAAGGGCTACGCACCGGAGAGTCCGGAGCGAGAGAGCATCCAGGGGGTTCTCTCCCGCATGGCGGACGAGGTCGTGGACCTGCCCAGCTGTATCAACGGGAAGTGGGTCACCACCCAGAACCACACAGAAGTCGTAATGCCCCACGACCACAGCCACGTGCTGGGCCGCATTCACACGGCCGACGACGACCTGATTGGCGCGAGCATTCAGGCCTCCCTGGACGCTCGCGCAGGGTGGGCCTCCATGGCCTGGCAGGACCGGGCCGCCATCTTCCTGAAGGCCGCCGATCTGCTCGCGGGCTCCTGGAGGGACGTCATCAATGCCTCCACCATGCTGGGCCAGTCCAAGACCGTTCACCAGGCGGAAATTGACTCCGCCTGCGAGCTGATCGACTTCTGGAAATACAACGCAGAGTTCGCCCGCCGCCTCTACGAGGAGCAGCCGCAATCCAGCCCCGGCGTCTGGAACAGGATGGACCACCGGGGCCTGGAGGGGTTCATTCTGGCCATCACCCCTTTCAACTTCACTTCTATCGCCGCCAACCTCTGCACCGCCCCCGCCCTGATGGGAAACACGGTGGTCTGGAAACCCGCCACCACCCAAGCCCTCTCAGCCCACTACCTCATGAAGCTGTTTCAGGAGGCGGGCCTTCCCGATGGGGTCATCAACCTGGTGCATGCACCGGGCCGCGCCGTGGGTGCTGCCGCCCTGCCCCACCGGGACTTGGCCGGCGTTCACTTCACGGGATCCACCCCCACCTTCCAGCACATCTGGCGCACCATCGGGCAGTCCATCGACACCTACCGGTCCTACCCGCGGATTGTGGGAGAAACCGGCGGAAAGGACTTCATTGTGGGCCATGCCTCCGCCGACGCACAGGCCTTGGCCGTGGCGATCGCCCGGGGCTCTTTCGAGTACCAGGGACAGAAATGTTCCGCTGCCTCCCGCATCTACGTGAGCTCCAACCTCTGGCCTGAGGTAAAGGAGAGCCTTGTCGCGATGGTGTCGGAAATGCGCCAGGGCGACGTGCGAGACTTCAGCAACTTTGTCTCCGCCGTGATCGATCGCAGGGCCTACGACAAGATCTCCGGGTATGTCCAACTGGCCCAGGACACGGCCTCTGTCCTGGCAGGCGGCACCTGCGACGACACCACCGGCTTCTACATTGCCCCCACGGTGGTACAGGTAAAGGAGCCCGACCATCGACTGATGACCGAGGAGATCTTTGGCCCGGTGACCAGCGTCTTTGTTTTCGACGAAAACCAGTACGAGGAAACCCTCGCCCTCGTCGACCAGACCAGCCCCTACGCCTTGACCGGTGCAGTGTTCGCCCAGGACCGTGAAGTCATCGCCAAGACCACAAGCACCCTTCGCCAGTCCGCGGGCAACTTCTACATCAATGACAAGCCCACCGGCGCCGTGGTGGGCCAGCAACCCTTCGGAGGCGCCCGCGCCTCGGGAACCAACGACAAGGCAGGATCCATCTTGAATTTGCAGCGCTGGGTGAGCCCGCGCTCCATCAAGGAGACCTTCCACCCCCCCCACGACTGGCGTTACCCCTTTCTGGGATAGATCCCTCCCAGGGCCTGTTTCCTTGACATGGCCCTTGTGGCTGCTATGTTGGGGACAAGTCCGGTGGATTTCCACAGGACAGGCAGTTGTGACCGGGGCCATCGCCCCCGAAGCTGTCGCGGGGTTGGTCCCGCGACTGTGATTTTTAGAATCGCAGTGATTTTAGAATCGCAGTGATTTTGGAATCGCAGTGATTCTGGAATCGCGGTGTCAACCGCTCACCTCCCGCCACGTTTGTGGCCTGTGCACGCACCTCTCGGGGTCGGCACAAATATGGGATTTGACCCACAGATGATCGATGCAAGTTCGACCTGACAACCCTGTCATCGTACAGGGGGACGGAAAGGTTCTCCTGGAGACCCGGCATCCTCGATACGAGGAGGCGCGGGACTTCATTGGCCGGTTCGCCGAGCTGGAAGCCTCTCCTGAGCACCTGCACACCTACCGCATCACGCCGCTTTCCCTGTGGAATGCCGCCTGTGCGGGCATGGAAAAGGGTGGAATCGTCGAGGAACTCCGCTCTCTGACCAAGTTCGACATCCCCCCGAATGTGCTCACGAACATTGCGGACACCATTGAGCGCTATGGACTGGTCAAGCTGGTCCCTCACCCGGATGGCATCGAAGAGTTGATTCGGTTGTCGTTCGAGAACGCATACGTGGCAAAGCTTGTGTCTCGGGACGAGACATTGAAGGAGTTTCTGGTGGAGGATGGCCGCCGGAATTGGGCCATCAAAACCGGTCACCGGGGGATCTTCAAGCAGCGGGCGCTTGTGGCCAACTGGCCCGTGGAGGACCTTGCGGGGTTCCACTCGGGTGCACCGCTTGAGATGGAGCTGAGAGACACAATGAAGAAGGGCGGCAAGCCCTTTGCGGTCCGCCCCTACCAGAAGCAAGCCGCAGGCCGATGGTTCATGGACGGCGCCCCCGCCGGTGGAAACGGCGTGGTGGTGCTCGCGTGCGGCGCGGGCAAGACCATCGTGGCCATGGAAGCCATGCGCCAGTGCAAGACCAAGACCCTGATTCTCGCCACCAACGCAGCCGCAGTGGAGCAGTGGGTCAGCGAGCTACTGGACAAGACCACTCTTCGGCCCGGCCAGGTAGGTGCCTACATGGGCGCCCGCAAGGAAATCTGTGACGTGACCGTCGCCACCTACCAGATCCTCACCTGGCGCCGGAATCGAAACGACGACTTTGAGCACCTGCACCTGTTTGAAGACGAAGACTGGGGCCTCATCATCTACGACGAAGTCCACCTGCTTCCCGCGCCGGTTTTCGGTGCTACCGCTGCCTTGCAGGGCTGTCGCCGCCTGGGCCTGACCGCCACGCTGGTTCGAGAGGATGGACGCGAAGGGGACGTGTTCAGCCTGGTGGGCCCCAAGCGGTATGATCTTCCCTGGCAGATGCTTCAACAGGGTGGCTTTATCGCAGAGGCCAACTGCCACGAGCTGCGGGTCCAGTTTCAGAATGGACAAGCCGAAAAGTACGAGTCCGCCGAGGAAGGGAAGAAGTTCCGCATCGCCTCAGTGAATCCAGCCAAGCTGGACGCGGTGAGCAGCCTGGTCAAGCGCCACAAGGGCGACAACATCCTGATCATCGGGACCTACCTGGAACAACTCCACGACCTGTCCCGACGCTTCAAGGCCCCTCTCATCACGGGAAAGACCCCGCACAAGCAACGCACGCAGCTGTTCGGAGACTTCCGAACCGGCCGGATCAAGGTACTTGTGGTCTCCAAGGTCGCCAACTTTTCCATTGATCTGCCCGATGCCAACGTGGCCATCCAGGTCAGCGGGACCTTTGGCTCTCGCCAGGAAGAGGCCCAGCGTCTCGGGCGCATTCTCCGCCCCAAGAGCAACGGCGAGGAAGCCCACTTTTACACGGTCATCACCGGCGAAACCAAGGAACAGGACTTCGCCATGAAGAGGCAGCTCTTTCTCACCGAACAGGGCTACCGCTACCACATCGAAGAGTTCGAGAGCCGCCGCAACCACCGGAAATAGGCGAGGCATGCATGTCCGAGACCACTGACACCCCCCCCTCCTCCTCCAACGACGACAACCCATCCCGCCGCCGCCGTCGCCGTCGCCGTCGCCGTCGCGATGGTGGACCGGAAGCCGCCGCCAGCGGTGGAGGTGAGCGTCCACGCCGCCGAGGTCGACGCAGCCGCGGAGGTTCCGGAGACGGGGGTGAGCCCGGGGTGGAGATGCCCAATGTGGGACGCAAGCCCCGCCGTCGCCGCACCCGTCGTCGCCGCAAGGCGCCCGTCTCCGGTGTGGCCCGCCGTCGCCAGCTGACCCGAGCACAGATCGAGGAGTTGGAGGAGTACTTCTCCAAGGTCGACCACAGCCTGCTCCAGAACATGTACCGGGGCCTGGGGGGCCAGCCGGACCGCGTGGGAGAGCCCGAGCGCATCGTGCAGCTCTGCGTGCGAGCCCTAAGCCAGAGCAAGCGCATCGCCAGCATGCTCCGCTCCATGCACGAGCGGGAGCGCACCGCCCTGGCCATCCTGATCCAGTGCGGCGGACTGGCCCACTCCGAAGAGTTCCTGACCGAGTTGTCCCTGTCCTTGGGCGGTCAGTCCCGAGAGTGGCAGAAGGTCATGGTCACCCTGGCAAACAAGGGGCTGATCTTCGCCTCCGAAGAACGAGACAAGCAGTTCTTCTACCTGGTCCCGGACCCAATGGTCGAGTTCCTGGTGGAGGGATTGTCGGCCGAAATGTCGGTGCCCAACTTTGCCCACCCGGAGATCGAGGTACGCGAGCAGAGCCCCTTCTGCCCCCCCCTGGACTTCTCGGTCACGACCCTCTGCACCTACATGGACCAGCGCCCGCCGCGCCTCACCCAGCAGCAGGAGATCTTCAAGGTCCACAAAGAAGAAATGGACACCTTCTTCGCCCAGGTGTGGGAGGGCGGCTCGGACCTGTTCCACTTTCACGTAGACTTCCTGATGCTTCACGGCCTGGTGGAGCTCCACGGCGACACGGTCAGCGTGAACCGGGAGGTGGTGGAGGAGTGGCTGAACCTGGACTCCCAGGACCAGCGCGATCTCATTTTCCGCTCACTGGACCGCACCTTTCCCTACGCAGAGTGGGTCCTGTGGGCCGTGCACAGCGGCAAGGGCGAGTGGGTGCCCGAGCGGCCCTTGTCCGCCCTGTACCGGCGATGGAACCGCGGCGAAGACTGGCGGGCCCGCCTCCACAAGGGTGCGTACGCCGCGACCCGCCAGAATGAGCGGGAGAGCTGGTCCTTTGCGCCCCTGGTCAACTGCGGCATGCTGGAATTGGGCGAGTGGGGCCAGGAGAAATTCTACCGCCTCACCCCCCGAGCCCTGGCCATGCTGGAGCCCAGCGAGGACGAAGGCTTCACCGCCTTCTACCTGACCCCCTCCTTTGAGATCATGGCCCCCGCAGGTCTGGCCCCGGTGCTGTTGTTCCGCATAGGCGAGATCGCCGAGTTGACCGGCTGCGACAGGGCCAACACCTACAAGATCACCGAGCTTTCCGTGGAGCAGGCCCTGGCCAAGGGTTGGCGGCGGGACGACCTCCTGGACTTCCTGCGGGAGAACGCCCAGACGGGCCTGCCCGAGAACGTGGATCAAACCCTGCGCGGCTGGATGGGCCACCACGGAGACGTGGAGTTCCACCAGGCGGTGCTGATGACGGTGCACAAGAGTCGCATCCGCAAGCTGGAGTCCGCCCGGGCCCTGCGCCCCTTCCTCCTGCACCGGTATGCACCAGGGCTTTACGCGGTGGACCCACGCAAGCTGGACGAGATGAAGCAGACCCTCGAAGAGGTCGGTTTCCATCCGAGCGACGAGCTGACCCACCTGCCGGGCCGCCCCGACCAACTGGATGCAAGGGATCGTCTTCTACAGCTGGTGGCGGAGGCCCGAGAAGCCAGCCAGGATCCCCTTGCCCGCGCACAGGCCGCCGACACAGTCCCCCAGGATCTCCACGCTGTGCCCGGTGCCGGTAGTGCCCGGGGCACAACGCGCAAGAAAAAACAGCCCCCCCGCGTGTCCACCAAAGAAGCCCGCTTGCTCGTCAACCGAAGCATCGCCGCCGGAAACCGTCTGGAGGTGCTCTACCTGTCGAAAGACGGCAAGCGAATCACCAGCTCTGTCGCGCCGGAACGACTGGCCGTGACCCCAGGCGGCGAGGAGGTCATGGTGGGCCTTGACGTCAAGAAGGACGAACGCCGAACCTACAAGTTGACCCAGATCGAGCGCCTTCGGGCGGTGGATGCGTGAGAGGATTCACCCATGTCAGACCAAGAACGCACATTTGAACAAGCCCTCGAAGCCCTCGAAGAGCGGGTCCGCAAGCTCGAAGCCGGCGAGCTCCCGCTGGAGGACGCGCTCGAGGTCTTTGAGCAGGGGATCGAGCTCACCCGGGAGTGTCACGAGAAACTGGATGCCGCCGAGGGGCGAATCCTGGAGTTGACCCGCGGCGACAACGACGAAATCACCGCGCTGCCCCGATAGACCCGCAAAGAGAAGAGCCTATGGCCCTGAACCGACGTGCGTTCCTGAAGACCGCCCTCGGGGCACCCGCCGCCCTGGCCTTGCCCGGCACCGCCCGGGCAGAAGGCTACGGCAGCCTGGAGACGGACCCGAGAGAGATTCTCGATCTCCCCCCCGGCTTCTCGTATGGGGTCCTGGACCGACGGGATGAGGAGATGGACGACGGGTACAAGGTGCCCGGCAAGCCCGATGGTATGGCCTGCTTCCAGAATGAAGACGGCCACTACGTGCTCCTGCGCAACCACGAACTGGATGAGGACGACACGCTCTTGAGCCCCTACCCGGAAGGGGTGCCCCCCCCGGATGAAGCCTATGATCCAATTGCTCTCGGCGGGGTGAGCCGGCTGGTGATCGACCCCTATGACCTCTCCATCATGTGGAGAAACATGGTGCTCGTAGGCACCATGAAGAACTGCTCCGGCGGACCGAGCCCTTGGGGTTGGCTCTCTTGCGAGGAAGATGTCTCCACCGGCCATGGCTACGTGTTCTTGTGCGATCCCACCGCCGAGTCGGTCCAAGCCCCCCACCGCATCGACGCCTATGGCCGCTTCAACCACGAGGCGGCCGCCGTGGATACCACCACCCACGCCGCATACCTGACCGAGGATCGCGGCGACGGCTGCCTCTATCGCCTGCTTCCCGAGGATCCGTCTGCGCCCTTCGTGGGCACCCTGTCAGCCCTCAAGGTGAAGGACGAGCCAGCCTTCGACACGGCCCTGGAAATGAGCCTTGGGGACGTGGTCGAGGTGGAGTGGGTCGACCTGGACGAGCCGGATCCGGCCGCGGACACCTTACGCACCGAGGCGACCAGCAAAGGCGCCGCGTCGTTCAAGCGGGGAGAAGGTGCCTGGTTTCACGAAGATTCGGTCTGGTTCACGGCCACGAGTGGTGGCCCAGTTGACGGCGGACAGGTCTTTCGCCTGCGCCCGGCAGAGGGCACCCTCGAGTGCGTGCTGGTGTCCACCAACAAGTGGGTCCTGGACATGCCGGACAACATCACGGTGGCTCCCTGGGGGGAGGTCTTTTTCTGCGAGGACGGAAGCGCCGACCAGTATGTGCGGGGCATCGACGCCTCCGGCGCCATGTTCGACTTTGCCTACAACGCAGGTTCCACCAGCGAGATCGCCGGCCTATGTTTTTCACCCGACGGCCGGGTGATGTTCCTGAATCTCCAGCACGACCACATGACCTTGGCCATTACCGGCCCGTTCCCCGGTACCGACGGAGACACACAGGACACCGCCGCCTACGGGGCCCCCAAGCAGGGCGGGGGGTGCGGCTGCTCAACCTCCATCGGCGCCCCCGGGCTGGCCGGACTTCTCTCCGCCCTCGGGCTCGCGCTCATTCGTCGACAGGATTCAGACGAGCAGGCGTAGGGTTTCGGTCCTTCTCGCGTTATGTTTCGGGCCCGCCGGGCCTTGACCCGGAACCCACGTCTCCATGTTCGATACCATCGGAAAACCCAGGAAGGTAAACCGGCGACGCCAGGCAGGTGCGCTGGCGCTGGCGCTCGTTTTGATGCTGTCCATGGGATCTGCCATGTTGATCGCTGGCGCCCAATACGTCGAAGAGGTGGTGGCCGATGACCCCATCGAGGTGACCTTCCTGGACGAGCTGGCCCCCCCTCCCCCACCGCCGCCTCCCCCGCCGCCTGCCTCCACCTCGTCTTCTGAAGACGAAGAGGAGGAGGAGGAGGAGGAGGAAGAAGAAGAGGAGGAGGAAGAAGAAGAGCCCGACGAGGTGGAGGATCTCCCCGAGGAGATTCCAGAGGAGATCCCGGAGGAGAAGCCCAAGGGCGTCGAGGGTGGCGTCGAGGGTGGTGTCGAGGGCGGCGTGGTCGGCGGCGTGATCGGCGGCGTCGAGGGCGGTGTGCTTGGCGGGCAGCTGGGTGGCACCGGCGTCAAGGCCGTCCACTGGTCGGAGGTGCGAGTGAAGCGCCGGGTGAGCCCTCGCTATCCCCCGGCGGCCCAGCAAATGAACCTCGGCAACGTGGACTGTCGGGTGCGCTTCTTTATCGATGAGAAGGGCCGGCCCTACGACATCCTCTTCGATGCCTGTCCCAACCTGTTTCGCGACTCAGCCATGAAAGCCGCCCAGAACTGGCGCTTCTACCCCATGAAGGTAGAAGGCAAGGCGATTCGCGCCCAATTCGTTCTCAACATCAAGTACCGGCTGCACTGATGTGGCCGTTCAACCGCTCCTCGGAGGTTCACAATGACTTTTGATATGGCCACCATGTGGCATGAGATGGGATGGATCGCCAAAGGCGTCGTCATCTGTCTGCTGATCATGGCCCTGATGTCCATCTACGTGGGCATCGAGCGCTGGGTCTCTTTGAAGAAGGCCCGGGATGCGTCTCGCGAGCTGGCGACCAAGCTCGGCGAGTGCCTGGGATCCGCCAACCTCAACGGGGCGCTGAGTGCCACCGAGAGCGAGGAGTTCAAGCTCTCCTACCTCGGACACATCATGGGTCCTGGACTCAAGGAAGTGGCCGAGCGGCTCGACCGGTTTGGCATCGACGCCAGCAGCCGCAGCATGGAGCGAGCCTCCATCCAGGAGTCTCGCGACCTGCGCCGGGGGATGAACATCCTGGCCACCGTGGGTTCCACCGCCCCCTTCGTGGGATTGGTGGGCACCATCTTCGGCATCATCAACGCCTTCCAGGGCATGGCCGAGACTGGCTCGGGAGAGCTGACCGCCATCGCCGGCGGAATCGCCGAGGCTCTGATCACCACCTGCGTAGGCATCGCCGTCGCCATCCTCGGGGTCTGGCTCTACAACTACTTCAACGCCCGCATCGACCAAATCACCGATGAAATCAGCATCTCCATCCAAGAGTTCCTGGACTGGTGCGAAAAACAGGTCCAGGCCCGCATCGACGGCAACCTCCCCACAGCCTGATCCGGAGACAACCCCATGGCCATGCAGGTCGGAGACAGCAAAGGCGGCGCAATCGCCGACATCAACGTCACTCCCCTTGTGGATGTGGTGTTGGTGCTGCTCGTGATCTTCATGGTGGTCTCCCACATGCTCACCTCCGGGGTGGATGTGCCGCTTCCCATCGCCAAGACCGCCCGCCAGGCCCAGGACAGCGGGCAGCACCTGGTGGTCTCCATCACGGAGGCCGGCGCCATCTTCGTGGACACCCGCCAGGTCAGCCTGGAGACCCTCATCGACGAGGTCAATGTCGAGTTCCGAAAGGACCCGAACGCCGCCATCCTCATCAAGGGCGACCAGACCCTGCACTATGGTGAGGTCCGGGCGGTCATGGACACCCTGGCTGAAGGCGGCATGACCACCCTCCTCCTCGCGACCGAGAAGGAGGAGAACTGATGGGCTTTTCCATGAAGGGCAAGTCCCAGCCCCAGTCAGAGATCAACGTCACGCCGCTCATCGATGTGGTGCTGGTCCTGCTGATCATCTTCATGGTCATCACCCCTCGGGTGGTCCACGAAATGTCCGCGAACCTTCCTTCCCAACACCAACCCATCAAGCGCCCCAAGACTCCCAGCACACAGCTTGTGGTGGCAGCCTACGACAACGGCGACCTGGCCTTGAACACCCGAGTCATGGGCCGGGACGATCTCCACAAGGACCTCCGCGGCCGGCTTCGCGCCCGGCCCAGCAAGGTGGTGTTCCTCGACGCGCACCCAAACCTGCCCTACGGCCACGTCATCAGCGTCATGGACCTGGTCCGGGACGCTGGGGCAGAGCGAGTTGGTATGGCCCGACTCAAGGACGACGGACCCGCCCGCGCGGTCCCGGCCGATGAGACTGGCGACGAGGCCGAGCCCTCGTCGGAGTCCGGTTGACCCCTCGTCTGCAGGACTGGGCATCCCCTCGCCGAGAGTGGTTCGAGCAGGCCCTGCAGGCCCTGTTTGCGGACAGCTGGCCCACGACGTTTGGAGAGATGTGCGCCTATCCACTGCGCACGGGCGGCAAGAGAATGCGGCCACTGCTGGTGCTGGCCGCATACGAAGCGGTCGCCCGAAACCCCAGGGACTGGAAGCCAGCGCTGGCGCCCTGCATGGCCATCGAGCTTGTGCACACCTACTCCCTGGTCCACGACGATCTCCCCTGCATGGACGACGATTCAGAGCGACGAGGCCGACCCGCCGTCCACGTGAAGTTCGGCGATGGAGCGGCGGTGCTTGTGGGCGACGCGCTCCTCACGGAGGCCTTTGGTGTACTGACCCGTGCCAGCGGGCTCTCCCCTCAACAACGCATCGACCTCATGGCCTCGCTCTCCCTGGCAGCGGGCCACAAGGGCATGATCGGTGGACAGGCAGGGGACCTTGCGCTGGGAGGCCCGGTGGTGGACGCGGAGTCGCTGCTGGAAGTCCACCGGCGAAAGACCGGCGCCCTGATTCGATCCGCCTGCGAGATGGGCACCATCGCCGGGGCCGGCTGGCCGGACGAGAGGGCCGCGCTGGTTCGGTACGGAGAAGCGGTGGGACTTGCCTTTCAGCTGGTAGATGACCTGTTGGACATGGACCAGGATCAAGGAGACGGTTGCCCGCCGTCCCATCCCGAAATGGTGGGCGTTGAGGAGACACGGGACCAAGCCCGCAGGCTGCTTGAGGAGGCACTTTCCGTCCTCGAGGAGCTGCCCGGCCCGGTGGAACCGTTGGCCAAGCTGGCTCACTACACCCTGGAACGCACGTTCTAACGAATGGCTCGCATCCGCCTGGACCTTTTGCTCGTAGAGCGCTCCCTGGTCCCCAGTCGACAGCGGGCACAGGGGTTGATCCTCGCGGGCCGTGTCCTGGTGAACGACGTCCCGGTGACCAAGGCCGGGGCCCAGATGCGGCCCGATGCAGAGGTGCGCATCCGAGGGGAGGACCTCCCCTTCGTCTCTCGTGGGGGGTTGAAGCTCGCGGCCGCTCTGGACACATTTGATATGCCCGTGGCGGGAGCCATCTGTGCCGATCTCGGCGCCTCCACGGGAGGGTTCACAGACTGCCTTCTCCAGCGAGGGGCTGCGCACATCTTTGCCATCGACGTGGGGTACGGGCAGCTGGACTGGAAGCTGAGAAACGATGAGCGCGTAGAGGTCATGGAGCGCACCAACGCCCGCCACCTCACGTCCCTCCCCCAGGCCCCCTCCCTTATCGTGGGGGACCTCTCCTTCATCTCCCTGGAGAAGATCCTCCCGGCTATCGGACAGATTGCCGCCCCGGGGGCACACTGCGTGCTCCTGGTGAAGCCCCAATTCGAGGTGGGACGCGAGCACGTGGGCAAAGGGGGGCGGGTGCGAGACGACTCCGCCCGCCTGGCGGCCGTGAAGCGCATTCTGGAAGGAGCTCGCACCCAGGGATTCGACGTGCTCGGAGAGCTGGAGAGCCCGATTCCAGGGGCCAAAGCCGGAAACATCGAGCACCTGGTGTGGCTGCGCGTGCCCGGAGCCACGCGTGATATCTTGGCCTGCCAAGAGGAGACCGCATGAAGCCCACTTTCTCCGTGGCCCTGGTGCTCGGCGCCAACCTGTTCGCGGGTGCCTGCACGTTCGTGGGAGAGGCCGAGTACCGCAAGCGACTCACGGAAATGGACGATGACGGGGACGGATTCGCGCTGGATGGGGGCGGCGACGAGTCACAGATTGACTGCGATGACTCGAACTCCGAGATCAACCCAGGGGTGGAGGAAACCTGGTACGACGGCATCGATCAGAATTGCGACGGTAAAAACGACTACGACCAGGACGGCGATGGATACTACGCCGAGATTCCGGACGACCCGTACCCGGACTGCGACGACACAGACAACCTGGTCCACCCGGACGCCACAGACACCTGGTACGACGGAATCGACTCAGACTGCGCTGGCGACGACGACTTCGATGCAGACGGAGACACCCATTGTCCCCAGGGAATGGACGCGGATGCCGGCCGTCTCTGCCAGGACTGCAACGACACGGACGCACTCATCTTTGTGGGTGCAACGGATACCTGGTACGACGGCATCGACTCGGACTGCGCCGAAGACGACGACTTTGACGCGGACCTCGACGGTCAGTGCCACCTGGACCACTCCACGGCAGCCGGCCGAACCTGTGAAGACTGCAATGATGAAAGCGACCAGATCTACTTCGGGGCCCCCGACACCTGGTACGACGGCATCGACTCGGACTGCGGAGGGGAAAACCTCGACTTTGACCAGGATGGAGACGGGTTCGACTGCAACGACGACCCGGCTGTGACCGGTGACTGTGATGGCCACACCGGCACCGACTGTGACGACACAGACCCCACCACCTACGAGGGCGCCCTGGAACAGCTAAGCGACACCGTAGACCATGACTGCGATGGTGACGGCGCCCGTTTTCTCGTGGCCGAGCTGCTCGACTATTCCTGGACCAACCCCCAAAGCGCGGTGTTGGCGGCCAACGACACGGACGTCTATCTGTCGGTTGTGACAGAACAAGTGCTCGACAACCCAAACAACACCAGCCACTTTGATACCGCCGCCGCGCTGCGCTGGTCTCGGTTCAACCTGGAGGACGGGCCCCAGGAGCTGGTGTTGTGGCAGAACTGGGTAACCGCAGACCAGGTGTCCATGACCCCAGGACAGGGGTTCTACATCACCAATTCCCACATCTACGGAGTGACCGGAAGCAACTTTGGAGCCAGCCGCTATCTGGACTTCTCAGAATACAGCTTGATTACACAGACCAAGGTCGGCTTGTCCAAGTCCCACAATGCAGGGGAGGCAACCTATTGCCCTGCGCAGAACTGCCCGCCCTTGAATGCGTTTTCCGACATCTCCCTGGACATCGATGGGACCAACAGCGTGGTGCACATCCTTGGCTGTGACCAGGATGACACCGGGAGCTTCCAATACCTGAGACTGAACAGCGCTGAACGGCAGCTCGGCCAGCTCGAGCCGAGCAACCCCAGCAGCCTGGAGAACGGCACCGACTTGTTTGGCGCCCGCCCATCGTCTTGTCAGGTCTCGGTACAGTCAGGGACCACAGGCGGTGTCATCCTGGCAGATGAAGCCCAAGGGGGGCGCCACACGGAGTGGAGCTTCGAACTCGGGAGCACCACAGGGTTTGACCCCTCTGTGGTGTCATTCGACAACACCCTGCCCGTGGACGATGTGTCCCGGTATGTGGACTTCTCCGGTGGCACAACCCACATTGTGGTCACAAGCAGCACCAACCGGATCTACGTAGTGCAAGGGGGCAGCCAGCAGAGCATCACGCCAGCCTCTGGCAATACCCCGGTACAAGCGACCGCAGCCGAGGACAGCGGTGGCCAGATCTACGTGGCATGGGCCGAACAGAACGGCGACGTGGGCCTGGCTTGGGGCACCATGGGGGGCGGTTTTTTCAACCAGGCCTCGGTGAACACCGGTGTCAGCGCAGACGAAGTCCACATCGCCGTCCCGGATGGCACCCATGTGCTGCTGGCCGTACTGGGCGAAGGTCAGGTCCACGCTGGTATCGCGGTGCAGTAGCGTTCTGGTTCAGTCAGGCCGTGTCGGTGACAGCAATTCCCGGTAGAGCGCCTCGTGCGCTCCTACGACCGCATCCAAACCGAATTCATACAGGTCGGTCCGCCGCGCGTTCTCTGCCATTCGAGACCTCAAACCTGGGTTCGTCAGCAAGGACAATACGCGATCGGCCAACGCGGCTACGTCCCCGGCCTGAGCAAGCCACCCCTGGCTCCCGTGCTGCAAGACCTCCTCGTGCCCCCCCACGCGCGTGGTGACCACGGGTACGCCAGAGGCCAAAGCCTCCACCACCGTACGAGAGAGCCCCTCAAAGTGGGAAGGCAAAAGGTACACGTCAAAGGCATTGTAAAGGGGGGCCACGTCGTCGCGTTGCCCAAGCCAGATCAAGACACCGTCGAGGCCAGCCCTTGTCGCTGCCACTCGCACCTCTTCCCTCATTGGACCCGTCCCGGCCCAGACAAATCGAGCATGTGGCTGGGCCTCATGCACGCGCTTCACAATGGAGAGAAGGTCGAAGGGTGCCTTCGCAGCGCTGATTTCTGCGACAGTGCCCACCAGCGGAGTATTGGGTCCTATTCCTAGCTCGGCACGAACCTCCATCCGACGCTCCGGGCTTTCACCGAAAGGAGAGAGATCGATGCCAGACCGAACCAACCGGTAATCACCAGCTTCCCCGATCCCACGAGAGACCCCCTCCTCAATCGTGGCATTGGACACTCCAAGGGTACAGTCGGTTGCCCTGACGAGGAGTCTCTCCATTCCCACAAAGGCAGAGGCAACAAGAGGATGGTTCGCATGGCAGAAGGGCCACCTACGAGCGGAGTGAACCACCCAGGGCACCCCGACCCGTCTCGCCGCAAGCCTTCCCAGCACGCCCGCTTTGGACATGTGGGTGTGAACCAATGCGGGCCTCAGGTTTCGAAAGAGCCGGATCGTCTCGACCAGGGCTTTCAGGTCTCGACCAGGGCGCACAGATCGCACCATGGATGGCACCTCGTGTACAGGTATCGAGCGCTCCGTCAGGAACTGCAAGAGGGAGTCCTCCCGGCCAGCGACCCTTCCCCCACGACGAGAAAATGCCAGCTGGACATTCCAGCCTCTGGATCGCAGCTGTGCGCAAATGTGCGCCACGGCCCGCTGTGCTCCGGACAACTCCAGATTGGTCAACATGTGAACAACAGGGTCGGTCGAAGGGGTGCCCAGGGCTCGGCTCATTTCAGCACTTCAAGTTGCCAACGATTGTGTTGACCCAACGTCAACCCCCTTCACAGCGCCCAAGCAACGACTCCGATTGCCAGAGAGCTCGAGCAATTGCCTGGTCCATGTCCATGTAGCAGTATTCACCAAGTCGCCCACAGATCAGCACGTCCTCCAGCTTCTCCGCCCGATCCCGGTACCGTCGATACAGCCCCTTGTTCTTCCAGTCGGGAAACGGGTACTCAAACTCGTCGGGTGCAAGAGGAGAAAACGGCGTTTCTCGGGTGAGAACAGTTCCCTGGATCTCTTTGCCATTCGACACGTGGGGCAGATGCTTCCACTCAATGGTTCGAATGTGAGACCCACCGTCATGCAAGGGCTCGTTGACTTGCACACAAGGTTGATAAAGGTCGGTCCCCTCCAGATAGGAGACCTCTCGCATCTGTCCACGGTAGTCGAGAGAGCCGAGGTCAAAGCCAAAAAACTCGTCGATCGGACCTGTGAAAACAGTCTTGTACCGGGGAACAAATGCCTCCCGGTTTTGAAGATAGTCAAAGTTCAGGACCACCGGAATGCCCTTCAACAACTGTGCAACAAGATCCGTATAGCCCTTCTCGGGAATCCCTTGGTAGGTCGCGTTTGGCTTCAACCTGGGATCATCGTCGTGGTGGATGTTGATTCGCGAAAACAGTGCCGACGAGAGCTCCCTGGCAGCCCTTCCCCACTGCTTTTCTGTGTATTCCTTGATAAACCGGTCAAAAACGAGCTGCGGCATCACAGACAAGGCTGCCTGCTCGAAATTCTCTACCGCACCATCGTGGCCTGGCTTCCAATCCTCGCCCAGCTCCCGTCGGATGTAGCTCCCCGCAATGGGCCAATTCTCCAGATCGTTTCCAAGCCGCACCTTGATTTCGGCAGAAAAGGGGAGAAAAGTAGCAAACCTACCCACAAACTCCCAGACCTTTCTATTGGATGTCCGGAAGTAGTGCGGCCCGTAGGTGTGCACGCGGATTCCCGATGGGTAAAGGGCGTCATGAACATTCCCCCCAAGGTGGGAGCGCCGATCCACAACCTGCACCTGAAATCCCGCATCGTGCAGTTGACGGGCAATAACGGCACCGGTCAAACCGCTGCCTACAACCAGGAAATCCAACGCCATGGAGTCTTAGAAGGCGCCTCGACAGGACAGGACAGCCGGAATGGTGGAAACGAGAATCTTGAAATCCAGCCAATTGGTCCGGTTGATCACGTACTCGATGTCGTGTCTCGCCATGTGCAACACATGATCGCTGCTCGACCGATCCCGCACTTGCCAAAGCCCGGTGATGCCAGGTCGAACCCTGCCTCTAAGCTCTCGAAACTCGGGCTTGGCCGCCAGCATCTGGATCACCAACGGTCGAGGCCCGACCATACTCATGTCCCCGCGAATCACATTCCACAGCTGAGGCAACTCATCCAGGCTGGTCCTTCGGAGAATCCGCCCCACCGGGGTGACGCGCGGGTCATTGCGCAGCTTGAAAAGAGAACCATCCATTGGCGCTGGTGGGTCGGATGGCGGGCGGCTCTCTCCTCTCATGGTTCGAAACTTAAAAAAGCGAAACCGGCTGTCGTCCTTGCCCCATCGCTCTTGTGAAAAAACCACGGGGCCCTTGGAGGTACAAAAGACCAGAACCGCAATCAGCCCCAGAAGAGGTGACAAGAGCAGCAAAAGGGTGACCCCCAGAACAACATCCAAGACGCGCTTGACCGCACGGTCAAGGGATTTGGCAACGGGCCGCCTGGAGGTAAGCCTCAGAGTCTCGTCGGGAAGGCCCATTTCAGCCAGTGTCTCCAATCCTTGCTCAACTCCAGCTCCATCGTCCCTCAACGGCGGATCCGGCGACTTGGAACAAGACGGCTGCATGTACCCCTCAAGTGAAGAAAACCCTGACGACACGCCCCAATTGTGGTGCCGTTCCAGGTGAATCGTCGAGGTATCCGGTCGAAACCAAAAAAGCATTGAAATTCAGTGTTTCCCCCCCATGCTCCCGGGCCACCCAACGGGAGAAACGCTGCCGAACGAGCAACGGATCCGCACGTCGCCTCTGTGCCTTCAAGGGAGCGACTCTCCCACATCCGTCGTGGTGTCCCCACTTGACTCCAAACCTCGAATCACCCAACTTGATCGCCCCACCAACCCCATGTCATCTCCCGCCCGCACCGTAAAACGGTTCTGACCCGCCTCCAGCTGCACAGGAATGTCCAATTCCAGCTCGCGGTTACCAGCGGTCTGTAGGCTCGTGAGCTTCTTGCCGGAAGACCAGACCTCCACGTAGGCGACCCGAACATCATCTTCCACCTGCAATCGAAGAACATCGGAACCCACAGGTCGCTCCAGCCGATGCTCCTCCAGGGTAATCCTAGGGGCCGCCAGCACCGTGGGGGGGCCGTCTTTGGCCACGTCCACATCCCAGGTGGCCAAACGTCCATACCCCGCAGCCTGAACCCGAATTTGCAGCGGTACTGGCTGGGTTTCCGCGGAGACACGCAGCCCCAGATCTACGCGATCCGTGGCACCTGGGATCAACCTGGGCAAGCCTGCATCGTACTCAGTCAGAGTCACCCCCGCAGACTCGGGAAAAAGAAACCGAACCCGCACATCCTCCAGGTCCGTGGGGCTCTCGTTTGTCAGTTGAATCACCGCGCGGGTTGGCATCGGGTCCGTCTCTTGGGCGGCAAGAGGAACAAGCTGCAGCGAAATGCCGACGGGGGCTCGCCCATCGCCCGAATACTCCAAGACCGAGGAAGACACGACGCGTGTCGGACATCCTCGACAAGAGAGCTCCAACTGCACCTGGGCCGCGCGAGAGGTCGCCCACTTTGGAATCGAGACGGTGGTCGCTCCCGCCGCCTGGGCCGCTGAATCAATCCTGCCCAGGGCAATCCATCTCTGGTGCCAAGCGGTTCCCGGCGCCTGGAGCCGGAGCATCACCTGCTCCAAGGGCTCACCCGAGAGGTTCTCCACCCGGGCCATGACCGCCACCTCCTCCCCAGCCATGGCCTCTCCGTCCAACCAAAGTTCGGTCTTCACCTGTGGGTTGGCCACCGGCCCAGGCTTCTCTTCTTGGTCGAAATCATCCTCCTGAATGGACCAATCCACTCCCCCGAGACGCATGGAGGCCGAAAGCCGCGCCTCTTGTTCTTCGCGAACCTGCTGCGCCACGATTCGGGCAATCCCGAGAAGCTCCTCCCGGGTCCGCGCGTCTTGAGCGGCAGCAGCCTCCAGAATGCGTAGGGCAAGAGCCAGCTCCATGTCCGATTCCTCGGGCACCTCCCTTTGAGCCCAGCCCGGACGCTCATGAACGAACACGACGGGTTCTTTCGCCTGGATCTGGCCCTCAAACCAAACCCCGCGCGACCCAAGCGTCACATGGGCCACCGGAACGTCTGGGGCCAACCCATCCTCATCAATTCCGAGGTCCCCTTCCACCAGGTACCGTGCCACTGTGAGCTTGAGGCGCAGATCAGACCGCAGGGTGTACACCTTTTGTACTGTTCCCTTTCCATAAGAGGACTGTCCCACCAGGATTGTGCGATCAAGCTCCCTCAGCGCCCCCGCCACGATCTCCGAACCGGAGGCCGTCCGCGTGTCTTGCAGAATCACGAGAGGAACATCTTGATCACGACCATCATCCAATGCGTTGATGCTGGGCACCAACCCCCGGACACTTGATCCTCCAGGCCCAACCGTGGAGACCAGCTCTCCTTCGGAGACAAACAGGTCAGCAACCCGCGCTGCCTGAATCATCGACCCGCCGGTGTTTCCCCTGAGGTCCAGCACCAAGCCTTGATCCAAAGCCCCCTTCCGTCCCAATTCCTGGAGCGCCCGGCGGAGATTCCCCACCGTCTGCTCCGAGAAGTGATCAATTTCAATGTGACCCACCCCGGCCTGAAGTTCACCCCAGGTCACATTGGGAATCTTCACCCGAGCCCGCACAAGAGGGAGGTCCAGCTCCTGCTGCCCCTCGGGTCGGCTTCTGGCCACCCGAAGCACAACCGTGGTTCCGCGCTCCCCCGTGATGCGGCCTACCGCATCCGTCACATTCATCCCGAGCGTGGAGATGCCGTCGATTTCGAGAATGCGATCCCGGTCCTTGAGCCCACCCCGAGCGGCCGGAGTGTTTGGATAAACCTCCCGAACGGTCAACTGGTTGTCCACCACACTGATGCGTGTGCCGATGCCGGAGAGCGTGCCACTCAGACGCTTGTCAAAGGAGACAAGGCTCTCCCCGTAAAGGACTCGGCTGTGTCGATCCAACCCGTCCACCAAGCCACTCAAAAGGGCTACCTCCAGATCGACATCAGGAAGATTCCCCGCCCCTTCCAACAAGGCCTGAATCCGCGCCATGGCCGGGACAAGGTCTTCCCACTCCGCAGCATTCACCGCCCCCAGAAAGCGCCCATCCCCGTGGGAGAGGCGAACACCACCTTCCGTGTCCGCGACCAGAAGCCACGTCACCCGCCGTTCCAGGTTGTGGGCCGCGCTCTGTACCAATTCGTGAGGGTCGACTTCATCCCGCCACAGGTACAAGCCCTCGATTCGCTCAAGCGCCGCCTCCCACAAGGCATGGGACGACTCGGCCTGCGCCGTTCCACCGAACCCCAGAAGCAAGAACATTCCGACCAGTCTCTTCAACACCGCGGCCTCATGGTTGCCTCTTTGGAAGCGACTCCACAGGAACAGCTTACACACCCTGCAGTTTCCGCACCATGCCGCGGAAGACTCCAAGTGCTAATTGGTTGGCGGAGGAGGCACTTTTGGCCCCAGAAACCCTCGAGCAAACGCTCCGCGCCCTTGCCGAGGGCCAGCTGGAGGTGTCCAAGGCCCTGGAAAGACTTCAGGGAGCCGCCTTGGCGGAAGACGGGGAACCCTTCGCCAACCTGGATCTCCCCCGGCAACAAAGAACCGGCCTACCGGAAGTAATCTTTGGGCAGGGAAAAACCGCAGGGCAGATAGCATCCATCCTGGAGCGTTTGGTGGCAGCCGGACAACAAGGGATCGCCACACGGGTCGACGCTGAAAAGGCGGCCGAGGTCTGCCGAACACATTCGGAGGTGCGATACCACGAGACCGCGCGGGTCCTTCACTGGCCCACAGGCGAATGGAAAGACCAGGGGCAAGGTGAGATCACGGTGATCTGCGCAGGTACGTCCGACAGGCCGGTATCTGAGGAAGCCGCCGTAGTGGCCGAGCTTTTTGGAAACCGCGTGCAGCGACTTACAGATGTGGGGGTGGCAGGAATCCACCGAATCCTCTCCAGACAGGAGATTCTCCACAGCGCCCGGGTACACATCGTGGTGGCTGGGATGGAGGGTGCGCTTGCCAGCGTGGTGGCCGGGCTCTCAAGTCGTCCCATTATCGCGGTCCCCACATCCGTGGGGTACGGTGCTTCCTTCCAGGGCATTGCTGCCTTGCTGGGCATGTTGAACAGTTGTGCGAGCGGCGTTTCGGTTGTCAACATCGACAACGGATTCGGCGCAGCCGCCCAGGCCACCCTCATCAACCGCCTCCAATGACCCGAACTCTCTGGCTTGACACCACCGCTGGCGCTGCAGGAGACATGATCTGCGGGGCGCTCTTGGACTGTGGGGCACGCTGGGAAGCACTGGAAGAAGGACTCGCACTTCTGGGGCTTCCCGGGGTCGTGGTGCGTCGCGACGAGGTGCAGCGGGGCGCATTGCGAGCCTGCTGGTTTCAGGTGTCCCCCGAGAAAGACCCACCCCACCGAACCTGGCGTGAAGTCCGGACCCTGTTGAAGGAATCCGCACTGCCCGGCCCAGTGAAGGAAGACGCCCAGGCGGTTTTTGCCCGACTTGCCCAAGCAGAGGGTCGGGTCCACGGAATCGATCCGGAGACGGTACACTTCCACGAGGTGGGGGCGCTAGATGCCGTGGTGGACGTGGTGGGCGCCTGTCTGCTTCTGGCAGACCTTGCTGTCACAGACCTGGTGGCTTCTCCTCTTCCCATGGGGTCGGGGACGGTTGAAACAGCCCATGGAACACTGCCTGTGCCGGTGCCAGCAGTCCTGGAGTTGATGAATGGTTGGCCCACCGTACAGGACAACCGGGTGGGAGAGTGGGTCACGCCGACCGGCGCGGCCCTGGTGACCACACTGGCGCGCCCCGGCGCCATGCCGGCCATGCGCCCGGCCTCCACCGGGCTGGGGGCGGGAACCCGAAACCCTCAGCAGCGCCCCAACGTCGTTCGTGCCGTTCTCGGTGAGGCAGTGACCCGCCCCCAGGAAGAGACCATTTGCGTGCTGGAGGCATGCGTCGACGACATGACGGGTGAACAAGTCCCACCTCTGCTCGAGGCCCTGTTGTCCGCTGGCGCAAAGGATGCATGGGCACAAGCCGTCTGGATGAAGAAGGGTCGCCCCGGCCTTGCGGTGACCGCCCTGGCTACCCCGAATGAAGCAGACACCGTGGCCGATGCCCTCTTGAGGCACAGCTCCTCTTTTGGTGTTCGGAGAACCCTGACCCACCGAGACACCCTCTCGCGCGGCTGGGTAGACGTCGAAACCGACTATGGAACCATCAAGGTCAAAGAGGGCCGACGACTGAATGAGGTCCTGCACGCGGCCCCTGAGTTTGAGGACTGCCTCCAAGCTGCCAGGCAGGCCGATGTCCCCGTAGCAGAGGTGCATGCAGCCGCAGTCACGGCCTACCGGAGCAAGCGCTAATGGCCCAGATTGCCCTCCACGGGATTGATGCCCACACCGCCCGAGAATTGAGGCGGGCCGGACACAAGCTCGTGGTGCCAGAGTCTCTTCCCTTAAGTCCGGACTTGGACCTGATCTTGATGAACTGGGAGTGCGAGAGCGGTCCTCGCTGGACCAGCGACGTGCGAGCCTTGGATCGACACATTCCGATCTTGGCCATCACCGCAAACGGGGACCAGGCCGAGGCCGCCCTCAGGGCGGAAGCTACAGATGTCATCGTCGCCCCAATCCGGAACTCCATTCTCCTCTCCAGGGTCGCGGTCCACGTGGACTGCCGGGCGCGATTTGTGGAGATTCGAGATCTCCGCACCCGAGAGCTGCTCCACACAAGCCAGGGCCTTCGCATGGCCAGCGAGATCTCTCGTGCCCATGACTTTCTGGAACGATTGATCGACGCTTCCCCTGATCCGATCATTGCCTCCGAAGCCAAGGGCCAGGTCCTGCTATTCAACCGCGCGGCCGAGAAGCTCTTGGGCTACAGCTCCCAGGAGGCCCGCGCCCGGCTGCACGTTAGCGACTTATACGCCGACGCAAGGGACTCAACACAGGTGCTGATGGCCATTCGATCGAGCCCCGAGGGCAGGTGCGAAAACTTCCGAACCCGCCTGCGCTCACGCACCGGTGAACCCATTCCCATCCTGCTCTCTGCTGCAGAGGTTCATGATCGGGACGGTGAGACTGTAGCCACGGTCGGCGTCTTTCGTGACACCAGAGAGAGCGACTCCCTGACCAGCCGTCTGCGGGACGCCACGAACCAACTGATCGCGTCGGAAAAGCGCTCCGCTGCCACGGAGCTGGCGGGCGCCACGGCCCATGAGCTCAACCAGCCCCTGACATCGGTCATGGGGATTCTGGAGTTGGCCATTCTCAAGGCCGAGGAGGATGAAGACCTCAGAGAGCGCTTGGAACGAGCCTACAACCAGCTGGAGCGCATGGCGGAGATTGTCCGCAGCCTGTCCCGCATCACCCGATACCGAACAAAGCAGTACGTAGAGGGCATAGACATCCTGGACCTGGACCCGCCGACGAACTTCTAGACCGGATTTTTCACCAGGCTTCGTTACGAGGGCTCGAAGTGCGCCAGCGAGGCGGGTTTTGGCGTGGCTCCGTGGGCGACGGGGTGCTGAAGCACGCCAACCCGCAGGGGGGCGAAAGCCCTCGCCGCAGGCGGGGGACCGTACGGGTCGGGGGGACGCGACAAGGGCCGCCGCAGCAAGCAATTCGGGGCCGCCAGCTGGAGCGTAGCGGAAGCCGGCGAAAGCCCTCGCCGAACGGCGAGGGACCGTAGGGAAGAACGGCTGGTGAAATATCCGGGCTCGTCCCAGCGGGGGACTAGTGGGGGAAGTGGTTCCGCAGATTCGCGCCCGCGGCGCTGCCGCTGACTCCGGGCGTGGCCCCAGCGTTGTTCAGGAGTTGGCTGTTGCTGCTTGCCCCTGGATTCGTTCGATCGCCCAGGCGGGTGTTGTTCCCCTGTGGACAGGGGTTTGCAAACGCGACGGACGCGACAGAAAAGGCTGCGACAACAAAAAGAATCTTCTTCATTTGAATCTCCAGACCGTTGGGCCTTTCCCTGTGGATCCCAGTCATACCGGGGTGCCCCTTAGTTTAGCAAGCCTCATGCCAAATAAAATCAGCCAATTCGCAGGAAACCAAGGGGTGTGGGACATCATTGTCTCACAGAACCCCTCCAACCGGGGCTGCTACACCTCAATTGTCACCACGCGCTTGATGATGACGGCCCCCACAATCTGTAGGGTCAACATCATTACCATCATGAACAAACCAATGGGGGTAGTCCAGAGCCGGCGGATGAGATCTGGATCCAGCACAAACAGAATCCCGGCCAGGACAAAGGGCATGAAGGTAATGATTACGCCCTGAGACTTGCCCTGAGCGGTCAGCGTCTTGATCCGCCCCTCCACCTTCTTGCGCTCGCGAACCGTCTCCGCGATGGTGTCGAATGTCTCCGTCAGGTTTCCGCCGGACTGGCGCAGAATGTTGATGGACGTGACCATAATCTGCACATCTTCCGTGCCGATTCGGTCCTCCAACCCAAGCAGCGCGTCTTCGAGTGGAACCCCAAGTCGCTGCTGTGAGAGCACCAGGGCAAACTCCTCAGCAATGGGGTTGTCCATTTCATCCTTCACCATGTCCATGGACTGGATCAGCGAGAGACCTGACTTGAGGCCATTGGACATGAATGTCAACCCATCGAGCATCTGGATTTCAAACCGATCAATTCGCCTGGCCCACATGCTCTCCACCACCACCCTGGGAAGGTTGTAGCCGGTAGGAATGCCAAAGGGCCCCACCGCGAGAAACAAGGCGAAAGCCAGGCGAAACGTGTTGTAGCCGGTCCCAATGGGCAACCCCGCCAACACCGCAAAGCCCAGAAAGAAGAACACCCCCATGGACACCAGAATCATGAGCGTGCACTGGCGGGCCGACACCGCCAGGAACATGCGATCAAAAGTCTCCACCATCCAAGCGATGTAGCCGGAGCTTCTCTTCTCAAATGACTTGAAGATCCAGGGCGCCAAGAACCATCCCAGTACACACCAGGCCACGAATACGAAGGTCAGCACGAACCAGGCCCCGCCCGGCAAAAAGCGCCATGTGTCCAGCAACCACTCAGTCATCGGCGGCCCCTGGGAATAGGCTCATTGGCCTGGGTCTGGGCGAAGAGACCCTTGGGGAGCGCGATTCCGCGGGCTTCCAAATCGTGAACAAACCGTGGAATAAACCCGGTGGAAACAAAGTGTCCATCCACCTTGCCCTCCTTGCTCACACCGGTCTGCTTCCAGACAAAGATGTCCTGCATCGTAATGACCTGGCCTTCCATGCCGGTCACCTCGGAGATCTGGACAACCTTGCGGCTTCCATCCGAGAGTCTCGTTTGCTGAATGATGATGTCCACAGCTGCGCTGATCTGCTCTCGAATGGCCCGAGAGGGAAGCTCCAACCCGGCAAACATCACCAGGGTCTCCAGGCGGGCAATGCAGTCCCGAGGAGAGTTGGAGTGGACCGTGGTCAAGGACCCATCATGGCCGGTATTCATGGCCTGCAGCATGTCCACCGCCTCCGCCCCACGACACTCTCCCACCACGATTCGGTCAGGACGCATGCGAAGACAGTTCTTCACCAGGTCCCGAATGTCCACCTCGCCAACCCCCTCGATGTTTGCAGGGCGGCTCTCCAGGCGCACCAAATGAGGTTGGTTGAGCTGCAGCTCCGCTGAGTCCTCGATGGTGACGATGCGCTCTCCGCTGGGAATGAAACCGGAGAGGACATTGAGCAGCGTGGTCTTACCAGAGCCCGTCCCCCCGCTGATCAGCACATTGAGTCGCGCCTCAACACAGGCACGAAGAAAGTCGGCAATTTCCGAGGTGAACGTACCGAAATTCACCAGATCCTTGGGTCCAAAGGGCTCCCGCGCGAACTTTCGAATGGTGATGCACGGGCCATCCAGGGCCAAGGGAGGGATGATGGCGTTGACGCGAGAGCCGTCCTTCAGCCGCGCGTCTACCATGGGGGACTTCTCATCGATTCGGCGCCCAAGGGGGGCCACAATTCGCTCGATCACAGCCATCAACTGAGCATCGTCGGTAAACGAGGCATCGGTGGGGACCATCTTTCCATCCATTTCCACGAAGATGTCTTCCCGGCTGTTGACCATCACCTCGGTGATACGGTCGTCTGCGAGAAAATCCTCCAGAGGCCCAAGCCCCAGCGCCTCGTCCACCACCTCCTTCACGATGCGCTGGCGCGCATTCCGATCCTTGATCCCGGTCCCGACCTCGTCCAGAATGCGGGCTGCTGTCTGCTTGACCCGCTCTCGCAGCGCGGCTTCACGCCCTTCGTCGTCCAGATCCTTGTCAATGTTCTTGAGGTCGATGGACTCCACCATGCGCTTGTGGATGAGCATCTTCACAGCGGTCCGCGGGTCGATCTCCGAGCGCTTTCGGCTCTTCTTGCCCCTCGCCTTCTGGTAGGCCTTCAGCTCTGCACCCAGCTCCTGGCCTCCGCCCCCTCTTCCTCCCAACACCTCGCCCAGCTCCCGCCGGGCCACCTTGTCCATTTCCTCGAGCATCCTGCGCTCCACAATCTGCCGCACGAATTCGTCGTAGTGGCGAGAGAGCTGAGCGCGGGGGTTGCCAAGAACAAAAGGCTTGGCCTGCAGGGTGGCTTGCCGGCAGAGGGGGACGTCCTCCGGAAAGGCCACAAGAATGGGGCGCTGAAGCTTTTGGGTCACCACTTCCTGGCTCATACCACCGCTGTCTGAGAACTGATTCAAGACGACCTTCATCAGCTCCTTTGGAAAGTGGAGGGCTTGCAGTTGGTCCACAAACCGACGGGTGTGGTTGAGGACCATTGGATCCGGGGTGGCCAGGATCAGAAATGCCGAGGCTTGCTCCAGGACCTTGACGTTCATGGAGTGAATGCCGACTCCACAATCCACAATGATGTAGTCGCAGATGGGCTTCAACAGCTCCAACAGACGGCCCAGCGCTTCGGGAGACACCCCTTCCGCTTGCTGGGGGTCCAACGCAAGGGGAAGCACGCCCATTCCGGCTGGATGGGCCGAAATGTACTGCCGTACCTGGGCGGACTCCAACTTGGCAGCATAGGGCGCGAAATCGGCGAGACACTTCACCTTGCTCATTCCAAGCAACGCCTGCACATCACCACAACTCTCGGTGTCCAGGTCCAGGACCAGCACCCTTGCGCGAGTCTCCTTCAGGAAAGAGAAACCAGCGTTTACCGCGAACACGGACTTGCCGACGCCATCACGAGCGCCTCCAACCGCAATGATCCGGCACGGGCCGGCCACGCTTACTGTCTCACTTCTTGAAGGTTGAAGGCGTCCTTGATCTCCTGGTTTGCACTGGAGCTGGACTCATGCACCTTCGGCGTCAAAAAGACGAGGAATTGGCTCTTGGACTTCTTGTAGTCTTTGTTTGCATACAAGTTGAAGACGGCACCGGTCGTGTCGTAGCTGGGAACGCGATTGTAGCTCACCTTGGAGAGCACCCGCTGAAGCCCTCCCACCACAATGCTCTCTCCCGCCCGACAGAACTCGCTGGTGCCCAGGGTGGTGCGATCCACCGCCTGGTACCCATTCGGTGCGACCTCTCCCAGGTCCGTGACCGAGATGCTGAGGTCCATGTCTACATCATTGCCCTGAGCGTACGGTGTCACGTCGAGCCCGATGCCAATGTCCTTCCACTCCACGCTTGTCACGAGCCCCGTGGTCACCAGGTAGGGATACTCAAACCCGCTGAAGAGCGAGGCGGTATCACCGCTCTTTACCGCCACGGTCGGGTTTTCAAGCACGCGGGCATAGCCCGAGGACTTGGCCCGTTCCAGCCGTGGAAGCAAGGTCGAGACCGTCGCGGTGGCAGATCCCTGCCATCCTCCCCAGGCTCCCCCCTGGAAGTCTCGTTCGAAGAAGACATCCACGCCGGTGGCCATGAGAGGACGCCACTCGAATCCCCAGATGGAGGACATGCTTTTCGCCAGTTGCACGTAGTGCACCAGGATCGTGACGGTCTTCGCATGCCCGGGAATCCGTTGCACCGGACGAATCTCCAGCACATTGATCACTGCCTCGTAATAGGCGCGAGCAATGGCCTCGGCCCGACGAGATGCTGCTTCAGAGTGCACAATGCCCTCCAAAATAATCTGGCCGTTGATCAATCGAGCATCGACTCCCGGCACGCCGATGTCATCCTGAATGACCGAGGCGATGAGCCGCTGGGACACGGGGGATAGCTCCACCTGCTGTTCCACCAATGGTTCCCTTCTCGCCAGGTCACGTACACGCTGCATCTCGTCGTCCAGCGCAACGCTGCCCAGGATGTACACGCGCTCGTTGACGATCTTGAAATTGAGGCCTTCGATGTCGTTGAGCAGCTCCTGCACGTTCTGCATGACCCTTCGAAGGTTCTTGGGAACCACCGTGACCAGCACCTTGTCTCGCAGATCCCCACGGCTGTCGTAGATCAGAAGCTCCGAGTAGCTGGTAGCGAGACCTTTCACGATGAACTCTCGCTGGCGCCCGGTCTCAGAAATCCGCAGGTCCCCAGGAGACGAACGCACGATGCGTGAAATGTCGTAAGGGGTCTTCACGATGTCCGTTGTCTTCACCACCAACAGGATGTCCGGAATGTTGTCCTCGTCGGCCAGCCCGCGTTCGGGCCAAAGAGAACCAACGACGGCGGCTGCAGCCAGGCCGATCACAAGTGCTTTCTTCAGACGTCGCATTTCTCGCTCACTGGATGTCGAACATCTTTCGACGCCGAGAGCGCACACGCTCCTGAATGCCGAGAGTCGATGGAATGGTGGCTGGACTGAGCTTTACCTCCTTCTCCGTCTCCCACAGGGAGCGCAAAGAAAGAGAGAGGTCCCCCACAGACTGGGCCATGATGAGTTTCTGGGCCTCCGAGGCCTTCACCGCCAAGGTGATGGTCGGGTTGCCCTGCAGGCCGTCGCTGGTGGATCCTCCCTCCTCACCCGGAGCGAAGCTCCTCACTGCCGCTTGTCCGATGTCGTTGCCCACGGACAGCACCCACACATTCTGAAACAAGGTGACAGTGCGGAAGTCAGATGACTCCCCCCGACCAAAGTCAAAAGTTCCGAGGACATCGACGAAGTTACCCGGACGGATGTGCCCGCCCACCGCGTTCATGACGTTGACATAGACAGCCACCGCACGGCTCTGACTGGGAACGAAGTAGGCCAGGCCCGCATCGCTGGGGCGAAGAAGCTTGGTAGCCAGCACCTGTTCTCCCTGCAGAATGGGAGAGCTTGAGATCTGCCCCACGACCAGATCCACTTCCTCGAGGGCCTGCGGCTGCTGCCACTTGGCAGGAATCTCCTGAATTTCGAACATGGTCTCATCGAGCTTCTCTGACTCCCGAACGTTTCGCGTTGCCACAACCGTTCTCTTCAGCTCGCTGAGTTGCAGCAGCTCTCGCTCTCGCTCCGCCACGTACCGACACTGGGCAAAAGTCGACAGCCCGGCCACGATGAGCGCCACCAGAAATGCCGTTGGATTCTTCACCTACACCTCGAATCTTGCGCGCGGAAACCCACCCGGCGGACAATACCAGTAGCAGACCCGGGAAGAAAGATCGCCCTCTTTCACCTTCGATTGTTCGATGCGGCGCCCTGGTTGCTCAACACGGTCTCAGAATTGTCCACCAGATCGTCGAATCCTTCCTGAAACCCAGGACCAAAGGCGATCCAGCCGATGGCCACAATCCCGATGACCACCACGGAGATGTAGAGCATGTACTCCACGGTGCTCTGACCGGAGCGGGCCTGTCGCCGCTGCAATCTGCCTCGCCCGGCTCCAGTCACGGGGCTACCGACAGGCGCGCAAGCAACACAGCTGCGGCCACCACGGGCACCCAAGGCACACGGGTCACTGGGCCCTCCCCGTGTCGAACCCGACGCCAGATATGGGCTGGTTGAAGCCGCCCCTTCCAGAAAAGCACGGCCACCGCCGCGGGAAGAGAGAGCACATAGGTGAGCACACAAGCCCGAAGAGCCAGGGATACGCCCCAAAAACCCCCCACTGCCATGAGAAGTTTCGCATCGCCCGCGCGAATGGCTCCTCCCAACAGCCACCCCGGCAGCATCAGCACCAGCGCGAGCCCTATTCCCGACAATGCCTCCAACGCTGTCCCCCCAGTCAGCCCCATGCCAATCCCCAGGGCCATGCCACCGAAGGTGAGCTGGTTCGGCACCCGACTTCGGGTCAGGTCCGTCACCAGCGCCACTCCCACCAGGGCCGCGACCGCCACATCTGCTGCGTTTGGATGCAAAGAGACCAGCCGTCACGGGTAGGGAGACTGCACGACTTCCCGTGCGTTTTGAAAGGAAGCAGAGGTCGAGTCGCCCAGGAGCTTGAAGCCCGCCGCCAACACAATGCCAAGCACCGAGATCACGAGCATGTACTCGATGATTGTCTGGCCGTGGCGAGAGGACCGACTCACCGGCTCCCACCCTGATCCCGGATGTTTCCAGTGGAGAGAGTCGAAGACACATCGTCCGCCAGCGCCTGGACCCCACTCTGAAAGGTGGGAATGAAGACATAGGCAGCCGCCACAATGGCGATGACGATGACCGAGATCAGCATCATGTACTCCACCGTAGACTGTCCGGAACGACTCTTGAAATGCATTTCTTGCCTCCTGCCCAGTTTTAGTTGCAAGCATTGCGCCAGCCGATGATAGCGCGACAAGGCCATTTCAGGGGGGGGACGGAGACGATCATGTCGCAACCACCCCCATGTGCGACGTTTACGCCCCATTTTTCCCAAACCGTGCCGGCGGCTGGATGTGGGATACTCCTCCGTGGGTTTGTTTGTCTTCAGACCCGGAGCACCTCTCTTGGAAGCAGCGCCCCAGCAGACCTTCGGCAAATACCTGATTCTCGAGCGCATCGCGACGGGGACCATGGCCGAGATTTTCAAGGCCCGGCTGGACGGTATCGGGGGGTTCCACCGCTTCTTCGCGATCAAGCGTGTCCCTCCCGCATTGTCCCAGGACAAGGAACTCGTGGAGTTGTTGGTGGAAGAGGCAAAAATTGCCGGTCTTCTGTCTCACGCCAACATTGTCCAAATCCTGGACCTTGGAAAGATCGACGACCTCTACTACGTGGCGATGGAGTATGTCGACGGCCGCGACCTGGGCAGCGTGCTGGAGCGATGCCGGGAAAAGGGCATTACCCTCCCGGTCCCCCACTCGGTCTTCATCGCCATCGAGATGCTCAAGGGCCTTGAATACGCCCACCAGCGCCAGATTCTCCGGGGTGGGCGCCCGGTCCCCCTGAACATCATCCACCGGGACATTTCCCCGGCCAACATGCTGGTGAGTTTTCAGGGGGAGGTCAAGCTCACGGACTTTGGCATGGCCCGGGCAAAGGTAAGAGCAGCAAGAACCCTCTCCGGTGTGCAGAGGGGTCGGTTCGACTACTGCAGCCCCGAACAAGCCGACGCCCGGGATCTCGACCAGCGCTCGGATCTCTTCAGCACCGGGGTCGTGCTGTATGAAATGCTGTGCGGCACCCATCCTTTTCGACAGAAGGGGGATGTGCAGACCATCGATGCCATTCGGGCCACGGCCCCCCTTCCTCCCAGCCACGTCAACCCGGATGTGCCCTACAGTCTCGAACAAGTGCTGCTTCGGGCCATGTCCCGCGATCCAAGCGACCGCTATGCAACCGCATCTGAACTCAAGGGCGCCCTGGACGAGTTCTTTCACGAATCCGGGTTCATTTTTTCCCACTCCACCCTTGCAGCTTTTCTCAAGGGACTCTTCCCAGAATCCAAGAGGCGACGCACACCGGCGACCCAACCCTCCACCGAGCAGGAGACGGTGGCCTACAACTCGGGCCACTTTCCCACCCTTGGGGATGACACGGAGGCGCCCACCAGCCTGACCAGTGAAATGGGAGACGGATTGCCCGGATTGCTCCTGGACTCATCTGCAAGTGCGGGAACCGAAGAGCTGGAGACACTTCTGCGCCACATGCCGGACACAAGCAGCACAGGCAGTTTCGGTCCCACGCCAGGCCCCACGGACGATGCAACCCTGATTCGCAAGCGACCCGACCCCACGGAGGAGGGCTGGGGAGATGGTCAGACCTTGGTCAACCCCCTCCTGTTGGACCGTTCCGACGAACGACGAGAACCTGTCCCCCGGGAGCCATCTCCGGGGAGGCCAGTTCCGCGGGAGTCTTCCCCCGAGACACGGCCCTTTCACCGAGAAGACAAGGACCTGTTGGCAGAAACACCTGCTCCTGCCGATGCCCCCATACACACTCTTCAACGGGCCACCCCAGACGACTTTCCCAGCCCCCCGGTAGAGCCCGGCCTTGAAGCGCAAACCCAGTCCACAGCGGCGGACTTCCGAACGGCTCGACGCGAGCCGCCCCCACCCCGGGCGTCGACGCGCACCCAGACCTTTTTGATCCTCATTGCCTCCATCTGCCTCTTGCTTGGCGCGGTGGGGGGGTTTCTGCTGGGAATCCAGGGTTCCAACACCCGGGAAACGGAGGGGGTGACAACCCACCGACCACCGGTCCTAAGGGTCATGGGTCCAGAGGGAACAAGGCTCACCGTCGGAGATCGAGAGTTTACCCTTGGCCCTTCCGGCGAGACCCGCATCACCCTATCAGCAGGAGAACCCACAACGGTTCGCGCCGAGTTGGAAGGACACGCACCCCTCGAAGCGCAATACACCCTCGATGAGAACTCCGAAAAGGCCCTGCAGTTGGAATGGGCAACCTTGAGGTCGCGAGAGTAGAGAATGCCGGAAGCCGCTGCCCCCCCTGGAAGTTTCACCGTCGCTGCCGCCTTTCGCGCCCTGCGTGCACGACAATGGACCAAGAACGCCCTGCTCTTTGCTGCCTTGGTGTTCTCATTTGAATTTCGGGACCCGACGGCACTTCTGCGATGCCTGGCAGGTTTCCTCTGCTTCAGCCTGGTCTCCAGCTGTGGCTATATTTTCAATGACATTCGCGACCGGGATGCGGATGCGCTCCATCCGCGAAAACGGCTGCGGCCCATTGCCTCGGGAGCACTTTCAGTCGGGTCAGCAAGGCTCTTGCTTGTATTCCTCGGGGGAGCGGGCTTGGGGGGCGCATGGCTGTTGTCTCCCACCTTCGCCGTCATCACAGCCCTGTACCTGGCCAACACGCTGTTCTACTCCCTCTTCTTGAAGCACCAGGTGATTCTGGATGTCATGGGAATCGCAGCCGGATTCCTGTGGCGTGCAGTAGCCGGCGCAGTGGTCATTGATGTTCACATCTCTGAATGGCTCCTTTTGTGCACAGCCTTCCTCGCGCTCTTTCTGGGCTTCAACAAGCGCCGAGGTGAGCTGGCGAGCCTCCAGGAAGACGCCGCCTCCCACCGCAAGAACCTGGGAGAGTACACGCCGGAAATGCTCGACCAATGCCAGGCAGTGACCACCTCCGGCACGGTGATCAGCTACGCCCTGTACACGGTCCTGGCCTCCCCTCTTGCGGAACCTTGGCTGCTCCTGACGCTCCCCCACGTGCTGTACGGGATCTTTCGTTACACCTACCTGGTGCAGGTACAGGGCGGAGGGGAGTCCCCCGAGGAGATTCTCCTGAAAGACACCAGCATTCGCATGACCTGCCTTCTCTATGTGGCCACAGTGGTGGCCGTGTTGGTGATCTGTCCGCCCGCGGGAGCCTGACTCTCACCGGCTGCAACGCACCATGAGGTCTTCTGCCCTTTTCCCGTGGGTGTGACTGGTCTCCAGGTTGGCGTCTTCCAGAATGAGGACACAACCCAGAAGGTCTCTCGCCCTGAACCGTGAGAGTGCGGTGTAGTAGCTGACGGGGTCCTCCACCGGCCCCCTCCTCTTCCAGGCCTCGTATTGATCCAATACAGCCTCAGAACCGTCTGCCTTTTCAATCGTAACCAGCGCCTGGCTGCGCAAGTCCTGTCGAAGTCCGGCGGCCTTCAACATGGCATCCCGCGCCTCTCCCCAGCGCTCCTGGTTGCTCCGCAGCCAGGAAAGGGACTGCCACAGTGACGAGTCCTCTGGTTGGAGAGCGATCGATTCCAAAAGGTGGGCCTCCGCGCTCTGCTCATCTCCTGCCTCTCGCATCAAGTTGGCATGAAATCCACGGTGTCCGTAGTAGTCGGGGTCCATCATTGCTGCCTGGTCCATCGCCAGCCTCGCCGACTGTGGTTCCTCATTCCGAAGGAGCTTTGCCAGCTCATAGGAGTAGACCGGCGGGAGATGGGCAAAGGCGTCGACCCACCAAACCCCAAGAGGCAGAACGGCATACGCCTCCACCAGGTGAACACCTGGGGCCTGCCGAGTAAACGCCTCGACCCATGCGGCTGCAGAGGCCGCTGTATTCCCTCTCGCAAGAAAGAGCCGCGCGGAGAGCACATGAGGACGATAATCCCAGGGATTTCGTTCTTCAGCCCGCTGAACTGTGGCACTCGCAGCAGCCAGATCTCCGCACTCAGCTTGCAGGAGGGCTACCCGTATGAGCAGTCCGGCATCGTCGGGGTGGTCCTTTCGAATCAGTGCTGCAAGCCGCAGGGAGCCTTCCGTGTCACCCTTCTGAAGGGACTTCCATGCTCGGTGGAGATCATCTTCCCCCCGCCAGGGCGCAGTCCACCTCAGGGCGCTCTCCTCTGTAAGAACGTTTGACCGGCTCCCAGATCGAACTTCAGCGACCCTGTTCTCCACCTGTTCAGTCCGTACAAGCCACACGGACCCTACGAGAAGCAGGGGCGCTGCGGCCTTGAGAACTCTCCGAATCGAGCGCTCCGAACGGGAAGACGGAGTCTGCTCAAGTCCAAGAAGAACACCCCAGGCAACGACTCCGGAGAGAGCGATGGACGTGAGACGAGTTGGAAACTCCACCAGGCAGTGGATTGCCAGTCCCAGTACACCCAGGATCAACCGCACTCGAACCGGGTCCTCTCGAGGGTCCTGGCGAAGCCTGAGGAGTGAGATCACAAACAGCAAGCCCAGAAACCCCAAAGCCCCAAATTCGGCCAAGAACTGCAACGGCTCGTTGTGGGCGTGCCTCCAAGTCAGAAAGAACAAGTCTGTCCGAAAGGACTCAATCGCGTCCCCATAGGATCCAGCCCCAACTCCAGCAAGCGGGTGGTCGGCGATCAACGACAGCGTGTCTCGCCACATGGGGAACCTCACAAACAAGTGTGGGTTGGTGTGGGGATACACCAACCCAATCACCAGCCCACCCACCAGGCCGGGCACAACAAAGCCAGAGAGCCGGCCAGTCCGATGCCAAACGGTGAGGACAACAACAAACACCCCCACCATCATCGCCGAGGTTGAACCGCAGCCAAGAAGCAACGCGCCAACCGCGAAGAGCACCCCCAAGCCCCAGCCGCGACGCTGCACCGAGATTCCCTTGTCCAGCACATTCCCCACCAAAAGCGGAAGGAAGACCACCAGGGCTGCACCCAAATGGTTTTCATTCACAAACGGCAGAAACATTGGGATCGACGACTTTGAAGCCGGAATCATTCCCAGCACACTCGTGGCGTTCATCGCGCGATGGATCCACACCAATCCGGCGACTCCGGCTGCCATCCAAACCGCCCCTGGCACAACCAACTCCTTCGAGCGGGATCGGGAGGCCCAAACGGAGGAAGCAGCCCCGAACACACACAATCCGGTCCAAACAGCGGCCGCCTCTAGCGTCAGCTCCGGCCGATAGCCGAGGGTGTCCCACGCGCGTTCTGGACGAGCCGAAACGATTCCCGGAGCGACCCAGGTGAGAACACCGGAAGGCAACGGGATCCAGGCAGTGGCCAACAGCGCGGCACCGACACCCCATGTCCCGATCCAGGGAGTCGCTGATCCAACCGGGGCACCCGTCCTGCCTGTGAACCAGGCGGTGACGGCAGCCATCGCACAGAAGACAGCCCTCGCCCACGGCTCAGAGGACCCCTTAAGGCATGTGGCCAACAGAAAGCTGGCGCACATGAGCATACCCAGGGTCCGGGTCCGCCCCGGCACGCGCTACTTCGCCACGTTTTCTTTCGCTTTGCTCTCGTGCTCTTCGCCGTACGAGTAGGTGTAGCGATAAGAGTACGGCGTACCGTGCTTGGATTCGATGGCGTTGATGATGGCTCCGACAATTCGAGCACCGGCGCTCTCAAGATCCAGGATCGCCTGCTGAACCACGCGGCGAGAGCCGGCGGATTCCTGGGAGATGAACACCACGCCGTCCGTCAACTTGGAGAGCATGGCCGCGTCCGCTGTAAGAGCCGTCGGGGAGCTGTCCAGGAGTACAAGATCGTACTCTTCCATAGCTTTCTTCAAAACCTGCCTCATCTCAGGATTGGCCAGACGCTCTACGTACCCAATCGAATCCAATCCGGCGGGGACAATGTCAATGTCGTCCACGGACGTCTTCTGGACAACATTCAGGAGCGGCTCGCCTTCCAATGCCTCGGCCAGTCCCGGACCTCGCTCCAAACCAAACACCTTGTGAATGCGAGGCCTCCTCAAGTCACCATCAATGATCAAGACGCGCCGCCCCAGTCTCGCAAACGCAATGGCCAGACGGACGGTGGACTCGGTCTTCCCCTCGGCCATCAAAGCGCTGGTGATCAGCAGGCACCGAAAGGGCCCGTCCGGGCTCATGTCAAGAATGGTCCGGATTCCCCGAAAGCTCTCCGCCTCAGCTGACCCCGGGTTGTGGTGGGTGAACAGGGCACGGGAATTGCGATCCAGGCTGGACGAAATCCGGCCTACCTGACCCAAATACGGAACCCGCAAGAACGTCTCCACATCCACTCGAGTGGTGATGCTGTCGTTCATGAACTCCCGGACAAACCCGATCAGAACTCCCAAGCCGAACCCCAGAATCAGCGACACCAGAACGTTCAACATGATCCTGGGAGAACTCGGTTCTGTTGCCGGGATTGCGCTATCGATCACCCGTACGTTGCTCAACTGGGTCCTGGCCTGCAGATCAAGCTCATCCAGGCGCTGGTTCAGCTTCTCAAATTGGGTGGTGCTTCGCTCCAACTCTCTTCGAAGCCGCTTGTAGCCATCCAGAAGTCGCTGCTTTTCCAACATTCCAGCCTTGGCCATTTCCACCTGCTTCTCGTAGGAGCGTTGGTTGGCCAACAACACCGCAAGCTCCGCTTTCTCCGCATTGATCGTTCGCTCCACCTCCTGCTTCAACTCCGCTTCAATTCGCGCCAACTCGGCTTCCGCATAGAGTCTCTCCGGATGCTTCTGCCCGTACCGAGCGGCCAGCTTGGCATGGTCAGTAACAGCCCTTGCATAGTCTTCCGTCAGTGCGTTTACGAGCAGCGTGCCCATTGCCTTTGCCAGCTCGGTGTACTGACCGCGATTGGCAAGGCCCTCATGGGTCCGAATTCGGCTCTCCAACGAAATCACGCCGGTTCTCGCCTCTCCAAAGGCAAGGCTGATGGCGTTCATCTCAGCAGACCGTGCACTGACGGTCAACTCGGCATCTGCCAAGTCATTTGTCGCCTTGTAGGACACGATTTCACTGTCAAGATCACCGATCCGCTTCTGGTAGGCCTCCCCTTCTCTTTGGAGCCATACCCGAGCATCACGGGCAGAATCACGAGACGCATCCAGGTTGAACTCCCGATAAACGCTGGCAATTAAATTGGCCGTCAATGCCGCAATCTCCGGGCTTTCATGCCGAACGGAAATCTCCATCACCTCGCTTTCCGACCGAACCCTCACCTTCATTCTTGATTGCAACTCCCTCGGTCCCCCGAAAGCTTCCTTCGAGCCTGGCAGTCCTGATTCTTCAAGACGACTGACGACCGAAGAAAGAACGCTGCGACTGTTCAGAATTTCAAGCTGCGTTTGGACAACGACCTTGCGCTTTCGGGGGCGTCTGTAATCCTCCTCGTTCAACCGTTCGGTTCTCATTTCCTGGCCCGCCTGGGATCTGAGCTGCAGGACCACGGCCGATTCATACTGCGGAGTCATCAACAACGATAAGACAACACAGATTCCCACCACCAGAAACGTGACCATCAAGATGGTGTCCTGCTGCATGCGCGCGATCGCCCATGCATCGGAGATGCCCACACTGATCGGTTGCTCGTGGTCCTGAAGACTCGCCATTTGTACCCTCTCAACCGACGTTGCCAGCAGTCAGCACCGTCGCCAGGACATATAGCCTGCAATCGAGAAACCTGGTATGAACCGACCCACCCCATGACCCCATTGACACCGCCTCAAGCACTCGGGAGTCAGACACATGACAAGCGACTTGAGATTACCGGAGAAGGATTGACACGTGCGAGTTGGACTATTTGCCTCCAACACCTGCTCGCTCATCAATTTTCGGGGCCCCTTGATCCAGGCCATCCACGACCTGGGTCACCGGGTGGTCGCTATTGGACCTCCTGATCCGGCCATGGAAGCCCGGGTCCGAGCGACGGGTGCCGAGTTCCATCCGGTACACATCAACAACGCCAGCATGAATCCGCTCCATGACCTGCGGCTTTTTGCGGAGCTTTGCTGGCGGATCCGACGACTCCAATTGGACCACTTCCTCTCCTACACCATCAAGTGCAACATCTGGGGAAGTCTTGCCGCCAGAGCGGCTGGAGTTCGAAACGTGAGCAGCATGGTGACGGGCCTGGGCACTCTCTTCACAGACCCACCCGCGTCAAAACGAAACGAGTGGCTGCGGAAAGCGGTCCTGAGGGTCTTCCGAGAAGCCCTCCATCGCAATGATGTTGTCTTCTTCCAGAATCCAGATGATCGCCAGACCATGGTGGGCTGGGGAGTTGTTGAAGGAGAGAACACCCGAAGGATTCATGGTTCAGGAGTCGACCTTGACCACTACACCACGGTGCCGCTTACCCGACACCCTGCTCGAATCCTGTTTATCGGGCGACTTCTTCGCAACAAGGGCATCTTCGAATTCGTCGAGGCAATCCGCATCTTGAAACAGACACATCCAGAGATTCTGGCTCGCATTGTCGGAGAGACGCTGGATCATCCATCGCTCGTCCCACCGGCGAAGCTGGAGGGTTGGATCGATGAAGGGCTGGTGGAGCACACCGGCTGGGTGGACGACGTGCGACCGCATCTTGCTTGGTGCAACTTGTTGGTCCTCCCCTCGTACCGGGAGGGAACCCCGAGATCTGTGTTGGAGGCCTTGGCGACAGGACGGCCCGTGATCACCACGGATGTCCCTGGATGTCGCGAAGTAGTCACCCACGGAAAGAATGGCCTCTTGGTCCCAGCCAAGGATGCTGGGTCGCTTGCCGAGGCGATGAAAGAACTCGTGGAGGATCCGGACCGACGAGCGGAATTCGCCACTGCGGGCCTTGCGCTTGCGCGGGATCTTTATGACGTGCGAAAAGTCAACAACGACATTCTTGAAGGAATGGGGTTGATTAGCAGGTCCCCGTGACACCCCTGGGACACATGGCCGTTGCCTGGATTCTCGTGGACGGAACCCGTGGCCGCCCGGCCAAGAGCGGAGCCATTGGCGTTTTGGGTGCGCTGGCTCCAGATCTCCTTGACAAACCCGCAAGGGCCCTCCGGTTCACCCACGGCAGCCGGTGGGTCGGCCACGGCGTCTTCACCTGGCTCCTGGTCTGGGCAGCATGGAGGCTTCTCAAGGGCCGAGGGTCCAAGTGGGCCCGCCCATTGGGTTGGTTTTCAATCGGTGGCACCAGCCATATCGCCGTTGATCTGGTGAACGATATTCTCATCGGTACGCTTGAGACCGGTAGCTTCCTCAACGCATGGCTGTTGTCGCCATTTTTCGAACACGCACAAGTACATCTCCTCAGCGCAGAAGCCCCCCTCTCCAGTGGCATCACCCCCCACGTCCTGGAGATCGCTATCTCCGTCCTCTTCGCCGCGATTCTCCTGGAACAGGCCATCCGACGAAGGGCGGCCGGCCCTCCTCCTCAAGATTCTCCAAGTCCAAATCATCCTGGCGCGACCGATACACCAGCCTGGAACTCCACAGAGTCATCAAGACGGCCAGGTGAATCCAGTACAGCGAAAACCGAAGACCTTTATGTGAAAGGCCGAGAATCATCGGAGGCACCAGCGAGAAGAAGGCGCTCGGTGGCAACCTGCGAACAAGCTCGAAGTGAAGAACCAGGTACAGAATGAGCCCGAATAATCCATAACAGAAGATCATTGTTCCAAAGTTGGAGTGCAACTCCAGGGTCTCTCCAAACTGGTGGACCCCCCCCCATTCTCCCGCCCCGAAAATCATGTACAACGGGTGTTCAAACACTCGCCCATACCCGCGGTCAGTATTCTGCCCCACGTCGCTGATGCGGTTTTGGAAGTACTCGAAGAACTCAGGAAAGCTGGACGCGTACCAGAAAGTGAGAATCATCGCCCCCGCAATTAGAAATAGAAACCTCGGCCGTTCCCAAACCAAATAAACAAGGAGTAGCGAAATTGCGGCCATGCCCGCCCGGGAAACACTCATTATCACAAGGCCCATGCAGCATGCGTAGTAGATGGTTTGGTAGACGGCACCAAACCTCAAGCGCTGCGCGACCGCGAGCAGGATGGAGGAACAACAGACAGCATAATAGGCGAGCTGGTTGGGGTTGTTGAAAAACAAAGTCTCCCGGTGAGTTTCATCACTTGCAACAAAGGGGCTGAGAAGGACCTGCAACAGCAAAGTCGAAAACAGAAGATGAACCAGGCCACGATGCAGGCGGGTGCCGTGCTCGTGAAACAAACCAATAAAGACAATGGTGACGCTAAAGTTGAACCAGTAGTACGACGTCGGCTTCAAAATGATCGGGTCTAGGTAGAACCAACTCCAAAAGAGGTTCACCAAGCCAATCCAGATTCCGAGAACCATCAATGTGGCCACAAAAAAGGTCGCATGCCGTGGAAACCTCAGACGGCCATTGTGTCGAACCAGAACCCCGAAAACAAAGATGCAGGTCAACATGTCGGTGGGTTGCGGATTTCCACTCTCAAACACGTAGAATGGAGAAAGAAAGACCGCCCCAGCAGCAAACCAGAGGTACCAGGGTACCTTCTTTAGTTGTGTGGTTGGGTTGAGATCAAGCGTGGACATGGTGTCCCCGAGCCGAGAATCCAATCAGGGCGCTGGCAAGAACTAAATGGATCGCTGCTGCGATGGTCCAAGCCCAGGCTGCACCCTCCAATCCATGCTGGGGAACGAGCATGGCGCAGGCGATTAGCATGGACGTAAGGGCACAGATCGCCAAGGGCGCCTGCCGCCCAAAGAGGCGCATGGAGTTAAGGATGTTCTTGGCGAACCAGGCCAGGTAATTCAACCCTCCCGCAAACATGATCGGCACCAGCAAGGTGCTATGGGCCGCGTACTCTGGCCCATACATTACACGCAGAATTGGCGCCCCCAAGAAAACTGCAACAAGGACACCCGAAACTGCAAGAGCGGCGTTGAAACCCACCATCCAGCCAACGAGTTGCCAGTATTTTCGCCACTCCCCCTGCTCCCACAGTGTTGCCATTCGGGGGACTACTCCGTGCCCCGTCGCGTTGACCAGGACCTGGCCCACCAAGGCGAAATAGGCCAATGTGGCAAAAATACCCAGTGGCGCTAGGCCACAAAAGTGCTCAATGAAATAGCGTGGAACCGTTTGATACGCGGATCCCACCGCTACGGCCAGTCCCAATGGGGCAGTTCTCCGAGTGAGTTGAAACATGGCGGCTCGATCCCAGCGCGGAATTAACCCATCCATCCCCCCCACCAGTTTCTTCCCCTTGGGAATGTCGTAGAAAACCAACACGACAGCCCAGCAGCAAAGTTGCCAAAGGAGGGCAACTGACAGGTTGTTCGTTTTCCACATGAGGCCAGCAAAAACCGGAAGCATCACCGGGCCCCGAAGCACCATGGAGATGGCGATGTTGTCCATGCGCTCCCGTTGAAGGGAGAGCCCGTACAGGATGTCTGTGAAGGCATCCGTGCCCCTGTACATTGCGATCAGGAACACAATGAGGACAATGTCCGTGCTGTACCCAGTAAACGCCATGATGGCAGCAATGATCAGCAGCGCGAGAACGGTAAAGACAACACGCTGCGCAGCATAAACACCAAAGGCCTGCTCCGACGCAGAGTCGGTAGCGATGACCACCCGCAGGTCCTGATTCGTGAGGAAAATTACAGGGAGTACAATGGCCTGGGACAGGGCAAAGGCACCCACCACCTCGGGCCCGGTTTTCGCCAAGATCCACAAGACCGCCCACATGGCGGCAGCATAAGACACATTGCCAAAAACCAACCAGGAGAGGTTCGATCGCAGCGACAGCCGGCTCACTGGGTTTCCAGCCAAGCCTGAAACATCAGTACGTCCCACAGTCTTGCATGCCAGTCCGAGCGACCCGAAAGGTGCTCCGCCCATAGGTCCCGCACCATCTTCGAGTTCAGGTATCCCTCACCCCGCAAGCGACCTGGGTCCAACTGGGCTTCTGCCCAGTCCCGAAGCGGCCCCCGCAGCAAATCTGCCATTGGGATTCCAAATCCATGCTTGGGGCGATCAATCCACTCCTGAGTCATGAACTTGGAAAGGTATCGGCGAAGGGGTCTCTTGGTTTGGTCCCCCTTGAGCAAGAACTCCGGTGGCATGGTGGAAGCAAGCTCGACGAGCCGGTGATCCAACAGGGGAACCCTGGCCTCCAAACTCGCCGCCATGCTGGCGCGATCTACCTTGACCAGGATGTCGTCAGGCAAGTAGCTGACCAGGTCCCCGTGCCGCATTCGCAGGAGAAACTCGTCATGGCTCAAACGTCTCCTCGGATCACTCACTGCCGTGGATGGTTCAGCAGCCCCCCAAACAAGGTCCTCTGGGCTCTTCCAGCTTGAAGTCAGAAAGTGGTAGAGAGCATCCGGATCTCGAGCACCAATTGTGCCGCCAAGCTTCTCGGCGGCCATGCCCGGCATGCCTCCTCGGAACTTGTTGGGCAGAAAGGAGTCCATGCCCCCGTACACCCGATCCCAGGCGCGGGTTGGAATCGCCTTGATGAGGCCACCAAGAGCTGCCCTGAACCGGTAGGGCAGTTTCGAGGTCCGCGACCAAAGATACGGCGCCAAGACGTACCGTCGGTATCCAGCAAAAACCTCGTCACCGCCATCTCCAGACAGGGCCACCGTGACGTGGTTTCGGGTAAGTCGACTCAAGATGGTCGTGGGAATCTGGGAGGAGTCTGAAAACGGCTCATCGTAGAGTCGCGGAATCTCCGGAACGACATCCAACACCTGCTCCGGGGTACAGACTAGCAGGGTGTGATCCGTACCGAGCCGTTCCGCCAGATCCGCGGCATACCGAGACTCATCAAAAAAGCCACGTTCAAACCCAATGGAAAAGGTCTGAACAGGCACTGATGACTGCGTCTGCATCAAGGCCACCACCACAGAGCTGTCAATTCCACCCGAGAGAAAGGCCCCGAGGGGAACATCCGAGATCATGCGCTGTTTCACAGCGGTCTTCAGAACGGCTTCGATCTCTTCCTGGGCCTCGTCCTCGGTGCCCTGGAAAGGATGGGACGCTCCCCTAAGAAAGACCTCTCCTGCATCCCAAAATGAGGTTGGTTGAAGGCATGCAGGCTCGGACTGGTGCACAGGAAGCGCTGAAAAACCCACGCTCGCATCAACGCCAATCGGTACGCTGAGCACACATCCGGGCATGAGTTTGTAGAACCCCTCGTAGATCGACCAGGGGGAGGGGACGCAATTGTGACGCATCTGCAGCGCCAGTGCACCACGGTGAATACGGCCCTCCCAGGCCGGGTGCTCTCTTAGAGCCTTGAGTTCTGATCCGAACAAGAACGCTTTGCCGGCCCACCCGTAGTAGAGCGGCTTGATGCCGAGGCGATCCCGAACGAGGTGCAATACCTGCTCCTGTGCGTCCCAAAGCGCAAAGGCAAACATCCCGACTGAGCGCCCCAATGCAGGTAACAACCCCCAGGAGTCAATGGCCTCAAGCAAGACCTCCGTGTCCGAATGACCGCGAAACGTTCGCCCTTCCTCTCGCAGTTCGGCCGCTATCTCTTCGGCATTGTAGATCTCACCGTTATAGGCAAGGCAGTACCGCCCACTCGCGGACCGCATTGGCTGATGGCCCGCCGGGGACAAGTCAATAATGGAGAGCCGCCTGTGGCCAAGCCCGACCCCGAGCTTCTCATCCACCCAAGTATCCCCGCCATCAGGTCCCCGGTGAACCAAGGTGTCCGCCATGGCTCGGCAAACTGTGCGCGCCCGGCCATTTTCGCGAAGTGTCGAGTCCAAGAAGCCAGCAAACCCACACATTTCGCCGCACAAACTCCGTACACTGAGAGGACATCATCCGCGTTTGGACCAGCGCCCGCTGCCTATTAGCACGGTTGCCCACCCAAGCCCCATTGAAACAAGGAGGAGAACTCCACCTGCAACTCGGGCGGCAAAGCGATGCCCTGCCTGGACGGAAGCCATTGTGCCACGCCACAAACGAGCGTTTTCGGTCTGGGGGTCATCCACAACCACATGATCCCCCTGAAAGAGCCGCTGGTAGGAGACACTGAATCCTCGAGAGGTCTCAGCCTCAGTCCATCCTGAAATCCCAGAGAAGACTGGCAAGCCCTCCAATGTCTCATAGGTCTTCCACCCAGGATCACTCGACCGCAGAACGCCGGGGTGTTGTCTCCAACCCTCCCAAGGTGGTGGAGCCAACCCAACAGTGCCCTTCTTCGTTTCGAGGAGAAGTTCTGTCCTGGGCAGGGACTCGCTCCACAACTGGACCGGTTTGCCACGTGGGAACACGTAGACCCGCAGCACGGCAAACGAGACATTCTCAAACGGGAGTACCACCGTCTCCGGATTCAACACCCGTCCTTCCACGACATTCGAGGAAAAAGCAAGCGGCGGCGCCCACCACAGGGCTGCCGAGGTAGCGGCAAACCCCAACACCAGGAGCCAACCAAACCACTGAATCAGCTTGGAGGAATACTCTCCCTCATCCCGCCGGACGGGCGCTTTGTGCGTCTTCCTGTCCATAGTATTCCCGATACCACGAAACGAACCGTTCAATCCCCACCGCCAGCGGCGTGTCCGGCTGGTAGCCCGTGTCGTTCACCAAATCGTCACTGCTTGCCCAGGTGGCGGGAACATCCCCCGGCTGCATGGGAAGCATGTTCTTCTCTGCCTCCTTTCCGAGTGACTTCTCCACCAGGCGGATCATATCCATCAACGCTACGGGAGCGTTCTTGCCGATGTTGTAGAGTCGGAACGGGGCGTTGGAGCTGGCCAAATCCGGCTGGTCGCTCGCCCAGTCTGGATTGGGAGCAGCAACATTCCCTCTCAACCGAACGATGCCTTCCACGACATCATCCACGTAGGTGAAGTCCCGCTTCATGTCTCCGTGGTTGAACACATCGATGGGTCGATCCTCAAGAATCGCCTTTGTGAACAAGAACAGGGCCATGTCGGGTCGCCCCCAGGGTCCGTACACAGTGAAAAACCGTAGGCCTGTGGTCGGAAGTCCGTAGAGGTGGCTGTAGGTGTGGGCCATCAGCTCGTTGCATCGCTTGGTGGCTGCATACAGGCTGACCGGGTGAGCCACTGGACGATGCTCGGAAAAGGGCATCTCAGTGTTGGCGCCGTATACAGAGCTCGAGGAGGCGTAGATGAGATGGCGCACCTTGTTGTGCCGACAACCTTCCAGGATGTTCAAAAACCCGACAACATTGCTGTCGATGTACGCCGCTGGGTGCTTGAGCGAATAGCGAACACCGGCTTGGGCAGCGAGGTGAACGACATCTTCGAATCCACTCTCCGAGAAGAGAGCCTTCATGCCGGCGGCATCGGCCAGATCCAAGTGGCTGAAGGAAAAGCCCTCATAAGCCTTCAGCCGCGCCACCCGCGCCCACTTGAGGGCTGGATCATAGTAGTCATTTACGATGTCAAGGCCCACGACCTCGTGTCCTTCCCGAAGCAGTCGCTCCGCAACGTGATAGCCGATGAAGCCTGCAGCACCGGTCACTAGGGTTCGGGGCATGCCCCCTCCTTAAGGTTTGGGGTCCGACGCGGCACAACGTAGCCCGCGGGAGGGCGGCGCGGTCTTCCAAGGGTGGCTATCTTCAGAAAAACCACCCCCGGAAACGCGGTGTGGACTTCCAACCGTGCTGAAGGGTGGAGTGGTCTTAGGTGAAGAAAAGAGGGATACGAAGGCAGGCAAAGCGAGCGACGGACTGCGTGCTTGCAGCAGGGGGGCTGGTCGCTACAGCGCCCGCTATGTTGTTGGTCGCAGCGTCCATTCGGGCCTCCATGGGAGGTTCCGCATTGTTTCGGCAAGCCCGAATCGGGAAGGACAACGAGCCTTTCGAGTTGTTGAAGTTCCGAACCATGACCGACGAAAAGGGGCCGCACGGAGATCTCCTTCCCGATGCGGACCGACTGACAGCCCTGGGTGGCTTTCTTCGAAAGACAAGCCTCGACGAATTGCCGCAGCTGATCAATGTGCTCCGAGGGGAAATGAGCCTCATCGGGCCTCGCCCACTTCACGTACACTACCTTCCAAGGTACAGCGACGAGCAGAGTCGTCGACACGAGGTGCTTCCCGGCATCACTGGCTGGGCACAGGTCAAGGGGAGAAACGCCCTGGACTGGAACAGAAAACTCGAACTAGACGTCTGGTATGTAGACCACTGGAGGCTCTTGCTGGATCTGCGCATCGCCCTCCTCACCCTCAAGACGCTGGCACGTGCCGAGGGGGTCTCCGCCGAAGGCCATGCCACCATGCCCGAGTTCATGGGAAATGAGAATCCCGGGGCCCCTTGAAGATCACTCGACGCGTTACAAGCGCAGCGGAGGAGTGAAATGGAAGAGCGCATCGCAATGGTGGGCCTCGGATACGTCGGCCTGCCCGTCGCGCTGGGCTTTGGCCGACACTTTCCAACCGTCGCCTTTGACATTGATTCTAGTCGGATTCAGGAGCTTCGGGACGGAATCGACAGAACCGAAGAGGCCACGAGAGAGGCGCTCGAACAGTCGAAATGCATCTTCACGTCCAATCCAGCCGACCTGGCCGACTGTACCTTCTTCATTGTGGCAGTCCCCACGCCAATCGACGCCGCCAACCAACCAGACCTCGGCGCACTGGAGGCGGCAAGCCGGACAGTGGGAAGCGTAATGAAACCAGGTGCCGTTGTGGTCTACGAGTCCACGGTGTACCCAGGGGCCACCGAAGAAACTTGTGGACCGATTCTGGAGGCCGCCTCAGGGCTGCAGCGAGGAAAGGACTTCACCCTCGGGTATTCCCCGGAACGCATCAACCCGGGAGACAAGGAACACACCCTGGAGCGCATCGTAAAGGTGGTATCCGGGGAGGATGGGCCTACCCTGGAGCGTATCGCGGCAGCCTACGGTGAAGTGGTGACCGCTGGCGTACACCGTGCACCAACCATTCGGGTAGCGGAAGCGGCAAAGGTCATCGAGAACACCCAGCGAGATCTGAACATTGCGCTCATGAACGAGCTCGCCCTTATCTTTGATCGACTCGGCATCCGAACCACAGACGTTCTAAAAGCAGCCGGCACAAAATGGAATTTTCTTCCGTTCACCCCTGGCCTGGTGGGGGGGCACTGCATTGGTGTGGACCCATATTACCTGACGAGGCGTGCCCAAATGGCTGGCTACCACCCAGAGGTAATCCTGGCAGGACGTCGAATAAACGATGCCATGGGTGCCCATGTAGCACGCAAGGTTATCAAGACCCTGGCACAGACTGGAAGGAGCTTTCGGTCCGCCCGAATCGGTGTTCTGGGGATCACCTTCAAGGAGAACGTGCCCGATCTGAGAAACAGCCGGGTCCCGGACATTCTCTCAGAACTTGAGAACCACGGTGCTACCCCCTTGGTGCATGACCCATTGGCCGACCCGGACGAGGCGATGCAGGTGTACGGTGTCGAACTGCATTGTCTCGAAACACTGAGGGGGTTGGATGCAATTATCCTCGCCGTTCCCCACGAAGATCTGGTTCGGGACGGCCCTGAACCACTCCTTCGCCTCCTCTCCCCTGGTGGCGTGATCTTCGACATCAAGAGCGTGATTGATCCCGCCGACGTCTCTACGGACCTGACCTACCTTTCGCTGTGATCGCGTAACCGTACCGCTTGGCCAGCTTTCCGTTCATCGCCCACACCATCAAATGGGAACGCCAAGGCAAGAGATTGCGCCACTCGTCGTCTGGCTGAATCTTCACCTTCTCGATGCGCTTCATCCTGTTGCCGGCCAACTGGTGGCTTCTTGAAATCTCTCCGGACTCCACTTGGGGAACGATGGAGGAGAGCGGAATTCCGAGCCATTCGCCCACCGACAGCAACGTATCGCGAGGATTAGCGACAAAGTCCTCGTATCGAACCATAAGGCCGGGGCTGCAGCGCTCCGCAAAGACATTGGACGAGTACCAGGACACGGTGGATCTCGATGTGGCGAGGCGGAGCCTCGGGTCCTCTCCGGCCTCCAGTCGCAAGTTACAACCCCTCAAATAAGAGGCCGTGCACGCCCGAGGATCCCGCACGAGATGCAAGACCTCAACCCTGAACCCGAGATCCTTCAACACCTGCGGCCTATTCGCCATACGCCGAGAGGTCTTTGATGAGTCGATGATCCACTCATCCTCACCAACCGGTAACAGGGCCTCCATGACTTCAGAAAGGAACATCTCATAGCGAGCGACACTTTGACTGGTGCTTCTGGAACGCCACCCCCAGTTCTCTGCCTCCTTCTGCCCTTTCAAGAGCCCTGGCTCGTCCCAGCGATCACATACGGCCACAACAGGGGCCCACACCGAACAATCACGGAGAAACTTTCCACACGCGCACCGATAGTCCGGGTCCCGAAAGTACAAGAGAAGGTTCGCAATTTCTCCCCGCCCATGAAAGCTGGGATGCAACGAAAGGGTCCGCTCCAAAAGGGTGGAGCCACTTCGGCCATAGCCCGCAATGTAGAGAATTCCAGGTTTCATGGGGCATCGGTGTAACGAGACCTGGACCGAGATTCCACAGAGTCACAAATCAAAAGACAACCCGAACATTCTGCCTAAAACGCCTCCCCAACCCCCCCAGTCACCACCCACCCGTTGGTGGTGCTCGTGGCCACATCGATCCGCAGCAGGTTCCATTCCTCAGGTGGGAGCACCAGCCGCACGCCCACCCCTCCTGCAGGAAACACCGCGACCGACCCGCTCTCCCCCTCTGTGGGCACCAAAGCCACATTTCCAAAAACCACCGCCTCCAGCCGCTGAGAGACCATTCGGCGGCCCTCGAGATCAAGCGTGTCCACCCATTCGGCCCGGTGCCGATCATGCCAGGCCCCCCGGTGGGTGGTGGCCCCCCCCACCGCGGGAAGCCTCCACCGCGGAGCACCAGCGATCAGGGCCTGCTGGTGCAGTCCCCGCACCGCAAGAACACTCCCCCAAACAGGCTTGAACCACCGCAGATCCACCACAACAAAGGCATGGGAGTAGTCGACCCATGTTCCTTCCATCCCCAGCAGTGAATAGTGCCCCCGCTTGTCCCTTCCCCCACCTTCCCGGGTGTCCCACGCCACATCTCCGCCCACCCCGTGGCCCCGAAAAACCTGCGAGGCCACCGCATCCCAGTGGGCAACCCCCTGTACGCCGAAGCGAACCCCATCGATCCGGACTTGTGGTCCCACCGCCACCCGGGCGTTTTCGATGGGCATCACCTCCATCCCGGCTTCCTGGAAGTCGTAGAGATCTTGGCGGCTGGCCTCTGCCACCACCCGGGGCGCGACCTTTCCAGGGCCTGAAAGGTAGAGACTTCCTCCATGGGTTCCTCGGCTGTTGCCCCAGGCCGCGGTGGACAAGAACCAGCTGCGCAGAAAGAGATCCGGGTGGCGAAAGAACACGCTTCCGCCCACTCCCTGTCCCGGCGCACCTCCAATGCCCATGCCCACGTACCAGGTGCCGGGATCTCTCGGAAGCGTACCCATTGCCAAGAGCCCTCCTCCCAACCCGTCGGGTTCATCTGCGGCCTTCAACCGAGCGAGCCATTCTTCCTCTCCTGTCAACAAATAGAGTCGCGCAGCGGCGGGACCTGGAAGCGCACCCAGGGCCTCCATTGCCAGGGCAACGCCCTCCTCGGTCCGGGCACCCACTGCGGCCGGCGCGAGCCGGTGGTAGTCCGACCACGCCAAGACCCCCCAAGGCCCTGCTGTCTCGGAAAGAGACTGATCAATCCTCGGCCCATGCACCACCGCCCCGAGATTTCCACTGCTGGAGAGCAACCTCAAGCGCGCCATGGCCTCAGCCGCCGGATCCCCAGACTCAGCTGCCGCCAGGTAGTGCTTGCGAGCCACACGTCGATCCCCGGCGAACCAGGCCACGTCCCCGGCGGAGACCTCCTCCAACCCATCAACGCCACCCAGGGCCACCCCCGGAAGACAGAGCCACATGAACGTCAACAACATCACGGTTCGGGTGTAGCACATCGGCAGGCAGCTACAATCCGCGTGTGCCTGCCAACACTGAAAGCCGAGCCGCCCTGGACTTTCCGCGGGTGCTGTCCCACCTGTCCGAACATGCCCGAACCTTCTGCGGGAGAGAAGCGGCCCTGTCGCTCCCCCTCGCGTCTACTGTGGAGGATGTAGAGGCTCTCTACAAAGCCTGTCGAGAGCTGCAACAAGTCGTGGAGGCAGGATCCGATCCCCCGCTCTCCGGATTGGAGGACACTCGACCCCACCTGGGCCTTCTCCAGCGCAGAGGCACCCTGGAAGCGGAGGACCTGTGGCAATTGCGAGGGGTTGTGCTGGCCTTTCACCGACTGGATGCATGGCTGGAAGGCCAACCAGACTGCCCACAACTGCAGTCCCTGGGGCAGGATCTGCGACTGGACCCCTCCTTGCGCTCTTGCCTGGAGCCCGCCCTGGAGGAGGGAGCCCTCTCCAGTACCTGTTTTCCACGCCTGGGGGAAATCCGTCGGGAAATACAGGCCGCAGAAGCCCGCATCCGCTCCACCCTGGACGAATTTGTTCGCGGCGAGGCACTCTCCGATGTCATTCAGGACCGCTACGCCACCCAGCGGGGGGATCGCTGGGTGATTCCCATCCGGGCGAGCGCCAAGCGATCAGGGCTGGGTATTGTGCACGACACGTCCCGATCCGGTGAGACCGTTTTCATCGAGCCCCAGGCCGTGGTGGAGTTGAACAACCAGAGAAAGCTGGCAGAGGGAGCGCTCCTGCGGGAGGAGCGGCGCATTCTGGTTCAGCTTTCCAAGCAAATCGCCCCGTTCTCTGATGCCCTGCATGCGGCACATCAGGCCGGCGTCGCCCTGGATCTTGCCTGGGCCCGGTATCGGCTTGGCGAAGCCCTGGGGGGCACCCCCCTTGCCACTGGAAGTGAGGGGGTTCTCTCCCTAAGAGACGCACGCCATCCGTTGCTGGTTCTCTCCGGAGAGGCCGTCGTGGCCAACGACTTGTCCTTGGACAGCGCCCATCCGGCGTTGGTGCTCTCGGGCCCCAATGCAGGCGGAAAGACCATCGCAATGAAGACCCTCGGGCTGGCTGGGCTCATGGTGCGTGCCGGAATTCCCTTTCCTGCCGCGGAGGGCTCTCGAGTCGATGTGTTCCCACACATCATCGCTGTTCTGGGCGATGCCCAGACGGTAGAGGCGGGCCTCTCCACCTTCTCCGCCCACGTTCTGGCCGTTTCGGCTGCGCTGGAGGTGTCCCAACCCGGCACCCTTGTACTCCTGGACGAGCTCGCCTCGGGGACCGACCCGGTGCAGGGAGCTGCTCTGGCCCAGGCGCTCATGGAGGCCATGGTGGATGCAGGCGCCAAGGTGGCCGCCACCACCCACTTTCCCGAGCTGAAGAACCTCCTGGATCCTCGGTTTCGGAGCGCAGCCATGCAGTTCGCGGAAGAGGGCCCCACCTACCGGGTCGAGTGGGACAAGGCCGGCCTCTCCCATGCATTCGCCATCGCCCAGAAATTTGGCCTCCCTGCCCCGGTATTGGAGCGCTCTCGGGCACTGCTGGGCGCCGAGCAGTCCGCCCGCATTGACTCCATCGCCTGGATCGATAAGGAGCGAACCCGGCTGACCCAGCTCGAGGAAGCACTGCAAAAAAGAGTGGAGGAGCAGGACTTTGAGCACGCCCGACTGAAGCGACGAGAAGACAAGATAGAACAGAGGGCAAAGCAGATCCTGGACGCGTCCATCGCCGAGACGCTTGAGCGCATCCAAGATCTCGAGGCCAAAGCCGTGGACCTGGTCGGAGCCCTGCAGGCCAACCCTTCTCTGGCCCGGGCAGGCAGCACCTTGGAGGAGATTCGCGCCCTGAAAGCCAAGGTGGTGCCCCCTGCAACACCCGCGCCCCCTGTCGAATTCGAGATTTCTATCGGTGACAGGGTGCGGCACCGCAGCCTGGGTAAAGTGGGCGAGGTGGTCGCGGTTCCAAAGAGCGGGCAGGTGGAGATTCGCCTGGGCAGCCTCAAGACTGTGGTGAATCGCATGGATCTCCAGCCCATGTCACAGCCTCACGCCCCACCCGCGCAGCAAAAACCCACCCATGCACCCTCTCCCCGCAAGTTGGACGGCGTGCGAACCCCCTCGAACACATTGGATCTACGAGGCTTTCGGGTCGATGAGGCCATTCAGGCCACCGAGAAATTCCTGGACCAACTCCTCCTGCAAGACGTTCCTGCCGCCTTTCTCCTACACGGACACGGCACCGGGGCACTAAAGCAGGCCCTCCGAAACCACCTCACTCGCACATCCCACGCCTGGAGGGCACTGGAGGAAGGAGAAGGCGGCGACGCCTTTACCCTGGTGGTGCCGTGACCTCTTCAGGGCTCGTCCTCTTCAGGGCTCGTCCTCTTCAGGGCTCGTTCAGGTCCGAGGCCAAAGGCCGGATTCCTCGTCCTCTACCTGCCTCCCGGGAAGAGTGCTCCACCAGGGGCCGATCCACAAAATCGCTCCGGACATAAAAGGCCCGCGCTCCGGACTCCAGCGTAACCGAGGACCCGGACGGCAGGCGCAGCCGGTCCGCTCCGGGCTCGATGGGCTGCCGCAACCCCGAGGGAAGTGTGGCTGTTCCGGAAAGATCTCCCCCCGAGCTAACGAGAAGATCGCCATTCTCATCCAAAGTAATGAAGGCGCTTCCCATACGGGCTCGCTGCCCGGCACGCAGCATCCCTTTTTGCTTCCAACCTTCTCTCCCCTTGGACCAGACCTCCGCGCTTGCGGGCAATGGCGGCATGGGAGAAGGATGACCCTGGGTGACGGTCAGCTCCTCTGGCCCGGCAGGAAGCTCCTCCAAAACAGGCAAGGGCACCTCGTCTGTGCCGTAGGTCTGCACCACCAGGTCCGCCACCGGTGCACCGCCCTCCCCATCCGACAGGGCGATCTTCAGGTCCTCCAGGGGCCACTCCCCCAGAACTCTGCCTTCCTTTTCAAGACGCAAAAACAACTTCATCGGTTCATCGGCGCCCCGAACAAGCGTAGCACCCAAATCCTTCTCCAGGGGGTCAGATTTGTGTCCAGCGCCCGATTCGTTTGCCCACCCGCAAGCGCTCTCCCGGGCTGATTTCCCAGGCCATGGTGCCAGACGGAAAGACCATCACCACCGTCGACCCCATGTGAAAACGCCCCATCTCCTGACCCCTCTTCACGGAAACAGGAGGTTCAAGCTGTAGAAGCTCGGGGGCGGCAGGCCCCTGGTTGCTGATGCGGTCCCAGAGGGTGAGAGAAATCCGCCCCACACCAAACGCCCCCACCAGGACCGAAGCAAAGTCGACGCCACTGGCTGTAGTGGACTGCACCACCATTCTCTCGTTGCGCTCAAAAAGTGCCCGCACCCGGCGCACGGCCCCGGGAAAGACTGGCCAGAGATGCCCCGGGGCGTAGCAGATTGACCGCACCTCCCCCTCGAACGCGTGGTGGATTCGATGGTAGTCCGGTGGCGCAAGGTACAACACAGCCACCTCAACATCCTGGGGCATGCGCACCTCCCCCAACAGCTGGTCCACACGGCAAGTCTGCCCCCCCGGAAGGGTGAGGCGACCCTCGGGGCACCGCTCGGCCAGAAGCACGTGCGCGTCCACAGGCGACACAATGGCCTCCGGAGCCGAATCCACCGGTCGCAAGCCCTCCTTCAATGGCCGAACAAAGAACGCCTCCAAGCTCTCGTAGTCGGCGAGGGTCCCCACCATTTCCTCCGTGTCGACGCCGTACCACCGTACATAGGCCCGCAAGATCCAGCGATGGAAGAAACCCGGCAGCCGCAACCGGGCGAGGCACCCCATTCCCCGGGAGACCCGGCGGCGCGGCAGAAGCGCCAACAGGTGGACGATCAATGCGTCTTTCATTGGCAGCAAGCTAACGCTGAGCGGCATAGACTTCCCGCATGGGAAGCACCACCGGCACCTTGTTCCGGGTCACCACGTTCGGGGAATCCCACGGAGGAGGCCTCGGGGCCGTTGTGGACGGGTGTCCCGCTGGGATGAAGCTGGATCTCGCGTTGGTGCAGCGGGATCTCGACCGCCGCCGCCCGGGCCAGTCCTCCCTCACGACCCAGCGAAAGGAGCCCGACCAGGTCGAGATCCTCTCTGGGCTCTTTGAGGGGAAAACCCTGGGCAGCCCCATCGCACTGCTGGTTCGAAACAAGGATGCAGACCCTTCTGCCTATGAGGAAACCCGCCACTTGTACCGCCCCTCCCACGCGGACTACACCACGGAGACCAAGTACGGCATTCGGAATTGGCAGGGGGGTGGCAGGGCCTCCGCGCGAGAGACCGTGGCCCGGGTGGCAGCCGGCGCCATTGCCCGCCAGGTGCTGCAGGAGCTGGCCGGGGTGGAAATAGCCGCCTGGGTTGACCGGGTGGGCGATCTACAGGCGACCTGCGAGCCAGCGACCGTAAACTGGAACGAGGTGGAGGCCAGCCGGGTTCGATGTCCCGACCCCGCAGCGAGCGAGACCATGGAGCAACTCATCAAGGAGGTCCGCTCGAAAGGGGACACCATCGGCGGCATCATTCGCTGCGTGGCCCGCAACGTCCCCCCAGGTCTGGGCGAGCCGGTGTTCGACAAATTGGAGGCCGAGCTTGCCAAAGCCATGCTCTCCCTGCCGGCTGCAAAGGGATTCGAGTCTGGCCTGGGATTTCGGTCCGTGGGCATGCGGGGCTCGGAACACAACGACGCCTTTGTCTCCGTAGATGGAGCCATTCGCACCCGCACCAACCACTCCGGCGGTATTCAAGGCGGCATCAGCAACGGAATGCCCGTGGTGTTTTCCGTGGCCTTCAAGCCCGTGGCCACCCTCTTTCAAACCCAAGACACTGTCAGCACCGCCGGAGAGCCCGCTACGCTCAAGTCCCGTGGACGCCACGACCCATGCGTGCTGCCTCGGGCCGTGCCCCTGGTGGAGGCCGGCGCAGCGCTGGTACTGGTGGATCACCTGCTTCGACAACGGGCACTGGTTCCCACCGGAGCAAGAACCACTTAGTAGGTTGGGAGCCGGTTCTTGGAGGCTCCATGTCCGATCTCTTCCCCGTCCCGGCCCGCGTCTCAGCGGACTCCCCCAACCCGCTGAACAACCTGGCTGCATGGCGAAAGGCCAGCCAGGAGGCACAAGCCGACCCAAATGCGTTCTGGCTCAACGTCACGAACGATCTGGTTGCCTGGAGCAGGCCCCCCACCCTCGGGTTGGGCGGCGGATTTCACACCATCTCGGAAGGACCCCTGCGCTGGTTTGATGACGGCGTGCTCAACGTGACCGAGTCCTGCATTGACCGGCACCTGGCCACCCGGGGAGAAAAGGTGGCTCTGTTGTGGGAGGGGGATGAACCCGGCGACATTCGGCGGCTCACCTACACGGAGCTTCATGAACAAGTCTGTCGCTGCGCCAACGCACTGAAGACCCTGGGGGTAGAAAAGGGGGATCGGGTGATCCTCTACATGGGCATGGTGCCTGAGGCGGCTGTGGCCATGCTTGCCTGCGCCCGAATCGGCGCAATTCACTCTGTGGTGTTTGGAGGCTTCTCCGCCGAGTCCTTGCGGGAGCGCATCCTGGACTGTGAAGCGAAATGGGTCATCACCCAGGACGAGGGATTGCGAGGCAGCAAGACCATTCCCCTCAAGGCCACCACCGACCAGGCGCTGGAAGGCGCACACCCGGTGGAAAAAGTGCTGGTCTACCAGCGCACAATGGCGGAAACCGGCTGGGTCGAGGGTCGCGATGTGGCGTGGCAGTCTGCCCTGGACGCGGCCTCCCAGCACTGTCCCGCGGTCCCGTGCGCCGCAGAGGACCCCCTCTTCATTCTCTACACCTCGGGATCCACCGGGCGACCCAAGGGAGTGGTGCACACCTGTGGCGGGTACATCACCTACGCCACCTACACCCACCGGACGGTCTTTGACTTGCGAGAAGACGACGTCTACGCGTGTGTCGCAGACGTGGGCTGGATCACAGGCCACACCTACATTGTCTACGGCCCCCTCTCCAATGGCGCCACCAGCCTGATGTTCGAGTCCATCCCCACCTACCCGGACGCCGGGCGCTACTGGGACATGGTCGAGCGCCACGGCATTACCATCTTCTACACGGCCCCCACAGCCATTCGCGCCCTGGCGGCCAAGGGAGACGAGTACGTTTCGCGCCATGACCGCTCCACCCTGCGGGTCTTGGGAACCGTAGGCGAGCCGATCAATCCAGAGGCCTGGCGCTGGTACCACAGCGTCGTCGGCGAAGGCCGATGCAACATCGTGGACACCTGGTGGCAGACGGAAACAGGGGGCATCTGCATCACCCCAGTGGCCCCGGCCACCCCGACCACACCGGGCTCCGCCACCCTGCCTCTTCCAGGCATCATGCCCCAGATCATGACCCCCGAAGACCACACGCTTGTAGGGCCGGGAGAGGGACTGCTCTGCCTGGCACATCCCTGGCCGGGAATGGCCCGCACCATCTGGGGAGACCACCCACGATTTGTGGACACCTACTTCAGTCGCTTCAAGGGGTTGTACTTCACGGGCGATGGCTGCCGCAGGGACGGCAGGGCCTACCACTGGATCACCGGGCGTGTGGACGACGTCATCAACGTGGCAGGCCACCGCATGGGTACCGCGGAGTTCGAGTCCGCCCTGGTGAGCCACGACTCGGTGGCAGAGGCCGGCGTGGTCGGGTTTCCCCACCCGGTGAAAGGCCAGGGCGTCTACGCCTACGTGGTCCTCCAGTCAGGCCGGGACTGGTCCGATGGCCTGGCAAGTGACTTGAACCAGGCCTGCCGCAAACGCATTGGCGCCCACGCCAGGGTCGACCTCTTTCAGCCCGTCCCAGGCCTGCCCAAGACCCGATCAGGAAAGGTCATGCGCCGGATTCTGCGCAAAGTAGCGGAAGGTCAGCCCGAGGCCCTGGGGGACGTGTCGACCCTGGCGGATCCAGGAGTCGTCGACGAAATCATCCAAGGAGCGACTACAGCGTAAAGGGGTAGGTGTAGTTCTTGGCGTCTCCGTCAAAGGGCGGAAACTGAATGTCCTGAATGGCCTGGGACAAGCAACTGTCCAGAGAGGTGTCCCTGTAGGTGCCGCTGGAGATGTAGACCCGATCAGGGCTGCCAGAAGGCTGAATCCGAATCTTCACGGGGATTCGACCCGAAGGCAATGAGCCCGTGGCGTTTCGGTATTCCACGAAACAACCCTTCACACCCCGGTTGCTTCGCAACATGGTGTCAAGCACCGTCAGCGGCACGCCTGTGCTCCCCGTGCTGCTCCCGGACGAGCGACCGGCCGCCCGCTCCTCAGGCCCAGGAGGTGTCGACCCACGGCTCGCTGAAGAGCTGCGAAAGTCATCGTCGTCGTTTCGGCGGCTCCCGCCGGATGGAGGCTCGTCACTCCAGGAGGAGGTAGACCGCGCAACCGAAGTCCCGGTGCCTGAAGGATAGGACCGGCTGGAGGACGAGCTACCATCGGACCCAGACTGACTGGATCTCCCTGCAGACCCCGGACGAGGAAAGTCGGCAACAGCCTCCTTCTTCACCGGAGTCTTCGCCACCACAACAGCCTCACCCTCCCCATCATCCACCGGATCTTCGTCCCCTGGGGCCTCCTCGCCTGGATCGTCTGGTACCACTACCTCTTCAGCCGGCTCCGGTGCCGGGGCCTCCGCAACAGGTGCCGGCGTGTCCACCACCGGCGACCCGCCCAAGTTCACGTTGCTCCAGTAGAAGCCCCAAGACAGCACACCGGACACAAGAAGACCGACAAAAAGGGAGAGGATTACCTGGGCCTGTCGTCGCCCCCGATCGCTGGTGATGACCACCATCAACGAGCTTGTGACCCCCCACAACGTCACCAAAAGCCCCCCGTAGCGCTGCCAGTCCTGGGTCGCGATGGCGAGCAGGAGCACGCCGAAGACAGCAGCAAAGTTCGCCATCATCACCACGGACAAGTCCGAAGACGGATCCACCATGGAATGCATCGGAGACCTCGGATCCCCCTGCTTTGGCAACATCACCGGCGGCGGGAGATCCGGCACCGGCGGAGGAGGCGGGGGGGCCGAAGGCTGTGGGAGCGGGGCACCGGTGGCGGGAGGCGGCGGGGGAGGGCCCACCTCCGGCTCAACAGCCGAGGGAGGCTCCATTCCAGGACGCGGGATGGTGGGCTCCGGCACCCGGGCTTGCCGCAACACATCCGAGCTGGCCACCGTCGGGTTGACCGGCTCCTCATCCACGCCCATTGCAGGCTGGAACTGCAAACCAATGCCCCCCTCCTGCGAGGCGGAGTCAGCTTCCTCCCGGGCTTTTTCTTGCAAGGCGGCCAACTCGGAGATCTGCGTGGAAGCGTCTGGATCCTCCTCTTCCTCGCCTGCCCCGATCGCCATGCCGCCTGTCCGTCGGATGATGATGGGGTTCTGGCACTTGCGACAGGTGGCCTTGTTCACCTCTCGACGAAGCTTCTCCTCCGGAATCCGGTAGGTTGCACCGCAGTTGTCACAGACAACTCGCATGGTTTTCCTCTCGGGGCTGCTCGCCCGATTGAATTCGGAGTGGGTTTACCGTTTCACGGTTTTCCGGTGGTCAAGAATAGGCCAGACGTTCCCCGAGAGGTGTCAATTCGAGGTCTCGACCGTCACCGTATAGGTGCCCGGCCCTCCGTCCTTATTGGATCCGAACGACGTGTTTCGCACCACCAATACCGCCGCAGTGGTGCCTGCACCTGCCGCGGCCACCCCCGTGACCGGCCAGAACCACCAGCGTTCAGTCACGGGCTTTGTACTGCGAACCCCCTCTTGGCGAATGCGCACCGTGGTGCTGCCTGTTTTGTAGGTTCGCTGTCGAAAGAAGGGAATCTCCCATCGTCGCTTCTTGGCCACGGGTCGAGGGGGCGGCGGCGGGCGCACCTGCTGCTGTTGCGGCTCATCGAACTCCGGCATTTCCTCAAACCCCCCCCCCATTTCTCCCTCGCCACCTGTGAAGACCGACGAGGAAGAGACGCTCGCCCCCCCCGGCGTGGAGGCCCCCTCCAGCAAACTCGTCACCAATTGGAAGTAGACAGGGTCCCCCGGAAACGGTGGAAAATCCTCCAGGACCTGGGTCAGCTCACCGATGACCCGGTCTCCTTGGACCATGCGGGCATGCAGCCTGCCGCCCGACTCCACGTACCCGGACACCACGGCCCCCACGCGCAGCCGGTTTGCCACCACGCCGGCTTCCTGGGGCGAAAGCATGCGCCGCTCCGCATTCTCCTGGCCCTGTGCCGCTTCTGTAACAAGGGCCACCACCTGGCTGCTGGCGCCCCCCCTGGCCCGACTCTCGAGGTAGCCGGGGTACAACCAAAGACACTGCTCGAAGGCACGCAGCGCTTTGGAACGCTGGCCCAGGGCAGCATAGGCCTCCCCTTGGAAATAGTGGATATCCGCGAGTTCTGATCGTCGCGCCATTGCCGAGCCCACCTCTTCGTGGAGCGCTCGAGCCTGGTCCAGGAGAGCAATGCCCCTCCCGTGGCTTCCCGAGGACATCGCGACGCGAGCTTGCCCAACCAATTCCCGGGCCTGGGAGACATTGGACTCTCGCCCCACCGCCAGTCGTTCGGTGATGTCAAATGACTCCAGCGGAAAGAAGGTTCCCTCCTCCAGAAAGGCATCTCTCATCCCCTGGCTGACCAGGGAGGCATCATCGAAATCCACGCCGTACCCATCAAAATCCAGAACGGCGACCTCCACTGCCCCCACCTCGGACGAAATCAACAAGGCCCCGAAAAGTAGGAAGTTCATGGCGTCTCTTGGAATTATCCCCTGGAACCTATCGGCAGGCAACCGTCCCGGCACGAGACAAGGAGACAAGACAAGGGGTCAAGTCTTGATTCTTTGACTTTTGGACTTCCGGGGCCCCGGAAGTCCCGCGGCAGTTCTTCGGGATCTGTCGGAGTTAAGTATGGCGTCCCCGGAATCCAGTCCCCGGAATCCAACAGAGCATCTACAAAAACTTCTCCAGCGCCTGCTGAAACTCGATCCGATCCACGAGATGGCTCAGGTAGTCCTGGTTGCCAGAGTCCCAGACCAGCACCGGGGACAAGTCATACCCTTCGATCCACTCATCGTAGAGCTTATTGAGTCGCCGGATGTAGCCCACGGGAATGCTCTGCTCGGAGGCGCGGCCCCTCTTGCGAATTCGCTGTCGCACCGCCCGTGTGTCGCACTTCAGGTAGATCATTAAATCCGGCGGCTGGAGGGCTTCCCGCATGGACTCGTACAAGCTCATATACGTCGTGTAGTCTCGCTTTTTCATGAAGCGGCCCCGGTACAGATTTGTCGCAAAGATCTCCGCGTCCTCGTAGATCGAACGGTCCTGTACCACCGTTCCTGGCGCGTCATTCAACCCCAGGTGCAGGCGAAACTTGTGGGTCAGAAAGTACAGCTGCGAATGAAAAGCCCACTGGCGCATGTCCCGATAGAAATCGTCCAGGTAGGGGTTGGTCGTATAGGGCTCGTACACCGGCGCAAACCCGTACCGGGTGTGTAGAAACTCCACCATGGAGGTCTTTCCGGACCCCATATTCCCCGCCACGGCGATGAATTTCTTCAAGGAAGGGTTCCTGCGTTGCCGTACACATCCGTGACCGTGACGGCGGTGGCATCACCTGGCAAGGACAAGGGCAGGTGCGACCGATCCCCCGTCACCGTCGCCTCCACCTGGAGAGATTCGGCCACCCCGCCAGACTCCCAGGCCACGACGACTTGCCCCCTCACCGGGTTGGATCCCCGGGAGCTGCCCTCCATGTCAACCAGGCGCCAACCCAGGGCGGGCGCGGCCAATGAGATCTCCAACCCGTCATCCACAGCCACCAGGTCCAGGACCGCCGGCACCAACTGGAACTCCGGGCCTTCCACCGTGTAGGTCTCGGTCTCCCAGGGCCAGCGATCTTCCCGGCCGGTGGCCCGCTTTCCGGCCACATGAAGCCGATAGATGCCCTCAGGGAGCCCGGCCTTGTCCTGCACGTGCCCAACAGCCTGCCACCCGGCCCACCACTGGTGGGTTTGTTCCGCATCGGCCGGATACAGGGGCGTGGGGGTGTGGCCCAGCAGAATGTCCCCAAAGACCTCCGTGATGGCACGTCCGGAGCGGCTCGTGACCGTCTCCCAGGTGTCCCCGTTCTTTCGCTGCAACGTGACCGTGGGTTGATCCACCACAGGATCCCCCCCCTCCCAGGCCAGCTGCACAATGCCGGTGACCCGGGGGACGCTTGCGGGGGTTTCCAGCTCCAGGGCGAGGTCCAGGGGAATCCAGAAGTCCTCGCCCACCTCCGTGAGGAGCGTCCCGGCATCGGGGGTGGCATCCGGGTGGCGCTCGGGAAGGTCCCGATCTGGGTACACCGTAGGGGCCCACTGTCCCAAGGGGTCCGAGGGCTCGTGGATGCCGTTGCCCAGCAAGGTCCCCGCATAGTGCAGCACCTGCTCCATCAGGTACTCAGCCTGCAGGGGGCCCCAAATGTTGATGTTGGGCTCATACCCCCCCATGAGCCAATCTTCTGGAATCAGAAGGTAACCCTCGTGGTCCTGGGCGTAGCCCACGTGCAGGGCCATGGCGTGGCCCAACTCCGCCTTCGCCCGCCGCCGCCACTGCTCTGTGAACATGGCGGTGGACTCTCCGGGGAAAAACCCCACGAGCAAGTCCCGCTCACTCTCCGACCCGTCCGTGTCCCGGGTCGCCAGGGGGCCGATCAACCCCGCAGTGGTCCCGGCCCGAAGCGCGGAGGGCATGGGAAGCGGCATGTCCTCCATGCCCCACTCTTCCGTGAGCTTGAAGATGCCCAACAGCACCCAGCTGACCAGCTCCACGTCCATGCAAGCGGAGTAGGGGTAGACCTCTGTGCCAATGTTACCCGCCGGAATCAGCGGCGCATCGGACCCACAGAATGCCGCCCCAAACGGGGCGTTGAACTCGTCCAGAGGAGAGAGAATATTCCCGTTTTCGTCGTAGATGAGGTCATCGGCAAGGTATCCCTCTTGTGAGGCGAGGTATCTCCAGTCCACCTCTCCGTTTCGGGTGACGGAGATTGTCTCAAGGTCCTGGGGGATCGACCGGGAGGCAAGCTCCATGGAGATGGGGGCTGACGATGTCGGGGTCTCCGCCCACAACCCCATCACACCGGCCACCGCCCCCTCCCCCACGGACTCGAGCCGGGCATACCCGCTGTCTCTGCCGGCTGGAGACGCGTCTCCTCCCGCCCCCTGCAAGTGCATCACCAAGACCTCGTCATCAAACTGCTCTTGCAGCACCACCTCCAGGTGCCCGGGGGCATCGGAGGAGACCATGGGGTTGTCTTCACCCAGGCTTGTTCCATGGATTCCAAAGGTGAACACCATCGCCACAGGCTCCCCCGCCAAGGAGTCCACCCGAAGCACATTGAGGTGAGGGTCTTTGTCGTAGCCAGGCTCCATGTCATCCCACACGGCCAGGCTGTCGTTGTCCCCGCGGCGATCCCGGTACACGGCGTTGTCCGGGTCCCAGTCTTTCGCCCAACCAGTGCCGAGAGCCACGTCCTCCCGGCCCTCGTAGGCCTCCATTGCCAGACCCGTTGCCTGAGAGACAAAGCGCTGGAAGAGTTCCTCGTCGTACCGGTCGCCTCCCAGGTAAAAGTGGTAGGAGTCGGAGAAAGGGCCGTAGCTTGCATGGCTGTGGTTCGTGGCCACCACGACCTTGCCATCGAGGTTCTCCCCGGTGGCCGCCTCCAGGCGCTCCTCAAGGGCCTCCACCAGGCCATCGAAACTGTAGATGATGTCAACCTTCACCAGAACCATGTGCTCATCGCCATTCTCCAGCCACAAGACCTTGATCTGGGGCCGGGTCTGCACACCGGTGCTCTCCACAAACCCCACCGTGTAGTGGGAGTCCCGGTGGTCCTGCGCCCCCGAGCCACCCAGGTAGCCGCAACGGGACGAGTACCCCGCAAGCGGTGTGCCCACCGGCAAACGCAGCGAGCCCTCCGCGGTTCCAGCCCGGGGGGCGCCCGCGACCACCGCCGGCCACTCGTGATGGGGGGGGGTGTCCTTGGCTGGGCAGGCAAGCAGCAGGGCGAGCAGGAACATGAAGTCCTCCGGGACAGGTGCCAGTCAAGTCGGTACCCCCCACAGCCAGCCGTGTCCACCCTACTCCTCTGCCCGTACCTCTTCTTGGACAAGCAAAGGCCGCAGAGCCTGCAACCACCGAAGGGACTCCTCCCAGGCAAGCTCCGGCAAGGCCACTTGCCCATCCGCCACCAGGATATGGACACGCCCAAGCCCAAAGGCACGCATGATCGGCCCCTGTTCCACGTGGACCGACTGCACCTTGTCCCGGGCCATCAGCCACGTACGCCGGCGCCAGAATCCACGGCGCGAGATCACCGCATCGGGATCCACCCGCCATCCCTGGAACCGAAAGTCCAGCCAGGCCCCGGCGAGGCCCACCGGAACCAGCAAAAGTCCCAACCAACCCCAGGGGCCCAGGGCCATAACGGCCACCACGGTCGCGAGCACAGACTGCAAAAAGGACCCGAGCATGCCCCGGTACAGGGAGGACCGGTGGGGCGGCAACAACGTGGAACTCCAGGGATTTTCCCCCGCGGGAATGGCCTGGTGGAAGATGGCACCCAGCCGCTCCTGCTCCACCATGGGAATCATCGCCTCGGCCCGTCGATGTCCTCCCACGACCGCCCCCAACCCGGCCGTCTCCACGTAGACCGTGCCGAACCCCATGAGGCGCCGCAGCACCGGCTCAAAAGCCGAAACGATCTGGACCTTTCGCAGAGGAATCTCGACCCGCCTCCGGGTGAACAGGCCTTCCTCCGTGTGAAGCCCCGACGCATCCCGGGCCAGGCGGTGGTTCCAGTGGCGCAAGAGCGCAAACAACGCCGAACCGAGCCAAGAGACCAGAAAGGCCAGCAGGGCCAGTCCCAACAGAGCCGCCGGCTCCAGCGACACCACCGGCTCCTGGCCCTGGCTCTCCAGCAGACTCTGCACCTCAATGGCCCCCAACACCAGCACCAGCACCAGACCCGAGCTGCCCGAGGACAGCCCGTAGCCCAGGAGCTCTCCCACCCCCTGGCGCAGAATCTCGTGACTCTCGTCCTTCTCTTGAGGCGCTCGACCCCGGGCCTGCTCGATGTCCGCCACGAGCGCCAGGGCCGCCGACTCCTCCAGGGCGGACAAAAGACCCTCGGTGCGAACATCCCCCGCTGTCTCCAGGCGAACCTCCACCAGGCCCGCGATCTTGTGGAACGGGTTTCGCACCCGCTCCACGTTCTGAATTCGCGCCGGGTCAATGACGCGGGACTGGCGGTGAACAATGCCCTGCCGAATCTCCAGCTTTCCGTCGTGCACCCGGTAGCGCAGGGTGGCGTAATGCACGAAGCTCGAGACCGCACCCACCCCAAGGGTCCCCATCAAGAGCAGCACATCCACGATGTGAAAGCCGCTCTGTCCCCCGACCATGGCCAGGATCAGCACCGGCCAGAACTGGCGAATGGTCCTCCAGGTCAGGGGCAGCAGGTTCACCCAGACCGAAGCCGGGTGGATGCGCTTCCAAGCAGCAGACCGCCCCATCAGACCCCGTCGTCTCCCCCGCCCCGCCGGGAGAGGTCATCGCGGATCGACTCGGCCAGGGCGTGCTCCACCCCGGGGAGAGAGCCATCGGCGGCCATGCCGGAGGCCGTGAAGACCAGCACCCGGGAGAGCCCGAAGATCTGCTCCAAGGGGCCCTGGCGGGTGTCCACGTGCTGAATGCGAGTGTGGGGAATGGAGGTCCGGCGACGAAAGAGCACGCCCCGCTGCACGTAGAAATCCCCCTCGCGGATGGCGTACCCAAAGAAACGAAAAGCCAAGGCTGGCCAGAAGAGGGCAAGGGCCAGTTGGAAGGAAAACCACGCCCCCGCCAAGGCCCCAGCCAAGCCAGGGGAAAGCACGTGGGACAAACCAAACCCCATGGCCACGCAGGCCGGGGCCCAAAAGAGAAGCACCCGAATCGTGCCCTGGAATCGCCAGAGCCAGACAACGCGCGGATGAAGGGATTGCAGTGTCACGGGCTGCTTGTAACCGTGTTCAGATGGGGTGTTAGGGAACCCATGGGAGAGGACACTTGAACCGCGTTTTCTTTGGAATCGTCCTGATCGCCTTTGTGACGGCTGCGTTCACCGGCCAGATGGAGGCTGTGTCGGCTGCAGCGTTTGATTCAGCCAAGGCATCGGTGGACCTGGCCATCGGGCTGATTGGGTACATGGCGCTGTTTTTGGGGGTCATGAAAGTCGCCCAGGACGGGGGGCTTCTGCGCTTGTTGGCCAAGGCGATTCGCCCCATCATGGTGCGCCTCTTTCCCGGCGTGCCCGAAGACCACCCGGCCATGGGGGCGATGATCCTGAACATCTCCTCCAACATGCTGGGCTTGGGCAACGCGGCGACCCCGTTTGGCATCAAGGCCATGAAAGAGCTGAACACGCTGAATGACCGCCCGGGGGTGGCCACCAACGCCATGGTGCTGTTTCTCGCCATCAACACCTCCTCCGTGGCGCTCTTGCCCACCGGGGTGGTGAGCGTGCGGGCTGCCGAGGGTTCCGCAGATCCGTGGGGCATCGTGGCCCCCACCCTGGTGGCGACGCTGCTGTCCACCGTGGTCGGAATCACCGTGGCCGTGCTGCTTGGGCGCAGCCGCAGGTTTGCTGCAGAAAAAGAAGCGGTGGTGGAGGGGATTGAGATCGCCCCCCCCGAGGCGACCGAGCCCGACCCATCAGAAAACGACGATCCCATCAAGCCCTGGGCGGTGCCCCTCTTGGCCACGGTGCTCCTGGTAGGAGTAGGACTGTTGGTGGTGCCGCCAGTCTGGTCGGCCTTTCTGCCCGGGGACTCTCCCCAGGCCCTCTCCTTGCGTGCCTTTTCCGACTCAGTGGGTGACTGGGTGGTGCCGGTCTTGATCGTGTCGCTCCTTGGATTTGGTGCTGCAAAGGGTGTCCGGGTCTACGAGAGCTTTGTGGAAGGGGCCAAAGAGGGCTTCGACATTGGAGTGAAGATCATTCCGTTCCTGGTGGCGATCCTGGTGGCGGTGGGCATGTTCCGCGCCTCGGGGGCCATGGATGCCCTGACCGGTACACTCGGGCCCCTCACGGCAGCCATCGGACTGCCCGGCGATGTGGTGCCCATGGCGATGGTGCGGCCCCTGTCGGGGTCCGGTGCGTTTGGGCTCATGAGCGAGCTGCTCCACACCCACGGCCCCGACACCTACACCGGGTACGTGGCGAGCGTGCTCCAGGGGTCGACCGAGACCACGTTTTATGTGCTGGCGGTGTATTTCGGTGCCGTAGGCATCGTGCGGGTGCGCCACGCGGTGGTCACGGGACTCTCGGCGGACCTGGCCGGGGTGATTGCAGCGGCGCTGATTTGCAAGTCCTTGTTCGGTCACCTGGCTTGAGGGTCGTGCTGGCGCTGGCGCTTCTCGGTGCGCTCGCCTGTGGGGGCTCCTCTCCCGCCGAGTCCCCACAGGCCGCGACCGCCCCGGCGACCCGAGACTTGTCCGCAGCCCTTGGCATGGAGAGACTCCACCGGGTGCCCCTCCAGGTGCAGGAGGGCGAGCCTCTCTCCTACCCCACCTACACCGTGCGCCCGGTGTCCCTGGAGGTCTTCAAAGACTTCCGCATCTCCGGCGCCTTGTGGCTCCCCTCCACCCCCGGCCCCCACCCGGGCTTGCTGGTGGCCCACGGGCACTTTGGAGAGGGCAAGTCCTCGGGCGAATCCCAGGCCCCAGCGCATGCCATGGCCGCCCGGGGCTGGGCGGTGCTGGCCCTGGACACCCCCGGGGTGGAAGAATCGAACGTGCCCAGCAGGCAGATCCACCACGAGGCCGGCGCCGCCAACCGGGCCCTGCTCGAGTCTGCGGGCACCAGCGCCATGGCGGTGCAATTGCACATCCTGCAAGCGGGCCTGGACTTCCTGGAGGGCCGATCCGATGTGGGCCGGATTGCTGTCACCGGTGCTTCCGGCGGAGCCGTTCAGTCGCTCTATCTGCTGAAAACCGACCCCCGCCCGGTGGCAGCGGTCCTGGCATCACCCGTCCCCATGCCGCGAAAAGAAGGCACCGGCGGCTGCGCCTGCGATGCCATTCCCGGCTGGACCGGGCCCGATGCCACGTTCCTCGCTGACCTGTCCCGCCCCACTCTGTGGCTCTCGGAGCAAAACCAGCCCGCCCCCCTCGGGTTCCCCCCCACCGCCACCTGGGAGATCGACGAAGGCCCCCACGGCTACAGCGCCCCCATGATTCAGAGTGCAGCAAGCTGGCTGGACCAGCAGTTCACCCGGCCCGATGTTGGCGCCATCCCCGATCCCCTTCCCCACACACCCTCCACGAGCCTGGTTTCCCTGGAGATCGGGCCAGCGGGGTTGGCGGACCTGCTGCGCTAACAGTTTGAGTTCCGAGTTCCGGGGACACACGAGTTCCGGGAAGTGGACTGACAGACTCTAACGCAGATACAGCGCGATCCGGCGACCAATGGCGGGGGAGATACGGCATCCCCCCGCACTTGTGTGCACCCCAGCGCCTCCCCCCTGGCCCCTTCGCAGACTGCGAACACCCGGTTCAGACCGCCCAGCGGTCCAAAGTACCCCTTCGCAGACTGCGAACACCCGGTTCAGACCGATCAACACCAGGAGCTGGTGATTCGACCTCACCTCGCCCCAACCCTAGACGAGGGCCGTGGGGGAGGCTCGGACTCGGGCTCGAAGCTCGATTTGCCGAGACCCGAGACCCGAGACCCGAGACCCGAGACCCGAGACCCGAGACCCGAGA
>CAZRYF010000003.1:0-100728 GCA_964604165.1 uncultured Enterobacterales bacterium
AGATCTACACCCACGTGGCCCGGGAGCGGCTGAAGGGTATCCACGCCCAACACCATCCCCGGGGGGGCAGCGGGTAGGGGGGCCGGTTACCTCCACGGCCATGGAAGCCACACCCGCCATCGTCCTGGGGGCCACCGGCATGGTGGGCCAGCGCATTCTCCAGCGGTTGGAGAACCACCCGTGGATTCGCGTGGTGGGGGTGGGGGCTTCCGAGCGCAGCGCCGGGAAACCTTATCGGGAGGCCACCCGGTGGCGGCTCCCGGGCGCGCCTTTCGGTGGATGTGGAGACCTGGGGGTGCTGCCTTGTGTGCCGGGTGCCATGCCCAGCGGCGTGCGCCTTGTGCTCTCGGCCATGGACGGAGGAGCGGCGGGTCCGATTGAGGCCGAGTTTCGCGCTGCCGGGTTTGCGGTGGTCTCCAATGCGGGGGCGCACCGCCAGGACCCGGATGTGCCCCTGGTGATTCCAGAGGTGAACCCGGATCACCTCTCTCTTCTAAAGCGCCAGGCAGAGGAGGGGTTCATCGTGACCAACCCCAACTGCAGCGCCATGCCCCTGACCATGGCCCTTGCGCCGCTGCACGCGGCTTTTGGGGTCGAGGCCGTGGTGGCTTCCACCTGGCAGGCGGTCAGCGGTGCCGGGTACCCGGGGGAGTCGGCCTGGGACATGGTGGGCAACGTGCACCCCCACGCGGGCAACGAAGAGGCCAAGATGGCGGTCGAGCCCCAGAAGATGCTGGGTTCACCGGGCACCCCGGCGGACTTTGTCTTGTCGGCTCGCTGCGTGCGGGTGCCGGTGGCGGATGGACACTTGATTTCGGCCCAAGTTCGTCTAGGTGGAAGCCCGGGAGTCGAGGCCGTGCGGTCGGCGCTCAAAGGCTACCTGTCGCCAGCGGGGGACTTGCCCTCCAGCCCGGTGCCTTTGTTCCAATTGGTGGAGGACCGGGACCGACCCTCGCCGCGCTTTGATGCAGACAATGGCGACGGCATGGCGATCACCCTGGGCCGCATTGAGTCCTGCCCGGTGATGGGGGTGAAGTTCTTCTGTCTGGCCCACAACACGATTCGGGGCGCAGCCGGCGCAGCGGTGGCGAATGCAGAGCTTCTGATTGAGCGGGGGCTGGTTCCCAAGTCCGGCTGAACGGGTCAGCGCATGTAGAGGTCGCCGATGGCTTCTCCGCCCGACCATGCGTTGGCGTAGTTCTGGGAGTTCAGTTGGGCGCCGAAGTTGTGCCAGTACTTGCTGCCTGTGGGGGTCGCGGTTGGGCCCAGGATCAGCCGACGATCCGCGTTGCCACTGTACCCGCTGGAGAGGTTGTCCACCGTGAAGGAAAACGCGGTGTCCGTCCAACCAGAGTGGGTTGCATACCAGCAGGTGGTCCAGGTGGTGCCTGCGTTGATCGCTTTGCAGGACTGGAGGGGGTGGTTGTCGTAGGTGTAGAGCGTGAAGGGGCTGGATCCCCAGGTCATGACCAGCTTTTCATCAAATCCGTAGTCGCTTCCGGGGGTCAGGTTGTGGATCATCATCTCCGTGGGGGCATCGTTCTGGTACCAGTGGCCGCAGAAGCTTGCGTTGGTGAGGGAGGCGTCGTCCAGATAGGCTGCGCCTTCTTGCACGATGACGTTGCCCTGGCCTGTCTCATCAATCCGGCCGCAGCGGGTCCAGCCGCCGCCATCCACGGTCATGTCGCAGTACATCTCGTAGGCGACGCCGTCGCTGGGGCGGATCCAGTAGGTGCCGTCCCCGGTGGAGTACCCGTTGTTCAGGAGGGTGAGGCAGGAGTCTGTGGGACAGCTCGCGGACCCGCCATCGGCAGCCTGGGCCGCGGCGTCGGTGTCGTCACAATCATCTGCCGTGAGAACGCCATCGCAGTCTGCGTCTGTGTCGAGGGTGGTGGAGGTGGCGTCGCTGTCATTACAGTCATTGCCACCACAGGCAGAGTCTGTCTGGCCGTCTCCATCCACATCGTTGTCTGTGTCGCCATCGCAGTCCCTGTCTGTGCCGTCGCAGGCCAGAGTGGCCCCCGGGTGGAAGGAAGCATCGCTGTCGTCACAGTCCCCCGCGAGAGAGCTGTAGCCGCTGGGGAGTGTGCAAGCGATGAGCGTGTCGGAGTCGACGCCGTAGCCATCGCTGTCTGTGTCCATGTACCAGGTGGCGGCGTCGACGGCGTCGGCCTCGTCTGTGGTGCCATCGCAGTCGTTGTCCAGAGCGTCACAAAGCTCGGTCGCCCCTGGATTGACTGCGGCGGATGCATCGTCGCAGTCGCTGGCGTTGTCCGCGTGGCCCGTGGGGGCTGTGCAAGACAGGGTGGCCGCTCCAGAGCTTCCGTAGCCGTCGCTGTCGGCATCGGTGTACCAGGAGGTGGCGTTGATGGCATCAGCTTCGTCGATGGAGGAATCACAGTCGTTGTCCACGCCGTCGCACACCTCGTAGGCGGCGGGGCTCGTGGAAGCGTTCGTGTCGTCGCAGTCGTCGCCGTTGGCAGCGTGGCCGGGAGGCTGGGTGCATGCTTCCGTGGGCGTCAGCGCATCGCCGTATCCGTCGCCGTCTGAGTCCGCGTACCAGGTCAGCAGCGCACCTTCATCCGTGGCGCCGTCGCAGTCGTTGTCCGCGGAGTCGCAGGTCTCTGGAGCGCCGGGATAGGTCAGCGCCGAGAGGTCGTCGCAGTCATCGGAGTTGGACACGTAGCCGGTGGGTGCCGTGCAGGCGGTCGCGGTGAATTGGCTTCCTCCGTAGGAGTCGGCGTCTGCATCGCCGTACCAGGTGGTGGCGTCCGTGGCGTTCTCGTCGATGTCCCCGTCGCAGTCGTTGTCGGCGTTGTCGCAGACCTCCGACTGGTCTGGATTGCTGGCGGCGTCGTTGTCGTCGCAGTCCTCGCATGCTGCATGACCATCACCATCGACATCGGCGTAACCCACAGAACCATCGCAGTTGTAGTCGTTGGGGTCCGTGCAGTCCGCCTCCGAAGCGCCCGGATGCCAGCCCGGGTTGCTGTCGTCACAGTCGCCGAAGTACGCCGCAAAGCCGTGAGGCTGAACGCAGGCGTTCTGGGAGTCGCTCTCCACTCCGAAGCCGTCTCCATCGCTGTCGGCATACCAGGTGGAGGCATCCGTGGCATCCGCTTCGTCGATTGCGCTGTCGCAGTCGTTGTCCACGTTGTCACAGATCTCATCCGCCCCGGGAAACACGGCCGCGTTCTGGTCGTCGCAATCGGTGGACTGGGGATGCCCGTCTGCATCGGCATCCACGGGGGTGCCGGTGTCCACGTCATCGGTCTCCTCGTCACCGGTCTCCTCGTGGCCGGTCTCTGTCAGTGAGGTGTCCTCGGGGGGCGCCGAGTCGGTCGTTTCAGGGTCCTTCTCTCGGCAGCCCGTGGACACAAGGAACAACAGGGAGAGGAGAAGGGCGGGAATTGGGAGCATGGGAAATCCTCGTGAGGCCCCTTCCTTATCATGGCTTGGACTTCAGGCTTATGAAGTCGGGTAGTTCGGCGACTCCTTTGTGATGATTACGTCGTGCACATGGGACTCCTGGAGACCGGCCCCGGTCATGCGCACGAATCGAGCACCGGCCTTCATGGCGTCGATGTTGGCGCTTCCGGTGTAGCCCATGGACGCCCGCAGGCCTCCGCAGAGCTGGTAGATCACATCCCCCAGCGGGCCCTTGTAAGGCACCCGCCCCACGATTCCCTCCGGGACCAGCTTCCTTGTGCCGGCCTCGGGGTCGCCGACGTCCTGGAAGTAGCGGTCCGACGAGCCGGCCCGCATGGCCTCAATGGAACCCATTCCCCGGTAGGTCTTGTAGCGTCGACCGCCCAGAAGAATGACCTCTCCCGGGGTTTCGTCAGTTCCTGCCAACAAAGAGCCCACCATGACGCAGTCGGCACCGGCGGCGATGGCTTTGGACACGTCGCCTGAGAACTTGATGCCTCCATCGGCAATCAGGGGAATGCCGTGTTTTCTTGCGACAACAGCACAGTCGGCAATGGCGGTGATTTGTGGCACGCCGACCCCCGCCACCACGCGGGTGGTGCAGATGGAGCCGGGGCCGATGCCCACCTTGATCGCGCTGGCTCCTGCTGCGACGCAGGCCTCCGCCGCTTCCTGGGTGGCAATGTTTCCAACCACCAACACCAGGTCCGGAAACTCCGAACGAACGGAGCTGGCCCCAGCAAGAACGCCCGCTGAGTGTCCGTGGGCCGTGTCCACGACGATGGCATCGACGCCGGCGTCCACGAGAGCCTGCACCCGGTCCAACTGGCCGGGGCCTACTGCCGCAGCACATTGGAGACGCCCTCGGGCATCGGTGACAGCGTCTGGGTAGAGAGCCGCGTTTTCAATGTCCTTGATGGTGATCAAGCCACAAAGGGACCCGTCATTGTCGACCACCACGAGCTTTTCAATCTTGTGTTCCTGTAGGAGGACCTTGGCTTGCTCCAGGTTGGTGTCCGGAGGGCAGGTGACAAGTCCCTCTCCGGTCATGACCTCCCGAATGGGGCGATCCAGGCGCTGTTCGAAGCGCAGGTCCCGGTTCGTGAGGATGCCCACGGCCTTGCCATCGACCACGATGGGCAGTCCGGAGATACTGTGGGCTTTCATGGCTTCCCGGGCGTCTCGCAGGCTCTGGTCTGGCGCCATGGTAATCGGGTCGGGAATGATGCCCGTGACGGCCTTCTTGACCCGTGTGACCTCGGCGGCCTGGGCCTCGATGGACATGTTTTTGTGTATGACTCCCAGGCCTCCCTGGCGTGCCATGGCGATGGCAGCCCGGCCCTCTGTCACCGTGTCCATGGCGCTGGAGACAATGGGGATCTTCAGGGCGATGTTGCCGGCAAACCGGGTCGACAGGTCCACCTGATCTGGAAGCACAGACGAGGCAGCAGGCACCAGCAAGACATCGTCGAAGGTCAGGGCGAGACGGGGAGATTCGTCAATCACGGGCCACCTTCCATTTGCCGCTTCCTAGCGCCGACGGGGCGGGGGTGCAAGCCTTTGCCTACCGGCGTTGACGCCTCCTTGCCAACCGCCTATACGACCAGATCACAATTTCCCGCCTGAAAAGGCCTTTTGGAGGAAAACATGACCCGCATTGTCCCCTTGGTTTCAGTTCTTGTTCTGCTTACCGCATGCGGTGGTTCCCACAAGGGAACCTACGAGGTGGCTGCAGCCGGCGAGACCGCTGTCAACACGGGCGACGTGTCCGCTGCGGACGGCCTCTGGGAGCAGCGCGGCGATGCAGCCCAGCTTCAGGCGGCCCTGGATGCCTATGAGGCCGTTGCGACCGCCGACCCAACAAACCGGCACGCACTGGAGCGGCTGGTGCGGGGCTACTACTTCCTGGGAGACGGTCACAACACAGAAATGACGGACAAGCTTGGCGCTTGGGACACGGCCATTGGATGGGGCAAGAAGTGCATGGCGCTGAATGCGGACTTCGTGGCACACCTGGACAAGGGTGAGGATGAGGCCACTGCAGCCGTGGCTTTTGGCGGTGCGGATGTGCCTTGTTTGTACTGGACCGCTTCGGCACTTGGAAAGTGGTCCAAGGCATCTGGAATGGGCGCGACCCTGAAGAATGTTCCCACGGCCAAGGCTTGGATCGCCAGGGTACAGGAGTTGGACAACAGCTACTTCTACACCGCCACCGACCGATACTGGGGGGCCTACTACGCGGCGATTCCCTCTTTTGCTGGTCAGGATCTGGAGAAGAGTCGAGGCCATTTGGACACGGCGGTAGAGGCGAACCCGGACCACTTTGGCAATCGCTTGATCCTGGCTTCCTACTGGGCTGTGAAGACCCAGGATGCCTCGGTCTTTGACGAGCAGGTGGCCTACGTGCTCTCTAACTGTCCGAACACCATTGAGGGCCTCGTCCCGGAGCAGGAGGCCGAGCAGCGCAAAGCACAGAAGCTGCTTGAGACCCGCAACGAGCTGTTCTTGGATGCTGGGGATGCGCCATCCGTGAACCCGCCGGATTGCTCGGCGCAGGCAGAGGAGACGGTGGAGGAAGCCACCGAGGCGGGCGACACCACCGAAGACACCACCGAAGACACCACCGACGACACCACCGAAGACACCACCGACGGCGACTCGGCCGAATAGGGGACTCCAATGAAAAAGAGCGCATCCTTGTTGTTGTTGGCGGCCCTGGGGGCGCTGCTTGTGCCCATCTCCACTCCGGTGGCGGAAGCGCCTCACATGTTGAATTTCGGCACAGTCGCGCCGGATGGTACGCCGTGGGCGGATCAGCTTATTGGCGCAAAGAAGCGAATTGACGCGGAGTCCAACGGACAGATCAAGGTGCGGGTCTTCTTGGGTGCTTCTCTCGGATCCGAGGTGGAGATGATCCAGGACGTGGCCCGGGGTGAACGGATCCAGGGGGGGGGGTTCTCTACGGGTGCCGTCGGAGAGGGCTCGGCGGTTCCGCTTCTGCTGTTGCCGGAATTGCCCTATCTCTTCCGGTCCTTTGAGGAAGCGGATGCCATTCTGGACAACGTGCTCTTTGAGCCTGCCGCTGCGGCGCTTGCCGCCAAGGGCTTTGTTCTTGGCTCCTGGGCTGAGAACGGCTGGCGTTGCTTTGCCACCAAGGGGGGGGCGGCCACCACGCCGGACCTCTTGTCCCAGTACAAGATGCGGGCCCAGGAGAGCGATGTGCACATGAACATGTACGCGCGGCTCGGCACCCAAGCGGTGGCCAAGCCCACCTCTGAGGTGCTTCCTGCCCTGAACACCGGGATTGTGGATGGCTTCGACAACACCCCACTGTTTTCACTTGCGGCCGGGTGGATGGGGCCTGTGACCCACTACACCTTGTCTCGTCACATCTACCAGCCGGCGGCGATCTTGTACTCCAAGAACTTCATGAACAAGCTGCCGGATGCACTGCAGAAGGTGGTCATCGGCGATCCGGCTCAGGAAGCCCGGGACGGTCGTGTGGGGGTCCGTTCCCTGGAAGCGGAGCTTCTCCAGACGATTCGGGACATGGGCAAGGAAGTCGTGGAGCTGACGCCGGAGCAGCGCCGGGTTTTTGTGAAGCAGACCCGAGATGTGCATGTGCAGTTCCTGGGGGCCCACCCGGAGCTCAAGCCCCTCTACGCCCAGGTAAAGGGACAGTTGAAGTCCATGCGGCAGAACTGACTGTCGGAAGGGCATTTTCGTGTACAAGCTACTCACCCGTGCCTTCGATGGCATTGAACGTGTCACCGGTGCGGTGGGCAGCGGCTGGAGCAGTGTCTGGAATCGGGCTTGGAACGGTCCGCTCCAGGACCTGCTCTTCTTCCTGATTCTGGCGGTCACGGCGCTGCGCGTCCTGGTGGAGGTCGCCTACGAGGAGTTGGATCGCCTGGTGTCGGGTCTGGAGAAGGCCTTCATCGTGGTGGCGCTGCTGGCCATGACTGGGCTGACCTTCCTGGACTACCTGCGGAGGGAGGTCTCCGGCTTCGAATTGGAGATTCGAGGAGGGGCCAACATGAGCGTTCTGCTCATGGTCTGGGTCGGTTTCCTGGGCGCCTCCCTGGCGACGCGTCAGCGCAAGCACCTGTCGGTGGATGCGACCGACCGCATTCTCTCTCCAGGGGCTGCTCGCTTTGCAAAGCGCTTCTCTGCGCTTGTGGCGGCTATCTTCTGCTGGAAGTTTGGTGGGTTTGCCCTGGAGCTGGTGGAAGAAAACCTCGTCAAGGGTTCGGGCCAGGAGGGGTTGCCTGTCTGGGACTGGATGGTGGGTCCGCTGAATGCATTTGTCCAGATCATCTCTCAACAGGTGGAGCCGGCGGGTTGGGTGGTGTGGGGACTTGGATTTGCCATGGTCGCCGGGACCTTTGTTCTGCGCCGCTGGCGACGGGACGACGTGGGCACACCGCTCCTCATGGTTCTACAGGTTGTGGTTGGAGGTGCCTGCGCGCTGCTCCTGGTGCTGGGCATTGCCAACCAGTGGAACCCGGTGGGCCCCGATGACGCTGACATAGAGTGGGCGCACTACACCCGAAGCAATGAGGGCATTCAAGGGGAGGAGCTGGAACAGCTCTCCCAGGAGCTCGATGACCTGGTCTTTGGGGACACGGGCATTGAGGATGAACCTGTTGTAGAGGGAAAAGGTGCGGCGGCTCCAGAGGAAGACCGCGCCGATCTGTTGGCGGTTTCGGTCACGTCCCAGAAGTTCCCGGTGTGGTTGGCCCAAGCCGTTCTTCCCCTGTCCTTTTTGTTCATGGCCCTGCGGTTCTTCATGATGGCTTTGACCGGCAGCGTGGGAATGCAGACGGAAGCTGGGCAGGTTGGCCCCCCAGCCCATCCAGGAGGTCTCCGGACGGGCAAGGACATGGTGGTGGCGGGCCTGGCACCCGGCATCTTGCTGGGATTGGCCCTGGCCCTGGGCATGAGCAAGGGCTGGTTGCTGCTCCTGGCGTGCATCCTGTTGATCATTGTGGGGGCCCCGCTCTTCTTGGCCATTGGTGTCGCAGCTCTGGCCAGCGTCATGTTGATCCAGGACATCAGCGGCTACAACGTGGCCAAAGACATGTTCGAGGCGGTGAAGAAGGAAGAGCTTTTGGCCATTCCCTTCTTTGTCCTGGCTGGAAACATCATGACGCAGGGCTCCATTGCCACCCGGCTGGTGAATGTGGCCCGGGCCTTCATGGGGAGGACCCCCGGCGGTCTTGGTCTGGCCACGGTTTTTGCCTGTGTGGTGTTTGCTGCCATTTCCGGTTCTTCCCCGGTGACGGTGATTGCCGTCGGGTCAATCATGTTCCCGATGTTGGTCCGGGAGCGGTATCCGGAGAACTACTCCATCGGCGTGCTGACCAGTGCGGGCTCCCTGGGCATCATCATTCCGCCGTCGGTTCCCATGATCATCTACGCGATCATGGTGAGCAACCGGGAGACGCCCATCTCGGCCAACGATCTGTTCATTGGGGGGGTGCTGCCGGGGCTTTTCATCGCCGCCATGTTGGTGGCCTACACCCTGTACGCCACGCGGCCCACCCAGGAGGGCGTTCAGATCGCCATTCCTGAGTTGGAGGGAGGCTATGGCTCCAACCTCCTTACCCAGCTCAAGCGAAGCTTCCTCTCCTTGCTCCTTCCCGTTCTGATTCTGGGCGGAATCTACGGCATTCTGGGACCGATCCGGTTTACGGTCACCGAGGCGGCCGCGGTAGCCGTGGTCTACGCCCTCGCAGTGGAGCTGCTGTTCCACCGGGAGCTGCGTCTGAAGGAGCTGCCCAAGGTCCTCACGGACTCTGGCGTGATGATGGGGAGCTTATTCCTGATCATTGTGTTGGCCATGGCCTTCAACAAATTCCTGGCAGAACGGTACATTCCGCAGCAAGCAGCGGAGTGGCTGGGAAACCACGTGCACTCCCAGTGGCAGTTTATTTTACTGGTGAACCTCTTCCTTCTGGCCATCGGCTGTGTGATGGACATCATCTCCGCCATTCTCATCGTGGCGCCGCTTCTGGCCCCCATTGCGGCGAGTTTTGGCTTGGACCCCATTCACTTCGGCATTATGTTCATCGTGAACCTGGAGCTGGGTTACCTGACGCCGCCCATGGGCATCAACCTGTTTGTTGCCTCAACGGTATTTGAACGGACCATTGTGCAGGTCATCAAAGCCAGCTTGCCGTTCTTGTTGTTGATGCTCTTCTGCCTGGCAGTCATTGCCTGGGTGCCCTGGCTTTCCACCGTTCTTGTGAGGTAGATCCATGCAAACTCAATCGATTCAAAGTCGGGACGGTACCGGTCTGAACCTGGTCTCCTGGCCGGCGCCGGACTTTTCCAGGGGAAAGGTGCTCATCGTGCACGGTCTTGCTGAGCACATGGGGCGGTACGAACACGTGGCCAAGGCCTTGGCGGGGGCGGGTTTCTCGGTGTCGGGAGTAGAACTCCGAGGGCATGGGGACTCAGATGGAAAGCAAGGCCATGTAGACACCTGGACCCAGTACACGGACGATTTGACGGCGGCGGTGGAAGCGCTGGGGGGCGACGTGGTCCTGGTGTGCCACTCCATGGGTTGCCTGGTCTCCCTCGCGGCGATCCTGGACGGGCTGCCGGTACGCGGCATCGCTCTTTCCAACCCCTTGTTGGGCGTGGCGGTTCAGGCCCCTGCCATCAAGGTGGCTGCAGCGGGTTGGCTCTCCAAGCTCCTCCCCGCGCTGCCCATGAGCAATGAGCTGAATGTGAAGGACATCAGCCGGGATCCGGACGTGGTGGCCCGCTACGAGGCGGACGACAAGGTCTTTTCCAAGATCACCCCCCGCTGGTATACGGAGATGATGGCGGCCATGGAGCGGGTCCAAGGTGCTGCTGCTAGTTTCGACCTTCCTTTGTTGCTACAGCAAGGAGACGGGGATCGAATCACAAATGTAGGGGATGCAACGGCGTTTTTCGAGCGCTGGGGCCACGCTGACAAAAAGCGGGTGGTCTACCCGGGCCTCTTTCACGAGATCTACAATGAGCCGGAGAAGGAGCAGGTCTTTGCAGAGCTGGGACAGTGGCTCCAGGGACAGGCAGGGCTCCAGGGGCAGGGGGCGTAGCACAATGACGGCGGGGGAACGGGCGCGGCTGGTAGAGATCCTGAAGGAGCGTTCCGTGCGCTTCGGCTCCTTTGTGCTGGCAAGCGGAAAGACAAGCGACTTGTACGTGGATGCTCGGCAGACCACTCTGGATCCAGAGGGCGCGTCCTTGTTGGCGGGGCTCCTTCTGGGGCAGCTCCAACCCGGGGTGTTGGGAATTGGGGGGCCGGTGACCGGGGCGGATCCCATCACCGGGGCTGTCGTGGCTCGGTCTTGGCAGGAGGAGCGGCCTGTCCATGGATTCATGGTGCGAAAAGAACCCAAGGGGCATGGGACCGGCAACCAGGTTGAGGGTCGCGCGGGTCTGCCCGACGGCGCCAGGGTGTGCATGGTGGAAGACACTGTCACAACCGGTGGGAGCCTTCTCAAAGCAATTCATGCTGTGGAAGCTGCGGGTCTTGTGGTGGTCCAGGTTCTCTGTGTGGTGGACAGGGAGGAGGGGGCCATGGAGCGCCTGGCAGAGGCAGGCTTTCGGCTTGAGCCCCTGGTCCGGCGCTCCGAGCTGGAGGAGGGGTCGTGAAGTCCCAGCCTGCGCTGCCCGCAGAGGTACATGGGGCCAGGCGCAAGGAGCTTGCCCGGTACGTTGAAGGGGCGGTTCTGCTTGTGGGAAACGGCTTACTGGCTCGAAATCTCCCGTTGGCGCACCTGCCTTTTCGTCAGGATTCAAACTTCCTCTACCTCACTGGGTGCAATGTCCCGGGGGCTGCAGCGATTCTGGTGGACGGAAAGTGTGAGTTGTTTCTGGAACTCCCGGGCCCGGAGGATGCACTGTGGCATGGAGCTTCCCCGAATGCCGAGATGCTGCGGGTTTCCTTTGGGGTGGATGCAGTTCGTGACGCCAGGGAGCTGGAGGGTGCTTGTGCACGATTTGGATCCCTCAGGACCCTCGCGGTCGCGGATCCCAATCAGTCGGCCCTGGCGGCTCGTCTTTCAGGGGCTTCGTTGGGGTTTGGATCTGAGCACGGCGATGGGGCTGTGGTGGATGCCCTTATACAGATGAGGGGGATCAAGAAGGCGGAGGAGGTGACCGAGCACCGGCTCGCAGCCAAGGTCACGGAGGCGGCGCACCGGACCGCCATGGCGGCGACCCGACCCGGCGGGCACGAGCGGGAGATCGCGGCGCTCTTTGACGGAGTGCTGGCTGCCATGGGCTGTGTGCCCGGGTACGACTCGATTGTGACTGTGCGCGGGGAGGTCCTGCACAATCCCCACCATGAAAACCCCCTGGCGGATGGAGACTTGTTGCTCTTGGATGGAGGAGCGGAACGGGAGAGCGGGTACGGGACGGATGTGACCCGCACCTGGCCGGTGAGTGGACGATTCGATGCGCGGGCACGAGGGGCTTACCAGGCAGTGCTCGCGTCGCAAACGGCCGCCATTGCACTGTGCCGTGCGGGGACACGTTACCGGGAAGTCCACTTGGAGAGTGCCCGGGTGCTGGCCCGGTGGTTGTGCGACGAGGGCCTCGTCACTTGTGGAGTGGAAGAAGCGGTGGAGACAGGTGCCCACGCCTTGTTCTATCCCCATGGAGTAGGGCACTTTCTCGGGCTCGATGTTCACGACCTGGAGCAGTTTGGGGACCGGGCGGCCTATGCGGAGGGAAGGGAGCGTTCCGACACATTCGGTCTCTCCTATCTGCGCTTGGACATGGATCTCAAGCCGGGTCACCTCGTGACGGTGGAACCTGGTTTCTATGTGGTACCTGCCATCCTGCAGGATGCTCGGATGCGACAGCACCACCGGGGCCGCGTGGATTTTGAGCGCGCCGAGAGCTGGCAGGGTTTTGGGGGAATTCGGATTGAAGATGACGTGCTGGTGACGAAGGGGGGACCGGAGGTGCTGACCGGCTCCATTCCAAAAACCGTGAAGGACTTGGAAGCTCTCGTAGGGTCGGGGAAGACGCCTTATGAGCGCTTTTTTGGAGAGAGGCGGAGTGTGTGATTTCGCCGATGGTTGTGGCTCGCGTCGGGTGCGAACCCACGAGTTTTCTTCCTCTTTGCTGGGCGGGCGATGGCATGCGCATTGCAGTCAGGGGCCACGAAATGCGGCCACTTGGATGGTAGGGATGCCGGAGAAGAGATGCGCTGGATGAGAGATGTGGAGCTGCGGCGAAAGGTGATGTCGATTTGGTTCGTCTTTCACCTGGTCATGGTCGTGAACTATGTCTGGATCAACGAGGATCAGAAGCAATTCCTCCGTCCGATCTCCAAGCCCTACATTCACTGGCTGCAGCTCACCCAGAAGTGGCACATGTTCAAGTCGCCGGCGAAGTGGGACCGGTTCCTTGAGCCGGTGGGAATTCGGCCGGATGGCAGCGAGGTGGCGCTGGACATTGCGGTGGACCCACCGGAAGGCTCCTTTCTACACCTCCGCTACAACCGGTGGATCAAGGTCCACAACATTGTGGCCTATGAAAAGAAGGGAAAACGCCGGTACGGTGAGCCCCTTGCGCGGTGGTTGTGTACCCAATTTCCGGAGCCGGTGACCGAGGTGCGGTTGCACGTGCGCAAGGAGAAACACAGAACCCGAAAACAGTGGCGGCAGGATCCGCTCCCTCCGAGAGAGAGCGAGACCTTTGAGATTGCGAGGTCCCAATGCAACCTGTAATGCAGCGTGCCTGGGAGGCCTGGAGTGCCTGGTGGTTTTCCGATGTGGATCTGCGAAACGTCGCTCTCTTGCGCATTGGTTTTGGCCTCCTCGCCCTATGGATGTATGTGCCCATGTGGGGAGACCTCTCCTGGGCGCTGGCGGACTCCGGTGTCTTTCCCCTTGCCGAGCGCGCCTCGGCCTACGGACCCCATCGCATCACCCTGTTTGCAAACCCCTGGCTCCAGATCGGAGATTTGGCGACGATCCGGCTTCTCTTTGCCGGATTCCTTGGGGTCTTGGTGATGGTGGTGCTGGGGGTGTTTTCCAGGTTTTCTGTACTGGTCGCCTGGCTGTTTGTTGTCTCCATGGCCAACAGGAATGCGGTCTGGAGCGACGGCTCGGATGTGGTGTTGAAGGTCTTTGGCTTCTACCTGTTGTTCATGCCCACAGGAAGAGTGTGGTCCGTGGATGCGATTCGCCGTGGCGGGCAGCCCAATCCAGCCTCAGCCTGGGCGCTGCGCTTGTTCCAGCTTCAGGTCTGCATTCTGTATGTGAAGACTGGGCTGGTGAAGTTCTTCAACAGCCAGTGGCAAGCAGGGGATGCGGTCTTTCAGGCCCTGTCCACCGAGTACTTTTGGCGTTTTCGCATGGAAGGGGTTCTCTCGTCCACGGTCGTTCAGTGGATCTGCGAGTTCATGAATTGGGCGACGCTTGTCTTTGAAATCGGCTTTCCCCTGGTGTTCTTCAGCCGATTTCGTCGGCCCTTCCTGTTGTTTGGTGTGGTGCTGCACGTGGGGGTGGTGCTGCAGATGAACCTTGGGGCCTTTACTGAGGCGATTCTCTGGACCTATCTGGCGTTTCTCCTGCTTCCTGAAGGCAAGTGAGTCCTCGGCTTTGGCTCCGACATGGGGTCATTGTCTTCCTCTGCTTGGGGCTGTTGGCGTCCAACCTCAGGTCGGGGCCGGTGGATGCGGCGTTGGAGCCGGTGTTTGGAAAGACCATTCAGAAGTTGGGTATTCGACAGTTCTGGTCCATGTTTGCCCCCAATCCAGTGCACAACGCGATGTTTGTGGAAGCCACTGCATTGGAGTTGGGCGAGGAGCGCCCCCTTCACATCGGGACCGAACCGCCAGAGGAGGGGTTCTATTTCACCTGGACCTATGACCGCATCGGCAAGTTTCACAAGAAGGTGGCGCTCAAACCCGAGGTTTGGTTGGCGCCCTATGGGGAGGCCCTTTGTCGACTCCACGAGGTCCACGGGTCCATCGTTCTGTCTTCAGTGCGACACAAGACACCTCGTCCTTGGAAGAGGCGCCAAGGTGAGCGCAAGGAGCGGGTGGAGACCGTTCTGGGAGAAGTGCCATGTCCTTGATTGGGTTGTGGAGGCGGTACTGGGAAGTGGAGATTCCCGCAGAGACCTACGTACCTCTTCGCGTGGGCCTGGGGCTCATGATGTTTCTGTCCATTGGAACGGCGGGTTTGCACGGGGGGCTCTATTTTGATGGGGGTCTCGGATTGGGGGTTGCGGACGTGGGCGGGACCTACGGTGGGCTGCACCTTGGCTGGTTTGACAATCTGCAAGGCGTGCAAGTCCCCACCCTCCTTGGGGCCGGAATGCTTCTATCGCTGCTCTTTGCAGCGGGTGTCGCGCCCCGGTTCTGCGGGGTGCTGGTGTTTTTGGTCCACTTGGGCTTGCAGCACCGTATGCGGTACTGGATGAACGGCGGAGATGCTCTCTTACGGTGCCTCTTCTTCTTCTCCCTTCTGGCTCCTTTGGGCCAGAAGAAGGGGGCAACCCCTGGGTGGCCCCTTCGTTTCTGTCAGCTTCAAATGGCGGTCATGTACCTGGCCACGGTGATTTACAAGGCCGGCGGATCAGACTGGCACAACGGCAACGCCATGTACTACGCCATGTCCGATGCGCGGTATGTTCGAATGCCTATGGACTGGTTGGTGGCAAACGGCGTGGGACAGTCTCTCTTGCGGATGGGCACCTGGGGAACGCTGGTGTTGGAACTGGCGCTGGTGGTGACCTTGCTTTGGCCGCGCTGGAGGAAGGCGGGGATTGCCATGGGGGTGTTTCTCCACGTGGGCATTCTCGTGTCCATGCGGGTCGGTCTGTTCACACCCGTGGTGCTGGTCGGGTACCTTTCCTTTCTTACCGCTCTTCCGACGAAGAGCGGGGAGCGCACCCGGTATACCTTTGGAACAGGAGGGCCCTTGTGATTCTATGGTTGGCTCTGGTCTCCTTGGGGTGCAAGTCGGAGGAAGCCGCTGGGGTGCCCGAATCGAGGTACTCCCACGTGGGCCTGCTGGATGAGGACGGCGGCTTTTTTCACGTGGCGGGAGGTGCTTCCGAGGGTGGCCGCGTGGAGGATGCATGGCGGTACGACCTGGAAACGGACACCTGGGAATCACGCCACGCCCCTCCCGAGTCCATCTTTCGAGCCACGGCGGTTCCGCACGATGGTGACGCCCTGGTCTTTGGCGGCACGGCATCCGGTGGAGACGAGTCCAACCGCCTGTACCGTTGGAACCTGGCGGAGGGAACCTGGGACCTGATGAGCACCGGGAGACCTCCAGGTGGTCGATACAAGGCGGCTGCGGCCATGGCCGGAGACGTGATGGTCGTGTACGGAGGGCGAACCAACGATTCTGGCGAGGACGTCACGCTCCAGGACTTGTGGGTATTTGATCCAGCGGACGGTTCCTGGACGGAGTTGAACACCCACGGGGGGCCGGGCCCCATGACCCGCCAGGGTCTTGCCTGGGACTCCCAGCGAGAGATGCTGTGGATGCAAGGTGGCATTGACAATGACGATCTACGTCACGACTGGCTCTGGTCCCTGGATCTTGCGAGCGGGGTGTGGGCGCAGCACGAGGTGGCAGGGGAGACTCCTGGCGTGAGGGCAAGCCACACGTTTTTGGAGGTGGGGGGCCAGCTGTTGGTCTGGGGGGGAACCTCTTCGGATGACTCCACGTGGGTCTACGACCCGGACACGGAGGTGTGGAACCAACACACCCACACAACAGCCCCCAGTCCGCGGGATGCACAGGTGGCAGACGTGACCTCTGATGGGACGAGCTTGTTCCTGATGGGGGGAGACCCCGCTCAGGACCAGGAAGGGGACTTTGTTTCGGACCTCTGGCAGTTGAACCTTGACTCGATGGTTTGGACCGAACGGTCGCCCCGGGATCTGCTGGCCACTTCTCGCTGAGGCCTTCTGGAGCGGCGCCTGTCAACGACCTCGCAGGCGCTGAAGAATGCCGCGAACTCGGGGTGGGTCTTCCCCCGGTGGGTCCGTGTCTTCCGCTTGGCCAAAGGGGTCTGCGCTGCCCACGATCTCCCAAATGGAGGAGAGCACCCCGGGAGGTTCGCAACCGTCGATGGGCTCTGTGCCGGCGGTAAAGAGTTCCAGGACGCACTCGGTGCACTCGCCCTGTTCGAAGCCGCTGGTGCAGGTCTCCGCCTCGAGCACGGTGGTGGGGAGGGGAAAGGTTCCCTTCGCGGTGCCGCTGGCGGCCAAGAACCGGGCCCAGGGAGGAAGGGCAGCCTTGGACCCTGTCAGCCCCAGGGGCTCCCCTCCGTCCCGGCCTACCCAGACCGCCACCACGAGCTCCGGCGAGAACCCTACAAACCAGGCATCCCTTCCGCCATCCGTGGTCCCGGACTTTCCAGCCACACCCTGGTCCAGGCCAAAGCGGGCGGCGCCTGCGCCAGTTCCCCGGGTCATGACACTCTCCAGAACGCTGGTGGCCAGGGCTGCTGCCCGAGGAGAGGCAAGGGCGCGGTGGCTCGGCTTGAATTCCAACAGCAGATCGGACTCCGCGCTCCTCACGTGGTTCAGCAGGCGTGGCTCCACCAGGGTTCCCTGACCAGGAAACACCGTATAGGCCCTTGCCAGCTCCAGGGGAGATGCCTCGAACGCCCCCAGTGAAACCGATGGAAGGGGACGGGCCTCTTCCAGGCCCAGGTCGTGGAGCCAGTCCGCCAGCGCCTCCAATCCCACTTGCTCTGCCAGGAGCACGGCAGGAATATTGCGGCTTCGGGCAAGGGTCTCCCGCAAGGTGATCTCTCCAACAAACTGCCCGTCGTAGTTGGTGGGAGCCCAGGTCTCGCCGTTCACCAGTCGCTCTATGGGAGCATCCTCCAGGGTGCTGGAAGGCGCCAGATTCCGGTCGGACTCGAAGGCCGCCAGCAGGGTGAGGGGCTTGAGGGTGGAGCCCACCTGTCGGGATGCCTGGGTGGCCCGGTTGAATTGGCTTCTCCCGTACTCTCGGCCTCCCACCATGGCCAGAATGGACCCGTCCCTGGGAGACAGTGCCACAAGTGCCACCTGCGCATCGGCCGACTCTGGATGGGTGGCTTGCAAGGAAGCCATGGCGCCTTCCACGGCCAGTTCTGCTTGTCGCTGCAGTACCGGGTGAAGTGTGGTGTGGATCGTGAGCCCCCCGCGGGCCACGGCGCCTCGTCCGAGTGCGGACTCCACCTGGTCCAGCACGCTGTCCATGGCGTATGGGGCAGATCGACCCGGGGCAATGGGGGCGATTTGGAGAGGCGTCCCCATTGCCGCAGTGGCATCTGTCTCGGAGACCCACCGCTCGTCGAGCATTCGGCGAAGGGCGAGGTTGCGTCGGGCCTGGGCCCTCTCCGGGTGCCGGAGGGGGCTGTAGGTGTTGGGGGCGGAGATGATACCGCCCAGGGTTGCTGCCTCCCCCAGGGTCAGGCGCTCCACCGGTTTTCCAAAGTACGCACGGGCGGCCTGGGCGGCGCCGCAGATGGAGACGCCGGCGGCTTGTCCCCAGTAGACCTCGTTCAGGTAGAGATTCAGGATTTCCTCTTTGTCCAGCTCTCGTTCGAGGGCGAGCGTGAAGAAGAGCTCGCGCATCTTTCTCTGCCAGGTGCGCTCCGGTGTCAGGAAGAGGTTCTTGGCCAGTTGTTGGGAGAGGGTGCTTCCCCCCTGCAAGGGACCGTCGGACATCACATTGCGTACAACGGCTCTGAGGATTCCGGGTATGGAGATCCCTCCGTGGTCGAAGAACCGGTCGTCCTCCATGGCGAGCACGGCCTTTCGAAGGGCCGGGGGGAAGTCCCCCAGGGAGCGAGGGGTGCGCTCTTCGTTCTCTCTGCCGCGGACAGAGGCCAGGGGTATCGGGCCAAAGTCCACTGGCTCCGTGGGGGTTGTGGAACGCACTACCTTGGAATCCACTTGGCTGGAGCCTGCGGCTCCCGGGCCAAAGGTGACGAGAATCTCGGCTTCCATCCCTGCTGTGGAGATGGCATGCAGCCCCGCCCCGCTCAACGTGAACTCCCCGGGCGCGGAGGGAGCCTCCACCTGTGCATAGCCGGCACGTCGAAGGAGTGCCGCGAGCTCTTCGGGCTCCAAAGCCATTCCAGGCCAAAGGGTCAGCGGGGCTGACAGGACTCGGCCAGGGAGGGACCACAGGGGGGCTGCCAAGGCAGTGCGGACCTGCTGGGTGGCGCCTGCAAGGAGGCCCCAGGCCACCAGCGCGCCCCCCAATGCACTGGCCAGGGCTGCCGCCAGAGTGAGGTTTCGGACCCGTACCAGGAAGCTCCCCAGCCCGGACGGGGCTTTCACCCTTTTGGAGGTGCTGCGTTTGGGGGTGTTTCGCCCACCTCTTCGGCGGGAAGAAGAAGACCGGGCCTTGGAGGGCCGCTTTTTGGTGGGCTTCTTGGTGGACTTCTTGGTGGGCAAAACAGCGGGGGGGATGGGTCTTGACGCGACAAGGGCGCCTCTCATGTTCTAACACGGGGAATCCCTTCGGATGCGCCGGAATCGGCAGGGGGAAAGAAAGCCGTTGGAGGCATCGGGCCAGAGGTCCAACAGCATGCAGGCCGCCACCGAGGACACGGGGGCCTCCCGTCGGCGCCAACGAATGACTGATTCCGTGTGGTGGGTGAGGAGACAATCCCACCGACGGGACTCCAGGTGATCTGGGCTTGCCTGCAGGGCATCCCGGATGTGTCGCCGTGCCCGGGCGACTTCGAATCGCCGCAATGCCAGCACCGCCAGGTCACAGCGGACCTCGCTCACGTCCGTGGAACTCTCGGCCAGGGCAAGGCGCATGTAGGCATATCCTGGTCCTTCCATGGGGCGACCGAAGGTCCCCAACTCAGCTGTGGCTTTGCCTCCCAAGCGAAGGCCCACTTCCAGCATTCGTGCGGCACGGGCTGGTCGGTCAAGGACCCAAAGTGCGCGGGTGGCCCATACCAGAGAGGGCAACAACGCATTGGAGGGCGGCCGGAATTCCAACCGGGCCACCTGCCACAAGGCTGCATCGTCCCTCCCTGCCAAGGCCGGCAGGTAGGCAACTGTCCATTCGGGACTGGACGGTGGGCGGGGAATGGGTGAGGAAGGCACGGGCTGCATGGTTTCTCCAAGGTGCCACCCCTTCAAGGAGCAAGAGCCATGCCGATCCAAACCCCGGTCCCCTCCGTGTAAACGGGGGTGGGCTGTCCGCTTTTCGACACCCTTGTTCGAGTTTTCGACACCCATGCTGGATGCTGCTCCCATTTCCAAGCACCTGGAAGCCAAGTCTTCCCGGGCACAGGCAGGGCGGCGCATGAAGCAGTTGCAGCCTTTGAAGGGACTGAGAGGCACACCGCACGCCGAGGTCGCGCGGCTCATCGCCCAGACCTGGAAGAAACGCCCGGTGCGCCTCGTGGACGATGGGGATGCGCTGCATGAGCTGTTCTGCACCGCCCACGAAGACGGTCTCGTGGCCCTGGGGTTGGTGGCAGCGGCCCTCCCGGACGACCCTCAGGGGGCCTTGGACCTGGCAGAGCGATGGTTGGACATGGTGGACGACGTGGAGACCGCGGACGCCCTGGGCTGGATGATCTATGGCCCCGCTCTGGGTGCAGCCGGGGAGCCGGTGGGGGAGGTGCTTTCCTCCTGGGCGAGGGACCCCCGCCCGGCCGTGCGGAGGATGGCGCTGATGGGGGCACTTTCCCTACTTCCCATTTTGCTTGAAGGACCCACAGCCGCTGGGATTCGCGCCCGGCTTGGTGAAAAGAGAGTGGCTTTGACGGACTCTGTGGATGGCGTCAGCCTCTCCCGAATTTGCACCGCCTATCTGAGGGATGCCGATGCCTCGGTCCAAAAAGCCCTGGCCCGGGTTCTTCGATCATGGGGAATCTGGGATCCCAAGGGCGTAGAGGGCTTCTTGGCCGGGATTAAGGGCGGCATGCCCAAGCGACTCCGGGAGGAAGCCATGCGGGGTGTCGCCAAGGGCCGTCGACAGTCGACAGCAAGGGCCGACCCACGATAACTTTCGGGTGGAGCCGTGGAATGTACACCGCAAGAAAACTCCTGGTCCCGGTGGACTTTTCGGATGTCTGCCGGGCTGCTCTCTCCGCAGCCCTTCAGATTGCGGCGGACCACTCGGGGGAGCTGCACCTGGTGAATGTGCAGGAGGGAATGGATCGGGAGATCAAACGCCGCATTTCAAGTGCACCCAATGACACGGTCATTGAGGACACCATTCGGGCCACGGAGCAGGCCTTGCAAGATGCAGCCGAGCTGGAAATGCAGCGCTGTATCGATGCGGGCGCCCCTCTTCCGCCAGTACCTCTTCACACCCACGTCACTGGGGGAGATTGGTTGGACCAGATTCTCCAGCTGACCCGTGAGCTGGAGATCGACCTGTTGGTGACTGGAACCCATGGACGAAAGGGGCTGGGCATTTTCACAGGCTCCGTTTCGGAGAAACTGGTGGCCCGCTCCCCGTGCTCGGTCCTGGTCGTCAAGCCCTTTGGTTTTCCCTACCTGCGGGATTGAAACCGAAGGGCACTGTGGGGGCCTCGCCTCTTGGGGTGCTATCGAAGCGCCTTCCACGCACGGGTGCGGCGGCTGCCGGAAGACAGCTCCCGGTAGAGAAACCCCCGGAACAACATCATGGTGTGCACGAGGACCACCGCCGTTCCGGTCCAGATCAGCATGTCGCCGTGCGCGAACCCGCCCAAGAATGCCTGTGCCAGGGGCCGCCCTACATCCAGGAATCCAAAGAAGGGGCCAAACATGCGAAACAGAAGCATGTCCCCACCGCGCAGCAGGGGTGCCATCAGGAAGAGGAGCACGATCTGCGGGGCGAACCATTCGGGCCACGCCTCTCGAATGAAACTGGCGGAGCGGCCCAGGGCCTCCATGGACCTGGCGCGGGTTTGGTAGATCACCTCGGGCACCGGGTTGAATGCCACAAACCCAGCCAGCACCAACACCGCGGAGAAACCGCGAAGGCCGAGGGCGCCAAGAAGCAGTTCCGCGATCCAGAACAGAAACAAGACCGAGATGACGTCCCAAAGATACGGCCCCACGGAGTCTGTCACGTCGTGGAGGTTGACCCTCCCGCTCCCGCGCACCAGCTCCTCCATCAAGAAGAGGTAGGAGCCGGCACAGGTCGCGTGGGCGAGTCCAATTGCCAAGCCACCCGCAAACCCAAATCGACCCAAGAGCTGGTGCAGCGCCACCAACACCATCCCGTAGACGACAAGAGCCAAGAGGGCGGGTGCGCTGGCAAAGAGCGCACCCACAGTCTTGCGTCCACAGGTGGCGTAGAGTTTCAGGGCGGCCTTGACGGCGGGCATTAGTGCAGGGTGACCTTGGCCGGACCGGTCAGGTCCACGGTCCACCAGGCTCCGTCTTGGCTCGCCGTCGTAGAAGCGCCATCCACCTTGATGCCTGTCGCATCCGGGGCCCAGACGCGGACCGAGTACCCTTGCGTGTAGAGGTTTCCTGCTTCAATCGACAGCCCATTCGTGTGGGTGGTCAGCCGTGTGCCATCGTGTAGCAGAAACTCGCTGCTCTCCCCGGGAACGGTCTGCAGAACCAGCGTGCCTGCCTTCTCGAACCAGGAATCTGAGGTGGTGGAAGGGGCCAGGGTCTCAATGCCCTCGCGCAAGAGTGCCACCGTGGTGCCCGCCCGCTGAAAAAGGGGTCCTTCTCCCAGAGGGGAGTCGACGGTTTCTGATCCCGAGTGAGAGGTCCCACGCCACCAATGGATCCACTCCCCTGGAGGAAAGGTCACCTCTTTGCTTGTGGCCCCCTCGGTTTCCACCGGCGCCACCAGGAGGGCGCTGCCCACCACGAACGCATCATGGGGGTGCTGTTCTGCCTCGGGAAATGCGAGGCCTACGGGCAAGAGACCCGGTGTTCCGGTGGTGTGGCTGTCCACCGCAAGGCTGTAGAACGTAGGAAAGAGCCGGGTGTGAAGCTGGGCGTAGCGCACGAAAGCATCCAGAGTGTCCTGGTTGAACTCGGAGATGCCGTAAGCGGTGAAGTTCCAGGGGTTGTGGTCCTCTCCGCCACCCCCAAACTGGAAGATGGGCAAGAGTGCGGCGTACTCTGTCCAGCGCACCATGGCTTCGTGGGTGGGGCGGTTGTGGCGGTAGCCCCCGGTGTCCGAGGCGAAAAACGGGTAGCCGCTGGCGGCCAGGGAGGTTCCCCCGCGAATGGCGGAGGGCAGCCCACCCACGTGGCCATCCTCCCCGAAGATCCGAAAGTCGCTGTCCAGGTCTCCGGGCCAGATGCAGTCCGTCACGGTCCAGCCCCGAAGAACCCCGCCTCGGGCCAGGAGGAAGACGTCGTCCTCCTCATAGGGGTCTGCGTGGGCGTGGTGGTAGAAGAGGTTGAACTTGTGGTGCATGGACCGCTCGTCCTCACCGTTGTGAAACAAGTACTCCAGCACGCCGGAGCCCATGCCCAGCTGCACATCTTCGCCGTAGTCCAGCTTCCAGCCCTCGATGCCGTTGTTCTTGGCCCGCAGGACTCGCTCCCCCCACAAGGCCACCCCGTCCGGGTGGGTCAGGTCCACCAGGTCGCCAAAGTCTGAGAACAGGATGGGGGCGTCGACAAAGTAGGGCGTAAAGGCGTCGTACTCCGGGTCGGTTTCCTCCACGTAGGGCGTGGTCCAAGCGAGCATGCGAAAGCCGTCGGCGTGCAACTCGTCCATGAGCTCGTCCCAGTCCGGGAACATTGTCGGGTCGGGCTCAAGAGAGTTGTAGGTGCTCTGCCAGGGATTGTCGACCCAGATGACGCTCGCCGGAATACCGTGCTGCCGCATGGCGGCGGCATCCTCTCGGACCTGTTCCGAGCCCGTCACCTCGTTCTGCCACTGAAGAATGCCAAAGGCCCAAGGGGGGGGAAGCTCGGGCATGCCCTGGGAGCGGTGCATGGCTGCGATCACCTCCTTGGGTTGAGTCCCCGTGTAAAGCTCAAGAGCCAGTCCTTTCGGGGAGTCGAAGATCGCGGTCAGCCGGTCCGGATCTGTGGCTGCCACATCAAAGACCCCCGGCCGGGTGGAATCCACAAGCCATCCCCAGCCGCTGGATCCGACCAGGAAGGGCACCGGCACGTGGGCTTCGTTGTATTGGGACTCAAGATCTGCGCTGATCTCTATTTGCATGGCCCGGATCTGCCCGGTCTGCTCCACCGCATCAAAGGTCTCTCCCAACCCGTAATAGCCCTCAGGTCCCGCCTGGAACTCGACTCGGAGGTAGGGGGCGTCTACCTCTGTGGTGATCTCGAGGCGCTCGCCGTTTGTGGTGAGTCGCCCCAGTCGCTCTCCCTCTCCGTACAGTGCAAAGGCTCCATCTTCCGGCACCGCTCGGGTCACCTCCAGCCATTCGTGCCCCAAGGGGATCGCATAGCGCAGGTGGTCGGCGACCAGGTTGTAGGGGTCGTGGTTGAAGGTGTTCGGGTCCTCGTCCGAAGTACCAAAAGCGAGGCCACCTTCTTCTGCCAGGGCCGCGACCTCCTCGCCGTCCCGGAGAAAGGAGAGTCCAAAGGGCGCATGCTGGATCTCAATGCACCCGGTCGCTCCCTCAAAGATTGAGACGCCCGGACCGCTCGCGGCCGGTGGGTTGCAGCCCAGAAGAGTCAAAAAGATCAACATCGATTCTACTGGTAGCCGAACTGTCCCTCGTGGAAGTCCCCGGTGTCGATCCACTTCTGGATGACCTTTTCAAGCACCTCGTTGTCCACGCGATCCATGCCCCAGGACCGGGCGTTGCCTTCCACCGAGTGGATCACCTGCCCCTTCACGAAGTCTGGGATGTTCTCCAGGCGCTTGGCCGTCTCGGGGGCCCATTCAAGTCCCTGACCTTCCCGGTTCATGAAGTCCTCTGAGACCTCCCCCCACATGTCGTACTTCACCGCCATGATCTCAGGGGTGATGACGCGACCCAGGTCCTTCTTCACCGCGGTCCACTCCACCCGCCACTTCGTCATCTCGCGGCAGAAGTCTGGGATGCCCTTGAGCTCGTCCAGGGCCTCTTGGGTCCATTCGAATTCATAGTCGGTGGTGATCTGCGCGAGGGGGTGGCCGTAGCCCAACTGTTTGCCCAGCTTGGCCATGAAGCCGCCTGTGATCTCCGCCATCCTCTTCTGGCCGGCCCTCTCTTCAGCGACACCGCGCACCAGCTCGTCCGCTCGCTCCTCAGAGAACTTTCCAGCCTCTGAGGCTCGTTCGGTGGCCTCTTGTGCCTTTTCCTGGCCTTCCTCGGTCCAGGACACGTCCCCGGCGAGCCTGCGAAACTGGTCGATGGTGGCTTGCTCGTTCTTGGAGAGGACATCCGCCACCTTGGTGGTCGGGGTGGGTTCCTTGACCACGGTCTGTTGGATCTCTTCCTTCTTGTCAGTGGACATGCTGTAGTCCCCGATCATTTCAGCCATCAAGCGCCGTCCTTCCGCAATGCCGCCCTCGCACAACGCCAGGTCCACCGAGGTCTGCTTCTTCTCGGCTGCGAAGCCTTCCACCCGTTCCCGGGTCATGTTGCGCATGAATCCGCCGGGCACCCGGCAGATGCGCTTCCAGGCGGCATCCGTCCAGGGCAACGGAGAGTCCTCGCGGGGGCGGGGGGTCAAGTCATCCGGCCCGGCGTTCTTCTCCAGATCCACCACCAGTCTCTCGCCCTTGTCAGAGAGGTAGCTGGTCTCCGCCATGTCTTGTTCCACCATGTCGATGGCGAATTCCTGCGTGATGCGGTGAATCCCCCGTACACGAGCGGTCTTCTCGACCCGGGCCTTGGAACGCCGACGCTCGTATCCTTTGGGGACCTTGGCCATGACGTTCTTGGCCTCGAGGGTCCACTCGAGCTTGTAGCCGTCCGGATGCTCTTCCACCTCAATGGCGCCTGTCTCCAAGCTTCCCAGAGATTCCAGTACTTCCCGGTTGATCTTCTGGAACACGCTTCCGTCCGCGGTGCACACGGGGCAGACCACGGGCTGAAAGTCCCGGGCGGCATATCCACAGTCAGGGCATAGATAGGTCTGTCCCTGGTGCAGGTTGTCCCCTTCAAGAGCCACGGCCTCGGCCACGTAGCCCATGGCTTGTGCTGCATCGGCGGGAAGCAGGTCCCCCATGGCTGAGTTGATGACGGACTCGGTGATGACCGAGTGTCCGCGCTCCATGGCCCAGCGAAGAATGGACGTGGTGGCTACACCCCGTACAAATCCAGGGACCATCTCCATCTTTGCCTTGGCAGGCGGGGTCCACTCGATGGACTCCGCGGCCTGCACGTCGACCCGGGGGGTGTGGGTTCGGCTCACCACCAGTGTGTTGCAGGGGGCCAAAAGGAGCAGGTTTTCGGCATTGGATCCGATGTCCATGGAGGCCTCGGAGTGGACACCAATGCGCCCCATGATCAGCAAGAACGGATCTGCCTTGCGCACGTACTGCAGGAGCTTCTCGAACGCCTTCCCATCCAGCAGGGTGATCTTCAACTCCACGCCCTCATCTTGAGCGACGGTGCGTGCCACCTCCAGGTGGGCCTGGTAGATCTTGGCCAGGCCCGTGTCGATGATCTCCTCGTGGAGCTTCTCCTGGTCGGCAAACTTGAACACCTTGGAGGCCTTCTCCGTGAGGACCTTCACGATGCCATTGAAGAGGGTGTAGTGGATGTACGGGTCATAGACACCCACGGCCTCCACGGTCCGGCCGGTTTTGGCTCCCAGGGAGATGGCGGACATCAACCCCGCGTAGCTCTGTGCGGACCCATCCACGGCGACCAGAATGGGTGCATCTCCCCCCACCCATGCGTCGGGCCGCTTCACCACAAGAAGGTCGGTGCGCCCATGCCGGGCGAGGCGCTCGGTGACAGAACCCACGCTGCGGATACCGTCGTTGCCTTCGCCGCAAGCCCCCATCACCACCAGGTCATAGGACTTCTCCTGCAGGTGACTTTGAATGCCCGCGAAAGCGGTTCCCTTGACCTGTATAGGCCGGTAGAACGCCCCGGCTTCCCGGGCTGCCATCGTCAGGCGCTCCAAGACCTGTTCGGTGCCGCGATCCGCTCCTGGTGCATTGGGCAGGTTGGCGCGCACACTTTCAGGGAGGGCCTCCCACATCTTCCTGGCGCGACTTGAAGGGTCGGTCTCAACGTGGAGTCCTGTGACTCTGGCATCCAGGATCTCCGCCAGCTCAAGGGCGAGACGGGCAGCAACAAATGCGGGATCTGATCCATCCACAGGGAGCAGGATCTTCTGGTACATGGGGCACTCCTTGTGATGCGTGCAGCCGGGTCGGGTCGGTCCCAAACCAATCCACCGTGCATAACCCGCTGCATGGCCCTTTGGGGCAGGGGACAAGACCCTGTCGACAGCCACCGGGCCGGGTTATCTCCGGGACGATGGACCCCAAGGCGCCCGCTCCCCCTGAGCCCCCTGAACCCAAGCAGGTGCTTCACTTGCACGCGGCCCGGGAGCAAGCGTTCACGGACTACATCGGCATGATGCTCTGTCTGGTGGCCTTGTCCATGATGTTTGGGGGGCTCTTCTACGGATACGCGACCCTCCGGGTGCGCTCTACGTCATGGCCTCCCGATGGGCTTCCTGATCTGCCTGTGCTGCTGCCAGCCATCAGCACAGCGCTTCTGTTGGCCAGCAGCGCATGCCTCCAGTGGACAATGGGTCTGCTCAAGCAGGACAACATGCGAGGCTCCTTTCGTGCGTTGGTCGGTGCCAACTTGCTGGGGGCCAGTTTTCTGGTCTCACAGAGCGTGTTGTGGGTCACCCTCTACCGACAGGGTCTTCACTGGTCGTCCAAGGCCTATGGCTCTATCTTTTACGGGTTCACCGGCCTTCATGCGGTGCATGTGGGGATAGGCATGCTCTTTCTGTTGCGACTTCTTCCGCGCCACGCAAAGGGTGAGTTCACCGGCCGCCGGCATCTTCCGATTCGCCTCACAGCCATGTACTGGCACTTTGTGGACGTGATCTGGGTGGCGATGTTCCTGGGAATTTTCGCGATTTAAGGCAAGAGAGGCCGGCAGGGCCGGCCTCTTGGCTGGGAGTCGGCTGCTGCTACTCGCCGCCCGCCGCCTCTCCCGAGTCCTCACCCTCGTCCTCTTCGGCAACAGGTGCCACCCAGGCCGTCGCCAAGGAGGCCCGCAGTTCGTCTCGAAGCTTGTGGGCCAAAGCGGCGTCGTTCTTGCCCATCTCCACCAGGGAGTTCACGTAGTGGGAGATGGCCAGGATGTCTTCCTCGGGGAAGTTGTCGTGGGCCGGCATCAAGCCGCCCCCAAGTCCACCGCGGAGGGTCTTGTAGATGCCCTCGACCCCGTGGCTCACCCGCAACGCGCTGAAGGTGTAGTCCGGCGGAAGCACGTTCAACTTGGCGCCATTGGCCTGGAAGTTGGTTTCCTTCTGGAGCTTTGAGTCGTACATGTCGTCGGTGAAGCTGGGACTCACGTCCCGGGCTTGGGCCTTTTCGTAGATATACTCCCGGGTGGCGTAGGCTGGATGACACTTCCAGCAGTTTCCATCCGTATGGTAGAGGTCCTTGCCTGTCTCGATGGCTTCAGCGGCGTCGACTGTGACTTCTGTCATGGTCACCTTGTCGCCCAGAGACTCATCCGGGTCTTTCCAGCCCTCACCCTCAGGGGAGAATGTTTTGATGTACTGGATGACCGCTGTGAGCTCCAGCTCCGGAACCTCCCACTCGAGCATGGCCGTGCCATGTAGCCCGCCATTGAGGATCCGCGCGAGGTCGTCGTCGTGGGGAAGCCCGTCCGTCACCCAGGCGAACTTGTACATGGCGGTGCGCAGGTCACGGGGGGCCGGGTCCAGGCCGGGGGAGGCGGGGCCGCGCCCGGCGCCGTCCATACCGTGGCAGTTGTAGCAGTGCCGCACATAGGAGCGATGGCCCAGGTTCAGGACCTCCGGCGCGACGGTCTGCCCGCCCAGTACCTGGGCTTCTGAGAATGTGTTCGGCGTGGGACACCCCGTCGTGGCCAAGGCGAGGCCTCCCAGGGCGATGGATGTGGTCAGGCTGCGAATGTGGGACATGTCTCGGTTCCTACTTGCCAGCTTGGGAGAGGGGCTCGGGTCCGGACTCGTGTCGTCCGGGCTCGTCCGCTTGAGGGGGGATGGTCTCTGTCTGGGTGAGATAGTCTCGTCCCACCGCCTCCATGAACTTCGGGTCTCCGTACTCGTGCGGGCCGCGAACCACCGTGGGGATGGGGTTGAAGTTGTGGACCTCGGGAGGGGAGGGGATGGACCACTCCAGGGTCCCCACATCCCAGGGGTTCTCGGAGGCCTTCTCTCCCCAGAAAACGCTGTGTACAAAGTTGTACAGGAAGATGAACTGGGTCGCGCCGAGGGCCCATGCGAAGTAGCTGGTCCACTGGTTCAGCGGCTGCAGGTGCTGCAGGAACGTGTAGATGTAGGGGTCGTAGAGTCGGCGCTGCTGCCCGGCGTAACCCACAACCACCTGGCACATGAACACCAGGGTGATCAGGGTGACGCTCAAGTAGAAGTGCGTCTTGCCAAGACGTTCGTTCATCAGGGTTCCGAAGTACTTCGGAAACCAGAAGTGGGTCCCGGCCATGACCGCCAGGAAGGAGGCCGCCGCCATGGTCAAGTGGAAGTGTCCCACCACCCACATGGTGTCATGGAGGTAGAGGTCCGTGGAAATTGTACCCAGGTGGAGGCCTGTGAGACCGCCCAGGCCAAATACGAAGATCACGCCCAGCGTAAACAGCATGGGGGTGTCCTTGCGCATGTTGCCCTTCCAGATGGTGTGAATCCAGTTCAGGAAGAGCATTTCCGCGGGAACGGAGATGATCAGGGTGAGGAGCATGAAGCTCTTGCCCAGAAGGGGGCTCATCCCCGTCAGGAACATGTGGTGGCCATAGACCACGGTGGACAAGATGGACACTGCCACCATGGCGTACACGGAACCCTTGTACCAGTACGCCGGTTTGCGACAGAAAAAGCTCACCAGGTCCCCAACGATTCCCCAGGCGGGAAGAATCAGGATGTAGACCTCCGGGTGGCCGAAGAACCAGAACAGGTGCTGGAAGACGATGGGGTCACCCGCGTTGGCTCCGGCCAAGGCACCCGCCACGAAGAACTCGGTGCCGGCCAACCGATCCAGAAGCAAGAGCAGTCCGGCGCTCCCAAGCACCGGCACAAACAACACGTTCAAGATGGCGGTGAGCCAGAGGCCCCAGACGGTGAGGGGCAGCCGCATCCAGGTCATGCCCGGTGCACGGAGACGGATCACTGTGGTGACGTAGTTGATGCCGCCGGTGATGGAGGAGAGGCCAATAAAGAAAATGGCCATGACCAGCCAGGTCTGTCCCCAGCCGGGCGTTCCCACGTTGGTGGAGAGCGGTGCATAGGTGGTCCACCCGGCCCCGCCGGGCCCCAGGGGGCAGAGCAGGGAGGCGATGACCATCCCGCCGGAGAGCGCCGCAAACCAGAAGCTCGCCATGTTCAGCTTGGGGAACGCCATGTCCCGTGCACCGATCATCAGCGGAATGCACAGGTTTCCGAAGGAGCCGATCAAGGTGGGCGTAATGGCCCAGAAGATCATGATCAGGCCATGGGTGGTGAAGAGCGCGTTGTACTGCGCTGGGCTGATCGCGCCACCGGAGGCCCCAAACAGGAGGTTTCCGATAAACGGCACGGGCTCACCCGGGTGGGCCCACTGCCATCGAATCATCATGGCTTCCACACCACCGATGGCCATGAAGAAGAACCCCAGCCACAGGAATTGGCGGGCGATGACCTTGTGATCGGTGGAGAAGATGTACCGCTTGATGAATGAATCAGGCGCGGTGTGAATCGGCTGAAGGTCGGTGGGTCCCGGAGCTGACATGGTCTAAATCTCCTTCCAGGTCCAGCCCCACTGGAGCTCGGAGTTGGAATCGTCGAATGCAAGGGCCGAGCGGCGGGAGGCTTCTGCTGCCCATGCCTCGTAGGCGTCGTTCTCTAGAATGGTGAGCAGGCCCTTCATCAGGTAATGGTGGGCACCGCAGTGCTGGGCACAGGCAATGTCGAACTCGCCGGTCTCCTTGGCCTCAAACCACATGGGGTTGATCATGCCGGGGACCGCATCCTGCTTGAGGCGCATGTTGGGCAAGTAGAAGGAGTGAATGACGTCAGTGGCCGCCAGCTGGAGGATCACCGGCCGATTCACCGGCACGCGGATGTCGTTCAGGGTCACGACGTCATCGGCAGTGTTGAACTCGCCGTCAGGCCCGGCATACCGCGCATCCCAAGCCCACTGGTGGGCGTTGATCTGGATTCGAACCGCGTCCTCCCGCTGCTCGGGGGCATCGAAGTTCCAGAACACCTCGCTCAGGTCCTTGATGCTGAAGTAGAACAGGTTGCCGTCAATCCAGAGGAAGATCACCGCCGAGACGCTCAGGGCAAAAGTGATCTGCTTCTTGCCGTCCCCATGGTCGTAGTGGACCTCGTGGCCGTCGGTGTGCTTGAAGAAGGAAACCGCCAGCAGGTAGCACATGATGACAAAGAGAATCGTGATGAAGACTGTCGTGATGTCGATCAGCCAGTCAATACGATGTCCTTCGACGGAGACATCACGGGGCATGCGCCAGGCGCTCTCCTCGGGTTGTACGGCTGCGAACGCGGGGGCGTTCAGCAGCCAAGCGCCCAGGAACGTGGCGAGTGCGGTGTGGAAACAGCGCGTAAAGCGAGTCATATCAGGGCCTACCGGGTTTGGAATCTAGTAGGGGAGGTCTTTGCCGCCGGCTTTGATGCGGCGGACAATGGGCGGAAGAAGAAGAAAGGGAAACGCGATCATGGTGCCGAGGATGGCTGCCTCGGCCAGGGCGTTGCCGTCCTCGCGGCCGGCACACATGGGACAAGCCCAAGCGACCGCGGGTGCGGCCCAGACAAGCGCAGCGCCCATGGCGGTCCGAAAGCTCAAAAGATCAGCCTGTAGACGGCATCCAGGATCAGCACAATGGCGTAGAATCCTGGAACTGCCATGGGTACCATCACGGTCATCTTGAGGACCATGGTTTCATGCCCAAGATGCATGTAGAAAATACCCACGGTGGCGGCCTTCACCACGGCCAGGCCCACCAGGGCCGAGACCATGAGGCCCCATGAAATGGGCAAGTAGACCACCCCGATCTCCAGGGCGGTCAACACCCCCAGGACAACGAAGATGACCCAGTATTGTTTGCGGTCAATGTGGACTTCCATCATGGTGCCGCTACACTCCCGGAGGTTCTGGGATCAGGTAGATAAAGGTAAAGACAAGGATCCAGACCAAATCGACGAAGTGCCAGAACAGGCCCGCGATCTCCAGGCCGTTGTACTCGCCGTTGTCGAACTTTCCACGGAACGCCTGAATCCACATGATGGACAGGTAGGTCACCCCGCTGAAAACGTGCATCCCATGGAAACTGGTGGTCACGTAGAAGGTGCTGGCCCGGGCGGATTCCCCGAACACCAGGCCCTCTCCAATGAGGTTGCCGTGGTGGCCGAGGCCGAAATACTCAGTGTACTGCCCCACCAGGAACAGGGCGCCACCCACGATGGTCAGACCCAGCCAGAGAAGGACCCCCTTGCGGTTGCCCTCCACGCAGGCTGCGTAGGACATCACCATGGTCACCGAGCTGCAGATCAGCAGAAAAGTCAGACCCGCGGTGAAGGGAATGCCAAAGGCGGGCTCAAAACCGTGGGGACCGACATTGCAGACGCCCTCGTTGTAGAGGGCCTCGGAGCAGTGCCAGTTCTTGGAACCGCCGCGCAACATGCCGTATCCCAGCAGCAGGCCTGCGAATGAAAAGCAGTCGGAGAGCAGAAAGATCCACATCCCGATCTTGCCCATTGTGGCGTGGCCGACTTGTTCGTCGGCGGGCCACTCCTTCCAGTGCAGCGCCTGGTGGTGGTCGTGTGCGTTGGGCATGGGTGTTTTCGACCTCACACGTTGAAGGTGTGGGGGAAATACCACAGGCGCACCAGCGAGGCAAGGTGGCTTGGTGGAAGTAAATGGATGAAATTCGATGGGAATGGGGGTTGTTCCTTTTCAATGCCGGTTTGTGTCGAGCCGGACGGATTGTCCCCCTTGCTCTCGAGTGGATTCTCGGGTAGTCGGCGCCGATGGAAAACACACATCAAGGGGCCAGCGAGTCCCGTCTTCACCGTCTCGTGGGCAGCCCCTGGTTCTGGACCGGTTGGGTGGTACTGATCGGCGCCTTTCCCTTTGTGCGGGCTCTCATGGCCGACCTTCCAGAGCCTCCTCCCATCATTGGCACAGTGCCCGAGTTTGCGTTCACGGATCAACACGGTGAGCCGTTTGGCTCTGAACAACTTGAGGACAAGGTCTGGGTGGCCAACTTCATTTTCACCCGGTGCACCACCGTGTGCCCCGTGTTCACCGAGAAGATGTTCAAGGTCCAACACCGAGGAAAGAACCTGGGCAATCTCTTTCACCTGGTGTCCTTCTCAGTGGACCCGGAGTACGACACCCCCGAGGTGTTGAGGGCCTATGCCGAGAGCCACCAGGTGAGCCCCCGCATGTGGAGCTTCCTCACGGGACCCTTTGAGGATGTGAAGAGCCACGTGGTGGAGGGCATGAAGACCACCATGGAGGCCCGGGAGAACCCAGATCAGGTGCAGAGCCTCCTGCACGGCTCGCACTTTGTTCTGGTGGACCCGTTTCGCCAGATTCGTGGCTTTTATGATGCCAACGACGAAGATGCAGTGGAGCGGATGCTGCGGGACATCAACATCCTTGTGAATGTCAAGGGTGCCCGGGTGCGATCAGAGGGCTGACTGTTCCAAACGGAGGAAGAGCCGGGCCCCATGCCTACAGGCTGACCGACACCGCCTTGTCTTCGCGGGTCTCGGCCTGCTCCACGGTGCCCGCCGCCACCAGCACGTTGCAGGGGGCTGTGCGAATGAGGGCTTCCACCAGGGAGCCCAGGTCCTCCTCTCCGGCGCTGGCATCAATGCCGTTTCTTCCCAGGACCACCATCCACGGGCTGTGCTCCCCGAGCCAGGCCAAAATGGTCTCCACAGGGGCGCCCTCCAGGCAGGTGGTCGTGGCTTGCAGCTCATGGCGTGACACAAAGTCCTGGGCAAGCTCCAGGTGGGCCTCCAGGATTTCTCTTTCGTAGGTCTCCGTAGTGACGCCCACGATGTGGATGTGTCGCCCGCCGGCGGTTTGTGCCAACGCGCAGGCAGCCCGAAGGGCGTTGTAGGAGTGCTGGGAGCCATCGAGACAGACCGCGATGGGTGCATCTCCGCTCAGAACGCCGTTGGTGTCCGGATCACGAATGATCAAGGTGTCCACGGAGGTGCGGCGAAGGACGCGCTCACACACGCTGCCAGCCTGGCTGTACTTGACGGCCCCTTGGCCCAGGGCTCCCATAATGATCAGGTCCGCGCTCACCTCGGTGACGTCGTCCACAATGCACTCGAAGTTTCGACCGTCGCTGTGCCTGCGCTCAAAGGGGACCTTTGCGTCGGCGGCCAGCTCGTCCATGTTGTTCAGATAGCAGTCCGAGATGAGCTTCAGGCCCCGGGCGATCAGCGCGTCGTGGATCTTCCGTTGTTTCTCGAGCTCGTTTTCCTCTTTGTACTCGTCGGGCAGCGTGAACTCCATCTGCTTGAAGCGCACATCGTGCAGCTTGGCAGCATAGACGTGGCTGCCCACCAGGTTGGAACCAAACGCCTTGCCCAGTGCCACCGAAAGCTGCACGGCGGTGTTGGAGTGTTCGGAGTTGTCGACGGGGACATAGATGCGGTTGTACATCGAGAGCCTTCTGCGTGGAGAGATGGACGTCTTCCGGCCCGAGAGCGGGGCCGCGCTGTCTTCTCATAGCCGGGGGGATCCACGGCTGTCAAAGCCCCGGCCGAATGAGGGGATACAAGGGGTCCATGACGAGGCTTCCCTCCCTTCCACCGGGTCCGATTGGTGTGTTGTCTGCCGCCGCCACCGTGGCCCTGCTTGCCCTGGGGGTGGCTGCGTGGGACAGGTGGCGTCATGGCAGGAAGATCGAGGGGATCTGGGCCACGGCCCCCCTTCTTCTTCTCCTGCTTGCCTTTCTCGCGGGCAGGCTTCGCCCGGGAATGCATGCGCCCTTGGCGGTGGGCTCCATGATCCTGATGGTGCACAACGCCTTTCGGTTGGGAGGCCGGGCCCGGGGGGCGACTTGTGTGGCGCTTGTGTCATGTGGAGTTGCCGTCTGGTTGGCCCTGTCGCTGTTCTGACGTGGGCTGGGGGCCAAACCCGGCCAGGGCGAGCAAACAAGCGGTTGTCACGGCCAAGACCGCGAAGAACAAGCGAAAAAGGTCCGCCTCGCCAGTGTCTGCCACCTGGCGCCCTTGCTGCCAAAGGAGGGTCAGCGCCTTGCCGGCAGGCCCCAGGGCCAGGATTCGCGTCAGCCACATGAGCTCCCGCCAGATGAGCACGGGGAGGGCGAGCAACAGAAGCGCCCCCACCACGTAGAACACCCACCAGGGCACGACCCCAAAGAAGGTCGTCTTGCGATCCGGCGTCAGCGCCGCGACCGCTCCTCCCAGGTAGACACACCCGTAGACCCCATAGGCGAGAGCCGCCCGGCGATACGCCCTACTTGGCAGCGTGGGCCTCGGCATGGTCGTGGTCCGCATCGTGGGCGGAGAGGCTGGCGATCCAGAACACCATGCTCACAAGCAGGAAGAAGAGCACCACCACCACAGTGACCACAATCGTCGCGTACCCAAGGTTGGGCGTGAATGCGAACTCGCTCTTGTCCTGGAGCACTTCGTACACGTGCCAGTGTTGGCGCAGGGACGAGCGCACAAAGCCCATCAGGGCCATCAGCCAGGTGAAGGACACCGCAAGGAAGAACAGGGTGTACTGGGAGCGCCTGGGAATCTCGCCCCACCGAATCTCGCCGATGTGGTCACAGTTCCGAAAAAGGGCGATGTCAATGGGAATGACCACCGCCATACACGCCAGCACCGCAATGACCTGGTAGGGGCTCATCGCCACGCGCTTGGCGGATTCCAGCCAGAGGGAGGGAATGTAGCCACCTACCCCAATGAAGATGACCACGGCGGCGGCAATGGCGAAAGCCAGGACCTGCGCCATTTTGCCCTGCTTTGCCCAGGACACGGTCGCGACCTTGTTGCCTCGCTGGTAGAGCAGGAATGAAAGGAATGTGGTGAGAATCAGCAGGTTCACCGCCGTGTTCTTGGCGCTCATGACCCCGAACAGGGAAATGGTGGGGTGGTTGATGCCCCCCATGGCTGAGATCTCCGCGCTGGAGAGAATCAGGGACTTGGGTGTGGCCCAGATCATCACGCATACGGTCACCACCGCCAGGAGGAATTTGATCCAACCGCTGTATCGGTCGGCCCCGTCAATCCGGTCCATGCCGACCCAGAGGTAGTAGTTGGCAGCAAAGAACAACGCGCCGATCAGTACGGCCTGCATGATGAACAGCCAAGAGAGCACCCCTCCCATCATGTAGATGCCGAGCTGCTGGTTGTACCCATAGATCTCAAAGCCCAGGTAGTAGCCGGCGAAAGGCAGGGGCAGAAGGGCCAGCACAGCGATGAAGTTGCCGATGTACCCCATCCAGTCGTATTTCGCGCGGTCCGCATCGGTCTTTGCCGAGAGGAACCGAAAACCAGCGTAGGCGGCCGCCACCGAGCCCCCCATGCACATGTTGGCGATCAGACGGTGGATGTTGATCGGGTGCAGCAGGTAGTTGAAGAACGCGTCGTGGCGACTCAAGACCTCCCCGGTCTCGGCCAGGCCCGCCGGCGCCATGGTGAAGGTGGTCCAGGCATTGGCGATGAACATCAAGGTGATGCCAAAGAAGTTCAGCACAAGGCCAAGTCCCACGTGGGCCCAGCGGTTCTTCATCTTGTCCCAGCCGTAGTAGTACAGGTAGAGGCTGAAGGACTCGCCAAAGAAGATGCAGGCGTAGAGGTACATCGTGGGTCCGAAGACCTCGACCAGGTACCCCATGAACTGCGGGTACATCCAGAGACAGGCAAAGGTAAAGACCGCGCCTAGAATCGAGGTCACGGAAAAGGCCGTGCCCAGCAGGCGGGTGAATTCATGGGCAAGGTCATCGTACTGCTTGCCCTTCACCCGGTCCTTCTGGATCAGCCCGATCACCTCGATGATCACGGCAAACATGGGCACCGCGAGAACGAATGCGGCAAAGAGGAGGTGAAGTTGTGCGAAAATCCACACAATCAATCTCGGATTCAAGACACCGAATCGACCGTCTGGATCAAAGAGGTCGCGGTAGGCCACGTCGCTACCGAAGTTGTAGCCCTCAGAAGCCCAGGCGCTGGAGCCGAACAAGACGGCCAGAAAGAGCAGGGCGAACGCTGCAAATCGAGGGAGCCATCGGGAGGTGGCCAAGGAGGGGAAACCCAGGGGCTGCGCGTTCATCCTGCATCCTGTGCTGGGCGGCTGTTGCAAAGGGACTGCAGCCGCGGATCCGAGCGACGATAACGGAGGGGTCGATGGTCATCAAGCTTTGGGTCTGTGATCTTTGACACTACTTCCCAGGTTGCTATAGTCCGGCCCGGCCCTCGGACTCCTGTCCCCTGTGTGCGAGCGCCCAAGCCAGATGCAGACCTACCTAAGAATCGCGCTGTTTACGCTGCTTACCTCGATGTTGTACACGGGCATCGGACAGATTCTTCCGCAATTTGAGAACCACCCACCCGCCGTGGTGGAGCTGGGTGCGAACATTGGTCCGGAGGATCTTTCTGCGGCGGGAGCGGGTGTTTTTGAGGGCGTCTGCGCGAGCTGCCACAAAATGGGGGAGGCCGGCCGGGCACCTGACTTGGGGAACATCGGTGTCATTGCTGCCTCTCGCGCAGCCGAGCGGGCGGCAGCCACCGGTGAGAACTTCACGGTGGTGGACTACCTGGTGGAGTCGCTCTGCAAGCCCGACGACTACAAGGCTCCGGGCTTTCCAGCGGGGGGCATGCCGGGCCAGGGGGGGCAGCTCTCCGGCGGACAGTTGCTCGCGGCGGTTGCCTTTTTGCAGGACCAGGGTGATGTCGCCACAGTGCGCGGCACCGATGTGGAACCCGTGGAGCGTTTCTGTGGCATTACGCCCGGTGGAGGGGCTGCACCTGTCGCAGCTGCGCCAGAGCCTGTGGGCACCCCGGATGTGGTCTTCGCGACCTTCGCCTGCATGGGCTGCCACCAGCTGATTCCGGGCATCCCGTCCATGGGGCCGAACCTCTCGGACGTGGGTGCCAGGCTTTCGAAGGCGGAAATCTACGAGGCCCTCCTGGAGCCGACGGCAACGGTGGGGGATGCCTATGTCCCCCTTGCCACGCTGATGCCCATGACATTGGATGGCAACGGGTTCTACGAGCGCATGACTGCTGCTGACTACCGAGCCCTTGTGGATTGGCTCGCAGCCAAGACGGGCGAGTAGGGGAGCGAAGATGCATCTTGCAATCTCTGGCGGTGTCTTTCTTCTCGCTTGTGCGGCTTTTTTTCTGCTGCGCAAGAAGTTGGGCCTCTTCTGGTCTGCGGCGGGGTTCTTCCTGGCCACAGTCCTCTTTGCAAAGTTTGGTTTTGACCCGGCTGCGCCGGCCAGTGTGGTCAAGCTCTACGCGGTGGTCGTCCTGGTGGCGCTGGCCATCTACGTCACAAGCACCGACGCGGCTCTCGCATCCTTTTGGGGACCCATCGAAGCCATTCTGGTGGAACCCGCCAAGCGAAGGGTGCTGTGGGGGTTGATGATCCTGCTGCCCGGCCTCGTGGCTTGGCAGACCTACCAGTCGGTGCTGCCCTCCACTGAGCCGCCACCCAAGATTCGCTCGGTGCACCCCGCACCCCCGAACACCATTGACTTCCAGGCTCCCGGGGATGCAGAGGCCATGACCTTCGATGTGGTCAACGGAGCGTCGCCGATTCGCTCTCTCGAGTCCAGTGATGCAGAGGCTTGGGCCGAGCACGTGGCCCGGGGCAAGGTGGTTTACTACGAAAACTGCTTCTACTGTCACGGGGACTACCTGGCAGCCGACGGTCACTACGCGGACGCAGTCTCCCCGCCGCCGGCCAACTTCCAGGACAAAGGGACCCTGGCCATGCTCCAGGAGGCCTTTCTCTTCTGGCGTGTGGCCAAGGGCGGTCCTGGGCTCCCCACATCTGGAACGCCGTGGGACTCCTCGATGCCGGTGTGGGAGAAGTTCATTCCAGAAGAAGACATCTGGAACGCGGTTGCCTTTCTCTATGACTACACCGGGTTCACACCGCGAACGGCGGGTCATGGTGAGGGGCATGGCGAAGAGCACGGAGAAGAAGGTGCTTCTTCTGAGGAAGGGGGGGAACACTGATGCTTTCCTTGACCATGATGGCCATGCTGGCAGGCGGCCCTGCCCACGCTGCCGGCGACGTGAACAACGGGGCGCTGGTGTACGAGAAGCGTTGCTCCCAGTGCCACGGGGCTGAGGGAGAAGCGGACGGCGCCGCTGCGCAGTTCTCTTTTCCACGACCACGAAAGTTCGCGGAGAACAGCACTTACAAGGTGCGTCGCACGCCCGTGGGGGAGCTTCCTACGGACCAGGACCTCTTTGACATCATCAGCCGGGGCCTTGGCGGCACGTCCATGCCTCCATTTGATGTGTTGCCGGAGCAAGAGCGCTGGGACGTGGTGGCGTACATCAAGTCCCTGGCCGAGGACTTTGTGGACCCGGACTATGTGTCCACGTCCATTCCGGTGGCTGATGTGACCGCCGCTGAGTCGGCGGCGCAGGCGAGCACGCCAGAGTCGGTCACGGCTGGAGATGCGCTCTTTCAAGAGAACTGTTCCAAGTGCCACGGCGCTGCGGGCCGGGGGAACGGGGACCAGTGGGACACCATGGAGGAGAAGTGGACCAAGACCCGCATGTTGCCTGCCAACCTGCGGAATCCGGAGTCCTACCGCGGCGGGAGTACCGCCTACGACATCTTCCGGACCATTACGACCGGCATTGACGGCACGCCGATGCCCAGCCACGAGGAGAACCTCACGACGGCTGAACGCTGGCAGTTGACTCACTTTGTGCAGAGTCTGCACCCTCCCTACAAGGAATTTGGAGATGACCGGGTGGTCGCAGCCCAGGTGGAGGCGATTCCCGAGAGCGGCGATGCAGAGGGCTGGGCGGTTGTGCCTGCCGCGCGGTTCAAGCTCATTCCAAACATCATTGAGCCCCCCCGGAATTTCTGGGCCACGGTGGAGTACGTGTCGGTGCAGGCGGTCTATGACGCCGAGCATGTGGCCATTCGAATGCAATGGGACGACCGCATGCGATCCGAGGGCACGGATGCGGATGGCTCCTATGCGGATCGGGACACGGAGATCCACTGGGACACGAACCACCCGGACCAGGCCCTGCTTCAGTTTGCGGTGAAGAAGGACGAGGTGGTGCGTCCGTACTTCATGTTTGGAGACAAGAAGCGCGCCACGCACCTCTGGTGGTGGCGTTCGGACACAGACGCTTTTTCAGAGGTGAATGGCAAGGGGGCTGAGGCCCTGGCCACACAGGACGCCGAGAAGACCCAGATCGAAGGGGCTGTGACACACGAAGATGGCCAGTACACCTACTTTGTGAAACGAAGTCTGCTGACGGAGGACAAGGCGGATGTCCAGTTTGCAATGGGCGATTGGCACCCTTTGGCCTTTCAGATCTGGAATGGTGACCGAGGAGAAGCAGGGCAGCGCCGGGGACTGACCACCTGGAACTGGATCTTCTTCGAGCCATCGGTCCCGACAAACGCGTACATGATGCCCCCAGTGACCTTTCTGCTCACCTTGGGGCTGATGGGACTTCTGGTACGCTCCACCCGCAAGAAGAAGAACCTTGAGACCCTCGGGGAGGATGAAGTGACTGATCCTGGAACAACTGCTGCCGGCAACTATGAGTTTTTCGGTTCGGACGGTGGACGGCTGGCCTTTCTGGGCTTGTCCATTGTCTTTCTGTTTGGGGGATTGACAGGTATTCTCGGACCGGGCACGCACGTGATGTATTTCATCATCTTCTCGTGTTGCGCGGCCTTTGTGGCCTTCCTCTTTGCGGTGGGTTGGTCCCTGGAGGACTACCCGTGGCATGCCCTGGGGATGCTTTTGATCGTTCCGCCGCTGGCCGGCTCCTATTCGGCATGGGTCGCGAATGTCCCGGCGGACGGTGGCATGGGAGCGGGGGGGCTGTTGCTGCTGTTCTTCTGCGTCACTACCTACTTCGCCGCCGCCGGGTACAAGCGCTTCCAGCAGTTGTCCTAAGAGGACGGCAAACGAGCGGCTTCGGGTCTTACCCGGGCCGCATTTATTGAGTTGCGGTCTCTACCGCGCTTCAGCCACCAGCTTTCGCACGGGGCTGCCCCCGATGGCCAGGGCGCAGAGCATGCCCCCCATCATGGCGCCGATGACGCCCACGGTGCCTACTTCACTTCCGGCAAAGAACAGGTTTGGCACGGGAGACTTGGGCCGAAGGTGGGGGTTGGAAAACCGCTCCGGTGTGGGCTCAAGTCCGTAAATGGAGCCGGCGACCGGGCGGCAGAAGGTCTCCGTGGACACGGGCGTGGAGAGCTCGACGTAGTCCACCATGGGTCTCAAGCTGGGAAGACGCGCCAGGAGTTGGTCCAGCATGACCTCCGTGATGCGGGCCTTGAACTGATCATAGTTCTCTCCTCGTTTTCTCCATTCTGAACCGGACCAGGAGGAGAAACAGGACCAGGGCACGAATGTGACCACCTCCCCGGTGTGGCGTTGTTCGGGGCCCGGGTCGTGGAGCGGATCCTTGAGGGAGGGAAAGCTGCAGTAGAGGACTGGCGCCGGGCGAATGTCTTCTGGGTCACCCACATCCCACTCTCCCTGCTCTACGTTCCAGGAGGAGAGAAACCACTTGTTGGCCCCTGAACAGCCAGCAGAGCGAATGTCTCCCTTGAAGCCGATGTTCAGGCAGACGTGGGCTGGAGCACAGGAGAGGTCGGAGATCGAGGTCGTCCAGGGTGCCAGGCCGATGGAGTCTGGCAAGAGGCGCCGGACGGTGGCATTGGCTCCAATGGCGCTCACCACTGTCTTGGCGGCGATCTCTTCCCCAGTGGCCAGCCGCACCCCTGTGGCCTTTCCTCCCTTCAGGAGAATCTCCTCCACGTCCGCCACGACGCGGGTCCAGCCGTCGCAGTTGGCGACGGTCTGGAGCAGCTCAGAGGCGATGCGCCCGCTTCCTCCCACCGGGTAGTACGCCCCGTGCAGGAAGTGTCGGATCACCAGGGCCTGGATGGCAAAGGAAGACCGAGACGGCGGACTGCCGTAGTATCCCCACTGGGCCACGAAGAGTGCCTGGAGTTTTGGGTCTTGGGTGAGAGCTGGAAGGACATCTCGGGTCCGCTGCGCCATGTACTGGCTGGCCTTGCGGCCGAGGGTCCGTTCCAGCGCCCAGCCAAGAGGCGCCCCGGTCACCCGGGCAGCGAAGTACCCCCGCATGCTTCGGGCCACCTCGCGGCAGAGCTGCACGTAGTCAAGGACCGCCTGGTGTTCCCCTGGAAACGGCTCCGAGAGATTTTGGATGAACTGTTCGGGGTTGTCGGGAAAGTCCAGGGAGAATCCATCGGACCAACGGAATTGTTCATACACTGGGCCCAGAGAAGACCACTGCAGTCGGTCGTCCGTGAGCACCTTCAGCAGCCGCCCAGGCATGGAGTGGCCGGTGACCTCGCCCACGGCATGTACACCCACGTCCCAAGTGTACCCCTTGCGTCGAAAGGCGTGGGTGAAGCCGCCGGGTACGTAGTGCTGCTCCAGAACCAGGACTCGTTGTCCAGCCTTCGCCAACATGGCGGCGGTGGTCATTCCCCCCATGCCGGAGCCAACCACAAGGACGTCCCAGGGGCCCTCTTTGGCCTTCCTGGACCAAGGCCGTGAGAGGCCGGCCTTCGTCACGTGGGCTCTGTGACCTGGTACCGAAGGGTCAAGCAGCCTGAGGTCTCACTCTCGCAGTAGTAGCTGACGACTTGAATGTTTGCGATCCCACCGCTGGCAAGATGGACTGCAAAGGTCGTCTCCCTGGAGCTTAGGAGGTGGCTGAAATACGAGTAATCGTACCAGTCGGACAGCACTGGGCTGCGCTTCACCTCGTCCACGACAATGTCTTGGACCCACACGCCCGAAGCTGGGACGGCGTGGGTCAGTGAGGCGGTCCCAAGATGACGGGCTCCAAAGGGCGCCTGGAGAAGCTGTCGCCGTACGTAGAGATCTGCGGCGGGACCCTTGGGAACCACCCGGCCAAGCTCCAAGCTGAAAGGCACCCATTTCTCGTTGTCCGAGGTGTCCAAGGTCACCTGGAAGGTGCCGTCTGCTTGGGTCGTTGCCACGGGGCTCAGGGAAAACCCCAGGGGTGCATCGTTCTCCTGTGGAACAAAGGTGGCGGCCAGAAACAACAGGACGCAGGTGGCCACGAAGGCCCCCACGCCCAGATGAATCAAGCGCAACCCCTCGTCGGTTGGGGCGTCCCGGGACGCTGCCGTCACTTGACTGGCGAGCTGCTCTGGACTCTAAGCCAGCGCCACATGACCCAGGTGCAGGTCAGGAGGATCGCGTTCATCACGACGAACCCGACTCCGTGGTACCAGGGCGGGGTCTCCCGGGCAAAGCTTGCCAGGGAGCCCCAATCCACCAGCACCAGGATCACCAACTGGGACCAGAATCCCACCTGGATGAACCCGTCCGTGGTCAGGAATCGTCGACGCATGAACTACTCGAAGGTGATGTCTTGCGTGACAGCACCGCCGGCGGACACCGTGACGGTGGCCTCGGACTCGCCAAGCACTTCGTGCCAGGCCTTCAAGGTGTAGTCGCCGGCGGGCACGTCGCCGAGGTTGAAGCTTCCGTCAGCGCCCGTTGCGACAGCGTAAGGGGAGTCAGCAACGAACAGCGCACCCTTCATCCAGTCATGCAAATCGCAGCGAACCTCGACCATGCCGGACTTCTTCAGCTTCTTGGGGGAGGACTCGTTGTCCTTCTTGAGGGAGCTGTTCATGATGGTCTTGGAACCCTGGGTGAGGGTCATGTTCGTGTTGTGGGTGACCGGGTCACTGTTCTTGGCCACCACGTTGCCGCCCTTGCGGCCAATGCTCACGCGGGGGACGAATGCGCAGCCCTGGTTGTCGATGCTGACCGTGTCGGAGTCCCACTTCTTGCCGGACTTCACGCCCTCCAGGTACACGATGGCGTTCTGGAGCTTGCCATCGGCCAACACCAGGGCGCCCGAGGGGCGCTCCGGGTGATCGTGGGCGCACACTTCCGTGTCCTGGGTGATGGCGAGGACCTCGTCCGTCTTGTCGCCCGTGTAGCTCACGGTTCCGGAGATGGACCCAGCATCTGCCACGGCGTCTTGCTCTTCGTAGCCGCCGGCCGCGGGAGCGGGGGCAGCAGCAGCAGCAGGAGCGGGCGCGGGGGCCTCGGAGGGGGCCTCGGATCCGCCGCCACAGGCGGTCAGGAGCAGCGAGATGGAGAGAGGGAGAAGCGTGCGGTTCATGTTGTCTTCCTTGGTTGGAAACCGGCTAGGTTTCGGCGACACGCCCACTTATGACGGGCCTTGGGCGGGTGCAAGGTCCGACCTCTCACGTGGCTTGACGCGGTGGGGATCCGGCACTAAGACCCACCTGCCCGTGGGGGAGCCAAGCCTCCCAAGAGGGGAGAGCCAGTGGCAAAGGTCGTGGTGATTGGAGGGGGAATCTCGGGGCTGTCCCTTGGGGCGGAGTTGGTGTCGAGGTGTCCGGCCGCGGAGGTCAGGGTGCTGGAGTCCACCGGGCGTGCTGGCGGGAACATTCGCACCCGATCTGAGAATGGCTGGACCTGCGAAGCGGGGCCCGCCGCTTTCCTGAACCGCGACCCTTCCACCCTGGAGCTGGTCACCCAGTTGGGGTTGGAGGACGAGCTTGTGACCGCCCAGGAGACCGCCCGACGGCGATACATCCTGGTCAATGGGCGCTTGCGGAGGTTTCCGGACAGCCTCTCCAGCTTCTTGAACAGCGATCTCTTGTCCCTGCGTGCCCGCGCCCGGGTCCTGATGGAGCCGCTTGTGCCTCCTGCCCCCCCCAACATGGAGGAGAGCGTGGCTTCGTTTGCCAGGCGCCGCCTGGGACGGGAAGCCGCAAACCGCTTGTTGGATCCGGTCGTCGCGGGAATCTATGCGGGCGACCCTGAGCGACTCTCAGCGTCGGCGGCGCTCCCGCAGTTGACGGATCTGGAACAGAACGGCAGAAGCCTCTTGCAGGCCCTGATCCGGTCCCGGGAACAGAGCGCTCAACAAGGCAGCGTGAGCCCCTCGGGGGTTGGCATGCGGCGCATGGTGTCCTTCCGGCATGGGATGGGTCGCCTGGTGGAAGCGCTGGTGGAGAGCCTGGGGCCGCGGCTTCAACACCACAGCCCGGTCAGCTCTCTGGAGAGGAGAGCCGGGTCGTGGCGGGTCCACGTGGGAGGGGAGCGGCCCCGGATGGAGGACGCTGATGTGGTGGTGTCCGCGGTGCCGGCCTCTTTGGCCGCTCCTTTTCTCGGGCCCTTGCATCCGGATCTTTTGGCTGCTTGCACCGGTGTTCCCAGTGCGCCGGTGGCGGCGGTGAGCCTTGGGTACCGGGAGAGCGAGGTGCCCCATCCCATGGATGGTTTTGGCTACCTGGTTCCGTCGACGGAAGGGGGGCGGGTCCTCGGGGTCATGTGGACCTCCTCCATGTTTTCGGGCATGCGAGCCCCCCAGGGACACGTGCTCCTGCGGATCTTCATGGGGGGTGCCAGGGACCTGGGGGTCTGTGGGATGGAACAGGAGGATCTGGCGCTCTCGGCGCGTCAACACCTGCACCAGGTCATGGGGATCTCAGCGAGGCCCCGTTGGCAGGCCTGCTTCCGCCACCGCGTGGGGATTCCGCAATACGAAATTGGACACGAGGCCCGGGTGCACGAGGCCAGGCGCGCTCTTCTCTCTTTGCCAGGCCTTCTCATGGCCGGCAATTCTCTCCAGGGAGTCGGGGTGAACCACTGCACAAAGCTGGCCCGGGAGAGCGCTATTGCGGTCGCGGACTATCTTCGGGCGCTTCCCGAGCAGCCGTCAGAGTCGACCCTCAGTCCCGCTTGTCCTTGAGAAACCTCGCCAGGTAGACCCCCAGGGCCAGGCCGAAGGCACCAAAGGACGCCCCCATCCAGGACGGGCCTTGCTCCGGGTGCTGAAAGGACCACCAGGAGAAGCCAGCGCAGAAGACAATGGTCAAGGCGATCATGAGCGCGTGTACACGGTAGAGGGGTGTCATTCGTCAAACTCCACTTCTTCCAGGTCTCGCCAAAGCTCGTCGCCAAAGGTGCGAAAGTTGTGGGTGCCCACAAAGTGGAACCCGTCGTGGAAGTTTATCTTGAATTTTCCACCGCCAAACCGCTCGGAGAGAAAAGCGTTGGGGTCCGTCAACAGGGCGGGAACCTCCCCCAGCTTCCAGCGCCCAAGTCCCATGAACCGAATGGTGTCGCCCACTGGCTCCATGACGAACAAGGTGGCGGTGCTGTTTCCAAGGGACTGCAGAAAGGTCTGCTCCAGGGCGGACTGGTCCTCGTGCAGTTGGTGCCGCTGACACTGCCGAACCACATGGTCTTCATAGATGGGCCAGAGCCAGTCCATCCTAGGAAAGCCAGTGGAACCAGTCGTAGGCCGCTACGTCCACCATCATCGCGCCAAACAGGGCGAAGAGGTAGGCGATGGAGGCATGGAACATGCGCTTGTCCACTGCGTAGTCCTGACGGTGAATTGCCAGGAGGTTCCACCCGAGGAACCACAGGCCACTCAGGAGCGCGACCCCCGCGTAGAGCTCGTGAAGGATGCCCAGCCAGGTCAGGGCAAGAGACACGGGGATCATGGCCACGGTGTAGCCCAGGCCCCGCCACCGGGTGCCCTGGTCGCCCACCACGAGGGGCATCATGGGAAGCTCGGCGTTCGCGTACTCGTCTTTTCGGAACAGGGCAATCGCCCAGAAGTGGGGCGGGGTCCACAGGAAGATGATCAGGAAGAGGATGATGCCTGCAGGACCCAGGTTGCCGTCCACAGCGGCATCTGCAATCAGTGGAGCGGTTGCGCCGGCTGCACCGCCGATCACGATGTTCTGTGGCGTGCGGCGCTTGAGACCCAGGGTGTAGACAAAAACATAGAATGCAATGCTGGCTGCACCGACGAAGGCGGGCAACCAGCCGCCGCAGATGTAGAGCATCCCCGTGCTGACCACAGAGAGAATGACTCCAAACCAGAGAGCCTGCCCTGGCACCATGGCCGCAGCGGGAAGAGGGCGGTTCTGGGTGCGCGCCATTCGGGCGTCAATGTCCCGCTCCAGGTAGGCGTTGAGCACGCTGCATGCGGCACCGGATAGCGCCGTCCCGAGGATGACCCAGAACGCCAACGAGAAGGTGGGGGTGATCTCCTGGCCCATGATCAGGGTGGGCAGGCCGGTGAAGACCACGAGAAAGAGCACCCGGGGACGGGACATCTCGTAGTAGAGCGCCAGTGTTCGGCGCAGCCCCTGGGGGGCGGCGGTGGGGGCGGAGACTTCCATCTAAGCGACGGCCTCGTCCGACTCTTCGACCGCGGTGCGACCGCCCTGGCACGAGATCCGCACGAGCACGGTAAAGAGCAGCACCAGTCCAGCAGCGCCTGCCGAGTGGCCTGCGGTGATTTCAACGGGCAAGAGCCAAAGCACGTTCAGCACACCCAGAACCACTTGAACAATCACCAGGATGAGGGCGGCCCCTGTCGGTGCACCCACCTGGGGGTGGCTCCGACCGATCACGGCAAGGGCCAGGACAACGCCTGTGAGGGCGTAGGCCACGAGACGGTGAAAGACCTGAAGACCAATGAGCCCCGTAAAGGACGGGAACCACACATCTCCCTGGCAGGTGGGCCACTGGAGGCAGGCGAATCCGGCATGGTTCGAGCTGACGAGGCCTCCGAGCACCATCTGGGCAAAAAGGAGAAGCGCTGCTGCTGCCAACAAGGGCCGCCACCCACGGGGCAGGGGACCTGGCGTGACAGGAGGGTGGTAGGTGTCGCGTAGCCGAAGGGCCATCACCCACAAGGTCAGGCAAAATAGGTTTCCAAACAGAAGGTGCAGGGTGACTGTCCAGGCGGCCAGCAGCTTCAAGACCGTCAGCCCCCCGAGAACGACCTGAACGCCAAGCACACCAAGAACGACCCAAGGCAGGCGACCCAGTGCCTTCCAGGCAATCGGAGTGCGCCAGGCTACAAGGAGCGCGGCCACAAGGAGCAGGCTGATGCTTCCCGCCAGGGTGCGGTGGCCCCACTCGAGGATCACCCCAAGGTCCAGGCTCGGGAGGAGTTTTCCAAAACACAGGGGCCAGTCCGGGCAGGACAATCCAGCACCCTTGACTCGCACCAGCGCGCCAAAAACCACCAGGACATAGGTGATGGCGGTCAGGCCGAAAAAGGCACGGACCAGGCCTCGGAGCCGAGGAGCGGTGTTCATGGACAAGGTTCACCCTGTGGCCTTTGGCCACGCCGGCGCACAAATAGCGCGGCGTCCAACCCCCTGCAAACCCAACGAAAACCCGAATCGGACCCGTTCTCGGGCCTCTACCCCACCCCCGCGAACACCGATCCGATTCGGGTGATATCTTCCGGAGAGAGCGCGACATCTCCCGCCTGGGCATTCTCCAGGGCCTGAGTTGCATTTCGGGCGCCGGCCAGTGCGCAGGTCAGGCCGGGCTGGGCCACTACCCAGGCGAGCGCCAGCTGAGCAAAGGTAGCCTCGTGTGCTGTTGCGATGTCTCGAATCGACTCCAGGTTCCGGAGAATCTTCCGCCGGTTTTCCACGCTGAAGATGGGCTGGGTGGGGCGCTTGTCCCCGGCCGGAAAGGTCCGGTCTGGGCCCACGGCGCCGGCGAGCAGGCCCTGCTCCATGGGCCTGTAGGCCAGGACGCCCACGTTGTGTGAGCGACACCAGGGAAGAACGTCGTTCTCGATTTTGCGGTGGAGCAGGCTAAATCGAGGCTGGGTCGAAGCCAGGGGCACATCCCCGAGAGCTGCCTGGGACTTCTCCATCAGCTCGGGGGAGAAGTTGGAGACTCCGATGGCGCGGATCTTCCCTTCTTCCCGCAGACGCAGCATCTCACCCATGGTCTCTGCCACGTCCGTCGATGGATCCGGCCAGTGGCACTGGTACAGGTCGATCTCTTCTGTGTGAAGGCGCTTCAAACTGGCCTCGCACTCGGCCCGAACACTGGCTGGGCGGAGATCGTTTCTCACCACCTTGGGCTGACCGGTCACGTCTTGTGTGGTGAAGGCCACCGGGCCGTCTTCCCGGGTCCAACTCAAGCCGCACTTGGTCAGAATCTGGATTTCCTGGCGCCGGTGAGAGAGGGCGGCCCCCACCAGGCGTTCAGAGTGGCCAAATCCGTAGACGGGGGCCGTGTCGATGGCAAGCGAGCCCGCATCCGCAGCGGCTCGCATGGCCGCAATGGCTCGCGCATCATCGGTGCCTCCCCACCACCAACCGCCGATGGCCCAGGCCCCGAACACGATGGGAGGCAGGGTCAGATCGGTCGCGCCCAGAGCCCTTGGGGTCATGGCAACTCCTCCTCGTTTCGCAGGGTAAGCCCTCGGGATTTGAGGAGTGCAGCAAAAACGCCCTCCCCAGGGCTGATAGCGCCGTCTCTCCAGACCTCACGGCAGCCACAAGAAGGGGACCGGGCCTTAAGGACGGCTTCTGAGGCGCCAGATCCCCGGTTTGCCGCCCGAATCGCGCCAGCCACAAACTTGCCGGTGACATTGGCGGTTTCCGTTTCCACCTGGGCTGATCCCCGGAGAACTGCTTCGCCGTCCCCTCCAACGAGCTGCGCCGGGGGCCGGGGGGTGCCCAGTCCACCCAGCTCCTCTGGGCAAACTGCCACGACGGAACCGCCTGCTTGGACAATTGCCTCCGCCCAGTTCTGAACGCGGAGGTTATCCTTGGACTGGCCGTCGTATCGACAGGCCTTGCCCAACAGGCAGGCAGACACCAACACGCGGCTCACGTGTTGTCCCAACTCCAGGTCGCATCACCTGGTGGTAGCTCCACATGCACAGATCGACCTTCCACGGAGAGGCGGTTCTCTACGGCCCACCGAAGCACCATCGGGTACAAGCGGTGTTCCATTTTGAGGATGCGTTGTTGAAGCGCGTCCCGGCCTTCTCCCGGCGTCACGGGCACGGCGCCCTGGGCAATGATCGGCCCGGTGTCGGTTCCGGCATCCACGAAATGAACGGTGGCTCCGGCCACTCGCACCCCGTGGTCGTGTGCCTGGCCCTGGGCATTCAACCCAGGAAAGGCTGGGAGCAGAGAAGGGTGGATGTTCAAGACGCGCCCGGCCCATCGGTCGAGGAATGTAGGCCCGAGAATGCGCATGAAACCCGCCAAGGCGACCCACTGAACCCCGTGCTCTTCCAGGGCGTTGCCCAGCGCCTGTTCAAATGCCGCCTGCGTTTCGAACTGCCTGGGAGAAATCCAGACTGCGGGGACCCCCGCGGTGCGAGCGCGATGTAGCGCCTGTGCGTTCTTTCGGTTGGAAATCACCAGGGCAATTCGTGCCGGATGGTCTGGAGCCTGTGTGGCGTCTAGGAGCGCCTGTAGATTGGTCCCGGACCCCGAGACGAGAACGCCCACCGCAGCTCCCTGGTCCGGTCCAGGGGTCATGAAAGAGCTACCGATTCCATGTCGTCTTTCACCACCACCCCAATGGGCACGCCTCCTCGTACCTTGGAGACGTCTTCCTTGGCCACCACCACCACCATGCCAATCCCCATGTTGAACGTGCGATAGAGATCCCGGCTGGAGAGGCCTCCACGGGCAGCAAGCCATGGAAACACCGGTGGCACCTCCCAGGAGCCCAGATTGATTTGGGCGCCGAGGCCGGCGGGAAGGATCCGGGGAATGTTCTCCAGGAATCCTCCTCCGGTGATGTGCACAAATCCGCGAGCGACCCCCTTAAGCTCCAGCATCTCCTTGACGTAGATTCGAGTGGGTTGGAGCAGGATCTCCCCAAGAGGGCGTGGAAGGCCGTGGTTATCGTTCAGGTCCAGGCCGCCAACCACCTTCCGGATCAAGGAGTAGCCGTTGGAATGGGGCCCGGATGAAGCCAGGCCTACCAGCACATCGCCGGTGGTGATCTCGCCCCCCGTGAGTAGATGGGCGCGCTCCACGACCCCCACAGAGAACCCCGCCAGGTCGTACCGCCCTGCCGGGTACATGCCGGGCATTTCGGCAGTTTCTCCACCGATCAGCGCGCAGCCCGACTGGCGACAGCCCTCGGCAATTCCTCCGACGACCTCTATCGCGACTTCCGCCCGCAGCTTACCGGTGGCGAAGTAGTCCAGGAAGAACAGCGGCTCCGCCCCTGCCACGGCCACGTCGTTGACGCACATGGCCACCAGGTCGATACCGATGGTCTTGTGTGCCCCCAGCGCCTCTGCGAGCAAGAGCTTTGTGCCCACGCCGTCGGTGCCGCTAACCAGCACCGGATCCCGGTAGTGACCCAAGGCAAACAACCCTCCAAAGCCCCCAAGGCCCGCCAAAACCTCCGGGCGCCGGGTGGACTCCACCGCCTCTCGAATGCCATCCACCACCGCTTCCCCAGCGGCGATGTCGACTCCGGCATCCCTGTAGGCATCGTTTGGCATGCCGGCTTCTATTCGATTTGCAGGCTATCTGCCGGTGCCATCTCCATCGGAACCATCAGTTTTTGGTGTGGATCCAGCCGCGAACACCAGGTTGGATTTGAGTCCTGCGCGATCCGTGACCCGGGCGGCGAATTCATAGTGGGTGTTGTAGGCCAGTTGGGTGCCCACCTGGAGGTTCAGGCCCAGGTCGATGGACTCGGTTGCGCACTCATCGGACTCCAGGGTGAAGTAGCGATCATTGCCAGCCACCCCGGTGTCCACGGTGCCGTCTTCCTCCAGGTCCCACCAGAACTCCATGAAAGCGAGATCAAGGTCACCATCTTCGTCCTCGGCAAGAAGTCGCAAGAGGATGGTCGGCCACTCCACCGCTTCGAATTCCACCGGGCCACCGTTGCCAAGAATCAACTCCAGGGCCACCGGCTCCGAACCTCCGCAATTCGCGCCTCCCGTGTCGGAGCCGGGCAGGGCGGGACCGTCCTTGTCTTCCTCTCCTCCGCCCGTGCAGGCGACCGCGAGAGAAAGTGTCAGCGCGAACCATCGGAACATGTTGCCTCCCAGGCCAAGCTATCACGCAGACGGGGGGCTGCGGAGGAGGTATAGAGGCCCAAGGAAGACCGATGGCAAGACGCAAATGGAGCGCAGACGGTGTGTACCACGCAGTGCGTGATCAGCTGGGAAGCCTGCGCCGGGTGTATGGTCGCGGAAATGCGATCGTGCGGCGAGGGGACCTGGGACAACACTCTGAGACCGTGTTGCTCTTGCATGGCTTCATGCAGACCAGAAACGTGTGGGAGGTGATGGAAGATCGCCTGCGATACGACGGTTTTGGTGTGTTCTCCCTGGACCTGGGGGGGTTGTTTCGAAGGTTCAACAACCGGCCCATCTCGGTTCTGTCAGAGACCATCGCCGAAAAGCTGGAGGGCATCTGTGAGAAGCACGAGCTGGAGAGGTTTCACATCGTGGGCCACTCCAAGGGGGGGCTGGTGGCCCGCCACTACATTCAGCACCATGGGGGAGATAGGCGGGCCAAGAGCCTGGTGACCCTGGGTACACCACACCGGGGTACGCCAACGGCCGCGCTTGGGGTCTGGCTGATGGCGGGAGGCCTCCTCTCCAAGAGCCCGATGGAAATGCTCCCCCGGAGCTCCATGGTGCGGCGCCTTGGCCGGGACACCTTTCCCGCCCATGTGCCGTTGACCTCAATCTACTCAAAGCACGACATGGTCTGTCCCTACTGGTGTTCGAAGCTTGTGCCGCGAAAGGGGGAGGAGAGCCTGGTCAATGTGCAGGTTCGAAAGGTGGGGCACACGGCCTTGTGCTACGACCCGGGGGTGTACCGAATCGTGCGAGATGAGCTGCATGCAGCAGGTGCTCTCTGGCAGGAGCGATCCGAGGGCTGCTGACTTGCTCTACTCGACGTCTTTGCAGCAGCGGAAGGAGAGGCTGCTGTCTGAGGCCCCGTAGTTGCCTCGCTGATCGTTGCTGAAGGCGCAGCGGTAGCCGACCTCGGGATTCGACTTGGATCCGCCCTTCACGACGTACCGGTTCTTGCTGGAGGCCCGCGGGGTGGAGGTCCACTCGGTAAGGCCACCGCTCATGTCGAAGACAAAGTAGGCAGAGCGGCAGTCAGCCATTCCGCCTAGCTTGTAGTCCTTGCCCGCGGTGCAGATCGAGGGATCCCACGTGTCTCCGAAGGAGTAGATGGTGTTCTTGGGGCCCTTGCAGGCCTTCTCCCACTCGTCTGAGGAGCAAAGGCGCTTGCCAAAGGACTCGCAGGTCTCCTTTGCGCGGGCCCAGGCGACCTTGCCCACGGGCACCTTGTCCTGGATGTTGGGGAATTCGTAGCGGTCAATGAAGAAATCATCCACGAAGACCTTTTTCGAGAGGCTCTCAGCCGAAGAAGCCGAGGCAGCGTCTTCGCTGTGCATCCGGCCCTGCAGGTACTCGCCACCTGGCACGAAGACCATGTCCGGTTCCTGGCTGTTGATCCGGTTGTATTCCTCGTCCGATGGAATCTGGTTCGACTTGAGAACCTCTGCTCGGGCACTGGAGGTCATGGTCTCCAGTCGATGGGTTTCAGACTCGGCGATGGCTTCCTTGTTCTTCAGGGCCAGTCCGCTGGCGACTCCCACCAACACAACGGCCAGGGCGATGCTGCTCGCAATGACCTTGAAGGAGGTAGGTCTCGACGCGTGAAGGATGTCTTCCTGGAAGGTTCGCTGCACATCCCGCACCATGTCGGTGCATGCGGGGTACCGATCCTGGGTGTCCGGCGCGATGGCCATTTCCACGATCTGGTCCACGTGTTCTGGCAGGTCGTCCCGCAGCTTGGAGGGAAAAACCAGGGGGCTGGACGGGTGCTTGCCCACCAGCATTTCGTAGAACATGACTCCCACCGAGTACACGTCGGTCTGGGAGGTGCCGCCACCCGCCATGGTGCCCAGCTCAGGTGCCTGGTAGATAAACGAGGGGCGCTCGTCGAACTCTTCCTTTGTTTTGAGCGAACCCACGGTGGTCGCGAGGCCGACGTCGGTGACCTTGATGTTCTGAACCACCTTGGAGCCGCCGGGGCCGGAGTGCTCCGTGGCCACCAGGATGTTCTCTGGCTTCAGATCAAAGTGGTGGATGCCGCTCTCGTGGGCAGCCTGAAGTGACTCCAGCGCCTTGATCGTGATCTGGCAGGCCTCCTGCAAGCTCATGTTCTTGTGGTCGGAGCTGTGTTCCTCCAGAATCTTTCGAAGGTCCTTGGACTTGAAAAACTCCTGGGTGAAATACCACTCGCCGTTGTGCTCGGCGATTTCTCCATAGCGTACGAGCCCGGGGTGCCGGACCGCCTTTGCGCGGCGGAAAGCCTCTTCGAAAACGGCGCGGTTGCCGTCGTTTTCATTGAGTTCAGGCCAAAGGAACTTGATGACGAGGTTTTTTCCCGAAGCGATGTGGCGCGCCTTGTAGGTTGCACCAAAGAGACCGTCCCCCAGGTGGGCTTCAATCTCGTACTTGCGGGAGATCACATCTCCGCGGGAATAGCTGGCTGTTCCGGGCTCTTGCACGTTCTACTCCACCTGCACCAATGCCGGCTCTCGCCGAGCGGTTGATTCGAATCCCGGAGACGGTATCACAACCCCTCATTTGGAGCCAACGGGGGGCGACGAGTTTGTTTGCCTCTTACATTTGGAGAATGGCAACACTCTACTTTCGACAGCTTCTCTCCGGCCGCGATTTCGGCCGCGATCACCCTGTGGCCGGCCAGATGGCCAACTTTGTCTACCTGGTGGGAGACCGGGACACCGGCGAGTGCCTGGTGGTGGACCCGGCCTGGGCCGTGCGGGACATCGTGAACGTGGTGGAAGAAGATGGCATGCGCCTGACCGGTGCACTGGTGACCCACTACCACCCGGACCACATCGGGGGGAGCATGTATGGGTTGGAGGTGGAGGGGCTGGCCAACCTGATGGCGCTTTCTCCTTGTACCGTTCACACCCATCGCCTGGAAGCCAAGGGGGTCTTGAAGATGACCGGACTGGAGAAGAGCGATCTCACGGAGCATGATTCAGGAGATGTGGTGAAGGCGGGGGGCATCGAGATTGAGCTGCTGCATACGCCGGGGCATACGCCGGGAAGTCTTTGTTTTCGATTGAAGGACTCGGTGCTTGCTGGGGACACGCTCTTTCTCCAGGGATGCGGGCGCGTGGACTTGCCCGGGGGCGACCCGGACGAGATGTACCGCACCCTGACCCAGCGCCTGGACAAGCTGCCCGGGGAGATGGTGCTCTACCCCGGGCACGCCTATGGGGGGGAGAGTGCGCCGTTGGAGGAGGTGCGGCGGACGAATCCGTACTTGCAGGTAAAGGATCTGCAGACCTGGCGGCAGAACTTCTGAAGCGGCAGAACTTCTGAACGGGGCGGAGGGCTACTGCACGTTTCCAGCGAGGTCTTCCAACACGGCTTGCACGCCGACGGTTCCCGTGGCCACCCACGCGGACCAGAGGCCGTAGCCATCCTCATCGAACAGGGTGGATGTCGCGTTGCCATCGAGGGTGACGGTCACCTGGGGTACGGCCCCAAGTGACTCATTCGGCGCCAGGATGATCTCCGTGGCTTCTGGCAAGAGCGCGTGGGGGGACTGCAGGAGGTCATAGGTAGGGGGCGAGGTGTCTGCCGCTTGCACGGCATCCATGATGCGCAGCTTTCCGTAGCCCCAGGTCTCGTCCGGCAGGGCGCTGGAGGTTTCCGAGTCGGTCCCGGCCCCGCTTCGAATGGCCGTCGTGATGTCGTCGGGGCTCGTGCCTGGATGGGCCTGCAGCAACAGCCCGGCAGCTGCTGCCACGTGGGGTCCCGCGGCGGAGGTGCCGCCAAAGGGCGTAAAGACTCCCTCTCCATAGGGCAGGTTGTTGTCGTCTTCCTCGGTGGAGCTGGCCGAAGAGAGCACGTCGAAGTTCCCGGGTGCGGCGATGTCGACCAGGGAGGCACCATCGATGCGGGGGCCCTGACCGCTGGAGCTCGCCAGGCCGAAGCTTCCAGCGGAGAAGTCTCCGTTCACCGCATCCGTCCGGGTGGAATAGGCGGCCACAGTGACACAGTCCTCCACTACGGAAGGGGTGGTCGCAGAAGAGGCGGCGTCTCCCACGTAGTAGGTCTGATCTGCGGGGGTACCTACGAATTGCACGCCGCCGCTCCAGGAGGTGATGTCGTCCTTGACCCAGAGGTGGAGATCGATGCTCTGGTTGTCTGAGTTCCGGAACCAGAATTGCCACCAGCCCGTGGGAGGGGTGCTGTAGACGCTGTTCTCCCACCTGGTCATGTAGCTGGACCACATCTGGGTTCCGGCGGGCGAGGCGTCTGAGGTGCCGCAGACATAGACCCCCACGCCGTTGTCCTCGCACTGGGAGGTGCTTGGAAAGGTCGGGTAGACCCAGTCGCTGGTTCCTGACTCCCGCATGGCCAGCTCCAGGTTGGCGAGGCTGTCGAGGCTCAGGACGGTGAACCACCAGGTCTCGCTCCCATAGGTCTCCAGGTAGTCGGAGGCGTAGAAGTAGTAGGGGCCCTCCCAGCTTCCGCTGGCAGGCACCTGAACGGACCCGTGCTTGTAGTTCTTTCCGATGTTTCCGGCGGGACAGATCTGGGGGGTGCCAGCCGCGTGGGCTGCTTCAATGGCGAGCTCCGTGTTCGAGGTGCCATCGAGAAACCGCCCAGTCCAGCCGCCCACCTCGTGCAGCATCACGTCTGCACCATTGGCCTCCCCCCAGGCCACCGCGTCCACGTGCGACGTGCCCTGCCCATAGATGTCCGCCAGGATCAGAGACGCGCCGGGCGCGACACCCCGGTACTTTCGATACTGGTCATACTCTCCCAGGAGAATCCCGGAGACGGCGGTGCCGTGGCCGTTGTCATCGGTCTCGGTGTCGATGATGTCCCCCGAAAAGTGCTCCTCCCCGTCATCGCCGTCCAGGGTGGCGATGATCTTGCTGGAGTCGAGCTTCAAGAGGCGCTCACCCAGCCCCAGGTCTCCATCTCCGTCGGCGTCTTCCACGATGAAGAGGGGCTCTCCAAAGGCAGGGTCCGCGTCGGTGAACCCCATTCCCGCGCCCGACCCACGCTGGCTGTCCCCGTCCTCATCCAGGTAGAGCCAGTCCACATCTGCATCCAGGACGGCCTGGGTGCCGACCCATGGGACCTCGTCGTAGTCCAGGACCCGGGCATCGAGGAGCTGGAGGAGCTCGGCGCTTGTGTGGGCGCCATCGCCATCCAAATCCACCGCATCAATCCCCGGCGAAAAGAGCCCGTCGCTGTCCACGTCGATCCAGTCAAAGCTTCCGCCATCGGGCCGGAAAAAGACCGGGTGGGTCACGTCCACCCCGGTGTCCAGGTCCATCAGCACCACCCCGGTGCCGTCAAGAAAGGCGCTGTCCGCCCCCAGGGACAGGTGTGTCTCGTCCGCCTGGATCTCCGGTCCGCTGACATCCAGGGGGGGATGTTGGTTCAAGGGCACCGCGGCCTCCATGCGGACCACCCGGCGGTCGGCCAACAGGGCGTCGAGGGCGCTCCAGGAGACCTGGGCGGTGTAGATGTTGGCGATGGAGTGGAGCGTGCCTCCGTGCCGGACAAATGCGACCCCTCGTCTCTCCAACGTCTTGATCTCCAGTGGGGAGAGGGGGGACTCAAACCGGAGGGTCAGGACCATCCCCGCGGGATTCAGGGCCCGGTCCACCAAGGGGGGAGGGGCCACGGAGATGTGTCCCTCCCGGTAGTCGAGCACCACCCGGCTCTCCACGTCCAGCTTGTGGGCGAAGCCACCGGTTGCAAGGGCGGCGGATGCCAGCATGGGGAGAAGTACCGGGCTCACAAGGACTCCTGGTAGGACTTAAGCCAGGCAAGCGCGGCCAGCTGGTAGGAGCCCCAGGTGTCCACCCCAACCACCCAGGAGGTGGCGTCGTGGAGGCTGAGGCCGTGGGTGGAGGAGATCGCCCCGAGCGCTCTCTCGGCGTTGATGAAGTCGCCGCCGAGGACCAGGGCCCGGGCCCGGGCGATTTTGACGTCGGTGGCGTCCAGATCGTCGTGGGTGCTGGCGTAGTTGGGATCCAGGGTGAGGGCGGCCTCTGCCGCGTCCGCTGCCGCGAGGTGCTCACCGGTCAGCGACTGCGCTGCGCTCATGCCCACCCAGCCGTCGGCAATCGTTGCATCCACCGCCTGCAGGGCCTGAAACGCGCTCACGGCGTCGGCGCCGAGAAGCTGCTTGAGCGTGCACCATCCCTTTCCGTTCAGGGCGTCTGTGTCGGCGGGGTCTGCCGCGAGCTGGGCATCAAAGTCAGTGCAGGCACCCGCAAAGTCCCCGGCGGAGTAGGACGCCCAGCTGGAATGTCCAAGGGTCACCGGGGCGCTTATGCCCACCGGCCCATCATCGGTTCCGTCGTGGGGGGTCGCGGCGCAGATCCAGGTCTCCTCGGCTGCGGTTGCGCTGGCCGAGACTGTGGCGCTCGTTTCGGTCGCGGTGGCGCCGTCCCGGGTCCAGCTGAAGGCGTAGGAGACGGTGTCCGCCGTGTCCTCGTCGGTGGACGGAACCTGCACCTCGCAGACAAGGTCATCGCTGGCAACCGGCGAGGCTGGGGAGATGCCTACCGTGGGGGCGGTGGGGGGCGTGTTGGAGACGACGAGCACCTGGGTCTGGGTGGTGGTGGCATCCTCTCCATCGGAGAGGGTCACCTGGGCCAGCACGGACTGGTCCCGTTCAAACCAGGTGGTGCCGTCCAGGGAGGTGTCGGTCGCTCCTGTCAGAGCGCTGCCGTCGACCTCCCAGACCACGCTCCAGGTGAGCGCGTCCCCATCCGCGTCCTGTCCCGAAAGCGCCAGGCTCAAGGTGTCGTTCGTGAACACCTGGGACGGCGTCATGCTCGCGCTTGCGATCACCGGAGGGGTGTTGAGCACACGGACAAACGCGCTGGTAAAAGGCGCGCTGTCTTCCGTTCCGTCGCTGGCCACGACCGTCAGCTGCACAAGGTCGCCCTTGTCGAAATCCGCCCCGTCCAGGGTGTTTGCGCTGGAGACCGAGAGGCCGTTTACCGCCCAGTCATGGGAGAGGGTGGTGGTGTCGCCGTCTGCGTCCGAGACGAGGACGCTGGCGGAGATCGTGTCTGCCTCGGTGGGGTTGGGGGTGGACAGGGTGACCCCGTCGATGGTCGGGGCGGTGTTCTGGACGGTGACGCTGTCGCTGCGGGCGCTTGAACCGCTCTCTTCTCCGTCTCCTGGTGTCGCGGTGCAGATCAACACATCCCCCCGGGCGAACAGGGACGCGTCGAGGGGAGTGGCGCTGGAGACGACGGCTCCGTTGACCTCCCAGGTGTAGGAGAGCTGCACCGTGTCCCCATCGGCATCTTCTGCGCCCTCCACGACACAGGCGGGCGTGGAAGCCGCCCTCATCTCCGCCGGGTCGATCGCGACTCCTTCTACGGTGGGGGGGGTGTTGAGGATGGTGGCCTGGGCCGAGAGGGGGCCTCCCTCGTCCAGGCCATCGCCCGGCGTGGCCTCCACCGAGACCACGTCGTGTTTTGAAAAGTGGCTTCCATCCAGGGTGGGATCGAACCCTTCCAGCACCGTCACGCCGCCGACGCTCCAGCGGTAGTGAACAAAGACCTCCCCCAGGTCCAGGTCCTCGACGGTGCTCTCGGTGCGCAGGGTGTCCCCGGTCTGGGGAGAGTCCGGGTGGAGGGACAAGTCCAGCAGGGTCGGTGGGGTGTTCGCCACCACCGCGTTGGCGCTCGCTGTTTCGCCTTCGTCTTCGCCGTCACTGGCGACGGCCTGGACCGTCCAGGCCTCCCCAACCTGTGTCTCGGCGGCCGGAATCGTGTCGGTGACAAAGGAGGTGGCCTCCCCATCGCGGGTCCAGCTCCAGGAGAGGGTGACCTCGTCGTTGTCCTCGTCCACGCTTGTGGCCGCGGCCACCAGGTCCTCCTGGGCTGTGGGACGGCTTGCAGACAGCGTGACGCTCACCTTCGGTGGGGTGTTTCCCACGACCACGCTCGCGATTGCCGGCGTTCCACCCTGGCGACCGTCCGTGGGGGTGACCTCCACCTCCCAGGTCTCGCCTTTGCTCGTGAGGCTCGCGTCCAGCCACTGGGAGGTCGTCTCGACCGCCTCGCCGTCTCGACGCCAGCGGGTTTGGTACCCCACCACGTCTCCCGCGTCCGGGTCCGTGGCCTCTTCGGTGATCTCGACCAGGAGGTGGTCTCCGGTGCGCGGCGCCGCGGGAAGCAGGCGCACGGTGACGCCCTCAGGCGGGGTGTTCTGTCCGCCCGTGTCGCTTGTCTCTCCGGCGCAAGCGGCACAAGAGAGAACCATCGCTGGCCAGAAGACTCGAATGCCCGGCTCCCCCTGAAGAGAGGGTAGAGGCTACCAGATGTCCCTCAAAGAACCGCTGCTTCAATAGGCCCGTCCGAAGAGGGCCATGTGCGTCGCCGGCTGCCCCGAGTAGAAGCAGGTCTTTCCAGCGGCCTCGTCTTGTCGGTCTGTCGGGAAGCAGCGAATGGTGGCCTTGGTTTCGGTCTTGATGGTGGCCTCGGCGGCAGAGTCGTCGCACCAGGGCACCAGGGTCCACCCGCCGTTCTCCACGAGGTCGGTCTTGAACGTCTCGTAGTTCGCGGTTTCAAAGGTGCGCACGGCCTGGAGGGCCCGGGCCTTCTCGAAGAGCTCGGCCTGAATGGCGTCCAGCTCCGTGTGGACCCGTCCCACCAGCCCTGCGGCCTCAATGGCGAACTTGGGGCCACCGATGCGGCGGGCAGCAAACGCCGAGCCGCTGGCCACATCCCGGGGGCCGACCTCCAGGCGCAGGGGGACGCCCTTGCGCTCCCAGTCGTAGTACTTGGCGCCGGGCTTCATGCGCTCGCGCGTATCCAAGGCGACCCGGACGCCTGAGGCTTTGAGGTCCGCTGCGATCTTCTCGGCAAAGGGGAGCACGGTCTCCTTCTCGCCTTCTTTGCGCCACAAGGGGACCACCGCCACCTGGACCGGGGCTACCTTCGGGGGAAGCACCAGCCCATTGTCGTCTGAATGGGTCATGATCACAGCGCCCACGAGTCGCGTGGACATGCCCCAGGACGTGGCCCACACGTGCTCCACGGCACCGTCCGCTCCCTGGAAGGTCACGTCAAAGGCCTTGGCGAAGTTCTGTCCCAGGAAGTGGCTCGTGCCGGACTGAAGGGCCCAGCCGTTCTGCATCATGGCTTCAATGGTGTAGGTTTCCACAGCCCCGGCAAAGCGCTCGGAGGCGCTCTTTACGCCAGTCACAACGGGAATGGCGAGGGTCTCCTCCGCAAAGGCCCGGTAGACCTCCAGCATGCGCAGGGCTTCCTCCTGGGCCTCACCTTTCGTGGCGTGGGCGGTGTGGCCCTCTTGCCAGAGGAACTCGGCGGTGCGCAGGAAGGGCCGGGTCTTCATCTCCCAGCGCACCACGTTGGCCCACTGGTTGATGAGAATGGGCAGATCCCGATGGGAGTTGATCCACTGGCCATACATGTGCCAGATGATGGTCTCGCTGGTGGGGCGCACGATGAGGGGCTCTTCCAACTTGGCCGCGGGATCCGGCTCGACGCTGCTCTTGCCGTGTTCATCCTCGACCCCCCGAAGGCGGTGGTGGGTCACCACTGCGCACTCCTTGGCAAATCCCTCCACATGCTCTGCTTCCTTGGAGAGAAAGGAGAGGGGGATGAACAAAGGAAAGTAGGCGTTGACGTGGCCTGTGTCCTTGAACCGGCGGTCCAGGTCGTCCTTGATGGCCTCCCAGATGGCGAATCCGTGGGGCCGAAGCACCATGGAGCCCTTCACCGGGGTGTAGTCCGCCAGCTGGGCTTCGCGGATCACGTCCAGGTACCACTGGCTGTAGTCGTCGCTGCGGGAGGAAATGGGGGGCTTCTGGGCCATGGTGAATCCCTGTGAGAGGGCCGCCTTCTAACGCGGGGATGGCGATGCGCTCACCCTGATTGCCAGGGGGGGCTGCTGGAGATAGGGAAGGGCTCCACCGCCGGGGGTGCTACTTGGCTACTGATCTCCTCGCCCGCCAGTCCGTGAACACCATCAAGGGCCTCGCCATGGACGCTGTTCAGGCGGCCAATTCAGGGCATCCAGGCATGCCCATGGGCATGGCGGACACCGCCTATGTGCTCTGGAGCCAGTTCCTGAAGCACGACCCCGCTGACCCGCACTGGCCGGACCGCGATCGGTTTGTGCTTTCTGCTGGACATGGCTCCATGCTGCTCTACAGCCTGCTGCACCTTACCGGGTACGACTTGTCCCTGGACGATCTCAAGAACTTCCGACAGTGGGACTCCAAGACCCCTGGACACCCGGAGGTCGGCCACACTGCGGGGGTGGAAACCACCACCGGCCCCCTTGGCCAGGGATTTGCCAACGGCGTGGGCATGGCCCTCGGTGAGCGCTACCTGCGAGAGCACTTTGGCCGGGCCCTCTGCGACCACTGGGTCTACGCCATCGTCTCCGATGGGGATTTGATGGAGGGCATCTCCTCCGAGGCGGCCAGCATCGCCGGGCACCTGAAGCTTGGGCGCCTGGTCTACCTGTATGACGACAACAGCATCACTATCGATGGTTCCACCGACCTCTCCTTCACGGAGGACCGGGCCAAGCGGTTCGAGGCTTTTGGCTGGCACGTGCAGACCGTGGATGGCCACAACCACGAGGAGCTGGCAGCTGCCATTTCCGTGGCCAAGACCGATTCGGATCGCCCCTCCCTGGTGATCTGCAAGAGCCACATCGGGCACAGCTCCCCCAGTTTCGAGGACTCGGAGAAGAGCCACGGTGCTCCGCTTGGAGAGGCGGAGATTCGCCTCACCAAGGAAGGCCTGGGCATGGACCCGAACGCCCACTTTGCTGTGCCCGCAGAGGTGCTGGCGCACATGCGCGCCTCCGTGGAGGCCCACGTGCAGGAGCACCGTGCCTGGGAGGCCCGGCTCTCGGAGTCTGCGCGCAAGGACGAGTGGCGCACCTGGCACGCCGCACCGGATCTCTCCACGGTGGAGTGGCCCGCCTTCCCAGCGGACGCCAAGGGCATCGCCAGCCGCAAGTCGTCCCACAAGGTGCTGAACGCAGTCGCGGCTGGAGTGCCCCAGATTCTCGGAGGTTCAGCGGATCTCGCGGGCTCCAACGGCTCCATGCTCACCGGCGAGGCCGGCATTGGCCCGGAGAGCTTCGGCGGCCGCAACCTGTTCTTCGGGGTGCGTGAGCACGCCATGGCGTCGATCTGCAATGGCATGGCGCTGCACGGGGGCACGGTTCCCTACTGCGCCACCTTCCTGGTCTTTCATGACTACATGCGGCCCGCCGTTCGCCTGGCGGGCCTCATGGGCCAGCAGGTGATCTACCTGTACACCCACGACTCGATCTACCTGGGGGAAGACGGCCCGACCCACCAGCCCATTGAGCACCTGATGGCCATGCGGCTTATTCCAAACCTGCATGTGATTCGTCCGGCGGACGCCAACGAGACGGCCGAGGCCTGGAAGATGGCTTTGTCTCGCACGGAGGGCCCGACGGCCCTTGCCCTCTCTCGACAGAACCTGCCCACCCTGGATCGGGAGGCCCTTGCGCCGGCGGCAGGCACGGAGAAGGGGGCGTATGTTCTCGTGGAGGCCGAAGGAAGCCACGCGCTGACACTCATAGCCAGCGGCTCAGAGGTGTGTCTCGCTCTCGCGGCGCGGGACGTTCTGCAGGCAGAAGGCACGGGCACGCGGGTGGTGAGCATGCCCTGCTGGGAGGTGTTCGCGGCACAAGAAACCGCCACCCGTGCAGCGGTGCTGGGCAGCGCCCCAAGGGTCTCCATTGAAGCGGGCACCACCTTTGGCTGGGAGCGCTGGGTAGGGGACAGCGGCGCCAGCGTGGGGGTGGATCGATTTGGGGCGTCGGCTCCAGGCAACGTGCTTGGGGAGAAGCTCGGACTCTCCGTGGACAACGTGGTCGCGGTCGCTCGGAGCGTGCTGGGCTGATTTTCGACAATGGGTGTTTTTCGCCTAAAGTCTGCGAACAACCCGCCGATGCGCACTTCAACGGTCCCTATTCCTCCGGGACCCTGGAGGTCTCATGCGCAAGACTGCTCCTGTCTTCATCGGCGGTGCCCACCGCTCCGGTTCCACACTTCTGACCGACCTTCTGGGTGTCCACGAAGAGATCTCGCCGATCTACGACACCGAGTTCGTGATCCAGATGGCCGAGGCGATCTTCGCAAGCCCCGAGCTGTCGGGGGATCAAATCGTGGATCGCTGCATGTCGATCATCGACGACTTCTCCCGTCACCTCCCCATGCGCATGAATGAGTCCACCTCCACGGAGCGCTACCACCATGGGCATCACCACCTGATGTTCGACCGGGACCACGCCTTCCGCGCCACGATCGACATGTTGGCCGAAGGCGGACGAATCCATCCCCTTGTGGCCTTCAAGAACATGATCGACACGATCTTCGCTGCCCACTGCGCGGTGGATCACAAAGAGCGCTGGGTCAACAAGACCCACGCCTATGTGCGCTGTCTTCCCTTTCTCGCGGCCTGCTTTCCCGGCATGAAGTTCCTGCACGTGGTGCGGGACGGACGGGACATCGCCTGCTCCCTCAAGGCGTCGGAAGGCAATGAATATGACCTGGAATGGGCCGCCCGGGAGTGGCGCGAGAGCGTGCTCTCTGGCCTGGACTTCATGGAAGCCAACCCGGCGTCTGTCCACGTGATTCGCTACGAGGAGATTCTGCTCCAGCCTGTGGAGACCGTGAATCGGGCTCTGGCCTGGATTGGGGAAGAGACCACCGGAACCACCATTCTCGACACCTGGTGTGGCGGAATGGGAAAGCTGCGTGAGAACTCCATGGGCCGCTGGTTGCGAGAGCTGACCGATACCGAGCGCGACCTCTACTGGCAGATCAACGGCGATTTGCTGGAGGCCATTGGCTACGGAGAGAGTGCCCAGACGCCTTCCGTCCATCTGCCCACCTTGCAGTCGGAGATTCGCACATGAGTCGCCCGGTATTCCTGGGCGGCGCAGGCCGCTCAGGCACGACGCTCCTCGTGGACATGCTGGGGCTCCACCCCCAACTCTCCCCGATCTATGAAACGGACTTTGTGCTCCAGTTGGCCAAGGTGCTGTTCGGCTCCCCGGGTCTGACCCGCACCCAGGTGGGGGAGGAGTGCACGCGGATCATGGCCGGATGGGCCGCTGATCTCCCGCACCGCCCTGACAACAAGGCACCCCATGAGCGCTTTCACCACGGCCCCCACCATGTGCTCTTCTCCCGAAGGCACGCCATGGCGGCGGTGGAGGACCTGGTGCGGCGTGCCAACGCCGGCGATCCGGTCAACGCCTTTCGGGTCTTTCTGTCCGGGCTGTTCGGCATCCACGCGGGCCTGGACGACAAGCCGCGCTGGATCAACAAGACCCCGGCCTATGTGTTGAACCTCCACTTTCTGCGCCAGGTGTGCCCGGACATGCTGTTCGTGCACTGCGTGCGCGACGGAAGGGATGTGGCCTGCTCCATGGCCAAGCGCATCGGCAGCCGCAACATCGACCAGCTGGCCCGGTGGTGGAAGGGACGCCTGGAGGCGGGCGAGCGCTTTGCCGCCCAGTTCCCGGACCAGGTCATCGTGGTGCGCTACGAGGATTTACTCCAAAGCCCGGAGGTGGCCCTGGGGGATGTGCTGGAATTCATCGGCGAGTCCAGAAGCACCCGCGAGCTCCTGAGCGCCTACGGGGGAGAGGTCAAGCTGGACCCCACCCGGGCCCACCGCTGGACCACCGAGCTGAGCGCCATGGAGGTATCGCGTTTCTGGGATGTGGCCGGGGACACCCTTGAGCGCCACGGCTACGGCCGGGGTTGGACCCACAAGAGCGCGGCGTGACCCGGGGCGCCTACGGGAACTCGTAGGTGTCTTCCCGGTAGCTCATGGTGCGGTTGAATTCGTCAAAGCTGTACCAGCGCTCGTCCAAGAAGTGATGCCGGCCCTTGTCGCGTCCCCCCGGCTTCGGCGTGCTAATCCACCACCAAAACCGCCCGGACCGGCGACGCGTCGGCGCCCTCAATCGGCAGAGGCAGGGCGATCAGGGTGTAGTGACCGTCGGGCACCTCGGTCAGCACGATTCCTTCGAGAATCGCCATGTCGTGGCCCGCCACCGCTGTGTGGGACTCGAGCACCTTGTCGTCGAAGAGGTCGACAGAGGGGGTGTCGATTCCCACCAGGCGCACGCCGGCGGTGTGCAGGTGGTGAACCAGGGCGGATGAGAGGCTCGCGAAATCGGTGTTGAATGCCTCCGGGTCAGGAAAGGTGTCGGTTCGCAGCAGGAGGCGCTCCGCGTTGGGGGCGCGGGGAAGGTCCGCCGGGAGGATGCGCTGGCCGCGGGCGACGACGACCTTCATTACCTCGCAGGGGCCGTAGTAGCGGTCCAGAGATCGATCCGCGATGTCCGGGCTGTCGGTGGCGTAGTGGTTGGGGGCGTCGGTGTGGGCGCCCAGGTGCATCGTGGTGTGAATCGTGGAGAGCGTGATGTTGTCGCCGGACTCCACGTCCAGCAGCACCTCCCGGGAAAACGGCGTGTCCCCGGGCCACACCGCCAGGCGGGGGGAGATGCGCGGGGTGATGTCCAGCAGGCGGCTCACGGGCGGGCGATCACCTTGAACTCGACGGCAATGGGGGTGGGCAGCGCTGAGATGGCCAGGGTGGTGCGCGTGGCCTGGATGTCGGTGAAGTACTCACCGTAGACCGCGTTGTAGCCGGCAAAGTCCCGGTCCATGTCCACCAAGAACGTGGTCACGTCGACCACCTTTTCAAGGGAGCTGCCCGCGGCCTCCAGCACCGCGCGGACGTTTTCGATCACCGCGCGGGTCTGGGCCTCAATGTCGTAGTCGGTGGGGGCGCCGTTCTCATCGCGGATGGCGCCGCCGGGAATGTCGTCCGTGCCCGGCTGCCGGGGGCCGACGCCCGAGAGGTAGAGCAAATCCCCAACCCGGCGGGCATGGGGGTACGCCCCCACTGGGTCCGGGGCGGACTGGGTGCGGACTGTGTCGTTGTCCGGTTGGGGCTCCGCCGAATCGGCTGGGGTGGCCACCGCCTCGGGTGCCTCGGCACCGGACAACACCTCCCGATCCCCTCCCCATGCCTCCACATCGTCCTCGTCGAACTCCTTGTCTCCCACGCCCCCCTCTGTGGGGGTCAGGGTGACCACCGCCCCGCCCGTGCCGTAGAGCGGCTCGTAGCAGAGCACGTTCCCCGTATAGTGGTTGTGGGCCCCCATGGCTGCTGAGAGCCACCACATGGGCTTGAAGCTCACGACCTTCTTCACTCGGATCTGGTTGTGGACCTGCCGGGAGAGCTGGGCCATGTCCTCCAGGCGACCTTCTCCGAGGAACTCCAGCATTTTCCGGTTCCACTCATCGTCCTTCGCCGAATGGATCGCATCGTCCGCTGGATCGATGAACTCGGTGAACAGGCGGTTCGACAGGGTGGAGACCACCACGGCCACAGCCCTCTTGCCCTGGGCCCGCACTGCGTCGGCGGCCGCCTTGCCCAGCACAACGGTCTCCGCGCGATCCGCGTAGATGTTGCTGGAGACAACGCACGCGGGGATCGCGTTGTCCGGGTTGAGGAGCTTGAGGGCCACCACGCTGCCTGTGTCGATGGGAAACCCGTCATAGGCCACACACCGGGCCACGAGCCCCCGGGCCTCGGCCGCATCCCGAAAACCGTGGGCGAACCTCGCGTCGATCTTGAACTGGTAGGGCATGGAGCCCAGGTCGTGGAACAGCTCATCCACGTGCACCCAGGTGGGCTCCGGGTGGGCCTGGATCTGGTGGCCGATGATGCTGGGCCACATGACGCTGTAGATCAGGAGCAGGTCGGGCTCAAGGGCTGCGATCTGGTCTCGCACCGTGTCAAACGAGTCCCGGACCTTCTGCCATCCCGGGTTCTGCTCCGGCACCAACAGGGGCTGCGGCAGTCCGGGCACCAGGACGCCCTGGATGAATCCGCTCATGTGGCCTCCCCTGGGAAGAACCCCGCCACGATGTTGCCGGTGCCAATGACCGTGCCGTACGCATAGAGCTTGGCCCCGTCTGTGGGGAAGTCCAGGGTGGACAGCATCCAGGTGAGGCTGCCAGAGTCCGTCTCGGAGACCGAGTGCTCCGTAAACTCGGGCATGATGTCCACCACCTCCCGGGTCTTGCCTGCCCGCAGCAGGTCGATGAGCTTCATGTCCCACAGGTACTGGGTGTGGTTGGTGATGTGCTCGCAGCTCATGTCCTCGGGCACGTCGGCCTCCGTGACGAAGTGCCGGTGGGAGAGGGAGTTGCTGGCCAGCACCACCACCCGCTTGCCGCTCTTCTCAATGGCTCGGCGTGTGGCTTTCCCAAGCGCCAGGACTTGCTCCTGCATGACCTCGGTGCTGTAATACGCCCTGGATCGGCAGGAGGACATCGAGACGATCGGCTTGTCCCAGGCCGGGTTTGCCAGATGGCAGGACACGATCGTGCCGTAGTCCACGCGAAAGTCCGGGTTGCGCATCATCTTGGTGACCAGGCCGTCTTCCTGGGCTTCGGCGTGGATGGCCTCCGCCAGATCCACGTCCACCTTCAGGTCATAGTGAAACCGAAAGAGGTTCGGGAAGATCGGGTCGACGGAAAGAGACTTGAAGTGGTCTACGCCCAGCAGGTGTGTGCCTACATAGGTCTGCCAGTGGGGGGACAACACCAGGAGCACGTCGTAGCCGATGGCCTCGATGTCGGCGCGGGCTCGCTCGTACCCCCACCGCAGCATCTCCCAGCCACACTCCGAGGTGGGCTCGTTCTGCGGCGGGTTGTCGCCGTAGACAAGGTGGGGTGGATGGGGCGCCACCAGCCCGGCCACGATGCGTCCTTTCTCACCCATTTGCGCTCCTATATGCTGATACAAATATTCCGAGATTCACTGAAGAACTCCAAGGAGTGACGCCCGCCTTCCCGGCCAACGCCGCTGTCTTTCATGCCCCCGAAGGGCACCCGAAGATCCCGCAAGAGCCAGGTGTTGACCCAGACCATGCCAGTCTCGATCTCCGCCGCCATCCGGTGGGCCCGGGACAGATCCCGGGTCCAGATGGACGCACTCAGGCCGTACCGGGTGCCGTTGGCGATTTGGAGGGCTTCGGGCTCCGAGTCGAAGGGGTGCACGGTCACCAGGGGACCGAAGACCTCTTCGGTGGCGGTACGGCAATTCGGCCGTAGGCCCGCCAGCACCACAGGGTTGAGGAAGTGCCCACCGGAAAAGGGAGCCGGCAGCTCCGGCCGGGTGCCGCCGCAGCACAAGACCCCCCCCTCCTCGATGCCCAGCTTTACGTAGCCCTCCACCTTGTCTCGGTGGGCGGCGGACACGAGCGCTCCCATCTGCGTGTCCGGCGCTGCGGGATCCCCGACCTTCAGGGCGGAGACTCTGGCCACGAACGCGTCAAGGAACTTTCCGTAGATGGGCCGTTCCACCAGGAGGCGCGAGCCGCAGAGGCAGATTTCTCCCTGGTTGGAGAAGCCGGCGCGAACCGCCCCTTCCACGGCCTTGTCAAAGTCACAGTCGGCGAAGACGATCGTGGCGTTCTTGCCCCCCAGCTCCAAGGAGAGCTTCTTGAACATGGGTGCCGCAGTGGCAGCCACCTTGGCACCTGTGGCGGTGCCTCCTGTGAAAGAGATGCCCTGGATGTCCAGGTGCTCGACCATGGCCTGCCCCGCCTCGCCCCCGAGGCCGTGCACCAGGTTGAACAAGCCGGGAGGCGCATCGATGTCCTGGAAGACCTGGGCCAGGGCATGGGCGGTCATCGGCGTCAGCTCGCTGGGCTTGGCCACAATCGCGTTGCCCATGGCCAGGGCCGGCGCCACCTTCCAGGTGAGCAAGTAGAGAGGGAGGTTCCAGGGGGTGATCAGGCCCACCACCCCGATGGGCCGCCGGAGGGTGTAGTTGAAGGCGGACTCCATGGGGTGGAAGTCCGTGTGGTCGTGGCGGATAGCGCCGGCAAAAAACCGAAAGTTCTGAATCGCCCGGGGGATGTCCACTGCGGCTGCAAGGGAGATGGGCTTGCCTTGGTCCTGGGATTCCAGGGCCGCCAGAGATGCGGCTCGCTGGGTGAGGGTGTCGGCAATGCGATCCAGCAGGGCGGCTCGCTCCTCCACGGAGGAGCGCCGCCACTCTTCGCCGGCTTCAGTGGCCGCCCGCACGGCGGCATCCACATCCCCCACCCAGGACCGTGGCAGGCTGCCGATCTCCTTGCCCGTGGCAGGCCCGACAATGGGTAGGGTCTCGCCGGACAGAGACGCTCGAAACTGCCCCCCGATGAAGTTCTGAACGTGGTTCACTCTCCCCCCTCGGCGTACTGGGACCAGTTGTAGTACCACCGGTCATCGTCTGGATCCCACTCGTCCCAGGTGGGGGTGGCTTCCAGGGCCTTCAGGCGGTCCTTTGGCACCACCCCGGGCACGATAAACGCCTTCTGGCGGTGGAGCGGGTAGGGGTTTCTAAGCTCGATGCCGAGCACCCCCAACACAGCGCGGGCCACATACCAGGTGGCCTGGGAGTTCCAGCCGTGGGCGATCTTAATCACAACCCCGAGGCCCGCCGGGAAGTCCGGGTGCACGATCGAGAGCCCCAAGAGCCCGTCGGCGCCTTCCTTGGCCAGGACCGCGCCTTCGCCTGCCTTGAGGATCGTGGAGTCCAGTCGGTTGAAGCCCCCCACCAGGTCCGGATGGCGCATCATGGCCTCCCAGATCCAGTCCTCCTCCCGCTGGTTCGCCAGATTCGCAAAGAGGTGGGCCAGCTCGTTGACCGTGTTGGACACGGTGGGCAGTCCGCAGCCGTCCCGGGCCACGCGCAACGGTTTCCAGTCCTCCCCCAGGGTCTGGCGCAGCACGGCGAGAAATCCCGAAAAGAGTGGGTGCTGGGGCAATGTGTAGCCCGCCCGTTCCCACCCCTTGAGGCGGCAGCCCCGCAGGATGGCCGCGTGCTCGCCTGAGCAGCAGTGGTACCACCGCCGCGGGCGGCGCACCTGGCGCCCGAACTGCACCAGGGGCACATCCAGGGGCGCTCGCATCAGGCCCCGCTCCGACTTGTTGAGAATCGACATGGCCGCCGCCACGTGCTCCGTGTCCCCGTTGTGGCTGGCCAGAGAGATGGCCTTCTGCTTCCAGTCCAGCTCGGGCCCAAGCTCGTCCGCAAAGACCTTCATGGTCAGCGGCTTCATCATGCTGCGGCCGTAGCACAGCACGTTGCCCCCGAAGGAGTGCACAATCTCCCCCCCGCTGGCCCAGGCCACCGCGCCATGAATTGTGGTCTCGCTTACTCCGTTGCGGCGGTAGTCGAGCAAGGGCTCCCACTCCACGTCTCGGCCCGTGGGAATGCCCGGCAGGGACTCACCCACGGGGCTGGTGGGGAAGACCTCCGAGCCGGGGCGGCCCGGCGAGACGCTGGAGGGGCGGTCGCTCAACGGTTCCCTGCCAGGAGTGGGGCGACGGACTGGGTGAAGGCCTCCATGTTGGCGATCACCCGGTTGTTGTCGTGGTTGAAGAAGTCAAACCAGAGCATGAGTCGGTCATCCGGGTGGAAGCGCTCCTTTGCCTGGGCCACGATGTCCTCCGGGTTCCCGATCAAGGCGTTCGCGACGGCCTTCTCCACTTTCTCCGGGTCGATGGTGCCCTGGAGGGCCTTCCAGTAGGCCCCCAGCGCGGCCCGCGCCTCCTCATGGGCGGCCGCCCGCTGCTGCTCTCCGGAGAGGCCCGGTGAGTCGTTCACGAACACAAAGGTGGTGCGGGGCATGTAGGTGCGCTTCCACGGCCCCCCGTCCGCGTGGTAGGCGCTGGCCATGCGGGTGTGGGTGTCCTCGATCTTTCCCGGGTCTGTGATGGACAGGTTGAAGACCTGTACGGGCAGAATCTCGTTCATGGCCTGTTGAAGGCGCGGGTCGTGGCTGCCGATGATGAGCTGCAGGAGCTCCCGCCGCCAGTCTCGGGGGACGATCTGCAGGACATCAAACGAGAACCGCGGTGCGATTTCAATGGAGTCCGCAGTGGTTCCCGCAGCCTGCTGTACCTTGTCCCAGTCTTCGTCGGAGCGAAAGATGCCCCGGTTCAGCACCGTGGCCCGGCTGTCCTTGCTGGAGAGCACATCCCCCCGCAAGAGCCGGCAGAAGATCTCCGCCGCCTCCCAGAACACCTGTCCCTTCAAGGCTGGCCAGGCCGCCGCCTCCACGGCATCCCGGGGAAGAATGCCGAACGGGCGGTTCATGAACTCAAAGCGGCCCCCCGAGAATCCAACCTGCAGGCGACGGGATTCCTCCGGGTCGACCCCGTGGAGGGCGCAGAAGGTGGCGGTCTTCTCCGCGGCGGCGATGGGGCCGCCGTTGCAGAGGATGTTCATGATCGCTGAGCCCACCTCGATGCGTTTTGTGCGGGCGAACACCTTGTGGGCCAGCTGAAAGATGTCGCCGTTGAGGCCCACCTCCCCCTCCCAGTGGGGAATGACCGGGTGTTCGTGCTGCTTCTGCACCTGGCTAGACAGGTGGGACTCCGCGACCCAGGCGGTGCCGAAGCCCAGGGTGTCGGCGGCCTCTACCTGGGAGAAAAAGCTTCGGAACATCTCCGCCTCGGTGGGGGTGTGTCCCTCCACCGGGGTCTGGCTGATGCTGAAGAAGATGTCGAACTGCATGGGTCAGATGCTCCGCAGCCGGCCGCCATCCACTGGCAGGCTCACCCCGCGAACAAACGCACCGGCAGGGGAGGCGAGAAAGGCGATCACAGCGCCGACTTCTTCCGGAAGTCCCAGCCGACCCTCGGGCACCTGGGCCAGCCAGGCGTCCATAACTTGTTCGTGGGTTTGGTCGGTGCGCCTGGCGATGCCGTCCTGCAGGGCCCCGAGGCGCTCGGTGTTCGTGAAGCCCGGGAGAACGTTGTTGATGGTGACCCCTGGGGGAAGCTCACGAGACAGGGTCTTGGACCAGCTGGCCACGGCCCCGCGGATGGTGTTGGAAACACCCAGGTTGGGAATGGGCTCTCGCACGGAGGTGGAGATCACGTTCACAATGCGGCCAAACCCATCGGCGGCCATGCCGGGCACCACCAGCTGCACCAAGAGGTGGGCGGCCAGCACGTGGCGGGAGAACGCCGACAAGAAGGCGTCCTCTGTGGCCTCAAGGAGCGGTCCGCCAGGGGGCCCCCCGGTGTTGTTGATCAGAACGTGGATGGGGCCGCGGTCCGCCATGGCTTGGGAAACCAAGGTGGACAGGGCCTCCCGATCATCCAAGTCTGCAACCAGGGCCGTCGCTCCTTGTGCTCCCAGCTCCAGGAGCACCGGGAGCAGCGATTCCAGTCTCTCGGCTCGCCGGGCGAGAACCGTGACATGGGCTCCCTGCACCGCAAGGGCCATGGCCGCCGCCTGGCCGATGCCGGCGCTGGCCCCACACACCAGGGCGTGGCGGCCGGAGAGGGGGAGATCCTGGGACATTCTGGCCTCCGATTGGGTAGAGCCCTATCCCGGAAACTCCCCGGGGGGAAGCTGTTCTACTGCCAGCGCACGGGTCGGCCGTTGGCAGCTTGGGTGTAGATGCGCTGGATTTCGGGCTCGGAGAGGGCGGTGTCGTAGATCGCCAGATCGTCCATCTGGCCCTCCAGGCCGTTGGTGCCGAAGGAGGGCTTGCTCATGAACCGTCTGATGCCGTTGCCGTTCATGGAGGCATAGGTGTCGTAGTTCGTCCCCGAGACCTCGGCGCCATTGACCCAAACGCGGATGTTGCCTCCCTCGTCCTGGTAGACGAAGTGGCGCCAACTGTTGATATACCCGGTGCAGCCGCTGTCATGGATGGCAAAGAGGTAGCCGTTGTTGCCGCCACCGTAAAAGGCGACCGCGTGGTAGAGGTCGCCTATAAAGGCGTTGTCGTTTTCGAACAGCAGCGGGATCTGGTTGTTGATGCAAGAGGTGTTGCGGCCCCAGAAGGCGATGGTCCAGGTGCTGCCCAGGGGCACGGCCGAGTCCAGATCCACGCGCCCCGAGTCGTTGTTGTCGGACTGTAGCGAGGAGCCAAATCCCGTGTAGGGCACGGTGCTTGACGCCAGGGTGTTCCCCAGGACGGTGCCGCTGTAGCCTCCCACGTCCGAGGCGCTTACGTCCGACCCGTCAAAGCTCCAGTAGGCCCCCGGCTCGGTGGCGGAGTGCCAGGTGTAGGGCCCGCCCGAGGTGCTGAAATCGCACCAGGCCTCGTAGCTGCCGTTTCCATCCGGGTCTACGTGGTAGGCGCCGTTCGTGGGGGCGTTGGTTCGGCTGTTGTAGATGGCGGCGCAGTTGGTGGCGGCGCAAAGCGCATCCGCACCGGAGAGCTCCTCGTCCGGGGTCCCATCACAGTTGTTGTCCACCCCGTCGCAGACCTCGGTGGTCGCCGGGTTCTGGCTGGCGTTTCCGTCATCACAGTCGGTGGCGTCTGCAGCGTAGCCGGTGGGCTGCGAGCAGGCCGTGGTGGAAGTGTCCGGGGAGCCGAAGCTGTCCCCGTCGGCGTCGATGTACCAGGTGGTGGCGTCGGTGGCGTCGGATTCATCCACGGTGCCGTCGCAGTTGTTGTCGAGGGTGTCGCAGATCTCGCTGACCCCCGGGTTCACGCTGGCGGCTGCATCATCGCAGTCCGCGTCATTGGCGGAGTAGCCGGACGGCTGGTCACAGGCGGTTGTGGTGCTGGCAGAGGATCCGTATCCATCTCCATCCCCGTCTACGTACCAGGTGCTGCCGTTGATGGCGGACTCATCCGTGCTCCCGTCGCAGTCGTTGTCGGCCCCGTCGCAGACCTCGTAGGAGGCCGGGTTGGTGGTGGCGCTGAAGTCGTCGCAGTCCAGGGCGTTGCCCACGAACCCGCTGGCCGCGTCGCACGCGGTCTCGGTCACGCTGCCGTTGCCGTATCCGTCCCCGTCCGCGTCCTGGTACCAGGTGGAACCCACCCCTTCGTCCACGTCCGTGTCACAGTCGTTGTCGGCGCCATCGCAGACCTCAGAGGCCCCCGGGTGGCTCTGGGCGTCCAGGTCGTCACAGTCGTCGCTGTTGGCCACAAAACCTGGAGGGGCGCTGCAGGTGGTCTCCTGGTACTGGCTGCCCCCGTACCCGTCTCCATCCGAGTCGCCGAAGAAGATCGTACCGCCGGTGAGGCTGCCGTCGTCGCCGTCAATGTCCCCGTCGCAGTCGTTGTCGATTCCGTCACAAACCTCCAGGGCATCGGCGTGGGCGTCGGCCGTGGAGTCGTCACAGTCCTCGCAGGCGGCGAACCCGTCTCCGTCCGCGTCGTCGTAGCCTGTGGAACCATCGCAGTTGTAGTCGTTCGGGTCGGCGCAGTCGGCTTCCAGGGCCCCGGGGTTGTAGCGCGGGTCTGTGTCGTCACAGTCCCCGTCATGCAAGGCAAATCCGGCGGGTGGGTCACAGGCGGTCTCGGTGGCCGCGCTGGTTCCATACCCGTCGCCGTCGTCGTCGACGTACCAGGACAGGGCATCGGTGGCCTCCAGGTCGATGGTGCCGTCGCAGTCGTTGTCGGCTCCGTCGCAGACCTCGTCCGCATCCGGGTGCACCGCGTCGTTGGTGTCGTCGCAGTCCCGGTGGTTGTCCACGTACCCATCGGGCTGTTCACAGGCGAGCAAGGTCAGCTGGTCCCCCCCGTATCCATCGAAGTCGTAGTCCGCGTACCAGGTGTCTGCCCCGGTGACCCCGGGATCGTCGTCGTCCACAAGACCATCACAGTCGTTGTCGGCCCCGTCGCAGACCTCAGTGGCCCCCGGGTGGATCGTACCGTCTTCATCGTTGCAGTCGTCCGGAGCCGCGGTTCCGTCCCCGTCCAGGTCCCCTGCAGTGGAGGTGTCCACGGTGCCGGTGTCCACCTCCCCGGTCTCTGCAGCGTCCTTTTCTGGTGTACGGCAACCTGATACGAGAAGGGCAAGAACGAGAAGTCGCATGGGGTCTCCGGGGGGTGGCGAGGGGGTCATCGCTCGTTGGCGACAGAAAAGATCGCTGAGTCTGAAACCGCAGGAACGAGCGGCGTTCGATCCTCAAGGAGGAGCTTCACTTCAAGCTGGTGGTCCCCCGCCCCAAGAGCTTGCAGCGTGGAGGTGGTGGTCTCCAGCTCGTCGATCAACAGGCCGTTCAGGTGCAGCGCCACAAAACCGGTGGGTGTGGCGTCATCCACGTGGGCGTGGGCGATCGGTAGCAACGAAGGCAGCTTCCACCCCACCGCGGTGTCTGCATAACCCAGAAGAAAGTGTTCCACGACCACCGCCACGGAGACGTCGCCCTCCGGGTGGGTGGAGCCGTCTGCTGGAGCGAGGATGGAAACGGTAGGGGAATCCGTCTCTGCCTCGGGGGCAGCACATGCGAGCAGAAGTCCGCAGACAGAAAGGAGGCTGTGTCGTGCCATCTCGGGCACGCTACCATGCGCTGGATGTGGTCTTGCGTGCTGGTGATCCTGGGTGCTCTCGGTTGTGGTTCTTCCGCGGACGACCCCGGGAGAGATTCTGTGTCGGACACCGAATCCACGGAGCCCCGGGTCCACCTGCTGGCGCCAGAGGAGGGAGACACGGTCTGTGGCGATCCGTTTGCCCTTTCGGTCACCGTCGACAACTTTCACATGGTCGGCTTTGACTCCGAGGAGAGAAGGGAAGGTTACGGCCACGTGGACATCCAGCTCAACGGCCAGAACCGCTGGATGACCTACAAGAGCGAGTTTGAGATCCCCCATGTAGACGAGGGCATCTACCTGGTGAAGGCGTTGCTCGTGTACGAAGACCACCTGCCTGTGGAGCCGGAGGTGTCCGACTCAGCGACCGTGACGGTGGATGAGGCGGCTTGCCCTGTCGAGTAGGGAAGACCCACCCAAACCATTGCGCTATCGGACGAACACAAACATGGTGGTGAGGTCCCCCCAGTGGCTGCCCTGGGACCAGACCTCGTTGTCCCCGTGTCCGCTGCGGGTGTACCCCATCTGCAGCGTCTCTGCGTCGCCGGCGCAGGCGCTTCGAATGGCGATGCGGCCGGGCTCGGTGTCCCCGTTCTCATCCCCGGCGAGCACAAGGTAGCTGTAGCTGCCGTGCTGGGGGGAGTTGGCCAGGTAGGTGATGCCGCTGCTGCAGGCCCGGCCGCCATCCACCATGGACTGGGAGATGTAGGAGCGGGCGCTTTGGCTCCCAAGGAAGCCGTCCGAGGTGTGCACCCCGTAGACCGGGGAGCTGCCATCCGGGTTTCGCACCATCATGTCGCTGGCGTCGAGCCGGTCATAGGCGGGGGAGACGTGGTCCTGGGAGTCGCTGGGGTCGGTCAGGCTGATGGAGGTCACATCTGAATAGGAGGTGCTGCTCCAGCCGGAGCCGCCGCTGTAGAAGTTGATGCTGCCGTCGTACCGGGAGACCCGGAGGACCATCGTCCAGCCGCCGTTGTCCGTGCTCATGTCGCAGTACGCCTGGAAGGTTCCCGCCCCATCGGGATCCAGGTGGTAGATGCCGTCTGCGGGTGGAGTGGAGCGACCGTTCAGTACGGCGAGGCAGCTGGTGGCAGCGCAGCTGGCGGCGGATCCGAGCAGACCCTCGTCCGTGTCGCCGTCGCAGTTGTTGTCCACGCCATCGCAGGTCTCCGACGCGGCGGGGCTCACGGTGGAGGTGGAGTCATCGCAGTCGCCGGCGACGCTGGCGTACCCAGTGGGCTGGTTGCAGGCGCTCGTCGTGGAGGTCGAGTCCCCGTAGCTGTCGCCGTCGACGTCCAGGTACCAGGTGCTGGCGTCCGCTGCGCTGTCCTCGTCCACAACCCCATCGCAGTTGTTGTCCGAGAGGTCGCAGGTTTCGGTGGCGGCCGGGTTCGCGCCGGTGTCCGTGTCATCGCAGTCCGTGGCGTCGGTCACATACCCGCTGGGTTGGGCGCAGGCGGTGGTGGTGTTCGAGGCGTTTCCGTAGCTGTCCCCGTCCAGGTCGGCGTACCAGGTGGTGGCGTCCGTGGCGTCGGACTCGTCGGTCACGCCATCACAGTCGTTGTCCAGAGTGTCGCAAACCTCGCTCTCGCCGGGATTGACGGCGCCGTTGGCGTCGTCGCAGTCCCCGTCGTTGTCCACGTAGCCCGTGGGCGCGGTGCACCCGCTCTGGCTGCTGCTTCCGATCTGGCCGTAGCCATCGCTGTCCCCATCCGGGTACCAGTCGGTGGCGTTGATGGCGGACTCGTCGGTCACGCCATCGCAGTCGTTGTCGGCGCCGTCGCAGATCTCGTAGGCGCTGGGGTTGGTGGCGGCGTTGAAGTCGTCGCAGTCCAGGGCGTTGCCCACGTAGCCGCTCGGCGCATCGCAGGCGGTGGTGGACACGCTGCCGTTGCCGTAGCCATCTGCGTCGTCGTCCTGGTACCAGGTGCTTCCGGTGCCCTCGTCGACGGTCGAGTCGCAGTCGTTGTCGGCTCCATCGCAGACCTCGCTGGCGCCCGGGTGACTGCTTGCATCCAGGTCATCGCAGTCGTCGGTGTTGGAGACGAATCCAGGGGGGGCTGTGCAAGCCTCCTCTTGGTACTGGGAGCCGCCGTATCCGTCACCATCCGAGTCCCCGTAGAAGGTTGTGGCACCTGTCAGGTTTCCGTCGGCGGCGTCGATGTCGCCGTCGCAGTCGTTGTCAATGCCGTCGCAGACCTCGGCTGCGGCCTCGTTGGCTGCGGCATCGTTGTCGTCGCAGTCCTCGCAGGCGGCGAAGCCGTCTCCGTCCAGATCCGCGTGTCCCACCGACCCGTCGCAGTTGTAGTCGTTGGCGTCGGTGCAGTCGGACTCTGTGGCCCCCGGGTGGTAGGTGGGGTCGTTGTCGTTGCAGTCCCCATCGTAGAGCACGTACCCGGCCGGGGCGTCGCAGGAGGGGCCGCTGGCGGATCCCGCGCCGTATCCATCCCCGTCTCCGTCCAGGTACCAGGCGCTTGCATCCAGGGCGGAGTCCTCATCCAGGGTGCCGTCGCAGTTGTTGTCCGCCCCGTCGCACACCTCGTCTGCCTCAGGGTTTACCGACGCGTCCAGGTCGTTGCAGTCGGATCGGTTGTCCACGTACCCGTCCGGCTGGTTGCAGCCCTCCAGCATCAGGAGGTCCCCTCCGTACCCGTCCTGGTCCGAGTCCGCGTACCAGGTGTCGGCGCCGTAGACATCCGAGTCTTCGTCGTCAATGAGCCCATCGCAGTCGTTGTCTATGTCATCACACTGCTCCCGGGCCTCCGGGTGAATGGCCGCGTCGGCGTCGTTGCAGTCGTCGCCGGCCGCGTGACCATCTCCGTCTGCATCCACCCCCTCACTGCCGGTGTCAACGGTCCCGGTCTCGGTGCTGCTGTCGTCGACCTTGTCGGCTCCGCGGCAGGAAGGAAGGGCGAGAACCAACAGAAAAAGCGAACGTGCCATGGGGAATTCCCTTGGGTGAGAGACCCGGTGGATCTAACTCGGGGGGAGTGCCCAGGTCCAGGCTGTGCGTTGCCGCCCCCGGGGCAAGCGGGATAGCGTGCGGTGCCGCACCATGGGGGGGCGGACCTGGAGAGGAGTGCATGCGACTCATCGTGCTTTTGCTGGGGCTTGTGGCCTGTGGGGGAAAGTCCCGCGACGACACAGGTGGGGTCGACCAGGATCAGGATGGATTCGCCGTCTCGGAAGGGGACTGTGACGATCACGATGCGGCCATTTCTCCCGTGGCGCCCGAGTATTGCAACGGCCTGGACGACAACTGCAATGGGTCCGTGGATGAAGTCGGCGCGGTCGATGGCGCCAAGTGGTCACCGGACGGGGATGAGGATGGGTTTGGATCCAGCGCTCCAGAGGATGCGGTGCGGGCCTGCGCGTCTCCGGAGGGGTTCTTGGAGGATGCCTCAGACTGTGACGACGCCGATGCTGACATCTCCCCCGACGCTGAGGAGGTCTGTGATGCGGTGGACAACAACTGCGATGGCCAGGTGGACGAGGGGCTGTCCGATGGGAGCACCTGGTATGCGGATGGGGACGGCGACGGGTTTGGAGACCCCAACGCGGCAGTCCATCCCTGCGAGACACCTGCCAGCGGCTACGTGACGGACAACACGGACTGCAATGACTTGCAGGACGTGGTGAATCCCGGTGCGGAAGACACGCCTGGAAACGGGATCGACGAGGACTGTGATGGGGCGGATGCGGTGCCCGCGCCACCGCCGAATCTCCTGGTGCGGGACGTGGCGCTGACCGGTGCCTACACCCTGGACACCCAGGAGAACTCCTCCATCTCCTTTTGGGTGGAGAACACAGGCGGCAGCCCGGTGGAGGAGTACGGGGTTTCCATTGTCTTCTCTGAAGATGCCACCTTGGATGCGCTGGATGCTGTGGTGAACCAGGGGGTGAGTGAAAGGTCCCTGGAGGCCGGGGATGCTGAGGCTTGGACGGCTTCCTTCTTGATTCCCCAAAGTGCTACGGAGGGAGTTCGATATGTAGGGGTGATCGTCGATCCGGCCGATGAAGTCCCCGAGACCGACGAAACCGACAACACGGCGTCGCGCTGGCTGGAGGTCAGCAGTGCTGACTGCGCCGTCGGGGCCTGCTGTTTCGGAGACAACAATGCGGCCAGCCTGCCGGATGTCTACGCGGGGGCTCTGGGCACCAGCACGGACGTCATCAACATCGACGGGGAGCTTTGGGACGATGTGGAGGTGGAGCTCATGGCCGGCCAGCGGCTGGAGGTCTTTCTGTCTTCCGCGGAGATCGACACTCACCTTCAGATTTACGATGGTGCATGCGTTCTGGTGGCGGGAAACGACGACACGACGGACTCCACAAACGCCCGAACCGACTCGCACATTACCTTCGATGCTCCTGACGAGGGCGTCTATACGGTGGTCGTCAAGGCGTCATCGGGGACGGTGGGGAGCTACGATCTGGCCTTGAACAAGGGGGAGGGCGCCAACTGCCTCTCCGATGATTGGCAGGTGGGCACCTGGCCCTACAGCTCCACTTTTTCCCTCAACGCCATGGACAGCGCCGGCGCGTTCTCCCATGGAAATGCAGCTTCCCATCTCTACGACGACGTGGAGTTTGTGGGGGAGCGCGACAGCAGCTTGAATTACGTCTTCTCCCTAGAGCCCTGGGGGACCTCAGACCCCCTGGAGGACCCCTACCTCTATCTCTTGGATCCCGCCTGCCAGGTGCACGAGGAAGATGATGACGGCGGAGTGAGCGCATTTGGCTCGGAGATCAGCCTTGGGGGAGGGCTTCCCTACGATGGAATCTGGACCCTCGTGGCGACCTCCTGGGACGGCGCGACCTCCCACACGGGCATGGGGGACATGGAGTTGAGCGCGTCCCGGTAGACCCCTCGCTCCCCCGCTGTCTTCAGGATCAAGTGGTTAGTTCGCAAACCCATAGAATTCCGGCGCTTTCAGGTCTGGTAGAGAGGCCTTCTTCACGAGCACGGTCCGCACGCTCCAGAGGTCCTTGAAAATCCGGTATCGGGTCGTCCTCTCCAGGTAGTCCACGCCGGAGCTGCCGCCGGTGCCCACCCGTCGACCGATGACCCGCTCCACCATCCGGGCATGTCGTGCCCGAAACAGAACCATCTGCTGTTCCAACTCCACCACGGTGTCCAGCAAGAGGCGCGGCCAGGCAAGCAAGGGCAGCTCACGGTAGGACTCGATGAACACCAGGGCCGAGCGAATACGGCGGACTCTTTGCCTCTCATGGGCATCCACATCCGTGGCCGCCAGAAATTCCCTTACCTGGAGCGTGCCGTGGTCAAAGCGCTCCTTGAGGGCGGCTTCGTTGCCAATGCCAGCCTCCAGAAGTCGCTGGAGCTGTGCCTCGCCTTCCGAGGCCACTGCTTGGATGTAGTCGGAGGCAAAGCCATCCAGCATGGCATCGTCGCCGGCCTCCTCGGGACTCGAACCCTGAATGGGGGTGCGGAAGATCCAATCGTTGAGCGCGGACAACAGGGTCTTTTCCTCTCGGACCCTTGCAATGTGCTCCCAGGCCAGGGCGCCACCGGGAGAGGTGGAGGTCATCTTCTTCAGGTAGTCCAGAGCGCCGGTTTTCCCGAGGAGCTCTCTCTCTGACTCCTCCAGGCCCAGTAGGATCTCGATCTCTCGCATCTGAAAGGACTGGAATCCCGAGGCGGGGGAGAGCTTGCCCCGGAACGCCAGGAAGTCTTGGGGGGTGAGGGTTTCCACGACCTGGAACTGCTGGACGCAGAGCTTCACGATCTCCGTGGCCCGTCGCATGTGGTGGACCACGTAGGGAATGCGGTCCTCGGGGACATCCGGCACGCCCAGGTGGTCCCGTGCCAGGCGTAGCTCGCGCAAGAGCAGCTTGAACCACAACTCCATGGTCTGGTGCACCAGGATGAAGTGCAGCTCGTCGGGCATCAGGTTCTGCTCATCTCCCTCCAAGCCACCTTGCAGCGCCAAGAGCTTGTTGATCTGCAGGTAGTCCCAGTAGGTGGGGGTCGGGCGCTCGGACATGTTGGACTCCCATTTGGCCGCCCTCTAACGCATTCCACAACGGAAATGGATCTCTCTGTACCGTGGAAGGATGGTGCGTTAGTTTGCGGTCGATTGGAGGCTCTTTGTCGGCACCTACCCTGGGATCCTTTGGAGCGCGCGTGGTGCGAGTCCACACGGGCGACGGTGTAGAAGAAACCGAGGGGCGAGGCGGTGGGCTGGAGGCCGCTGTGGATGCCCGGGGTACCGCTCCATTTGCGGCCTTGTTGGGTGCCAATCCGGCGTGGTTGGCGTTGGAGTTGGAAGATGCCGATGTGGTGCTTCGAGTCGAGCGCAGTGGAGGAGGGGCCACCCTTTCCGTGAAATGGAGTGGGGGAGAGAGCTACTCGGAGGCCTTGGTGCTACCTACCGCTGGCGCCCTTGGATTTGTGCCGGATCTGGCTTCCAAACGCGACGTTGTCACTTTGTTGAATGATGTGACCTCTTCGATCTTTGTGGTGGAGGGCACGGATGGTCTGGAGTTCTACGGCCAGGGGGAGATGGGGTCGGGCGGTGCAGCGCAGCCATTGGTTGCAAGCATTGGCCCCAGCGGGCCGCTGGGTCCGGCTTGGTTCAGGGAGCGACTGGGAGTCAAGGCGAACTACATCGCTGGAGCCATGGCGGGGGGCATTTCTTCTCCCGAGTTGGTCATCGCCATGGGCAACGCTGGCTACATCGGTTTTCTGGGGGCGGGGGGGCTCCCCATGCCGGCGGTACAAGAGGCGGTCCCTCGCATTCGTGGGGCCCTTGGGGAAGACCACGCCCACGGCTTCAACCTGCTGCACAATCCGGTGGAGCCCCATGTAGAGGAAGCCACGGTGGACCTCTTCCTGGAGCACGGATGTCGGGTGGTTTCCGCCTCGGCGTACATGGGACTGACCGCTGCGGTGGTGCGGTTCCGTTTCTGCGGGGCCATTCGAGACGAGAGTGGCGCCCCCCACTGCCCCAACACGGTGTTGGCAAAGGTCTCGCGTCCCGAGGTGGCCGAGCACTTCCTTCGTCCGCCCCCCGCCAAGCTGCTGGACACCCTGGTGCAGAGCGGTGGGCTGACCGCTTCGGAAGCCGGGATCGCAAAGGAGCTTCCGGTCGCTGAGGGCATCACCTGCGAGGCGGACTCCGGGGGCCACACGGACCACCGGCCCTTGCCGGTCATTCTGCCGGTCATTCGCGCCCAGCGGGACCGAATTGCAACGGAGCTTGGCTACGGGGAGCGAGGGATCCGGGTGGCGGTCGGCGCCGGCGGAGGGCTGGGGGCCCCTGAGGCTGTGTATGCGGCGTTTGCCATGGGTGCTGACTATGTCCTCACGGGGAGTGTCAACCAGTGCACGCCCGAGGCTGGGACCTCAGAGCTGGCCAAGACGATGCTGCTCTCGGCCGGAATGGCAGACGTGGGCTCGGGGGCGGCCCCGGACATGTTCGAGATTGGGGCGCACGTGCAGGTGCTTTCACGGGGCACCATGTACGCCCAGCGAAGCAACCGCCTGTTTCAGGTCTACAAGATGTATTCTGACTGGGAGTCCGTGCCCGAGAAGGATCGCAAGAAGATTGAGAAGCAGGTCCTGGCTCGCCCCTTTCAGGAGGTCTGGGACGAGTGTGCGGCCTACTGGGGGGAGCGGGATCCCAACCAGGTGGAGCGAGCCCTCTCCGATGGACGCCACCAGATGGCCCTGGTCTTTCGGTGGTACCTGGGCATGTCGTCCCGCTGGGCCCGCATGGGGGAAAAGAGCCGCAAGAAGGACTTCCAGATCTGGTGCGGACCTTCCATGGGAGCCTTCAATGACTGGGTGGCAGGCACCTCCCTGGAACCCTTGAAGGCCCGAAGTGTGGTGGGCGTGGCGGATGCATTGTTGAAGGGGGCGGCGGTCTGTGAGCGTGCTGCTCGGCTCCGGGCAAGCGGCGTGGAACTTCCCGAATCGGCGGGCCACTGGCGGCCGGACTGATCCGAGAACCGAATTGAAGAGGCAAATTCCCTCAAAGGGAGGCCTCTTTGAGACGATGTGAAAGGAGTACAAACAGCGGACAATGAGCTGCTGCAGGAGCCTCCATGCGAATCGCCTTGATCGCCGACACCCCGATCTCTCCCCTTCGGCGCCCCTTGGCCGCTGCCCTGTCGCAGCTCGGGATCACACCGAAATACACGGTTTTGGAGGGATTGTCGGAGGACTTTGAGCAGTCTGCTGCCCGTTTGGATGACGCTGATCCGGACCTGGCCATTCTGAGTTTTCATGCGTGGCAGGTGGTGCCGGAGATTTTCCGTGCCGAGGTTCTCCTTGGACCGGTGGAGCGGAGGCGGGAGCTGGTGGAGGCTGCTGCGGAGGTGTTGCTTCACCGGGTGCGCATTGTGCGCACCGCGTGCAGTGGCACGCTCCTGGTCAATGACCTGGCAATCCCCACGGCCTCGCCGCTTGGAATTCAAGACACCGCCGTGGAGCTGGGGTTGGCAGCCAGCATTCGTCGAATCAACGAGATCGTGGCGGCCGAAGTGCTTCGCCTTCCCGGTGTGCGCATTCTGGCTTTTTCCAACGTGGTGGCCCGGGTAGGCGAGGGCGGCTTTGATGCCCGCCTGTGGCGCATTGCAGGGCAAGCCGAGAGTGCCAACCTGCTAACGGCCATGGCTGAAGAGACCACCCGCCATGTGCGGGCCATGCTGGGCCAGACTCGCAAGGTTCTCGTGGTCGAGCCGGACGGCCTGCTTTGGCATGGCAACGCGGGCGATGCGGGGAAAGAAGGTGTGGAGGTGGGTCCCGAAGGGCCTGGCCGTGCACACTTCGCCGTCCAGCAAGTGCTGTTGGATTACCACCACCGGGGCGTGCAGCTTGCCCTGGTGTCTCGGAACGAGCGGGAAGACGTATTGGAGGTCCTGCGGGATCATCCGGAAATGCTCCTGCGCCCGCACAACTTCTCTGCCATTGAGGTGGGGTGGGATGACAAGGCCACCAGCTGTCGCCAGGTGGCGGACCAGCTTGGTGTGACGCTGGACAGCCTGGTCTATGTGGATGTAAGCCCCTCCGAGTCTGCTTGGGTGGGCACGAGCCTGATCAAGGTGGAGACGGTCCCGTTGTCAAGGGACGCAGGCGAACATGCGCGGACCCTTCGCGGTCTGGCGTCTTTGGAGAGCGACAATCTCTTTGCCAGTCGGCCACCTCCTTTGGCTGCTGTGCCTGCGCCAGTTGAACAAGGCAGTGCCTGGGTGGCAGGGGTTGAAGATTATCTGTCGCAGCTGCGCACCCGCGTCACCCTCGGCCAGGCCGATCGGGTGGCACTTCCCAGTCTTGTGGAGATCGTGGAGCGGGCGGAGGCAGTGCAGCTGGTAGGCGAGCCCGTGACAAGGGATTGTGCTCGCATCTGGATGGGATCAGGGATTCACCAGGGCTACTGGGTTCGCGTCGAGGATCGGTTTGGTGACCAGGGCCTGGTGGGTCTGGTGGTTGTGGAAATCGGTGAAGAGAGCTGGGGCATTGAGAGTTTTCAGCTCTCGAGCAACCTCCTGGAGCGCGGCGTAGATGCAGAGGTTCTCCGATCCGTCGCGGAGATTGCTGTGGCACAAGGAGCTCAACGTCTGGAGCTCCTCGGGAAGGGCCGAAACCGCGCGGCATTTGAGTCTTTGGGGTTCATCTCCAGCGCTCGGAAGGGAGTCCGTGGTCAACTGGACCTCTCCGGTGATTGGCGCTCCAGTACCTGGCGTCCTTCCTACGTGGAAGACACGGTGGTGTTGGCGGACGAAGAGACCGAGGTCGCAGCGTAGATTTCTCCTGCACGGCGGCTCAAGGTTCCAACCAGCGGTCCGATGCGGGTCCATGGAACAAGCCCCTTGGAGTCGTTTTTCTGCCCGCCAGGGCCTGAGTCCCCGTGACGATGCTGCCTGCCCGGTGTTTGTGCTGGCAGCGGGATGGCGCTCCGGGAGCACCTTGGTGCAGCGTTTGTTGTGCTCTTCTAAGGAGGTGCTCATTTGGGGAGAGGCGTACGGACGCGCGGGCTTGGTGCAGTCCCTGACAGCCACCGCAATGGGCCTCAACGAGGGTTGGCCGACCCAGGGTCACTTTGGCAGCGAAGAGGTCTTTGAGAATCTGTCGGACCACTGGATAGCCAATTTGTACCCTCCGCCGGAAGCCATGCGGGATGCACTGGCAGCCCCTCTTGAGACCCTTTTGGCCTGGCCCGCTGCCGAGCGCGGGTTTGATCGCTTTGGTCTCAAAGAGGTTCGCCTTCAGGCGATCCACGCCCGTTTTCTGGAGTGGGTCTACCCATCTTCCCGTTTTGTGTTCCTCATTCGAAATCCCTGGGATGCTTGGAAAAGCGCCCGAGGGTTGGGGCTTATGGCCCATTGGGCGGGTCCGGTCATGGACCATCCACAGAAGTTCGCTGCCCATTGGGCCCGGCTTGCAGAGTCTTTTCTCTCCTGGGATCAAGAAAACGGGCAGCTGCTTCGGTACGAAGACCTTCGCAGCACTTGTCTCGAGAAGTTGGCGACACACTGTCGCTTGGGAACCTTGGATGCTTCGGTCCTGGATCGGGTCCAGAGTGGGGTCAACCGCCCCGCGCCTGCGCCTTTGTCACCTGCAGCGATCGAGGTGATTCGTGCTGTGGCGGGTCCTGTGGCGCAGAAGTTGGGGTACGCCGGACCCACTGCGGTGAGGATGAGTGCCTAACCAGCTGCCCACAACGCCCCGGCCAGGGCGACGGCACCCAGGGCAGACAAGACTCCGCGTCGCTGGTGGACAGGAATCCACCGCCCCAGCTGCCACACCTGTTGTCCGAAGAAGTCCTCCGGTAGCTCCTCCATACCGGGGTAGCCGAGCTTTGTGGGCGGATGGTCAGGCATCTGGGCGGTGCCGAAGATCCAGTCCCAACAGGAGAGAACCACGCCGAAGTTCGTCGCAGGGCCGTCGTGGTCGTGGTGCCAGATGTGCATGGCCGGGTTGTTGAGCAGGTAGCGGAAGGGACCGTAGGTCCAGGACAGGTTGGCGTGGTTCAAATGCCCGATGGCGGTGCCCACCACCGCCTGGATCCACAGGGCCTCCACGGAGAACCCCATCCACGCGAGGGGCAGCACCATGGCCGCCTTGTAGACGACCACCTCGGTCCACTGAAACCGGAAGGAGACGATCCAGTCCATTTCGCCGTCTCGAACCCCGTGGTGGAGCTTGTGAAAGCTCCAGAGAAAAGGAACCCGGTGCAAGACGTTGTGCACACACCACTGCACCCAATCCAGCGTCACAATGGCCACGGTGGCCTGGAGCCACAGGGGCCAGTCCCGGGCGGCACCCTCCCATCCGGGGTCCACCCAGAAGCGGGCGGCAAAGGTGTAGAGGATCGCCCCCAGGAAGTGCCCGTTGAACACCAGGTGCAGGCCATCCCAGACCAGTCCGGGCCGAATCAGCGGCTGGTCTTCTCGCGTGGCATAGCGCCGCTCCAGGCCCGCGGCGCCCAAGGACAGCGCCGCCAGGGCCACCGGGTAGGCGATCACGGGATGGGCTCGACTTCCGCGTGGCGCTCCGGGGCGAGCATCCTGCCCCAGGTTGCGTTGTACGGGTGCACCGTGGAGGTGGGGGCGCCGTCCTTCACCAGGGGAAGGCCGGCGTTGGCCCAGGCGAAGATTCCGCCTTCCAGGTTTCGTACGTGGCTAAAGCCGGCTCCTTGCAGCCGCTCGGCAAGCGAGGCCGACCGGGCCCCGACCGCGCAGTAGACCACCACAGACTGGGCTGGAACACCGGTGAGCACAACCGGTAGATCCACGGCACCGGGAAGGACGTGCAGGGCCCCGGGAAGGTGCCCCTCTCTCCACTCGGCATCCGTGCGCACGTCCAGGAGAAGCGGTGGGTTCGGTGTGGCCTGGGCCTTCACCAGCTCGCCGGCATCCACCCACTGCACTGAGGGGTGTTCAAGGGCGATGGCTGGCTTCATCGCGCCTAGAGCGACATCGGCGGGTCCGGCGTGGGCGGCAAGCCCGAAAAACAGAAGACAGGTGAGAAGGGTCATGGAGGGCTGGCTAGTAGCAAGCCTTTTCGGCGGTCTCTACGAGGGTCTTCTTGCACTGCGCCTGGCGCTTGGGGCCTGCCTCCCAATGGTCGTCGTAGCAGTCGTCGAGGGTGGTCCAGCCCTCCTCTTCAAAGGCAGTGCTCCAGCCGTACCCACACTCCTCCAGGTAGATTTCATACTGCTGACAAAGGTCCAGACAGGGCTCGCTGCACCCCGTCCAGGCCAAGAAAAGGACCAACAACTCAAGCCACCTGGGGGGCCTCTTGGGCCTCCCTGGTTTCAAATTCCGTGCCCAGGAAACAGTCCGACGTCCCGCTCTCGTGCCTTTCCAGCAGGTCGAAGTACCGGTGGACCCAGTCTTCTGCCTCGGCGCGGGAGGTGCTTCGGAAGATCCGGTCTCTAAGTCCCACCCCATGGGGAAGGGGGCGCGTAAACTGCTTGGAGATCATCTTCATTCGGCCGAGGGCACCTTTGGAGTGGTTGAACGCGATGGAGATGGTGTCGAAGTAGGTCAACAACACCCGCTCTCGTTCCCGGGCCCCTACTCTAAGGGGCGGCTTTCCCGCCAGCCAGCGAGTGATCTGCAAGGGCAACCAGGGATCCCGCATGGCTCCGCGGCCCACCATCACACCCGCACACCCGGTTTCCTCCAACATTGCCTTGGCGGAGTCCAAATCAATGATGTCTCCATTTCCAAAGATGGGGATCGAGACAGCGTCCACAGCCTCTGCGATCTTGTCCACCTGTCTCTCCCCCCCGTACCGATCCTCCCGGGTCCTCCAGTGGATCGCCAGGCCGTCGACCCCTTCCGACTCACAAATGCGGGCCAGCTCCGGTGCATTGCGCCGAGAGGCATCGAAGCCTGAACGCATCTTCACCGTCAGGGGAATGGTGAGCGCGCCCCGGGCCGCCCGGACAATTTCTGTGGCCAAGGGCAGGTCTTTCATCAGCGAGGATCCCCCAGAGTGCGCACACACCTTCTTGGAAGGACAGCCCATGTTGATGTCGCATATCGTGGCGCCCATGTCTTGAACGATGCGGGCTCCCTCGGCCATCTGATCCGGATCCCTCCCGTAGATCTGGACGGAAACCGGGAATTCACCCGGGTCGAATTGGGCTCTCTCCCAGGCTTTCCCGCTGCCTTGCTTGAGGCCTGACGAGGGAATGAACTCGGTGCAGGTCAGCCCTGTTCCGCCGATGCTGCGCACCAGACGGCGAAAAGTCAGGTCGGTGACACCCTCCATGGGTGCCAGTACAACCGGCGGGTCGATCCGGACATTGCGGATCCAAATCGGGGTCTTGGCCATGGCTGAGGCGGAGCGTTATCACGCCCCACTCCAGTTTATCCCGCACTTTTTCTCCCGCAAGACGCGGTTTTTCCAGGTGGACAATGTCCGGTACGTTCAAGGCCACCAGCGTGACCGAGGCAGGGGAACCTGATGGCTTTACGCCGCCGCTGCTCTATATGCCCCAGGTGGGGCCCGATGGAACCACGCGTCTCGTGGTTTCCGCACCGGTCACAGACCTTCCGCGCATCCACCGACTCCTGGTCAAGTCGCTGCAAGCCCCTCTCGGTGTGTTGTGGGTTCAGCTGGTGGATCGGGCGAGTGGGCGACGCCAGGAGGACGATCCGCGCCGTTGGTTGACCCTGGAGCAGCCAGCAGATGCGGTGCTCTCTGCTGTCGACCGGTCTTTGCACCTGCTCTACCAGGATGCCCGTGGGCAACTCTGGATACGGGGGGCCTTGGGCGAACAACTCGTCCTGGATGAGCTGGGGCTGGTGTACCTGTACCCGGATGATCCCGCCTTTCGAGCCGCTCTTGAGTCGGCTGGGGTGGAGCAGTCCTCCGTTCCCACCATGGCGGATCGGGACTACGTTCGGGTGGAGTTTGATGCGGCTGCCGACGCCGAAGAACAGGCGCTGCTACACGACCTGAGCATGCAGCTTCTGGACCCGACGGAACTTTCCCCGGACGCGTAAGTTCTGTCCAAGGGTTGAGGTTCACACGCAGTAGGCAGTAGCATGCAGTCTCGCCAATGGAGGGCAGATCATGGTTGGCACGGGCTTGCTTCTGGCAGGAGTGCTTGCGTGTGGCGGGGGAGAGGAACCCTCCGGTGCTGCAGGTCCGCAGGTCGACCTGCTCTCTGCGGTGCGTGCTCTGCGGGAGGGGGACCTGGATGCTGCCATGGCCGGGTTCAATGCGGGAGCTGCTGCAAACCCGGGCTCCTATGATGCTGCGGTGGGCGCAAGCTACGGCGCCATGTTGCAGGGAGACCTGGTGCGAGCCGAGGCGCTTCTTGCCAATGCCCAGCCCCATGCGGGTCCTCGCGCCCCGGACATTCTCCTTCGCCGGGCCATGGTGGCCGTGCGAGGTGGGGACATGGAGGCAGCCCGCGCTCATGCAGAAGCCTCGGGGCTGGAGGCCGGGCGTGTCCTGGCCGCAGAAGCCGCCATGGTGGAAGGGGACTTGGGGGGGGCCATCTCCCTGCTGTCCGGGCTCTCTCAGGAATCCGGACCCCATGGGGACCTGGCCCGAAGCTACCTGGCGCTCCTCCAGAGTGACGATCCCATTGAGTCTGGTTTGGCAGAGTGCTACGCCCTTTGGGCTGTCGGCCAGCGCACGTCCGCGGTGCAAGCGGCTGAGGGCTTGCTGCTGGCTCTCCCTGAGGAAGACGCTGAACGAGATGCCACTCTCATGCTGTGGGCGGCGCGGGCGGCTTCCGAGGGGGCAGGGGATGCCGCCATTGGCCTCCTTGATTCCGTGAAGTCCGCCCCTGCTGGGCAGGGCTGGCGGATTCCCGCGACCCGTGCTGTGGCCCATTGTGCCCAGGGTGATGTGGCTGGATGCAGAGAGGGCCTGGCGGGCTTGGATGGGAACGCCCCTGCAGATGGGCTGCTGTACGCCCGGGTGACCGCAGCCCTCCAGTTGGGTCCAGAACACAAGGGAGAGGCCGTGGCTCTCCTCGGCGAAAGGGTCTCCCACGCAACCGCCCGGGCTGCCTTGCGGCTCGGAGAATTGGATCTTGCCAAGCGGCTGGCGCCGGAAGGCCTCCTCCAACGAACCCTGTTTTCCCGGTGATGGCATGACTCGCTCGCTGATTCGCGCAGGAATGGTGCTGCTGGGCCTTGTAGGGGTCGGCTGTGCAGGCACAGGGGCAGTCGGGAGCTCGGGTGTCCCGGTTCACGTGACTGTGTTGGATGAAGTCGGACGGCCGATTCCGACGGCGGTGATTCGTCACCCGTCCGAGGCGGAGCGCCACCGGGTCAACAGTGTGGATGGTAGCTGGGAGGAGGAGGTCCTCTACCTGCCGGATGGTACGCCTCTGGTGTTCAAGCCTGGCATGCTGCTGGACCTCGAGATCTCTGCACCCGGCTTTGTGTCCAAGACCATTCAATACGAGATTGTAAAGCGGAAGAACTTCATTCGGATCCAGCTGGTGCGCCTCGTCCTGGATGCAGAGGAGGACCTGGACGAGCCGGAGTTGGGTTTCGGGAGAGATCGGCCCATCGAGTCCGGTGGCACAGGAGGGCCTTCCAACTGATGCCAAGAAAACTTCTGGGTGTGGCTCTCGTCTCCATGGTGCTGGGGGGTACTGCCCTCTCTCAGGACGCTCGAAGCGCCTGGCTTGGGCTCTTCCCGGAGCGCCCCTGTCAGGATGGCTGGAGTGGCTGCATTGTGGAGGGCTTCAGCGTGGATGCTGGAGCCGGACATGACAGCCGCGGCCTGCCGCAGCCCTCCAACCTGCGCTTGGGTTGGTTCGATCTCGCGCCCACCCCTGTCTACTCCCCCTTTATGAGCCTCTCTACCTTTACGGGAAAAGAGGCCGCAACGGCACCAGCCACGTTGGTGGAGGCTGAAGCTGCCGCCGAAGCCAGCATTGCAGAAGCCAGCATTGCAGAGGCCGCTGTGGAGTTTGCGGAGACAGCGGCGGCAGCTGAGTCCCGCTCTGGAGTCGGGGAAGCGACCTATGCAACGGATGAAGTGGAGGATTTTCCGCGGCCAGGAGCCGAGGTCTACGTGCCGGAGGCGGTGGCGTCGGACAAGTCGCCCAACTGGGGAGGACGCTCCCTGGGAGAGGACGAGGCCCCCAACTGGGGTGCCCGCGCTGTGGATGAGCCGGTGAAGGAGGAACCCAACTGGGGCGGTCGGGGCAACGACGCGCTTGCGGACATGGCGCCACCGGAGGAAGAAGCCGAGGTGGCGCCTCCCGAGCCCGAGTACGACGACTCCTGTGGGGATCTCTCGGCCCTGGAACCGTCGGCCCTGATGGGCCGCTTGCGCACGGGACAGGTGGATTGCATCGAGGACCGAATGTTCTCCGCTTCCCAGGTAGACAAGGACAAGCTCTCCCGGGTGCTCCTGGTAAATGCGGAGGCCAAGGACGACAAGCGGGAGTGGGAGCGCTTGGTGCGGCGACACCTGGAGGAGATCGACCGTTCGGACCCGGACCTCTGCTTCAAGTACGCCATGCATCTCTCCCGGGGAGGTGTGTCCCGTGCCTTTGGCGTCATCAAGTGGGCTGGCTACGCCCTGGACAACAAGTCCCAGTGGTCCGGAAGTACCTTCAAGAAGAGGGTCAATGCTCTCTACAAGCTGCGGGCACAGGCTGCGAGCCGCATCTGGGAGCAGGCCAACCGCGACTTGATCAATGCGGCTTCCAACCGGGAGGACCTGAAGTCCAAGGAGGGCAAGGCCCGGGGACAGGCCAAGACCTTCGCCAAGGAGTGGCTCGATTATGCACGCGCGTCGGGACAGGACGCCCGGGCAGCCCAGGCGCTTTGTGAGTCGGCAGCGGGAAGCAGGGAGTTCTGCGAATAGCCGTGCTTTTTTGGATCCTCCTAGGAATAGCCGGCTGTGTGGGTGGGGAAGCCGACACCGTTGAACCTGGCGCCACCCGGATTGTCTCTTCATCGGCGGTAGCCTCTACTTGGATGGTGGAAGTGGCGCCGGGCCCCAAACTGGCCCCCCTGGTGCAGCACACAGGATGGCAGACCTACCACGGCCGCAACTACGCCGGGGCCTTGGCCGCCTTTGGCGAACCAGGGGTTCCCACCGCCCGTGTGCATGCGGAGCTGGCAGCGCTCTATCGGCTGACATCCTTGGCGCAGGCACGGGCGATTCTGCAGACCTACGGGGGAGACCAGCGCAGGGAAGGGGACCCGCCGGAGGTGGATTATCTCCTGGGCGTGGCCCAAGTCATTGTGGGGGAATTGGATGCTGCGAGGGGTCTCTTCGGAAAGAACAGCTCGTCTACCATCCAGGCCTTGGCCGCTGCCGATGCCGCCTGGATAGAGCGGTTGGATCGCCCGGATCCCAGGGCGTTGGGCACGGATGCAGCCCTCTTCCCCCTTCCACCTGTCGAAGAAGGAGGCCTTCCCGATTCTCCGGCCGCTCCCCACTTTGAGATTCCCATGGGGGACACCATCCTCAAGGCGGCGGACCCCACCGCTTTGATGCAGTTGTCCCAGTGGCACGCGGCCGCAGCCGAAAAGGCGGGTGGTGCGTCGGTCACAAGTGCCTTGCTTGATCCATGGAGGTGGCCCGGAGAGGCATTGGGACCCGTCGGCCCCGAGGGGGCCGAGGCGGTGGAGGCCCGTTTTCTTTCGGGTTGGACCACCCCGGGAGATGTGCACCTGGTGCGTGCCCTGGCCGGGAGTGATGGGTTGGATTTGGAGGGGTTGCAGGCGTTGCTCGAGGAGCTCCGCGATGGATCACCCTATGCAGCGGTCCTGTCCAAGTGCGTCAAGTCCCCCTCGTTTGAAGCGGAGTGCGTGCTCCGGCGCGCCGCGGACCTCCCTGGTCAGCTGGAGGAAGCCATGGAGTTGGCAGCCGGATCCAGCAGTGCGGATCACCGGGAATTCGCCGCCCATTCAGGCTTTGGCGCCCTTCGGGTTGCGGTCCGTGCGGCGGAGTCTGTTTCAGACCCCCAGATGGCCGGTCTTCTGCGTTTGAACGCCCTGGATGCCGGTGTCGGACCTGTATTTGAGCCCCTGTTTGCCATGGACATGGCCGCGTGGGATGCGGGAAACCGAAACCCCCACCGGGCCAAGGAGCTTTTTCATGGTCTCTCAACTCACGCCCCGGGACTCGATGGAGCCCGGTATGCTCTGGACGCTCTGTACCTTCGCGTCAGTCGTGACGTGGGGGTGGGCGTGCCCATGCACTGATTTTGGAGGTTCCCGCGCGTGAAGCTTAGGCAACCGCGTTTCCGGCGCCAGTTTCTCGCAATCGCTTTGGCGGTTTCGGGCACAGCTCTGCTCGGTTCCAACCTTGCCTACTACGAGGAGAGCCTCCCGAGCACCTTGAACCCGTTGTTCGCGGAGTCCATGGTGGACAGCCGGGTGCACGAGCTGATTTTTGACCGCATCTACTACCACTCGCCCATTACGAATGAGCTCACCTCGCGGCTGGTGGAGGGTTGGACTGTCGCAGAAGGCGGCAAGGCGGTGCGCCTGACCCTGAAGAAGGGACTTACCTGGCACGACGGCGTGCCGTTTTCCAGCGCGGATGTGTGTTTCACCATCGACGCCATGCTGGACCCCAAGACCCCAAGTGTGCTGGGAGAGAAGCAGCGGGCGATCTTTCGCGGGTGCAAGCAAGAAAAGGACAACGTGGCCCTGGTCCAGTTCCTTCGAATCTTCCACAACCCCTTGGAGCGCTTGAGCTTCTACGTGCTGCCGGCCCACTCGTTCGACGGAAACACGGCCGTTCAACCCGACCATGAGTTCTCCGCCCATCCCCAGGGAACCGGGCCGGCTTCTGGAGCTCGAGGACGACGAGGCGTCACCTTCACCCGTGCTCCGAACTTGCACCACAAGGCGGGCGTTGGCCAAATGAGCCTACAGGAAGGGCAGGATCCCCTCGTCCAGGTGCGCACCCTCCAGAACAATGGCGTGCAGGGCATCATCGCGGTCCCGCCGTCCTACCGGGCAGATGTCTCGGCGTCGGATGACCTGGCCTTGAAGTCCTACGACCTGCGCTCCTGGTGGTTTGCCGCCGTGAACCAGGACAAGGCCTACCTGAAGGACAAGCGCGTGCGCCAGGCGTTGAACCTGTTGTTGGACCGCACGGAGCTGCGAGAAAAAGCGGTCGGGGTCAAGCCAAACGAGCAGAATTCCCCGTGTGAATTCATTTCCGGGCCCTTCGTGCAGTCCTCGCCGTACTACAACCGGGCGGTTCCGGTGCAGGCGCGGTCCGACCAGGAGCAGGCCGAGTCCCTGCTGTTGGAGGCGGGTTTCACCCAGGCCGGCGGCCGGTGGCATTACAAGGACGAGCCCATCACCCTGCGCATTGGCATGAAGGCCAGCCTGGACATTGAGGCGACGGACCTCCTGTCCCAGATTGGCAACCAGCTTGAGGCGGCGGGCTTTGGTCGCCAGGAGTACAAGATTGGGGTGGATGACTGGAACCGGGTGGTTCTCACAGGACAGGCCCAGGAATATGACCTCCTGGTGGGTAAGTGGTCCTTTGGACTGGTGGAGGACGTAAACCCCTTGTTCCACACCCGAAACACGGATGGTGCGGGCGCCCGCAACATCTTTGGCTTTTCGGACCCGGAAGTGGATGCCCTGATGCAGGACTTTGAAAAGGCCCGGCTGGACACCCAGGCCCAGGATGCGTACCACAAGCTCCATGCTCGCCTGGCAGAAGAGCTGCCTTACCTTTTTCTCTGGAAGCTCGACACCAAGTCCGCGTGGCGCTCCAACGTGCGAGGGAACACCATTGCTCCGTACTACTACTGGACCGAGTTCGACTCCTGGAAGTACAAGCCCTGATCTGGCCCACTCCGTGAGGGCGTGTTGAGGCTCTGGTGGGTCCGTACCCTCGTGCGGCTTGTGGTGGCCGTGGGCCTTCCCTTCGCCGTGCCTTGCATCATTGTGTACTTGATTTGGTCTCTGCCTGGGGACCCGGCCTCCATTATCTGCCCCCCCGAGATGTGTCCCAACACGGAGGCCCTTGCGGCCCGTTGGAACCTGGACCAGGGGCCGTGGCATTTCTTCACCAGCTGGTGGCAGTCGGCCCTGGAAGGGGACTTTGGTAGATCATGGCGGCTGGAGCCCGGGACGCAGGTAGCTGACCGGGTGTTCGAGTCTATTGGCCCCACCGTGGCCCTGGTGGCGCTGGCGGCGCTGCTCAACGGCTTGGGCGCTCTTGGAGCCCTGACCGGCCTGTTGTCCCGGCGGTTTCATCCGTTGATCCAGGTGGTGGGGCTGGTGCCGGCGCTGGTGCTTGCGTTGGTTGCGTCGGCAGCCATCACTCTGGGATGGGTCGGGGAGGGTGGACAGCTTGCAGCCCGCGTTGGACTGGGGGCTTTGGCTTTGGGGGTGGCGGATGCAGCGCTCTCCTCGACGGTGAGTGGGGTGCACTCCCTTGTGCAGTCAGAGCGGCTCCAGCGATACGCCCAGATGGCCGTACTTCGCGGGGAGGGGGTCCTTTCGAACATCCTGCCCAACACGCTACCAGCCCTTGCGGGCCAGCTGCGGGCACGGATGGTGCAGCTCTTGTCCGGGGCGGTGGTGGTGGAGGTCGTGCTTGAAATTGATGGGCTGGGGGACCTTCTCTGGCGCGCTACCTTGCAGCAGGACTTTGTGGTGGTGGTCGCCGCCGCCTTTTTCTTTGCGTTGATGTCGGCCGCCCTTTTGTTTTTCCAGGCCCTCGTGGAGGTGGCTTGCGCACTCTGGGTGCGCCGGACCCCGGGGGGGGTGGCCCCTTGAACCGAAAGCTGGCGGGAGGCATCGCTCTGGGTGCGCTCGGCGTGCTCGTGGGGGCTGGACTGCTCGCCCCGGAACACCTGCCGCCGGCGGACCTTGGGGCACGTTTTCTCACGCCTTCAGTGGCCCCACCGCTCGGCACCGATGGACGTGGGAAGCCCCTTCTGGACTATGCCTTGCAGGGTGCACAGGTGGTGGCGATTCCAAGCCTGGCCGCAGCGTTGGTGGTCATGTTCCTGGCGACCGTGGGTGGGCTGCTGGCTTGTGCAGGTACAGGCAGGGCGTCCGCCGTGTCCCAGGCGATCGGGGAGATCGTCGGTTCCCTGCCGCGCCTTGTGGTGGTGTTGGTGGTGGCCCTGCTCCTGACCGGGGGGGCCCGGGTGACCGATGATCCACCGGGACTGATGCCCATCGCCCTGACCTGGGCGTTTCTTGCTGCTCCGGGAGGCATGGACGAGGCAGCAGCGGTGGCGTCTCGCCTGGGGGGCTCCCGCTTTGTGGAGGCTCTGCGGGCGCATGGATTCAAGAGCTCCCGCATCTATCTGTACCACCTCGTCGGGCTGAACCTGCGGCCGGTGGTGGTGCGCCACGGGGTCGAGACCTTCATGCAGGTGACGTTTCTGGAGATTGCCCTGTCCTACCTGGCCACCATGCCCCCACAACAGGCCAGCTTTACCCATCCCGCGTCCTTGCATTCCTGGGCGGAGATCCTCTACATGGGCTACCGCTGGATTCTCGGGGAGAGCAGCTTTCATGCGCTGGCGTTGGGGCTTGGGTTGATTGGCCTGGTGGTGGTTGTGGCCATGGCGGCCACCAGCGCGGCGAGGTCCCGATGAGCGAGGTGCTTCTCAAGCTCACGGACTTCGCCATTGAAAGCCGGACCCGGATGTTGGTGGAGGGCCTCAGCCTCTCTGTGAGAGAAGGCGCTGTGACGGCGCTCATGGGGCCTTCCGGATCCGGAAAGACCCTGACGGCCCGCGCGGTCATGGGGCAGATCGACGCCGATCTGAGAGTGGTGTCGGGTTCCCTGCAATTGCCAGCGTTGGGGGATCGGGACTGGTTTGAACAGGTCCGAATTCATGGGAGGCGTGCCAACTCGCGCTTGTTGAAGGAGACAGCCCCTCTGCGGGGTTCGTACATGGCCTATGCCCCCCAGTTGGCCAGCTCGGCATTGAACCCCGGACGTACCCTGGGCCACCAATTGGAGCTGGCCATGTCCCGGGGGAAGCCCAACCACGACGACTTGGCGAGCGCCATGAAGAAGATCCTGCACGAGGTAGGACTGGATCCCGGGACAGCACGCGCCCTTCCCGGGGAGCTGTCCGGCGGTATGTGCCAGCGGGCTGCCCTGGCCGTGGCCGTGGCCTGTCAGCCCAGGCTGGTCATTGCGGACGAGCCGGAGACAGGGCTGGATCCGGTGCTGACCCGCGGGGTCACCGAGCTTCTGATACGCGTGTGTGAGCAGCGCGGATGTGGGCTGCTTCTCATTTCCCACCAGCAGGAGACCGTGGATCGCATCGGGGCCGAGGTGGTGTATACCCGGATGGAGGTGGGGGGATGAGCGAATTGGTGAAGATCAAGGGGTTGGAGAAGACCTTTCACCGCCAGGGCACCTTTCCGTGGTCTCCCAAGCAGGCCGTTCGCGCGGTGCGGGGGGTGGACATCACCGTGGGGGAAGGGGAGGTCATCGCCCTCGTGGGACAGTCGGGATCCGGCAAGACAACCGTGGCCCGCATGGTCTTGGGCCTGGAGGAGCCAACGGCGGGGGAGATTCACCTGGAGGGCCGGCGCTGGGATGGTCTCCCCGAATCCCGGCGGGGTCCCCACCGAATTCGCTACCAGTATGTGCCCCAGGACGCCATGAGCGCCCTGGATCCTCAGCAGAACGCCATCGAGCACGTGGTGGAGACCTTGCGGGTGCTGGGAGGGCGGGACAAGGCTTCCGCTTTCGATCAGGCCCGCCAGATGCTGGATCGGCTTGGCTTGGGGGGGCGGGCCCACGCGCTTCCGCGGCAGATGTCCGGGGGAGAACAGCGGCGGGTCACTTTGGCGCGAGTGTTGGCCCTGGAACCCCGCTTGATCGTGGCGGATGAGCCCACGAGCGGCTTGGAACCTGACCGGCGCGCCGCCGTGCTGCAGGACCTGGTGGGCAACCTCCCGGAGAAGGCCGGGTGCATTCTTGTGACCCACGACATGGGGGCGGCCCGTCGATGGGCTCACCGGGCGTACGTGATGCTGGAGGGAGAGGTGATCGAGGAGCTGGATCTTCGAGATGCGGATCCCGTTCATCCCTATTCCCAGATGCTGTTCGATCCCTGGTCGTTTCCGGTTCCCACAGGCGATGTTGCCTCGGCGGGGTGTCCCTTTGTGCCGGATTGCGGGCTGGCGGTGGAGCCCCTGGGCAAGCTGTGCCGGTCGAAACGTCCGGGCCTGGGGGTGGTGGGAGTCGGGGAGCATCGGGTAGCCTGCCATCACCACGCGCCCGCAAACCGGTCGGGGGAGACATGAGGAGAAGCTCGATGTGGAAGTCATGGAGGGTGCGGATTGTCCTGGGGGCACCCCTGGCGCTGTGGTTGTCGTGGGCGCCGGTGGCCTGGGCCGGGGAGCTGGAAGCAGCGGAAGCTGCACGACTTTCCGAGGAAATGCGGACCCTGGCGGCCCGCAATGCCTGGGAAGGGGTGGAAGGCGACTTTCAACAGTTGTTGGCCCTTGAGCGAAAAGGACAGTCCATTTCGCCCCAGGACTGGGTTCTGGGGGCCCAGTCGGCGCGAGGCGTGGGAAACATGGCTGCGTGTCGAGCGCGGTTGGCCAGGTCCGTGGATCTGTCACCCACCGGAGAAGACATCAACTGGCTCTCTCAGATTGATGGGACTTTCGGGGCGGTGGATCTCAGCGCCGACAAGACGCTTCTTCCCCGGCCAAAGCTCAAGGCAACGGTGATGCCCTTCATTCCCGACCAGCGGCAGGCCATCGAATTCGCCCGGGCGGCGGTCGAGAAGACCATGGACTTCAAGGGGCTTGTGCCAGCGGGGGAGTACACCTATGGGGGTGAAACGCTGCAGGTGGTGCCCGGCGGTGAGGCTGTGGTGCTTCATCTGGAGGCGTCGGTGATTCAGCGATCGGGGGATGCGCCCTTCAAGTTTGCGTTTCTGGGTCCAAGGGTTGAGGTCGGGGGTGCCTTTACCCAGGGGGGACAAGTGGCGGACAGCGTGGATGCACCTCCGTCTTTTGGAGGCATGGGCATTCGCAGTGGATTGGGCCTGGAGGCCGGGCTGAATCCCCGACTGGGGGTCTATGCGCTCGTTGGCTACCACGGGCTCACAGCGAAGATTGACAATGGCAACACCGCGGCGATCGAGGGGACTGAGAACTTTTCGGGGCACACCCTTCGCCTGGGATTCCTGTCGCTGGGTGCCAGCTATCGCCTCGGAGGCTTGCGTGTGGGGGGGGGGCCGGTGGTGGGCATGGGCGTGGCACAGGCCATGAACGAGGATGACGCCGCCCAAGCGCTTCTGTGGGTTACCAAGGGTCCCATGGCGGCCATTGGCGGGGGCTTGTCGGCTGGATATGCAGTGCTTCCCCTCGGAACATCCCTGGAGCTTTTGGTGTCCCTGTCCGGGGGCGCCCAACATGACTCCCAACGGCTCTATCCCTGGGGCCAGGCTGCTCTCGTGGTGGCCCCTTCGACCCCGAGCAGTGAGTAGATGATGCGCAGGATGTGGATGCTCTTTTTGGCTGGAACCTGCCTGGTAGGCTCCGCCTCTGCGGTGGAGGTGCAGAGCCGGGACGGGGGCCACGTACAGAATCCAGTGTTCTCTCCCGATGGAAAGTGGATCGCGTTTGAGATCAATGATCTTGGCAACACGGTGGACCTCTGGGTGGCTGCCTTCAAAGGAGGGGCAGCGACGGGGGCGCGCCAGCTGAAGATTCCCGGTGCAAGCAGTAGCTTTGGGGGGGGGGGGGTT
>CAZRYF010000003.1:100738-118594 GCA_964604165.1 uncultured Enterobacterales bacterium
CGAAGGCGCCAATCCCGGGGGCGATCTGCGCATTTACTACGCCTCTCCCGCGGGCGGTGCGCCGGCCGAGTTCATTCCGTCGAACACCCTTCAGGGCAACCTGACTGCACCCACGATCTCCGCCGATGGCGCCCGGTTTGCGTTTGTGTCGGACTCCACGGGAAAGGGCGACATCTACGTGTGGAACCTGGCGGGGGGCGGGGCGCCCCAGACGGCCTCGCCCAGCCCGAACTCTGAGAACTTCCCAGCATTCAACGCTGGGGGCGACAAGGTGGCCTTTTCCCGCAAGAGCAATGGGACTGAAGGGGTCTTTCATTGGACGGATGCCGGCGGGGGAGTGGTGTATGCCGGTTCCGGGGACCAAACGCGGCCCGTCTGGTCCGGGGACTCGGTGGTGTTTTTTTCCAGTGAGCGGGGGGCAGGTACCTGGGACATCGCAATGGCGGCACCGGGAGGGGGGCGCTCGGTGGTGGTGCGGGACGTGAAGCTCCCAGCGCGATCAGCGCCGTCGATCTCTCCGGATGGGGACTTGGTGTTGTGGGTCAGCTCTGAACCTGCCAAGGCCGGGAGCATTATGGTGAGTAAGCTCGATGGAGGGGGCACCAAGGAGATCGAGACCGGCATGGTGGCCTGCGGGGAGCCGTCTTTGATCGAGGTGGGAGGACAGTTCTTTCTGGCGTTCACCGCACTTCCCCCCGAGGGATCCGACTGGCGGAGGCTTCACGTCATCAACGTGACCGGTCGGTTGTAGGGGACCCCGATGGTGCTGTGGCTACTGGGTCTGGCGCACGCGGGAGATCTGGGGTTTGGTTTTGTGCCGTCGCCAGGGCCCGGGGAGAAGCCGGGCTTGTTGGTGACGCCGCCCCGGCCGGTGGAGCGAATGATCGTGGACTGCGTGGTTGGGGGACGGACCTTTTCGTGGGATGAGCGGAGCCTGCCGGCGGGGAAGATGCAGAGGTTTGAGTGGCCCCGGGACACGTCCCAGACCCATGCAGACTGTGAGGTCCAGGTCGTGTTTCAGGATGGCGCAGCGGAGATGGCGAACCTTCCCATTGACTGGGGCTATGGGGCTGCGTTGAAGGTTGATCTGTCTCGTGCCGAGGCCGATCTGAAGCAGCACACGGTGCGTGTGGATGTGACCGCGTGGGTGGATCGTGCAGAGGTGGTGGCGTTCGGTGCGAGGCGGGTATTGCTTGGAAAGGACGTGATTCCGATTCAGGCGGGGCCGGGGCGTATTGAGGTGCCCTGGGTGGGGGACCCCGCCAAGGTGGTGCTTCTCGATGTGACCCTGCATGGGGAGAGGGCCTGGTCCGGGTTTACGTTTTCTCCATGGTTCCTGGATGTACCCCACGACGATGTGCACTTCGCGACAGATTCGGATTTGATTGAGGCCACCGAGGAGCACAAGCTGGAGCGAACCCTCGCGGACCTGAACGACGTGATGGACCAGTACGGGGAGATCGTGCCGGTGCAGCTCTACATTGGGGGTTGCACGGATACGGTGGGGGACCGGGCCAGCAACAAGAGCCTGTCTCGTCGGCGAGCCCGGGCGATCGCCCGTTGGCTTCGGAGTCACGGCTACGGCGGGCCGATCTTCTATTCGGGGTTCGGCGAGGACTGGCTGGCCGTGGGCACCGGCGACAGCGTCGATGAACAAGCCAACCGCCGCGCGGTCTACATGGTTGGCGCCAGCGCTCCACCTCGCGGAAGCGGCGTCCCCGCCACAAACTGGACCCAGGTCCCCTGATCGGCCCATTCCGGGGGGAGATAGGCCCCCCCCCCCCCCCCCATTCGGGCTGATTTGTTCGCCCTGTTTTTGGGACTTAGAACACCGTCCCAATTCCGATCGCCACGGCCTGCTGGCGGTCCTGCATCTGGGCGGTGGAATCATTGGATTCGAACTCCATGGTTCTCCAGTCCAAGTCGGCCCGGGTGGATACATAGGTGCCGGGAAGCAAGACGTTCAGCGGGATGTCCAGGCGCAAGCCGGCCCAGGTGTCCACGGGCCAAAACCCGGAGCCGGCCAATGTCTCGCCGCCCTCGATGCGAAAGCGCCACCGATAGTAGTCCCAGCCCGCTGCGCCGCTGACCCGCAACCCCCAGACAGGTACGTCGAGCAGGTGGAGCCGGGTCTGTCCCTCATCTGCATAGCGAAAGATGAGCACGTCGGACCGGTGACCGCCGAGGCCGGCTTCTGCACGAAGAGCACCCTCGGTGGCGTAGCGCCACCTCAGTCCAACGGCCAGCGAGCCCGGCCGGCCGGCTGTGACCACCTCCTCGCTCACATCGGGGCGTGTGCTGCCACGCCAACGTGTTTCCAGGCCGAATCGGCCCTTGCGGGGCCAAAGCTCAGCGCGAGCGGAAAGGCCCAGGCTTCGGTCGGGTGTTTCGGCGCCAAACCCTGCCTCGGTAGGAAACACGCCTGCCGACTCAGACACCACCGACTGGCGCCAGGAGAGGTCCATGGTCTGCACTTCCAACAAGCCAAAGCTGGGACCTGTGGGCTGCTTGCGAGGGGGGCGGGGCAAAGGCGCCGCCGCTACGGGGGCGGAGGCTTCCGGTCCCTTGGCGGGCTCCGCTGGCGCGGGCGCTTCCACAGGCTTGGGCGGCGGAGCGGTGGCCTCTTCTTCCGGCACGCCTGTCCTAAGCCACTCCAAGGCTGCTGCGAACGAGGGGCCTGTCGCCTCTTTCACCGCCACGGCCACCTGGGGGTCAGCATCGGCGCGGTTGATCGCAAGGCGCGGGAACAGCGCTTGCCAGGTGTCATTCAGCTCCACCACCTGCTTCGACCCGGTGGGCTGGGGGCGGGGTGCCATGTCTTCGGTAAGCCACAGGGTCGTGTGGGCGTGGATTTCTCCGATGCTTGCCTGGATCACCACGGGGCCCGGCGTCGTGCCCGGCCGCACAATCACGGTCTGGGTGCCGTCTTTGCCGGTCTTCAGCGTGTGATGCACTTCCGCGTCCCCCGCCAGTATGGCCACCTCCACGGTCTCCCCGGGTACAGGCAAGCCGTACGGGTCGACCGCCGCCACGCGAACACCTCCGACCCTTCCCGGCTGAAGTGCGTGGACTGTGGGCCAGATAAGCACGCGGCTTGCGGCCATGGTCGAGGCAGGCAGAACCGGCTCGGCCTCGGCGATGACCCGAGACACGCCCCCCCCAGGCCGCAGCCACCAGTCTGTGAGACCCGTGGCCGGGGACTTGGGCCCGGAGACGACCTGCGCACCGGACACCACCAGCTTCACCTTGTTGGGCAGGGCTGTGCCTTGCAAGTCGGACACACGGGCTTGGACTCGCAGGTCCTCCAGCCCTTCGGAGAGCTCTGTAGCGTCGGAAGAAAGGGACAGAAGGGGAAGATCAGCCACCACGTTGACCGTGATCCGGGCGGTGCGATCCCCCGCGGTTGCCTCGACGACCCAGGGTCCGGGCCGGGAAGGCACTGTGTATTGCACCCGGTAGAGCCCTCCGCCCAGGTTTTCAAACCTGCCACCAGTCTTCAACACCAGCGGCGCATCCTCCCAGGGATCGCCTCCTGGATGCACTGCGGCCAGGTGCAGGGTCAATACCCTTCCAACGGGTACCCCGGTGGGCACTGGAAAAAACGCGATCTCCCGGGTGGCCCCGGGGTGGATCGTCACCTCACTTGAGGTCTTGCGGGAACCTTCCGCCACGGCCTCCAGGGTACCGGTCGGGTGTGCGGGGTCCAGGTGCACGTCAAAGGAGACGCGGCCTGCTGCATCCGCGGCGGTGGGTCCGTAGGTGCGCTGCCCCACGGTCAGCACGTTCTGGGAGCCCCAGCTTGTCTCAAAAGTCCGGCGATGGGTCACCAAGAGCGGAATCGCGACCATGCCGACGGCCTCCCCGCCGGATGAAGGGTCGGTCAACAGAACCAGGTCCGTGGCAGGGCCCCCCAAGCGGGTGGGAGGCTCGTACCGGCCCAGCCATCCATCCTCCAGGGGCGCAGGACCTTGGATGGATCCCAGCTGTGGGGAGGCCAGCAGGGGTCGGTCGGCCACCCCCAGTCGATGGGCCCCCAGAGGTGCCACCTGGATGCTCGCCCCGCCCTGTCCGTGGACCAGCTCCGTGGGCGCTGCTTCGACGGAGAGGCTTCCGAAGGAGGGGGGCAGCAGCTCCAGCGTCAGCTTTTCCTCCAGCTGGATCCCACCTTTGACCGACAGGTGGATTTCGCTGGTGCCTGCCTGATCCACAGCCCGGGGGACCACCTCGAACCGCACGATTCCCGGCCCAGGCACGGACACCTTTCGCACCAGCACCTTGCGCCCCTTGATCTGCACTGAGTCTTCCGGGGAAATGCCCGGCACCCAGATCTCCAGGGTCGTACCCGTGGTGCCGTCCGCCCACACGGGCTCCGCGTGCAGCAACTCCACGTCAGCGGCCCATGCGGGAGCCGACAACAAGAACAACAGAACCGAGCCACCCCAGGTCATCGTGGGCCATCCTACGCCAGTCGGTAGGGGTTCTGCGCGATACTGGGGTAGTCGATGACGGTTTTTCTCCTTTCCTCCCCCTCGATTTTCTTGTGGGGATGCGTAGAGCCGGAGCTTCCCGCCGGCGCCTGGAGCCCCGGCGACGTGCACGTGCACTCGAGTCTGGGCAGCAACGACACGGACGGCCTGGGCACCCCCGAGGCGCTGGGGCCCGCCATGGAGGCAGCTGGGTTGGAGTGGGTGGTGCTTACGGATCACTCGAATTCAGCGGGATCCATGCATTGTGAGGATGTGGAGGACTGCCCCAACCTGGGCCCGGAGTTTGTGGAGGCCGACTGGCCTGAAGGCGTCTTCGCAGGCTCGGAGATCTCCCTGATCCACGACCTGGACGAGACCCTGATTCCCAACGGGCACATCGGCTGCGTGGCCGAGAATGGTGCGAGCTTTCCCGGCCTGGATCACTTTACCGACCGCCCGGCCGGGTCCCTGGAAGGAGCGGATGCGGTGCGGCAATGCCACGAGGCCGGCGGGTGGGCCATTATCAACCACCCCTACGCGGCGGCCGGATGGATCGCCTATGACTTCACCAGCGAGACCTTCGACGCCCTGGAGGTCTACAACGGTGGCGCCCGGTTTGACGCCTGGGACCACCAGACGCTCACCGCCTGGGAACAGCGGGTAAAGGACGGTCGCAGTGTGGTGCCGGTGGGGGGGTCGGACTGTCATCGGTGGAGCGTGGAGCCGCCGGGGGACGGGCTCACGAACCCGGCGCTGGGCTGGCCGACCACCTGGGTGCACGTGCGCGAGGGAGAGACCCCCATCGACGCGCTGATGGCGGGCCGCGTGGTGATCGCCGAGCCGGGCACGGAGCTCTCGGTGACGGCCTTCAACAAGGTGGGAGTCATCGGTCCTGGGGAGTCGATTCGCGGTCCCGTGACCATTCGCATCCAGGCATCGACCCAGGAGCCGAACCGCATCGTGGAGCTTCGAGAGGTCGGAGGGGACAGCGTGGTCACTCGCCCCCTCACCGCAGAAGAACTCATCTTCGAGCGGGAGGTGGAGGACGGGGTCTTCTATGTCCGGGTCTGGACCACAGACTTTGACCCCCACCTGGACGAGGGAGGCATGGCGCTGACCGCAGCCCTGATCATTGAGGAAGCGCCTTGATGTATGTGGGCGCGTATGCCACCGCCTGGGGAATCGAGGGGTTGGCCCGGACCTTGCGTTTTCTTCCCAACGCCCAGCCCGCCGCCCACGGGGTCGAGCGAGTAGAGAACGTGCCCTACCGGGACACGGGCTCCAGGTGGCACCTCTGCGACGTGTACCGCCCCGAGGGAGCAGAGGGATCCCTGCCGGTGGTTCTCTACTTCCACGGGGGCGGCTTCTTCAGCCTTTCCAAGGACACCCACTGGCTGATGGCCCTGGTCCTTGCGCGGCGGGGCTACCTCGTGCTGAATTTCAGCTATCGATTGGCCCCGAAGAATCCCTATCCGGCGGCCCTGGAGGATGCCTGCGCGGCCTATGCGTGGAGTGTGGAGAACGCCCAGCGTTGGGGGGGCGACGTGACCCGGCTGGGATTGGCGGGGGAGAGCGCCGGGGCGAACCTGGTAGCGGCCTTGACTGTGGCCTGCTGTACGCAGCGACCGGAGCCGTTCTGCACCCAGGTGCGAGAGAGCGGTGTGGTGCCCCGGGCCGTGGTGCCGGCCTGCGGCATTTTTGACGTAAGCGGGGCGGCCGCCCTGGCCCAGGGACAGTCCCGCTTCCACAAAATGCGCATCATCGAGGTGCCGGAGTACCTGTTGGGTGGTGCCGACTCCGGTTCCCCGGGGGGGCTGGATCTTGCGGATCCCCTGGTGTTGTTGGAGGGCCGGCCCACCCTGCAGCAGCCTCTGCCCGACTGCTTTCTCCCCATCGGGGGCCACGACCCGCTGGTTCCCGACTCAAACCGCATGGTCGATGCGTGGCAACAACTGGGGGGAAAAGTGGAGATGAAGACCTACGGAGAGGAGGGCCACGCCTTTCACGCCCTGGTGTGGCGGCCGCTTGCGCGGGCCTGCTGGAAGGACACCCTTGGATTCCTTGGGAACCGCCTGGAACACCCTGCTTCGATAGACGCCGAATGAACGTTTCATGACATCCGACCCCGGTGGGCACTCCGGGCGCAAGATCGCCGGCCTCCTGCCCGATTCCAAAGGTTGGGAGGCAGGAATGGCCAAGGAACTCAAAGGGATCGAAATTGATAATCTGGGGCGCACTTTGGTGTACCCCATCGGCGCCGAGGAGGATGTGTACTCCATCTTGCAGGGCAGGGAGTACCCCATCTCCCTGGTGGAGCTGGACCGGGTGGAACAAATCGTGGATGTGGGGGCGCACATTGGCTCCTCCACAGTCTATTTCCATGCACTGTTTCCAAACGCTCAGATCACTGCGTTTGAGCCGTCGAGCGGCAACTTTGAGCTGCTGGCCCGAAACACCGTGGGGTTGCCGGGGGTGAACATCCTTCCGTGGGGGCTGGCGTCCCGTTTTCGTCGGGCCAGGTTGTATCTCTCCAAGGGCCATGGACAAGCGGCCTCCTCGACGGTCTTCAACATGGAGAACCACACCGGGAAGTTCGAGGAGATCGCCCTGCACCGGGCCAGCAAGGAGCCGGTGTTCGAGAAGGGGGAGATCTCCATCCTGAAGATCGACACCGAGGGGCACGAGCTGGACATTCTGGCTGATCTCTCCCCTATGCTTCACCGGGTGATGGTGCTGTTCATGGAGGTGCACAGCGAGTCCGAGCGGGCGGAGCTGGATGCGTTCCTGTCGCCGCGCTTTGTGCTGCGCCACTGCCATGTGCCCATGGTGCATCGGTACACCCTGATGTACCTGAACGCCGAGGCCTTGTGCACTGGGCGGATTCGGACCTGCGGAGCCCCGGAGCTTCGGGCCGCCTCCTAACCCGGATATTTCACCAGCCGCTCTATCCTACGGTCCCTCGCCGCTCAGCGAGGGCTTTCGCCGGCTTCCGCTACGCTCCAGTTGGCGGCCCCGAATTGCTTGCTGCGGCGGCCCTTGTCGCGGCCCCCCGACCTTGGCGTGCTTCAGCACGCCGTCGTCCGCGGGCCCCCGCCAAAACCCGCCTCGCTGGCGCACTACGCGCCCTCGCAACGAAGCCTGGTGAAATATCTGGGCTCACGGCGCCTCCAGGGAGACCTGGATCGGGAGGGGATGCCGCATCCCTCCTGGCCCCGCGTCCCATCTACTCCGACTCGGTGGCCGGCGGGTGGTTGGCGGGCCGGGTCTTGGCAGCGGGCGTGTCTCCCGCGTCTGGTTCGGTCTCGCCGTCGGCGGGTGTCTCGGCGGTTGCACCCTCTTCTGTGGGCAGGGGCCCGTCGCGGGGAGGGGCCTCCGGAACCGTGCCCATGAGCACGTTCTTGGCGTGTTCGGCGAATGCATCCGAGGCGGCCTTCGCCGTGGCGTCCAGGTCCTCGACCTCCTCCAGCCCCTGCGCCACCTCAATCATCTGGCCGAGTACCTCCAGACCGCCCTCGGCCGCCTCCAGGGCTTCTTCAATCTCGGGAACCGGCTCGGGCTCCCCGCAGCCGGAGACCGCCAGTGGGAGGAGGGTTGCAGAAAACAAGGCGGCGAGGCTGCATGGTTTCACGTCAATGAGCCTATCACAGACAAGTCACGCTTCGCGGGCGGGAGCGTCCTGCCCCGGAAGTTCGGGGTCGGGGCCATGGAGCTAAATATGGTGTCCCCAGAACCCCCCAGTGTCCCAAGCACCCGGTAGTCCACAGAACCCGGTCCCAGAACCCGAGTCAGAACCAAGCAGGAGCACCGAGAATGCCCGCACCAGAACCCCCATCAGGGGAGTGAACGTAGAATGAAGGGGGCTTGGGGACCGCCCTATTCAGAGGTTCCGAGCGCAGGCCCGGACAGGGCCCGGACCATGGCCGGGGCGCTCGCGACGAGGGCGACGAGGGGGGCCCCCAGCAGGAAGGCGCCGATCATCCCGGCGGGCAGATGGGCCGTGAGGGGGAGGGAGACGCCCAGGGCCTCGGACAAGGCGGTGGAGGCGGCGGAGGCGCCCAGGGTCGCCCCGGCCATGCCCGCGCCAATGCCCGCCAGCGCGGCGGTCCAGGCGACGGCGACCACCTCTGCGGCCAGGACGGCCAGCAGCAGGCTCCTGGAAGCCCCCAGGGCCCGCAGCACCCGAAGGTCTCGGCCCCTCTGGCCGAGGAGCACCGCGTGGACCTGGGCGAGGAGCAACAGGGCCACACCCACCAGCAGCATCCCGGCGAGTTGCACCACCGTCTCAATGGCCCCAATGGCCACCGAAAGCTGCCGGGCCACACCGCCGACCTCTTCGAGGGCCCACCCCAGGCCCTGGAGCTCCGCCTGAAGCGCGTCGGGGCTGGTTCCCGGTGCGCTGCGCACCAGGGCAGAAGACCAGTCTGCCTCCACGCCGAGCTCCTCCGCCATGTGCTCGACCACCGACAGGGGCACGATCCCCGCCAGCTCACCGCTGTAGCGCACCGCCCCGGTGATCTCCGCGGGCAGGGTGACCCTCGCGCGGTCGTCTCCCAGGCCCACCAACTTCAGGCGCAGGCCCAGGGCGGCCTTTTCCGTCAGGCGGGGCAGGCCGTTGGCCGGGGCAAAACCCCGGTTGTAGGCCACAAGGAGCGCCTTGGGGGCCAGAATCGGAACGGGCTCCCCCGGGGACCAGCCCCAGTCCACGGGTGCCTCGGGCCCCAACGCCTCCGGATCGATGCCCAGAATCGCCCCGTCGGTGTACAGGGTCCGGCCCGCCACGGTGCCGCGGAAGCGCACGGGGAAGCGCGACCAGGCCTCGGGCCAGGCATCCGCCACCCCCGGGGCCTCCCGGAGGGCCGCAAGGGCGGCGGCGTCCATGGGCTTCTCGGGAATCAAGGTGCCCACCAGATCAAGGGGCCCGATGCCAAAGGACGGCGGGCGGACCCGCACCCTGTGTCCCTCCCCCAAGAGCTCCGCTTCCAGGGCCAGGCGCCCCCCGGCCCCCAGGCTGCACAGGGCCACGGTCCCAGTGACCGCCAAGACTGCCCCGAGCGCCGCCCGCAAGAGCTGCCCCCGGGAGCCCGCCGACACCCACCAGGCCAGGGCCATCTGGCTCATCACCGGGCCTCCAGGGTGCCGTCGACAAACCGCAGGTGGCGATCCCCCCGGGGCGCCAGGTCCGTGTCGTGGGTGGTGAGCAGCACGGCCGCTCCGCCGTCTGCGAGGCCCCGAAGCCGCACCAGGATGGCGTCCCGGGTCTCCGGGTCCACGGAGCTCGTGGGCTCGTCCAGGAGCAGCACTGGCCGAGGAAGAACCAGCGCCCGGGCCAAGGCTACCCTCTGGCGCTGGCCCCGGGAGAGGCGCTCGGTGGTGGGGGCCCTCGCCGGGTCGAGCCCCAGGTCCTCGAGCAGGCTCTGGGCGGTGGCGCAGGCCTCGGTGGGGGACACCCCGTTCAAGAGCAGCGGAAGGGCGGCGTTTCGCACCGGGTCCAGGGCCCCGAGCAGGTGCAGATCCTGGGTCAGAAGGCCCAGGGTGGTGCGCCGCAGCTCCGTGGCGTTCTCCTCTGTGACCCGAATGCCTCCCACCCGGATCTGCCCGTTGTCCAGGGGCAGGAGCCCGCAGAGAGCGTGCAGCAGGGTGGTCTTGCCACAGCCGGACGGTCCGGAGAGCACGGTGAGGCTGCCAGGGGCCAAGTCCAGTTCCACACCGGCCAACACCTCCAGCGTTCCCCGTCGAAGATGCAGCCCGGTGGCCGTCAGCGCAGGATCAGGGGGCATTCGCACCCACGAGGTGCAGGGGCTCTCCCTGGGCGCTGGGCAAGAGGCCATGTACGGAGACCCCGTTATCTGCCACTTCCACCCAGGTGACCAGGCTGCCAGTGGGGAGCCACCCCAGGTCCGCCCAGCAGTCCAGGGTGCGCCAGGCGTTGTCCCCGCTCTCTACGGATGCGGCGGCCGTGGCCGCATCCGAGCAGGGAATGCGCTCGCCGAAGGCCTCCTCGTAGTGTTGGACCGCCTCCTTGAGCCCCGCGAGATCTCGGTTTGCCCGAGCGACGTCGGGGGGGCTGGTCTCCTCGGTGCCAGGAGTCGGCTTTGCGCTCGATGGCGGCTTGGCAGAGAGCGTGGGCAGTGCGGACGAGGTCTCCACCAGCCTCTGGAAGTGGTTGCCGGCCTTGTTCATCCAGCCGGTGAATCCCTCCGCCCCCGCGTGGAAGGCCAGATCCAGGTGGCCGAAGTCCTTGTGCAGGGAAGCGCTGCTGGAGATTCCCGACACGGGCATGGCCTCGGTGATGGCATCCGCGGGCACCTGGGAAAACAGCACGCGGAGATCGGGGGGCAGGGACTCCTCGTTCGCCAACACCGGCAGGGCGCGGGAATCAATCCACAGGGAGAAAAAGTCATCGGCCTCCATGCTGTCCTGGACCGGGTGGGGGAGGGACTTCAGAAAAGAGGTCTCCTTCCCCAGGGTGTCTCGCAGGTGCACCGGGCGGCCGCCTCCGACCGCCAGGAGCAGGTGGTCGTTGGCGAGACCCAGTCCCATAAAATCAGAAGCGCACCAGAAGCGGTCGTCCCCGGGGTTGGGACCGTTCTCAAGGCCCAACATGGCGGCCGCGGCGGCACAGGAGCGCTCCACCAGCAGTCGACTCGCCGCGCCGTCCTTGAGCTCGAACCAGGCCACCGCGTCCAGGGGGGCCTTGGTGGGATCGAGGGGCTGGAGCAGAACCGCGCCCATACGGCCGGACAGGTTCTCCAGCCCCTCCGTGTGCAGGTTCGCCCCCAGAAACCCGCTGCCCATGGCCAGGCCGTAGTCCATGGCGGACTGCATCTCCGGAAACTTCTGAAGCTGGGCCAACCACGCGGGCACGTCCACACCCAGGCGCGCGGCCATCACTGGGTCGCCGGAGATGTCGTCCAAAATGCTGGAGGGCCCGCTTAGAAAGAAGGCGGGGGGTTCACTTGGAAGGGCAGCCCCATAGCGGGCTCGGACTCGGTGGTCTGTGAGGTGGACGGTGTAGCCGGCGGCCGTGGGGAGCCAGTCAGCGACTCCGGCAAGGCCGAGGAATTGCCCGAGCGCTTCCTCGGAGAGGGTCCGGACCATGCCGGCAGCCACAAAGGTCAGGGCATGCCAGGAGGATCCCAGGCCCTCTACCACCCGCTGAAAGTCTTCTTGGTCCGCAAGAGAGGTCTCGGGGGGGGCGGTGATCCAAGTGGTCAGGGCGGCCAGGGCATCAAATCCATCGATGGCGCTCGACATGCCAAGAAGCTGGTCACCATCAAGGGCCAGGGCAGTGTGGCCGAGACTCCAGGCCGGGCTGCCGCCTATCTGAGTCAGGGCGACATTGAGTTCCAAGCCCTCCAGCACCCGGGGCAGGGCCAGAGCCAACGCCTCGGGATCCGCCACGGGCACCACCAGCCGTGCCGTCAGCAGGGCGGGGTCCAGGTTGTCGACGGAGACCCCCGCGGGCCGAAAGAAGTCCAGCCCTGTGGAGCGCCATCCCGCTTGGGTCAGGGGGTCAAAACCCAGGGCGTCAATGGCCTGGGAATGAACGTGCTGCACGTCTTCCCGAATGAGATCGGGCACCGACGTGAGATCCGGAGCGCTGCCACCAAACTCCAGCAGCAACTCCGCGGCCCCGCGCACAGCCACAAGCCCGGGCGTCTCCGCCGGAAGTCGCTCGGCCACTTCCCGGATGTCCCCCCCCTTGAGCATGGCCTGGAGCCGACCCGCGCCGTACCCAAGAGCACCCATTCCCAGGAGTCCAAGGGCAATCCAGACAGAGCGAGGGGTGGACAAGGAAGGCTCCTGGTTGGGTGCAAGGGTACTGCACCCGGCGAACCAGGACCAGGGGGCTGCGGTTGTGAGCCCGCGGGGGCTCCCAGGGATCGCGACATCAAGGGCGCGGGGCCGCCACCGACTTCACCCATTCCTGGACCTGCAGCTCCAGCAGATGCAGCGGGACAGGCCCTTGGCCCAGGACGGCGTGGTGGAAGCCCTTGAGGTCGAATGACTCCCCCAGCGCGGCCTCGGCTTGTGTGCGATGTCGCCAGATCTCCAGCTGCCCGGTCTTGTAGGCCAGGGCCTGCCCGGGCCAGGTAATGTACCGATCCACCTCGTTGTGGATGTTGTTCAAAGCGAGGGGGGTGTTCTCCCGCAGGAACTGCTCGGCCCTCTCCCGGGACCATCCCTTGTGGTGCAGGCCCGTGTCCACCACCAGGCGGGCCGCCCGCCAGGCATCGAAGGACAACATGCCCATGCGGTCCAGGTCTTGGGTGTACAGGCCCATCTCGTCTGCCAGGCGCTCTGTATAGAGGGCCCACCCCTCCACGAACACGGTGGCGTCCAGGTGCTTCCGAAAGAGGGGGGTCTCCGGAAGCTCCTGGGCAAGGGCGATCTGCAGGTGGTGGCCGGGAATCGACTCGTGGAACGCCAGCACCTGGGCCTCGTGGCGGGGGCGGGTGCTCGGTGCGTGGGTGTTCACGAAGTAGGTGCCGGGCCGGGAGCCATCCGGGGCGGCGGGCCGGTAGTAGGCGATGGTGGTGTAGGGGGCCTCGTAGTCCGGGATGGGGCGCACCGTGCAGGGAGTGGCGGGAAGCGGATCAAAAAACCCCGGCATGGCCTCGGCCGCCGCGGCCAGAGAGCTCTCCGCCTGTTCCTTGACCGCCTCCGCCGTGTCAAAGAAGAGGGCAGGATCCGTGCGAAGTCGCGTGAAGATTGTCGGTAGGTCTCTCTCTTCCCAGAGGGTCTCCCCCAGATCCTGGAACTCGGCGTGGATCCCCTTCAGGGCGGCCAGGCCCGTGTCGTGAATCTCATCAGGAGAAAGGCCCCGGGTGGTGTACTTGCGAATCAGCGCCGCGTAACAGGCCGCGCCGTTGGCCAGCGAGCTTAGGCTGGCGGCCTCTGGAGGCCGCGCGAGGGGCAGCACCCTCTCTCGCAGAAAGTCCCTGTACTTGTGGAGCAGGGGCACCAAAGTCGCCCCTCGCACGGCATCGTAGATGCTCCGGATATCTTCCTCCCGCGCCTCCAATCCCGGGCCCACTTGCACCGGAGGCCACTTTGAGATGGGCTGGCTCAGCTGGGTCTCCACCATCTGAAGCACCTTCTCGGTGGAGACCGCATTGGCGACGAGTCCCCCTTCCAGGCCCAGGGAGAGGTTCGCCAACAGGCCGTCCAGATACGGTCCGAGGGCCTCGGTTCGGGCCACCAGCGCATCCAGGTCCCCCGGGGCATCCAGGGGGTGGAGTTCTACAAGGTAGTTGGCAAAACCGAGGAAGTTCTGGCGGGGACTGAAGCTCCACCTCTCCATCTGGCAGGCGTTGACCCGCTCCGACACCTCCAGGGAGTCCACGAAGAGCCATTGGGTGATGGCGTCTTCCGGGTTCAGGTCGGTCAGTGCCTCGGCCTGGGCGAGCCAGTGGGCCTCGCGCTCCATCCAGTCCGCATGGGCCCCGGGGGAGGGGTCCCCCAGGTGGTGGTCATACCGGTGGTCCCCCAGCTCGGTGGCCCAGGTGGGGGTGGCCGCCATGCGGGCTTCCCAGTGTTCCACCAAGAGGGCCGCCAGCTTCTGATCTGTGACGCCGGCGGCGGCAGCGTGGCTCGGGGGGCTTTCGGACATGGACTCTTCGGGACCCGATCGGCCCGCGCAGGAGAGCAGGCACAGTGCAAGCATATACATGGGAGAACTCCGTCCGGTTTATACTCGGTACAACCGAGGGATCCAATGACCCCCAGGAGCTGGAGCCAGGAGAGATGCCAAGCTTGATTATCAAGGTGAGTGGTCAGCCCGACGCCCACTTTCCAATCCGCGAGCGGGAGGTCGTGATTGGGCGTGGCAATGCGGCGGACCTCTTGTTGCCGAACGTCTCGGTCAGCCGAAAGCACGCAAAGGTCACGGTGCAGGGGGACAAGGTCACGATCACCGACCTTCAGAGCTCCAATGGCACTGTGGTCAACGGAGACCGGGTAGAGTCTCAGGAGTTGTCCACCGGGGACGAGCTGCGCATCGGGAAGTTTTCGTTGGTTTTCCTGGGGGACAACCGGGGCGAGCAGGTGTGGAATGGTCGATTCATAGGCTACCTGCCCCTGTACGACCCGGACTATGTGCGCTCCGGTGGCGACACGACCTTTCAGCTGGACCCCGCGACCTTGAAGCGTATGCAGCGAGAGGCCCTCAAACTGGATGCAGCCCGGATCTGCCTGGTCCTGGACTCTCGGGCGAGTTGGAGCCCCATGGATGCGATCCTGTCCTTTGGAGAAGGGGGTGATGTGAAGGTGGAGGGTCGCTTTACCAGTGGGATTGCCGCGGTGGTGAGCTGGAATGGCCGCAGCCACGTGCTGGAGAAGAAGGGGCGCTTCACAAAGGTGGAGGTGAACGACGAAAGCGTCAATGCCCAGGCATTGACCCACGGAGACCTGTTCCAGGTGGGGGAAACCCGGTTTCGATACGAGCTGCCCGAGACCTAGGTCTGGTGCTGGGATAAATGGCCGGCCGGAGAGGCCATGGGCATTCCCACCTACACCAAGGTTCCTCGTGCCACCCTTTGGTTGCTGCGGGGGAGTGAATTCCAGGCCGGTCCGGCCGGGGAGGAGTTTCAAGTGGAAGTGGGGGCCTTCTACATCTCCAAGCACCTGATCACCAATGCCCAGTTCGAGGCCTTTCGCCCGGATCATGCGCGAGGGGAGACCTCCCCACGGGACGATGGACCGGTGGTGAACGTGGGGTTTGCCGATGCACTGGCCTACTGCGCCTGGTACTCCATGATCAGCCAAAAGACCTTCCGGTTGCCCACGGAGATGGAGTGGGAGTACGCCTGCGGCACTGGACAACGCACCCGGTACCCTTGGGGAGAAGAGACAGAGAGCGCCCCTCGTTTTGCCTGGACGCGGGAAAACTCGGAAGGGACGTGTCAGCAGGTGGGGAGCCTGGAGGCCAATGAGGCCGGACTTCACGACATGCTCGGGAACGTGTGGGAGTGGACGGGGTCTCTGGATTATCCGTTTCCGGTGCGGCCAGGAGACGGGCGGGACCTCTTGGATGCGACAGGACTTCGGGTTCAACGAGGAGGGAGTTTTCGCGACAAGATTGGGACTCTGTCCATTGGCTCCCGTCGGTCCGTGGGACCGGAGTCCATTCGAGACGACGTGGGGTTCCGGATCGTTCGGAGTTTGTAGAGGGCTCGCCCTCGCCGAACGGCGAGGGACCGTAGGGTAGAACGGCTGTTGAAATATCCAGCCTAGAACGTCTTTGATGCCCCCAGTGTCACCACGAGCCCCTGCCGAACCTGCTCCTTCCCAAGGTCTCGCTGCCAGGTGGTGGTGCGGGCCTGGGCTTGAAGCACGGTGTCGTCGCGGACGGACCAGATTGCGGTCATGCCGGCCACGGCGGTGATGCGTCCCTGGTTCTGGGACTCCCACTCTGCCCAGTGCTCGGGACCCTCGTAGATTCCCTCCACCAGGGCCAACAACTGCAGGGTCTTGGTGGGGCGGAAGCTCGGTCCCAGGCCTCCGTCTACTCGGGCCGGTGAGGTGTAGCCCTTTGGGTTCTCATAGAGCGGCAACCGGAGGTCTCCGAATCCATACCCCCCCCACCGAGGTTGGGCCCAGATGAAAACTGCCGTGGCGGTCGGAACGAAGGTACCGGTGCCCATTTGCATGTGCTGGTGGGTCTCGTTGTTGGCCGCCAGGGCGTAGGGGTTCTCCTCGGTCTTCCCCAGAGGGAGGGAGCTGCCCAGGGTCGCGCCCAGGAGCAGTCCGTTCTCCAGGGCCGTGAAATACCCCAGCCCGATCTCGGCATCCCCCAGTCCCTTCAAGGTCTCGTTGCGGTGGTGGATGTCCCCGTAGGGCGGGTCATAGGGGCTTCCGTCGATGGTGAGGTACTCAATGCCCAGGAACCTGGCGTCCAGGGGGACTGAGACGTGGGCCTGGAGCTGGGCCCCCAACCCGACAGTCACCGTTGGGGAGAACCTGGACAGCACTATGTCCTGCTGGTGCACGTGCAGCGGGATGTCCAGTGAAGGATCGGCGCAGGCTGTGGGTGCGATCTCCGGGCACTCGGCATCATGGGAGAACGCTACCCGGGTGCCGCTGGCCACCACGTCGATGCGCACTTGTCCCTTCATGAGGGTGGGATTGGTGCGGGAGCCTCCAGCCTGGAGGTTTGGATTGCTTCAGGCGGGTCAGGCGGCGTTCGCTGAAGGCAGTCCGAACAAGAGCCCCAATGCCACAGCCCAGGCGGTGTGGAGGAATCGTCTCACCGCTGTCGATCCTTTTCGATACTGGACAGGACCTTGCCCACGTTGCTCCCCTTGTAGATGCGCTCGCCGTCCGGGGTGTATACCTCGAACCAGGGAAGGCTCCCCGCCCATTCGAGGTGTTGCTTGGCAGCCGGAAGGGCAAAACTCTCCTCAGGTGTGGCGCCGTCCAGGGCAATCACCCGCACGGCGGTGTCCGAATGAGCCGAGAGATAGGCTCGCAAGCGCTTGGAGGCGATGTGGCAGGGGCCGCACCAGTCCGCGCCAAAGTCGTACACGGTGAACTTGCCATCGGCCCTGTGGCTCGCGAGGTTAACGGCCTCTCCCCGGGAGATGATGGCCACGTCTACACCCGCCGTGTTGGCCCAGACTCGCTTGGGGGCTCCCGGGGACAAGGCCGGTGGGCACAGGTCGACGGACTCCACCGAGAGCGCCCTGTAGGAGATGCTGACCATGGCAGCTTCGACGTCTTCGGAGGGGGTTGGAGCCGTTACCTCGACACAGGCTGCTCCCTCCGTGAGGGAGGCCGTCACCACACCCAGGCCTTCCACAGTTGCAAAGGCATTTCGCACTTTTGTTTCACAGGACATGCAGGTCATACCTTCGATCCGGACCACAGCCCGACCGGTGGGGAGCATGTCGGCGGCTGCAAGGGAGGCCAGCAACATGATTGAGAGCATTTCTCTTCCCCTCTGGCTGCCCGGGGCAGCAGGTGTCGGTGGGTCCATCCCCCGGTTATCATTTGCCACGCCATTTTGCTCGGCGGAAGGGCAGGAGTCATCCCATGAAAAGTTCCCTTGCTTTCCCTGGTCATCTTGATCCCGACTTCGTTGGCCCTCTCTTGTGCCTACGATGTGGCCCTTACCAAGAACTCCATGTGCGATGGGCAGGTCAACGGAAGTGAAACCACTGTGGACGATCTTTATGACAAGGATGGAGACGGGTATTTCGATGGGGACAACCCGGATTGTGTGGCGACCTATGACGCCAGCGCCCTGGACTGCAACGATGCCGAGGCCGACGCCAACCCGGGCCTGACCGAGGTGCCTTGCGACAACCTGGACAACGACTGCGATGAAGCCACTCTCGATGAGGACGACTGGGACGAAGACGGCGTGACCAGCTGCGAGGACTGCGACGAC
>CAZRYF010000003.1:118694-162297 GCA_964604165.1 uncultured Enterobacterales bacterium
GGACTGCGACGACTCCCAGCCGGACATCAACCCCGGGGTGGCAGAGATCGCCTGTGACGGGCTGGACAACGACTGCAACGCCGGCACGAGCGATGGGGAGGACCTGGATGGGGATGGCTTTACCACTTGCGATGACTGCAACGATGGAAGCGCCGATGTGCACCCGGGCTCCGAGGACGTCTGCGAGGACGGAATCGACCAGGATTGCAGTGGAGCCGATGCGATCTGTTCCTACTCGGACACCTGGAACCTGGACAGCGCCGTTGCGCTGAGCTGTGCCATGGGGAACGTGGTGATTGACTTCAGCACCGTCTACATCACCGACAACTACCCGGACATCAATGTTTCGGCGGTGGGGGGGGCCATGCCGGGTTCACTCTCCGGTACCTTCACCAACGCCACAGACTTTGATGCGTCTTTCTCCATTCCTGGGACCTGTACCGAGTCCTACCGGCTGGTGGGTTCGTTTGCCTCGGACACCGAGTTCAGCGGGTTGTTCAGCGCATCGTTTACAGGGGGGGCGATGTGCTTGGACTGCGCGAACCAGAATTGGCAGATCACTGGCACCCGGTGATGGCCCGCGGGTCGGCTACTGCTTGAACGTCTTCAGGTGCGCCACGATAGCGGCAATCTGATCGTCATCGTACATGGCGCCAAACGGGGCCATCAGGGGCGAGCCCCCCACGGCCAGGCCGCCTTCCTTGATGGCCTTTGCAAGGCGAGCGTCGTCCCGCTCGTTCCAGAAGGCTGAATCCGCAAAGTTTGCCGGTTTTTGGGGGAGGGCAGATCCGGCGGGACCATCCCCTGCGCCTGCAGGGCCGTGGCAGGAGAGGCAGGCGGCGGCGTACGCTTTGGCGGCATCGAAGCCGCTGGTTGCTGCGACAGCCTCGGCCTCCTCGGGGTCTGCGTCGGCGGCAGGGATGGCCTCGACGGCAGGAATGGCCTCGACGGCAGGCGCGGGCGCTTCCGGCGCGGGGGCCTCCTTGTCGCCCCCACAGGACACGAGCAGGGTCAGGGCAAGAAGACGCATGGAACACTCCCGGGTTGGGGCGCGACTCTATCACGGCTCCTCCGTGGACCGGTCGCCAGGATAGGCTGCTGGAATGATGGTGATTCACCCTTGGGCGCTTTGGGTTGGCGTGGCCTGTCAGGTTCCACTCCCCGAGAAGGAGAAGGATGTGTTCGACACGGATCTCTCCGTGGAGACATCTGCCTATTCGGTGCAGATCCACGTGCCCGAGAGGGGCCATCTGCTTCAATGTGAGCACACCTATGACGAACGGGAGGTGCACCGGCAGACACCTCTTGCCGGCAGCTGGAATGGGGTTCATGGGCTCCTGGCGGATACCGTGTATCGCTGCATCGTGGAGGATGAAGAGGGCTTATTGCTGGCGGGTTCCCTGGTGGAAACCAACCCACCTCCCCCCACGATTCCCCAGGGCGAGTTGACGGTGGCTGAAGACATGGTCGGCACCTACACCTTGTTCAACCACTTGGAAAAGGGCCGGGATCCAAACCTGCAGAAGATCCTGATCGTCGACCCGGATGGAGAGGTGCGGTTTCATTATGATCTTCCCTACAAGGCATCGGGGGACATCGACGTGCGCCTTCTTCCCGGGGACAGGATCCTCTATGGAGGTGGCTACGGGGGACGGCCTCACATCATCGATCTGGACGGAAGCCTGCTCTATCGAGGGAGCGCCACGCCGAGTGGGGGGCGATACCACCACCACGTGGAGCCAGGCCCTGGAGAGTCCGAGTTGTATTCGCTTGTGACCGCTCAGAATGAAGGAAATGGCCATGGATTTACGGGCTTTGCCGCTGAGTTGATCGATATGGACTCCAACGAAGTCCTCTGGTCCTGGGACTCTCAGGCCGCTCTGGATCAAGGGGTTCTCACGCCTGGGATTGGCGATCCCTTTCACGCCAACTGGATTGGGGTCACCCAAGAAGACGACGGAGATCGGCTGTGGGTCAACATGCGCAACAACCACAAGCTCTGTCGCATTTTCATGGACACGGGAGAGGTGGAGTGGTGCTTGGGCCTGGGGGAGGATTTTGCTCTAGTTGATGCTTCGGGAGTGGCGCTGGGTGATGACCAGTGGTTCTACCACCAGCACGCACCGGAACTGCACGGGGACACGGTGTTCTTCTACGACAACGGTACAGCTCGCCCGGGTGGAAACTTCAGCCGGGTTCTGGAGATGAAGCTCAACCTCGTTGATATGACAGCGACCCCCGTATGGGCTTGGACTGAGCCGGGATGGGTGGAGCCTATTTGGGGGGATGTGGATGTTCTTGGCGATCACCTGTTGGTCACCCAGGCCCACTGCGTGGACTGTCCTCGTGCGGAGGATGGGGTGTCGGCGTTGATCGAGCTGGACAAGTCCACAGGGGAAGTGGTCTGGCGCCTGGACATGCCAGATCGGGTGGATGGCCTGTACCGTGCCGAGCGCCTTGGGGGCTGCGAGATTTTTCACAACACCCGCTGGTGCGACAGGGAGCTGCCATGAAACGCTGGAGTATCTGTTTTCTTGTGTTGGGTCTGGTCGGCCCCAACGCTTGGTCTGGAAGGGGGCGAACCGCCCAGAATGCCGAGGCAGCAGCGAGCCAGCTCATGGAGGCCGCACTGGGTTCACGGGAACCCATGGCGATGCTGACGGACCTCTGTGACACGGCTGGACCGCGCCTGGCTGGTAGCGAGGGGCTTGAACGTGCCATCAAGTGGAGTGTCCAGCACTTGAAAGAGGCGGGGTTTGAGAACGTCCACACCGAGCCGGTGACGGTTCGGGCGTGGATTCGTGGGGCGGAGTCCGCCCGACTTGTCCTGCCCAGGGCGCGGGACCTTCACATCCTGGGTCTTGGAAACAGTGTGGGCACCGGGGGGGAGACGCTGGAGGCAGAGGTGGTGGCCGTCACCACGTTTGAGGATCTGGATGCCCTCTCCCCTGCGGCCGTGCAAGGGAAGATCGTCTTGTTCAACGCCCCGTTTACAGCCTACCGAGACACGGTAGTCTTTCGCACTCAGGGACCCTCCAGGGCGGCCGCCAAGGGGGCCGTGGCGGCGCTGGTTCGGTCCATTTCGCCGCCTGGGCTCTCGACGCCCCACACGGGGGCCACCGGGTACACGGAGGGCATCGCGCCCATCCCGGCGGCGGCGTTGCCCCATGAGGAGGCGGACCTTCTGTTTCGGCTTGTGTCTTCTGGTGAAGAGGTGCGCGTGGCTCTGTCCATGGAGGCCCACTTTGGCCCGGATGTTCAGTCCGCCAATGTGGTGGCCGACATTCTCGGACGGGAAGCGAGCGGGGAGAAGGTGCTCCTTGCCTGTCATCTGGACTCATGGGATGTGGGGGAGGGAGCCCAAGACGATGGGGCTGGGTGTGTGATCGCCATGGAGGCTGCCCGCCTGGTGGGTGCCCTTGAAACCCGACCTCGGCGAGGAATTCGGGTGGTGCTGTACACCAACGAGGAGAACGGGCTGGCTGGAGGGAAGGCTTATGCGGCGGCCCACGCAAACGAATTGCCGCTTCTGGTGGCGGCCCTGGAGGCGGACACGGGGGCTGGAATGCCCCTGGGGTATCGGTTGGATGTTCGGAAGGATCCGGCTGTTCAGGACGAGGCCCGCCACCGTTTTCAGTCGGTCCTGGACCTGCTGTCTCCCCTGAACGCTGGAACGGTCCGTCTAAGCCGATCTGGAGCGGACATCGGACCCCTTGCGGAGGCCGGTGTGCCAGGATTGGGTCTGCACCAGGACACCTCCGGGTACTGGCCTATCCACCACACGTGGGCGGATACAGTGGACAAGGTGGATCCCGAGGTGCTGGCCAGGAACGTGGCGGTGGTGGCGGTGACCGCGTATGCCCTGGCCGAAATGCCGGGACGGCTCGTGGATTGACGGAATTTGCCTCTTGTTCTGGTAAGGTCAGGCTGGAGGTGCTCTTTTGCGCCTTTTTCCGGCATTTGTAGGGGTTCTGTTTGGATTTGTGGGGTGTCTTGCGTCCGTGGAGCAGCACGAGGCCCGTCGGGATCAGTTGAAGGGGCCGGAAGGTGGTAATCCGGATGTGGATGGAGATGGATTCGAGTCCGTAGCGTTCGGTGGGGAAGACTGTGACGACTCGTTGTTTGAGGTGCACCCGGGGGCGGAGGAAATCTGCGGGGACGGGTTGGACAATGACTGCGACGAGACAGCCAAGGGCTGCCATTTGGCGGGGAGCTTTGGGGTAGAGGATGCGGCGCTGGGATGGGTGGGGGGAGAGAGCCTGTGGGCGGTGCACGGGACGGGCGGTGTGCTGGTCTGGGCCCGAATGGGCGAGGGGGGAGCGCTCTTGCTGGACCAGGTTCTCGATCCTGTGGATGGGGAGGGAGCATGGTCGTCGGGGCAGCGGTTTGTGGTGGAGCATGACGACGGACTGCCGGTGACAGGGGTTGGATTGACAAGCGGGGCGGACCTGGATGGAGATGGGCTACCCGAGATTGTGGTGGCCGTGACAGGAGAGCAGGGAGGGGCGCCGTACGGTGCTGTGTTCGGGGTGCCCAGTGGGGAGGACGGGTCGCTTTCTCGTGTGAGTTCCTGGTCTTTTTGGGATGGATCCGGGCAGCTGGGTGCGTCTGTGGCTGTGGCCTCGGAGGCCCAGGGCGATGGCATTCATGGGCTCCTGGTGGGGGCCTCCTCAGGGGAGATCTCCTGGTGGATGGAAGCGCCGCTTTCCAGCTCTTCCACGCTTGCAGATGCGACTGTCTTGTCTGCACCAGAGGTCTTCGTCGATCCGCAGATCCTACAAGTCTCGCGGGTCGGAGATCTGGATGGGGACGGCCTTGTGGAGATGGTGTTGTATGTGGGAACCACCCTCGTTGTCCTGTCGGGAGACACCCTGGCAAATGAAGCGGGCGCGGTCTCCTTATGGGACGAGACGATTGTTGGATTCCAGGGGACATCGGCCACCCGCATTGCAGTGGCCGGCGTGGGGGATTTGGACGGCGATGGCTTTGATCAGCTGGCAATCGGGCTTCCCGAACCGGTGGGCGGTCGTATCGGACTCTACGATGAGTCTGGCCCGTACCTGGACTGGCGCTGGTCCTCCAGTGAGCCTCATTACGGGGGAACTCTGTCCTCCGCCGGTGACGTGAACGAGGACGGACGGGCAGATGTTCTGGTGGGCTTGATTGCAGAGGAGCGAGTCGATCTCTTTCTGGGAGGACCCGAGGGGGAGGTGGGGCCGGCCTCCGCGACCGCCCAATTCCATGGTGGGGGTGTGGGGCGGTTTCTGTGGGGTCCGGGGGACCTGAACGGGGATGGACTGGATGAGGTCTTTCTGGGGGCGCCGACGCGCCTGGAGGACGGGATCGAGCAGGGCGGGGTGCTCCTTTTTGCTGCACCTGGGTTTTAGGGTGGGGAGCAACCTGTACAGGAGATAGGACGGTTTGTGCCCATCCAAGACACCGTGTCCCGAAAGAGACTCCAGCTGAAAGAGCAGCGCTCGCTGTGTCTGGCCCGCTGGGGGGACAGGCCCTTGGTGCGGTTCCTGGTGTGGGTGAGACCAAGGGTCGAAGGGGGTCAGCGAGTCAGCGCCCGGAGGGCTTCTTGAGGGCTCGGGCCGGTAGGTCTTCTGTATCGCTGTGGCACAAGGCCCTGGCGGGATTGGGAATTGCCGGTGCAGTGTTTGGCTTGTTTGAAGTCCTCCTTTCGTTCTCCGGCACTGAGCAGCTCTATCGGCGGGACGCCTTGGGGGGCTGGCAAGTGCAGGCTGGGATGTCCAACCACCGGATGCATGGCACCCGGGAGCCCCATGATTTTGTGTTGAGCACGAACCCGGACGGGCTCCGGACACATCACACCCCACACAAGGAACCCTCCACCTGGAGGGTCGCGCTGATGGGGGACTCCAACGTCTTTGGATGGGGGGTCGACGATGAGGACACGATTGCGGCCCACCTGGAGCGGGCACTCCATGGGGCGGGAGAGACCGACACGCAGGTGATCAACGCAGGGCAGCCCGGCCACAGCACCACGCAAATGCGCTGGCTGTTTGAAGAGGTGCTGGCGGATTATCAGCCGGACCTGGTGTTGGTGGTGCCCAGTCTCCATGACCACAACCAGGCCCACGTCTCCGACGCGGAGGCCCTGGAGGGGGCAAAAGGCCCCGTGGCGGCGTTGCGGGTGGGGTTGGCACGTCATTCCCGGGTCTATGCAGTCCTCGCCTCTATTCTCTCTCCCTTGTCGGGTGAACCTCAGCTGCTCCCAGACCAGCCCGGGGTGCTGCGGGTCGATCGGGTGTCCGACGAGGAGCGGTCCGCCAACCTGGACCGAATTGCGGCGGGGCTGGAGCCATGGGGGGGACAGCTGGCGGTGGTGTGGTTGCCCTTTTACTCGGACCTCTCCCATCCCCAGGGGGACCAACCGCCGCCCCGTCCCGGGGAGGATTGGGCCAGGGCCCACGTTCAGGCGCGGGGCCTCTCTCTGGTGGATGTGCGAACCTGCTGTGGTCCTGACGCTGACCGTCTGGTCTTCTCCTTTGATCCGGGGCACCTCAACGCAGCGGGCCTGCAGGGAGTCAGCGTGGCGCTGGCGGAGGCAGTCAGGCGCTCCCCGGTATGGCGGCCCCGGGGGAAAGACCGGGAGTAAGGCGTTGAGTTGGCCATGCGTGGGCCCACTGATTCTGATAGGGGTCGGTCCGTGGAAGTCGAACTCGAGCGCAAGCAGATGGGGACCGTGGAGTCGTTCATTCGCCTCGGTCTTGGGTTTGCCATTCTGGTGGGCTGCGCCCTGGCGCTCAGTGTGATTCTGGTCCTGTTGAGCCCATGGCGAGTGGCACGGATTCGGGCTGGAAATGTATACGGGCACATGGTGGGCAGGACCCTGATCTGGTTGGGCAAGTGGGACCTGATCAAGGGCGGGTTTGAGCGATGCGACCCCAAGAAGCCGGCGCTCTATGTGAGCAACCACACCTCGACCCTGGATATCTTCACGGGCATGTGGACCTGCCCCATCGGCGGCTGTGCCGTTGCCAAGAAGGAGATCGCCCACATTCCGGGGTTTGGCCAGGCCTATTGGCTCTCGGGCCACCTGCTCATTGACCGCGGCAACCGGGAGAGCGCCATTGCCGGATTGAGCTCTACCGCGAGGCTTGTCCAGGAGAACGGCCTGAGCCTCTGGATGTGGCCCGAGGGAACACGCAGCCCCGACGGGCAGATGCGCCCTTTCAAAAAGGGCTTTGTGCACATGGCCCTGGAGACGGGGTTGCCCATTCGGCCGGTGGTGGTGCACGATGCACACAAGTGCTGGCCGGCCCGCACCATGAAGATCTTTCCCGGGCCCCTTGCCATCGATGTGCTCCCGGACATCGACACTTCGGACTGGGCGGTGGAGACCCTGGAAGAGCACGTGGCCCAGGTGTACGAGATCATGGAGGCAGCCCTGAAACCTCACCAGCGCTACACGCCGTGAGCGCCTGGCTCTTGTGGCTGTTGGCCTGTGGGCCCAAGCACGTGGAGACCGGAATGGCTTCCTGGTACGGCCCGGGCTTCGCCGGGCGCCCGACGGCGTCAGGGGTGGTGTTTCGGCCCTGGAAGAAGTCTGCCGCTCACAAGACCTTGCCCCTTGGAACTGTGGTGCGGGTCAAGCGCCTGGACAATGGGCGAGTTGTGCGGCTGGTGGTGAATGACCGCGGCCCCTACGTGGACGGTCGCATCATCGACTTGTCTCGTCGTGGGGCTCGTAAGCTGCGAATGATCGACGACGGTGTGGCGCGGGTGGAGGTCAAGGTGGTGGGTTGTCGCAAAAAATACCGGGCCTGCCAATAGCGGGTCGGTTTGGGCTCGCGGGGTCCTGACTGCCCGGGCGGATGGCGTATCCCTCGGGGGAGTCGGGACCCCGGTAGAAGGAGCGTCCCGATGGGCTTTAGGCCAGTGTCCAGAGGGAGTCGAGGGGCGCGAATGGGGCTGTGACTCGTGCCAGGTCGGAGGTGGCGCGCAATGCCCGCTCCAACGCCTCCACCCACGGTGCCTCCTGGGCCCGCAGCCAGCCGGCCCTTGCGAGGGGAACTGATGGGGCCGAGCAGTCGGTTAACGGCGAGGCCCCTAGGTTCTCGTACATGGGGCGGTGGTCGGTGGTGACCGCAAGAAAGTTGCGCAGCCCATGGCGATCGGCGAGAGCAGCTTGCAAACGATGGGTGGCCTCTTCCTGGGCCCGGTGACGGTCGTCCCGGTTCTCCAGGCCCCAGTCGGGTTGGCCCCATCCATCGGGACCCGCCACGAGGGCATGGCAGATCTCGTGAAAGACCATCTGCGCAAGGCTGTCGTCGGCATCAAAGCAGTCTTCCGTGCTCAAGGTCAGCACACCCTTCCCATCCCAGCTGGCAAAGACCGCGTCGCTGCGCACGACCTTCATACCCACCGCTTCCGCGGTGGACAGCCAGACCAGATCCAGCGGATCCCGGTACCGATGTGTGATCGGCCGTGTCATCAGGCCAGCAGGCTCTCGTGGCCTGAGTCAAGCAGGAATACGCAGGCGCTCTGGGAGGCATCCCGCAGATCCCGCAGGCGTCCCAGGTCCACACGCTGGGAGAGACCAAAGAATCGCACGTCCGCCGGCTCGGATGCCTCAATGCCGGGCAGGAGGTCTCCCACCTGCACCGACACGCGGGTGGACTCGGGGAGGCGGCCGCGCTCAATCAGGCGGTACAGGAAGCGGCGGGCCACTTCCTCGTGTTCGGTGTCCCGAACGACCGTGCTCACCTTCAACACGCCGCCTCGCCCGGACGCGAGCAAGTACCCGAGAAGCACAGGCAGGTCCACGCTGGTGTTGTGCAGGTGCAGGCGCCAGCGAGGGCTCCGGTCCGAAAGAAAGACCTCAAAGCGCTGCCCCGAGCCCAAGAGGGTACCGTCCGGGTGGGGGAGGACCACCGCCAGGCCCAGCCTGAGGGTCAGGCAGTGGTCGAGCACCATCTGGATCGATGCTTGATCATGTTGGCTGGCGTCTACCACCACGAGGTTGGGTGGAAAGAACGCCCCCCGCATGGCATCCATGGAGAGGAGCGCACCCCTCGAAAACGTGCCCCCGGCGATCACCGTGAACGAGGAGTAGATGCCCCGCCTGGACAGCTCCCGCCCGTGGGCCTCCAGCGCATCATAGAGGTCCGCCGTGTCCACCAGCCCCACCAGCTTCACGGAACCGTTCCTCCGGGTGGTGGCCTCCAGAAAGGGGATCAACGAGGCCGCCTCCTCTTCGCTCATGACCGGGACCAGCAGGTCCGGCTTCCAGGCCCGGTGGGATCGCTCCAGCCTGGCGGCTCCACGGGCGGCCCAGTCTGCCACTGTGACCGCGACACCGGAACGCACGGTCTCCCAGGGGGTGTGCAGGTCCTGGCCGTGAAGCCATCGATAGATCACGCCGACAAAGACCAGCGAGGTCAGGCCAATGGTGGGGCTGCAGGCCATGAGACCCAACAGACAGGCCGCCGCGCCCACCAGGGGCACGGCGTTCGGAATCCGAAATGTGGGCCGAAAGCTGATCATCCCCAAGCGCTGTTCCAGAAAAACCACCAGGTTCAAGGCCAGGTACGTGACCATGAAGAAGGCGGTCACAATGGGGGCGATGGCATCCAGGGAGCCGGACAGCAGGAACAACCCCACAAGGGAGGTGGTGGCTACAGAGGCGTTACGGGGCTCTCCTGAAACGGGTACCTCCTCCAGCCAGTGACCCCAGGGCACTGCTCGCTGGGCAGCCATGGCCTGGAGCAATCGAGGGGCCGCGACCATGGAGGATGTGGCCGCGGTAAGGGTCGAGCCGAGGAGGCCCACGAGCACCAGGGTGGGTACGAGCGAGTGGCTGATTGAGAGCGTCTTTTCGTACAGCAGCTCCTCGGGCGATGCCACAAGGGAGTACCAAAAGGCCGCCACGACATACACAACGAGGGTCACTCCCCAGGCGGTGAGGGTGCCCTGGGGAATGCTCTTGCGTGGGTCAACCAGGCTGCCGCTCATGCCCACACCCACGAGGAGTCCCGTGGAGGCGGGAAAAAAGATGGCGAATGCATCCCGCATGGACGCTTCCGCCATGGTGCCTGCCCAAACAGGCGTCACCAACTCCGTGCGAAACAGCCCTCCGAAGATCGACAACAAGGCCACAACCGCCAGCCCCAGCAACACCCCTTGGGCCCGAAATGCCAGTGAAGCAGAGAGCCATGAGAGTCCGGCCACGAACCCGTAGGCGACCACCACCACCGTTCCCGTTTCCACATCCGGAAACATGTAGCCAAAGGCCTCGGTAAACGCGAAGAGGTACAAGGCTGCCGAGGCAGACTGGGCCAGGAACAAGGGGATTCCAATGGCACCTCCCACCTCTACGCCCAGGGCTTGGGCAATGATCGCGAAAGCACCCCCTGACTTCACCCGGGTGTTGGTGGCCACACTGGACACAGACAGCACCGTCGTCCCGGTGATGGTGTAGGCCGCCCCAATGATCAGAAGGGCCCCCCCCAGGCCGCAGTTTCCCACCAGCCAGCCTTCCCGCAGGTACAGCATGGCTCCCAACACCGCGAGCGCCGCAGGCCGGGTGACGCCCCGAAACGTGTCAAAGCTCTCGCCGGGTTCAGCGAGGGAGCGCGTGCCAGTGAATTCGGTGACCAAGTGCGGAAATCAGGGGGCGAAGGAGAAGTTGTGCTCTTGGCCCAAGGGAGTGCGGGGATCGCCGCCCAGGGGAGACTCGCCCACGAGCACCCCGCCCAGGGTCTTGAAAATCTCCTCGGCGTAGAAGGTGTGTCCGGCCGAGTTGAAGTGGAGCTCGTCCACCATGTAGTCGTCCAGGGGGGCTTCCAGGGTGTGGGAGGCGCCGTACATGTCCGTGAGCAGCAGGTCATCGTCAATGCCCACCAGGTCCCGGGCATCAGAAATCAGCTCGGTGACCGTTCCCTCGGGGAGGAACAGGTCCGCCAGCCCCCAGCCACCGATGGTGGACATGCTGTAGTCCACGTACAGGCAGTAGACGTAGTCTGCATCGGGGTTGAGGACCCGAAGGGCCTCCACGGTGGTGCGCACGTTCTCCAGGATCTCCACCATCAGCGCGTAGGCCTGCTCGACGGAACCATCGATGTCGCCGATGTCTGCGTCGCCCATTTCGGCTACCAGGTCGTTTCCTCCGATGGACATGATGACCAGATCTGCATCCGCGATGTTCGGCACCAGGTGTTGCTCGTAGTAGCTGGCGCCGGGCAACCAGTCGGTGGATTCGCTGCCAGGCTCCGCCACATTTCGGTTCTCCACCTCCACCAGGTCCGACAGGAGGTTCTTCAGGCGCTTTGGAAAATAGGGGTTGCCGCCATAAGCGGGCACCGAATCACCCCAGGTGAGCATGACCAGCTCGCCCTTGTCCACAGAGGCACCCAGGTTTCGGGTGCAGTTCTTTTGAAGGCACCTGTCATCCTGGCTGTCAGCCTCCACCAGGTACACTCCGTCCTTCAGGTCGTTGAACGCGTAGGTTCCATCCGCACAGGAGCCGGTGGTCTCCTGACCTTCGGTTCCTCGCAGAGTCAAGGTGCGGGCGCCCACGGGGGTGTCGGCCTCCGCGTCCCACTCCTGGTCATAGCGGCTGGAATCCGTGGCGTCTGCGTCGATGTAGAGGCGCCCGGACACCCCGGGCCCGTCGGCGGTCAGCGCGGTTTCGCAGTCGGGAATGGAGGCGCCTTGCTCCTTGTCGTAGTCGCACCCGACGATGGAGAGCAGCGTCCAGCCAAGAAGCAGGGAAGGGGTGCGGACTTGTTTCATGGAGTCTCCGGGGCTCGACGTCGGAAACCTAACCCACCTTCGGTTGGGTCCGGGTCAGGAAACCGCGCGGCTCGCCAACTGCCGCATCTTGACCCGGAGAAGCTGGTCCACGGCGCTGGTCTCCTGGCCGGTCCACATGGCCCGGGCGCGATCTACAAAGCGCTGGGGGTGGGTGGCATAGGCCACCGAATAGAACAGGGCCATGAGCCCCACCTGGGTGGCGACAATCTCCGCCGTGCTCCGGGTGGGGTGCCAGGTTTGCACGGATCGACCGGAGCGGGCCAGGGCCAGGTAGAAGTAGTCCTCGTCAAAGGTGAGGCGCTTGTCTTCCCGAAGCTGGTGAAAGTCCTCGCTTCCGGGAAAGGGGCCGAACACCATGACCGAGGCATCCGCCACACCGGCCCGTGCCGTCTCCACCAGGTGTTTCGCCGTGTGGAGGATGTCCCGGCGGCTCTCATTGGGGTGGCCCACGATGTAGCAGGTTCGGGTGACCATGCCGACGTCTCGGGCAGCCGTGAGGGACCCCATCATGCGATCCAGCCGCACCTGCTTCTTGAAGGTCTTCAGCAGCTCCTTGGAACCTGTCTCAGGGTTGTAGGTGACGTTTCGCGCCCCCGTGTCGTGCATTCGCTGGAGCACCTCGGGATCCAGCACCTCGCTGCGGGTCCCGGAGGGGAGCTGCCAGGTGATGTCCAGGCCCCTTGCTTCCAGGACATCGCAGAAATCCAGGATCCATCGGCGCTTGAGCACAGCGGTCAGGTCACAGAAGTTGATGTTTTCCGCTCCCCACTCGGCCACGTAGCTGGCGATCTCGTCGACCACATCTGCTGGATCCCGCGTGATGTACCGGGTGGTCCACATCTCCGGAGAAGAGCAGAAGGTGCACCGGTAGGGGCACCCTCGGGTGGCCAGAATCGGCATGGCCCGGCCCCGGTGCACGCCGTGGTTGTCGGCATGGCGCATGTAGGAGGCAATGGGGAAGGCGCTCCACGCCGGCCGCTGGATGTCGTCCACACTGCGAATGCGATCCCGTCTCTCTCCTGAATCTCCGCCGGTTTCGGTACGCCAGGCCACTCCCGCAAGTCCCTCTACGGACGCCTCCCGTGCAATCCGCTCCAGCAACTCAGCGAAGGTCTCCTCGCCCTCGTGGAGCACCACGTGGTCCACGTCCGGGCTCATGGCGAAGATCTGCTTCCAAAATGCGCTGGCGTTCTCGCCTCCCAGGACGATGACGACGTCGGGGAACCGGGCCCGCACGCGGGAGGCGATCTCCCGCACCACCGGCCACTCGTGGAGGAACATGTGGGTGATTCCCACTACTTGTGTAGTGGGATCCAGGCGGGCCACAATTTCCTCGGGGGAGAGGCCCTGCATCTCCAGGCTGCCCAAGCGCGGCGGGCCAGGAATTTCTCTTGTGGCATCCAGCGCTTCTCCTGCAGCGTCGATCACCTGCAACGTGTGGCCCTCGGCCTGGATCGCCGCGGCCACGTACGCCAGCCCGATGGGCGGAATCGCGCCAAAGGAGCTCAGGCTCCTGGGCAACTGCACAATCGGTGGGCGCACGAGTGCAACCCGCAGACGCGGCGTATTCATGGGTGCAGGATAGTCGATCCGCGGGCGCGGATCAGGTGGAAGTGACTACCGCGTCCGGCTATTCGCCTTCGCAGCAGCGAATGACTTCCTTGGTTTCGTTTCGCATGGAGGGTCGCTTCCAGAGGCGGTTGCTCTTGGCAGCGTGGGCATCCGGGGTGGCGCCGCGGGGGCTGTCTGGCTTGGCATTGGACAGCTCGGCCACCATGGAGGAAGGAATCTGGTCAGTCACGACGTCTTCCACGACGCCGGCCCAGAGGACTGTGCCGTAGCGGGCATCCAACATGCGCAGCTGCAGGGCCACGTTCGCGTGGCGCAGCGCGGTGGAACGGTCCTTGAACTCGCCGCGCACGGAAACATCCACGATGCGGAAGGCCAGGAGCTTCGTGGCGGTGAGCACGTCGTTGGTCAGGGAAGGGGGGGCGGGCAGCGACACGCGGGTCAGCACGTCGTCTCCCGGATCCGGTCCCAGCTCCAAGAGGTTGGTCCCCGGGGGGAGCTCGATCAGGGTCTCGCCGTCCAACAGGTACCGCTCGCCGGGCACGTAGCGCCTGGCGCCCATCAGCTCGGCATCGAGCACCATCTGGTTCTCGGCATCCTTGGTGTAGCCGGTGACTCCATACGCCACCTGCTCCCCGGAGCCTTCCTGGGCCAGCCACCGCAGGGACTCACTGTCTCGTTCCACAACGGTGATCCCCGCGCCCACGACAGCGTTCGCCAGGGCATCCTCTACGATGGAGGGGGTGGTGAGATCTTCGGCCAGGACGGTGTCCAGGTTGACGATGGCCACCCGATCGTCCTTGGTCCAACCGTCGATGTCTTTCACCGCGTGGTAGAGGATCCGGTGCGCGGCCACGGTGAGGTGGGCGTGGTGGGTGGGGAAGTTGCCCTTCTGGGCGCAGGCCCCGAGGGTCAACAGGGCCACAAGCGAAAGGGTCACGGGCAGTGCACGTGTCATGGGGCATCTCCAGAGAGAGGGCAGGCTACCACAGGGATGAAGGCTGGAAAGGAGACGTCCGAGATGGTGTATGATCTGCCCTCGAATCAGCTTGAACCAGATGGAGACCCACGCGATGCAGGCACGATGGATTTTGGTGTTCCTTTTCGGTGGCCTCGTGAGTTGTGGCGCGAGTGACTACGCCGGGGGCCGGGCAAAGGTGAAGCTCTTTGCCGAGGACCCGGACAACGACGCGGAAGATGGGGTCGGCGTGGTGCTGCTGGCGGATGCTCCGGTGAACTTTGCCTCCTTCAAACTGGGCCTCGTGGATGGAGATCTGTGGCGCGCCTTCGAGGCCGCCTCGGGGACCCTCTACGCACTCCAGTACAACCTCCACTCCCCGGCGGATACCGTTCCCTGGTTGGGCCGCTACAGCCCCTCCACCTGGGATCCAATGACGGATCCGGATGACCCCGAGCGAATGGTGTCCGACTACCGGCATGCCGAGGTGAGATTTGTGCAGGACGGTGTGTGGAATGCAGACCAGTCCGGGCTGGCGGTGGAGGTTACGGAAGTCTCCTCCACCGGTGTGAAGTTCGAGTGGCGGAACGTGTGGGAACAGGGATCCGGCAAGCTGGAGAATTGCGGCTTCTGGGAGGAGGAGGAATCGGGCGACTCGGGGTGGGACACCGGGTGGCGGTAGTAGAGGACCAGGGACGGTAGCGAATCAGCCCTGGGGCTCGGCATCCAAGGCTATCGACAGATCTCGTGGCACGGTTCCCAGTCGGGTGCGTAGCTTTCAATTCTCAGCGAGCACCTACTCATCTTGTGTTCCTCCAGTTCTTCACATTCGGGGTGGCTGAGCACCACCTCGTGGGCGAGCATCCAGTTGGATATCCACCAGACCTGGATACCGAATGCACCTTCTGGCGTGGAGTCACATTGTCCGGAGAAAACTTCACTGGTACAGGGGGTATGACGCTCGACAAAGCCATGCGAGGCTTCGTGAATCAAGGCGGCAGCACTGTACGCCGGCGACACGGTGCCGGCCCACGTGTGGAGCAACTCGCCGACTACGAGCGTACGTGTATTGGCCCAGTAAACTGCAGCGAGGTTGGAGTCTAGAGACCCCCCGTACGTGATGCTGCTTACCCAACGGCGCATGACGGAAAGCCAAACGGCGCCAGCGCTGGACTCGTCGTTTCCATGGACCGTCAACTCCGCCCGAAAGACGAGCGGCATCATGGTGTCCTCCAACAACTCGCCTCGCGGACCCGACCGGTCCATGGCGAGCGCGAAGATCCCCGCGAGAATGAAGGTTCCCGCACCCGTTTCATCCGCCTCGCCGGGCACCAGGTTGAAACTCTCCCAATCCAGCCCTACCGAGTCCCCGAGCGCTTGGGCACATTCGGCACTCATTTCATCGTAGATCTCGTACACCGTCATTGTTGGGTGCCACGCCAACTGGCTGCACTGCTCTACAATGTGCTCGTAGGCGGCCCCTGAATCCTCGAAGCCGGAATCAGAATCCTGGGCCCCCGAGCAACCCATGTACAGCAGGCAAAGAAGGAGCAGGCCAGTCGTCGGTTGCCGGCCGCTACTCCAGCGTTCCAACCGAGCCCGCATCAATCCTCGGCGGGGAAAATGACGGTCCCAATCGTGCATTGGTTTATCCCATCGTAGCTGATCTCATGGATGTCGACGTGCATGTTCACACTGTCGAAATCGGTGATTGTGCCGCGTATGAGCATCTCGCCCCGCACGTGGTCAAAGTCGTAGTCTCCGTCGACGTTCCGCAGCAGTTCGACCTCCAGGAAATCTCCGGCTTCACCGTACCTGTTAAAGTGCAACTTGACCGGATCAACAAACGGCATGGGTCGGATCGTGAAGGTCTGAACCCAGGGGTCCTCGCAGCCCAGATCCTGCATGCTGAAGGTGTAGCCCTTTGGGTGATTGACCTGTTCTGCGTTTCCGCAAGTCCATTGCAGGTCGGCCTCGAAGTTTGCGATGGTGGAGTTGGGCAACTCCACACCGATGATCGGCGCCGTACCGGAGACTACCCCCGTGGGCCAATCGTTCGTGTTCTGCAACGGGATGGACTTCGTGCTCGCGTCGACGAGGGAGTCGGTGGAGTTAATCGTGAACTTGCCGGGCTTCATGATTCGAAGGTTTTGCCCTTGGTCCTCAACAATGTTGAGATCGGTGATCCAGGCCCCGCCAGTCAGCCTGCCCGTGCCGGTCATCTGGACGGGGACGAGGACCGCCGTATAGTCCGAGTCGTCGTCGTAGTTGTAGAAGCGCCTTGGGACCAGCTTGAATCTACCGTTTCCAGGCGCGCAATTCGCCTCTGTCGACTCGCCACGTTCAGCACTCGGATCCTCGTAGTAGATGCAGAGTTGCATGCCGTCCCCGTTGCTGTATTGGGAACAGTTGAGGTGCGCGCTTGCACGTGGGCTCTGGAACTCCGTATTGATGTCCCACCAATGGCAGCCTTCCGGGGGGCAGTCGGTGTTCAAGTTTCCCACGTCGGTGGACTCGACCCTCCAGCAAGTCGTCCAGCCTGTACCTAAAGCGTCACTGCACGTTGTTATGGTTGGTGTGTCTTCTAACTGAACAGCACTGATTTCGTTGCCGGAGTGGAGATTGTTATCGGATGGGTACGTAAAATTACAAGGACTATCGTCGTACGTCAACGCCACCAAGCGCACATAGCCCTCCGGAGGACCGGGCGGAGGCCACCAGATCCCGGTATCTGGGGGGTAGCCAGCGGGATACGTGTTGTCAGGGATGGTTCCTGTGATGGTGAACGATTCAACTTCTCGGGTGATTAGCTGAATGCCCCCCTTATAATCGTTTGTCCGCCTCCATCTCCTGGCGGTGCAGTCTACCGTTGTCCAGTCCAGGCCGGGGTTAAACTCTCCACTACCTGCCGCCCTGTCATAGTGGGCGCAACCTTCCACGGGTACCTCCGGTATCTCCGATCCATCATCCCATTGGTCGGGAAAATCGCAAGCAGCCTCCCCTGTGTCGTCAGGAGGTGGGCCTGTGTCATCAGGAGGTGGGCCTGTGTCATCAGGAGCACCGCCCTCGCCTGTGTCACCTGTGTGGCCGATGCCGTCGGCAAGGTCCTTGAAGGTTCTGCTTTGACACGCCGCTACCGAGATGAGGCCGAGAAGACCGAGAAGAACGACAGTCCTAGTCATGGTTTCCTCCGCAAATCTGCACATGTCCACGGAAGGTGCGAGAAACTATCGCACCCACGCGTGGCGCGCCAACGAGGGGACGGACAACGGAAGGAACCGGCGTCTCATGCAAGCCCTCTGGATGACGTGGGGTCCTTTCTACCAAGGTGCTCCGCCACCACCTGCCTCTAGGGCGCAGGGCCTGCTCAGATCATCGGCTGGAGGTTTTGTTGGTGGCTCACGAAGGGACGAGGGGCGGCCATGCGTCGGTCTTGGCTCAAAGCCCACTGAGGATCAGGTAGACGTTGCCGGGGTACGACCCGCCACCGGCGTTCCCGTCCGCCCCCACCAACAGGTCGGCCCGGCCGTCACCGTTCACATCCCCTGCGCTGGAGACGGAAACGCCCGCATTGTCCCCGCTGTTCTCACCGATGAAGCTGTAGTCGGCGAGGGACAGGTCGATGGTTGACGTGCTACCCAGGCTCGCGCCCAGAACAAGGTAGGCCTTGCCGGGGTACGACCCGCCGCCGTCGTTGGCGTAGGGCGCCCCCACCAACAGGTCGTCCAGGCCGTCTCGGTCCACGTCCCCTGCGCTGGAGACTGAGTAGCCCGCCCAGTCACCGCTACTCTCACCGACAAAGCTGAAGTCGGCGAGGGATAAATCGAGGGTTGAGGTGCTGCCCAGGCTTGCACCCAGGACCAGGTAGGCCTTGCCAGCGAGGTCACCGCCGTCGTCGTTGCCGAGCGCCCCCAGCAACAGGTCGTCGAGGCCGTCTCCGTCCACGTCGCCTGCGCTGGAGACTGAGTGGCCCAATACGTCATTGCTGTTCTCCCCGACAAAGCGGTAGTCGGCAAGGGCGAGATCGATGCTCGACGTGCTACCCAGGCTCGCGCCCAGGACCAGGTAGGCCTTGCCGGCGCTCGACCCGCCGTCATCGTTGCCCTTCGCCCCCACGACCAGGTCGTCCAGCCCGTCTCCGTCCACGTCGCCCGCGTTGGAGACGGAGACGCCCGCCATATCTCCCCTGTTCTCACCGACAAGGCTGTAGTCGGCGAGGGATAGGTCGAGGGTTGAGGTGCTGCCTAGACTTGCAGCCAGGACCAGGTAGGCCTTGCCAGCCCGCGTCTCGGCGTCGTCGTTGTAGACCGCCCCCACCAACAGGTCGTCGAGGCCATCGCCGTCCACGTCCCCGGCGCTGGAGACGGCGCCCGCAAAGTCACCGATGTTCTCACCGATGAAGCTGTAGTCGGCGAGGGACAGGTTGATGGTTGACGTAGCGGCCAGGCTCGCGCCGAGGACCAGGTAGGCCTTGCCGGCATTTTCCCCGCCGTCGTTATTGCCCCACGCCCCCACCATCAGGTCGTCGAGGCCATCGCCATCCACGTCCCCTGCGCTGGAGATGAGGAGGCCCGCATTGTCCCCGCTGTTCTCACCGACAAAGCTGTACTCCGCATATCCAAGACTGTTGACACCCATGAAGCGGTCGCAGTCACGGTCGGTGAGAAGGCCATCCGGCCCGGCGCCCGGATGGAAGGAGGGGTCGTTGTCGTCGCAATCCCATTCACAGGTGGAGTAGCCGTCGCCGTCCACGTCGTCGGCGTTCAGTGCCGCATCCAAGTCATTGCAATCGTCCGACGTCCGGGTTCCGTCACAGTCTGCATCCTCTGCAATGGCACCCAGCGCGGCGTCATTGTCGTCGCAGTCCTCCTCGGCTGGCACTCCATCGCCGTCCTCGTCCACGGGGGCCGGGCCGGTGTCGCTGTCCCGGTCCTTGCCGCACGCGGTGAGGGCGACCAGAACCAGGAGTGAGCAGGGGACGGAGGAGGAGAGGGCCACGAACTTCATGCGAACCCTCCGAAGGATGCGGGCCTGGGGATAACAGCGTACGCCGACGACAGGGCCATCGCCCCTGTGGAGAACACTATCTCGACAACCTGGCAAGCATGGCGCCGATTCGCCTGATCTTCTGGTGGTATATGGCCCCGTCTCGCGGCTCCAGAAGGTCCAGCACCGCGCTGAATTCCGCGGCGCTTCCCAGGGCGATTCGGAAGTGGTTCTTGCCTGCACCGCCCCCCCGCCCGCGGCCCTCAGCAATGTTGAGCACGACGGAGTCCGCGGCTCGGCAGCCCTGGTCCTTGAGGGAAGCCCTTCCTCGCGGCGCCGTCACCGTGGGAAACCACCGCGCGACCTCCAGGACCAGTCGGTAGACGTCAAGAGTCTCGTGACCGAATCGATGTTCCATGTCTCTCTCCCGAGGACCGGAGGGGATTCAAGAACCCGGCCCTCACAAAAGCGGCCAAAGGCCGCGGGGCCGGGTTCGCAGGACCCCCGGAGGTAGTCGGGAGGGAGTAGGGCGGAGAAGGAACGAGTTTCGGGTCTCGGGTCTCGGGTCTCGGGTCTCGGGTCGCGGGTCTCGGATCTCGGTCTCGGGTCTCGGTCTCGGGTCTCGGTCTCGGTGAACGGATCTTGGTGTACGGATCTCGGATCTCGATGGGTGCGGGTGCAAACCGGAGGTGCAAACCGGACACATGGGTGACAGAACAGACCGGAGACATGGGTGACACCCAACTAGGCTTTGACGTGGAGGACACGTCAGATGCCTTGGAGAGCCACAGAAGTCATGAATGAAAGAATGCGATTTGTTGTTCGGCATGAAGCCGGCGAGAGAATGGTCGACCTTTGTCGAGAGTTCGGTGTGTCCAGAAAGACTGGGTACAAGTACTGGAACCGATACAAGGAGCACGGTCCCGAGGGGCTAGGCGACTTCTCGAGGCGCCCGCACCGGGCTCCCAACCAGACTCCGGATGAGATCATCCAGTTGGCCATTGCGGCGCGTCTTGCGCACCCTACTTGGGGTCCGCGGAAGCTGCGGGTGGTGCTCAAGAGGCAACACCCGGGGATCTCCATTCCTGCTGCAAGCACCATTGGCACCATCCTGAGCAGGAACGACCTGGTACCTCCGAGGCGAGTGCGTCGGAGAGCTGCGCCAACTCCGGTGGACAAGCTGACTCCTGGTACCGAGCCGAATGAGGTTTGGTGCGCCGACTACAAGGGCCAGTTTCGTATGGGAAACAGGCAGTACTGCTATCCGCTGACAATTACCGACCAACACACCCGAATGGTGTTGAGCTGCGAGGCGTTGGAAAACACCAGAACCGACGGCGCCATGGCGGCGTTTGCTGCATGTTTTCGAGAGTTCGGGTTGCCGAAGGTCATTCGCACGGACAACGGCAGCCCATTTGCATCGACGGGTCTTCACGGCCTCACGGCCTTGTCCGCGTGGTGGATGCGAATGGGAATCGAACCCGAGCGAATCGAACCAGGACACCCAGAACAGAACGGCCGACACGAGCGAATGCATCTGACGTTGAAGCAGGACGCAACGCGACCCCCGGGGGCGCAAACCGGACACATGGGTGACACTTCCGACCCCCTTCGAGCGCCGAGCGCCGAGCGCCGAGCGCCGAACCACGAGCGCCGAACCACGAGCGCCGAGCCCCGAGCCACGAGCGCCGAGCGCCGAGCCCCGAGCCACGAGCGCCGAGCCCCGAGCCCCGAGCGCCGAATTCCGTTCCCTCTACGATCCCTGTGCGACGGCGATCTCTCCGCCGCGAGCCAGAAGCTCAATCCCCCGACTGACCCTCCAACGCTTCCAACGTCGCCGTCAGCGCCTCCAGCGCCTCGCCATACCCCGCCCAATCTCCAGCCTGCTGCGCGGCTGTAGCGGCTTCCAGGTCGGTATTCGCCTGCTTGGACTGGGCTGCAACTCGGTCTTGCAACCTCCAGCTTCCACCTCGTCTCCATCGAGGCAAGACGAAAGAAAAAGGGCCGTAGCTATCAGCCCAACTGGGATTTTGAACGTCTTTGCAAGTGTACAGATCATGGTCACGCGTCCGGGGCGACTGTATCACCCGACAAGTGGGGTCAGGTCGTGACTTTGGCAGCTTCGGGGCGTTCGGGCCCTACCCTTTTTTGCGGGAGCCGTCTTCGCAGGGGCCTTCCGGGGCTTCTTCTTCTCCAGCGCAGCCAATCGCTGCTCCATCGCTACCAGTCGCTGCTCCATCTTCTCATCGAATTGTCGTGGTGCCTGCCGCGCCTGATCATCACCAGGCCCGACAGCAAGAGCCATTGCAATCGCGGGCTCGCCGATCTGGCTGCGTGTGCGCAGCCGTTCCATCGGCGGACCGCCACCCGTACACTGTGGGTCTCGCTGGCTTAGTGATTGTCCCGTTGGTATGGGAAAGGAAGGGCGTCTGGAGGGTGATTGCGATCAAAGGTCTGCGGTGACAGTTCCACATCGAACTCCAACTCCACCACCCCTAGGTTGACTCGCTTGCCCAGAGGGAAGAAGACATCGATTCTGCGGAGCCTGTCGGTCCCCTTTGGAAGGATGAGGAAAACCTCGATCCCGCTGGCCCAGGGGAATGGCGTGACGACCCGCACAACGTCGGCACCGGCAGCGGACTTCCCGAGGCCAAAGTCCTCCGGTCTCTCGTTGGTCCATTCGGCCTGCGGGGATCGCAGGAGACTCCACATGTCTTGGAATCCCTGTTCGTATTTCTCCATTCTGCGGGGGCTGTCCAGCGATTCGTAGCTGAGGGTGAGGATGCCGTCCAGCAGGGTCCAGCGCCTGTTTCTTCCTTCCACAGTGTCAATGGCGATTCGGCCCTGTTGGTTTCCGTGAAATACGATGCGCTGCATACCGCGAAAGGTGTCCCCATACCGGATCCTGGCGACGACGTTTTGGCAGGTTTGGAAACGCTGTTTCAATGCCTGTGCATCTACCGGAATCCCCATGGAGGAGCGAGGCACGGCCAAGAGAGCCAGTGACAATGCAACGAGCGCGATGAAACCGGCGGTTGTGAGTCGGCGCATGGTGTCTCCGTGGTAAAAGATTCGCTATGGGTAGGACCAACCATCGCAGTTGTAGTCGATCCCCGATCCATCCATGTTCTCGGACTGGTCGATGTGCACTGTTGCATCCCCGTCGTCGCAGTCTCCTTGTTCAGGAAATCCGTCGCTGTCCGAGTCGACCTGGCACCAGGGGTGCGTGGCCGTGCTGGTGTTGCACCGCAGAACCCATGTCGGCGCCCTGATTCCACTGTTGCTCACTCCGGCGCTCGGAACTCCGGTAGCCTGAAGCATGTGGTTGGCGATGACCGAGGCCATCGTAGGCATGGGATTGTACTGGTTCAGCGTGAACCGGACTCTGGGGTTGAGTTTATAGATACTGGCGGTCATCGGTCAAGCTCGCATCTGTAGCGGCGCGTCGACCGCTCTTGGTGCCCTGGCCGCCTGCCGCTCCTTCGCCCGTTGTTCCCGCGCCTCTTCAAGCTTCCGGTCCCTGCTGGCCCAGATGGCCTCCTGCTTCTCGGCAAGGCGGTCCGCGGGTGTGATGTAGCCGAGCGCGGTGTGAAGCCGGCGGTTGTTGTAGTGGTCGACGAAGGCGGCGACGGTGGTGCGGGCCTCTTCAAGGGATGAGGGGCACTTGATCCGAATGGTCTCGTGCTTGAGGGTCTTGTGCCAGCGCTCGATCTTGCCGTTTGACTGCGGGTAATAGGGCGAGGTCCTCACGTGGGTCATGCCGGTGAGGCGGATGTAGGCCTTGAAGTCCTTGGCAATGAACTGGGGGCCATTGTCAGAGATCACGCGGGGCTTGAAGCCTGGAAAGTTCTCCCGTGCCCGCTCGATGATCAGCTCCACATCGGCCTCTTTCATGCACTCTCGGATCTCCCAGTGGATGATGGCGCGGCTGCAGCCGTCGAGAACGGAACAGAGGTAGTAGAAGGTTCCAGCGATGTTGATGTAGGCGATGTCGATGTGCCAGTGCTGGTGGGGACGAATCGGCTGCAGGAAACCGGTTCCCTTCTTGGATGGCTCCCGGTTCCAACGGTCCAGGCGGTTGTGGGCGCGAAGCACCCGGTAGACCGACGACGGGCTGGCGGCCACCACGTCCTCGTCGATCATCATAAAGGTCAGGCGACGATAGCCCTCGAGAGGGTTGCGCCAGTGAAAATCCAGGATGGCCTGCTGTTCTCGGCCAGTCAGCCAGTGGTCTCTGGGAATGCTGGCGTTGTGTTCGTTCACCTTTCCGTACCGCTGCTTCCAGTCGTAGAACTTGCCTTTTGAAAGGCCGGCCCAGGAGATCAAGCGGGCCACGGGCAGCTCGGTGAAGTCAGCCAGGTCGCGAATGAAGTCCACGACCGCATCGCGGGTGTCATGGGGAGTCCACTGGCCATTCAGGGCTCCCCAAGCTCTTTTTTTAGGGCAACGTGGTCCTCCGAGATCACGGCGATCACGTGGTCCTTGCGGGCGAGCTTGGACTTGAGGCGCTCGTTCTCCTCCTGCAGTCGGCGCTCCTTGGCGCCGGGCTTTTTACGCCGCGACTCGAGCACGACCTCCAGGTTCTCAAAGGCCTGACGCTGCCACAGATAGAACTGGCTGGGCTGGATATTCGCCTCCTCGCAGACCTTGCTGACAGGCACCTTGTCTACGTGATGACGCTTGAGAATGGCTGACTTCTGCGCGGCGGTGAATGACCGGCGGCTCCTTCTGGACATGGGCTCTCCTGGGGTACGCCACTCCTATCGTGGCGAGGTGGAGAGTCAGGTTTCGACTGGGGCAGTACACGCACTCTCCTACCTCGAATGGGATCATGGTGTTGTCACACCGGCTGCTCATGGTGCTGGTTTCCTCTACCCAACAATCAGTGGAATACTCCTCTCCGTGGTGGTCTACGTTGTCCCAGCAGGTGAGCGTGTATGGCGTGATTATGCTGTCAGCGCAACCGGTAGTTCCGCCAGATCCGAACCCCGGCACGGCGGTCAGCTTGGAGAAATCGTAGTCCAAGCTCGGCAGGCTGCGGGTGGAGGTGAAGTAGCCCGATGAAAGGCCTGAGACTGGGAGATCAAAGACCTCCGTCGATGCATAGCCGCCGCCGCCGCTGTCGGCATTGCCACCGATGAGCGTGAACTTCTCATCCTGGAAGTCGTAGACCATGGCGCCACCGTAGCGCCCGGCCCCCGCAGAGGTGGTCAACTCGAACCAAGGGCAGTAGGACGAGGAGGCCGCTCGTGTCAGGTCGTACAACCACAAATCGTCGAAGATGGACGAACCGGAAGTCGGTGTCGTCGCAGCAGCGGTCCCGCCGTGTAGAAGGAAGCCGCGTTGGATGTCGTGGTCGGTGCCTCCCCGGTTGATCGCGACGGGCTCCTCTGTGAAGAAGTACGCCATGTGATGGTATCGGCGCGCTGCGGGTGTGTGGGTGCAAGCACCAAGGTTGGCGACCGAAGCCGTGTACGCGCCAGAGGGCGAGCTGGTATCAGCGGTGTCGCCCTTGTAGCTGGGGGAGCACGCGGAAACCAACCCAAAGAACGAGACCATCATCCAGCGAACGACTGTTCGGGAAGAGAGCAGATGGGGATCTTTGGGTCGGTTCACTGCGCGCTTCTCGCTGACCATCTTGTTGGTCCATTTCAAGCCGGGCTCTTCGCCCGATCCTGATCGTTGGTACCATACAAACTCGGCTTGCGGCCAAACTCTTCATCCAAGCGGCGAGGTGAAGGGTCTCTTAATTCGCTGGGTTTGGCGTCTTGGGCTCGCCGTGAGAGGTCGCGCGACGTCATTCCATCGTCGAGAGCCAAGAAATCAATCCCCCGACTGATCCTCCAGCGCCTCCAGTGTCTCCGTCAACGCCTCCAGCGCCTCGCCGTACCCCGCCCAATCCCCCGCCTGTTGCGCCTCGGTGGCGGCTTCCAGGTCGGAGTTCGCCTGCTGGGCCAGGGTCTGCCAGGTCTGGGACAGGATGACGGCGGGTTGCCCGTCTTCGGTTGCCTCTTCCCCCTCGCCCGCATCCACCGCAGGCGCCACGAGCGGCGCCTGGTCAAACACCGCCCGCAGGGCCTCATCCAACGTCGTGCGCATGGCGATCTTGTCGCCGTAGGTCACAATCACCCGCTTCAACTCCGGCAGCTGGCTTGACTCCGCCTGCAGGTACAAGGGCTCCACGTACATCAGGTTGTCTTCTACGGGGATCACAATCAGGTTCCCCCGAACCACGCGGCTTCCTGCCTGGCTCCAGAGGGTCATCAGCTCGGAGATTTCCGGGTCCTGGTCGATGCGGGCCTCGATCTGCCGCGGTCCGTAGATGAGCTTCTTCTTGGGGAACTGGTAGAGCACCAGCTTGCCATAGTGGGGGGCGTCCGAGCGGCCCGCGAGCCAGGCGATCATGTTGTCCCGGCGGGTGGGCACAAAGGGCATCAGCAGGATGAACTCGGCGTCCTCCTCCCCGGGGAGCTTCATAATCAGCGTGTAGCTCTCCATGGCCTGCTCCTGGCGCCCGTACAGCTCCTGGGGGATCTCCCACATGTCTTCCTTGTTGTAGAAGACCGTGGGATCCGTCATGTGGTAGGCCCGGTACATGGTCGACTGGATGTCAAAGAAGTCCGCCGGGTACCGGATGTGGGGCTGCAGGAACTCCGGCATCTCCTCCAGGGGCTTGAACACCCCGGGGAAAATCTTGCCGTAGACCCGAATCAGGGGGTCCTCGGTATCGGAGATGAAGTAGTCCACGCTGCCGTTGTAGGCGTCGACCACCACTTTGACCGAGTTGCGGATGTAGTTCAGGCGCAGGGAGCGCCCCACCCGCACGGGCTCGGAGTAGGGGTGCTTGTTGGAGGTCGTGTAGGCGTCGATCATCCAGTGCAGCCGGCCATCGGCCACCACCAGGTAGGGGTCGTGGTCAAAGTGTAGAAACGGCGTCAGGTGGCTGATCCGCTCGCTGATCTGCCGGTGCATCATGATCTTGCTCTCCGGCTGCAAGTACTTGGAGAGAAGGATGTTGAAGCTCTTGAACCACACGGAGAAGAGGGCCTTTTTGCCCAGGGTGCCAATGGGCACGCCGCCCTTCCCTTTGTATTGCGTGTACACGTTGGCATCGCCGCTCGGGTAGTCGAACTCCTCGGCCGTGGTGCCCACCAGCACATAGTCATCGGCGATCTCGCCGTAGTAGATCTCGGGCCGGGTGATTTCCAGGTCGGTCTCTGAGGTGGGGGGGATGTCCTTGACGAAGAGCTTGGGCATGCCGTTGGGCAGGACCACGTTCACCGGAGAGAGGGTCAGCCCATACCCGTGGGTGTACTGAAAGTGCTCGTTCACCCAGCTCTTGGCCTGGGCGGGCACGTTCTGGTAGTTCATCTCTCGGGCCGACAGCATGACCTGGCGGAGCTTGCCGTCGATCACATAGCGATCCACGTCCACATCCAGGAAATCGTAGTAGAGCCGGATCTCCTGGAGCTGGCTGTAGGTGCTCAGCAAGGGGCGTGTGTCCCAGACCCGCACATTGTCCAGGGTCAAGGGGTTGGATTCAATGTCCGCCATGGTCAGGGTGGCCTCGGCATTAAAAGGCTTCACCTCAATGCGGTCCAGGGCGAACCCGGCATTGGTCAGGGAGATGTTACTCTCCAGGTATTCCCGCTCCAATTCCAACTCGTTGGGCTTGACGTAGTAGTCCTGGGTGATGGAAGGCCAGACGCCGGCCACGAGAATGCGGGCTACCGTGTAGAGTCCCACCACCACAAAGGGGCCTCGCCATCCGCTTCGGGGAATGTTGAACAGGATTCCAAGACCGGAGACTGCAGCGATGCCCGCGAGGGCGGCGTAGCCGGGGAGGCGCGTGGCAGCGTCGGTGTAGCCGATCCCCCAGACCACGCCGTTGTGTTGAAAGAGAAGGTCAAATCGCTCGAGCATCCAGCCGGCACCGAGCCCCAAGAAAATGGCGGCCACCAGCCCCAGTAGGTGGGCACGTTGCGCTTTGGGCATCTTGGCGGGTTCATGTCCCGCGAGCAGCGCATTCAGACCGTACAGCAGAAGGCAGGGAATCAAGGCGATTCCAAACAGGTTCACGAGCAGGCTCTGGCCCAGCTCCCACAGGGGCAGCTGGAAGATGTAGAAGCCGATGTCTTTGTCGAAGACCGGGTCCACGGTGCCAAAAGGCTCCCGCTCCTGGTAGGCCAGTACGTCGAGCCATTGGGAAGCGGCGACCGTTCCAAAGAGAAGGGAAGGGAGCACCACCACCGCGGCCAGTGAAGCGCGAACGAGGTTTCGAAGCTGCCGGGGGTTCATGTTCCCCTCGGCCAGGAGCATGCTCAAGCGCATGGTGTTGATGGGGGCCAACCGGGTGGCGATGCGCAGGTTCAACGCCATGAAGGCGGCGGTTACGCCCGCTCCGACGACCCAGAGCAGCACCTTGGCGGACAACGTGGTCTCAAAGATGCCGAGGTAACCAATAGCGTCAAACCACAGCCAGTCCACGAGAATGGCAACCACCGGTGCATGCAGCATCCAGGCGGCCACAAGGGCTCCCACAACAAAGACGAACCATCGGGGTGTTTGCACGGCGCGGCCTCCGCGCTGCCCCTAACCGGGAAGAGGCCTGGCAGCCCTACAGGTGGTCTATACGGCTCTTCTTCGTCGCCGAAGGATACCCAGACCTTCGTCGCCGAAGGATACCCAGACCAGCCAATGCCAGGAGCCAGGCGCTGGAAGGGGAGGTCCCCTGGGCGCTGCAGCCGCAGTTTCCACCGCCCTTGGGCCGAATGGTCTCGGGCCATGCGGTGTCTTCGGTCAGGCCCGTGTCCTCGCAGCTTGTCACCACCGCCGGATTGGAGTCGTCACAGTCCTCGCCCCCGTGCTCGGCGCTTGAGGCTCCATCTCCATCCGCATCGAAGTCGTCGTTTCCGGCGCAGTCGGAGTCCACACCGTCGTACCAGGTGTCCTCTGCGTCCGGGTAGATCGTCGGGTCGTTGTCGTCGCAGTCCTCGCCATCATATCCGTCGTTGGTGGCGTGGCCGTCGCCGTCTGCATCGTAGTCGTCGTCCTCGGCGCAGTCGGAGTCCACACCGTCGTACCAGTTCTCCGGCGCCCCCGGATAGACCTCGCGGTCATTGTCGTCGCAGTCGTCGCCGCCGTATTGGAGGCTGGCGTGTCCGTCGCCGTCTCCGTCATATTCGTCCGTTTCATCGCAGTTGTTGTCGACACCGTCAAAGGGATCTGCCTCCGGGGCGCCCGGGTAAATGGAGGCGTCCGCGTCGTTGCAGTCTCCGCCGCTGAAGAGGTCCGAGTCGTGGCCATCCCCATCGGCGTCGTAGTCGCTCGTCCCATCACAGTCTGTGTCCACACCGTCGTACCAGGTCTCGGTGGCGTCGGGGTTCACCGCATCATCGGTGTCATCACAGTCGGCGCCTCCTTGGGTGTCTGCGTCGTACCCGTCCCCATCCGCGTCATGGTCTGAAGCGCCATCACAGTCGGCGTCCACGCCGTCATACCAGGTGTCGATTGCGCCCGGATTCACGGTGGCATCTGTGTCGTCACAGTCGGTGCCCCCCTGGGCGTCTGCGTCGTACCCGTCCCCATCGGCGTCATGATCGGAGGCGCCATCGCAGTTGGAGTCCACCCCGTCGTACCAGGTCTCGGCGGCGGCTGGATGCACCGCTGCGTCGGCGTCGTTGCAGTCCGACCCGCCCTGGCTGTCGGCGTCGTGGCCGTCTCCGTCGGCATCGTAGTCGCTTGCCCCTTCACAGTCGGAGTCGATGCCGTCGTACCAGGTCTCCACCTGGTCAGGATTCACCGCCGCATTGTTGTCGTCACAGTCCCCGGCGGAGTCCCAGCCATCCTGGTCAAGGTCGTCATCCAGCGTGCCCGGATCGCAGTCGTCGTCCAGTCCGTTGTACTGGACTTCGGTTGCACCAGGATGAACCGCTGCGTCCGTGTCATCGCAGTCAGAGTTCGTGTAGTAGCCGTCCTGGTCCGCATCTACGTAGGAGGAACCAGGACCTCCGAAGGCTCCGATGTCTGAAGCGGACCCATCAAAGTCCAGGATGCTGGGAGCTCCCGCGTCCACGAGGGGACTGCCGGAGGAGGGGAGCAGGTCATCGTTGTCGCAGTCCCCATCCAACGTGTAGCTCGAAAGGAGCGGATCCACGGAGATGCTGCCAGTGGCGGCCACGTGGGTCGAGTCGAACTCTCCCTCCGCATCTTTGTCGTTTCCAAACCAGACGTTGTAGGAAAAGGTGGAACCGCCGGTGATGCTGCCGTCTCCTCGAACGGCGGCGTTTTCCCGGGTCCAGGCAAACAGGTTGTTGGTGAAGCTGGAGACCCCATTGGTGAGGTAGATGCCGCCACCTTTGCTGGCCGCTGTGTTTCCCACCACATGGTTGTTGGTGATTTCGGTGTCGTTGGAGTCCTTGAGGTACAGCCCGCCGCCCTTCTTACGGGCTTCGTTCTCCTGGAACACGTTGTTGGTCCAGATATCGGAGTTGGAGCCCCCGTAGGTGTCCTTGGCGTAGGCTCCACCGCCGTTGTCCGCGGTGTTGTTGCAGAAGGTGTTGTTTGTGGCGGAAAAGTCCTCAGTAGAGGCCGCGTAGAAACCGCCGCCAGAGCTGTTGTTGGCTGTGCCGACATTGCCCTCGAAGACATTGTCCGAAAAGGAGATGGTCTCCAGGTCAAAGGCGTAGATCCCAGCGCCGTTGGAGAAAACTGTGTTGTATGTGATTTCGCTGTCGGCCAAGACAAGAAGCTCGGTTCCGGACACGTCTGGCTGCTGGTAAATCCCTCCGCCATGCCCGTAGGTGGCGGTGTTGGTCGTGACCTCCAAGCTGGACAGGCTTACGCTTCCGCCCCCTGTGGACGAGAGACCCCCTCCGTTGAGATAGGCCGTGTTTCGCGACAGGGTGGTCTGGGAGGAGAGCAGGTCTGTGCCGTCGTCCAGGGCGATCGCGCCGCCGCTCCCATAGGCCGAGACGGAGCCACTGATGGTGCTGCTGTCCAGGGTGACCGTGCCCTGCAGCCCTGCCACGTAGATTCCGCCCCCGCTGTCATAGGCGTAGCTATCCGTGATGGTGAGGCCGTCCAATGTCACTGAACCCGCACCCTCCAGGTACAGTGCCCCTCCATTGCCATAGGTTGCGACGCTGTCCTGGAATTGGCTGTTGGAGAAGCTCACGTCGAACCGGGTAAGCGCGGCCATGTCGCCGCCGTCCGTGTAGGTGGAGTTGTCCTGAAAGGCCTCGCCGTCCGCCACCAGCGTGCTGTTCTCATGGAGCAGAATGGCGCCACCGCTGCGGGCCCAGTTGTTGGTCCAGGTGTTGCCTGAGAGGGTCAGGTCGTTCTCATCGTATGCGTAGAGGGCTCCCCCGTTGCTCGCATAGTTGTCCTCAAAGACGGCATTCTGAACCTGTGCGGCCGCGAAGCTGGACAGGTAGATCGCGCCGCCGTTGTACCCGTTGTCGTAGTAGTACGGGAAATTACCGCTCCAGGTGCCTCCCGCCACAAAGAGAAGGGTGTACTCAGCCACGTACAGGGCCGCGCCGTGGGTGTAGTACCCCCAGTTGTCCAAGAAGTCGGTGGAGTCCAGGGCCACAGTGGTGGCGGCCCCGGCGTAGAGTCCGCCGCCGTAGTGGTAGGTGTGGTTTCGCTCGAAGGAAGACCCGGTCACGGTGAGGGTTCCCGACTCCAGGTAGATTCCTCCACCATAGGCAGCATAGTTGTTTTCAAGGGTGCAGTTGGAAAACGCAGGGCTGCCCTGGTTTACGATGTAGACTCCGCCGCCATAGTAGGCGGTGTTGTCCTTCAACGTGACGGCATCCAGCGAAGGACTGCCAGCATCGATGTAGATGCCACTTCCATCGAAGGACTGCGAGCCAAGGTTCTCCAACGCCAGGTTTCGCAAGGTGGGGCTGGTGCCGTAGACGTAAATGCCACGCTGTGTTCCATTTTCAATGCTGAAGCCATCCAAAATGGTCAGGGAGGTCTCCCCCGTGGAAAAAGTCACCCCGTTGGTGGTGTTGCCCAGGCCGTTGATCTTGGTGGAGGCAGGGCCGCTGGTCGAGACCACCTCGATGGCCTTTCCCAGGAAGTCGATGGACTCAAAGTAGGTGGCAGGAAGCACTGAGACCGTGTCCCCATCCACCGCAGCATCAATGGCGGCCTGGATCGTCTCGTGGTCCCCGGAACCGAATCGGTCCACCGTAATGGTGGTTGCCTGGGCGGCGACGGCGATTGTAAGAAAGTGGAGCATGGTGAGACGCCAGCGCAGTCTACCTTGAAAGTTGTGAGGCGGTCATTCTCCGAACCTTGGGCTCCAACCCTCCCGGGGTGGGGCATTGGGTGCTAAGCTTGCAGCCTGCCCCAAAGGAGGGGTGCGCCTGGCACATGATGAGAGCGCTTTCGCTGCTGTTGCTGGTGGGAATCTCTGGATGCACCGGTGAGGAGAAGGACGGCTTTGGGGTCGTTCGCAAGGATGGTGTGTCCAAGGACACCCAGGACACCACCATGGACACGGAGACCGACTCGGACACGGAGACCGATTCGGACTCGGCGCCTGACCCGGTCGATGCCGACGGTGACGGCATTCCTGAAGAGGAGGACTGTGACGACAACGACGCCACGGTCTACCCGAATGCGGATGAGATCTGCGATGGGCTCGACAACGACTGCGATGGGGAGGTGGATGAAGACCCCACCGGCGCAACCACCTGGTATGCGGACACAGACGGAGACGGGTATGGCGACCCGGATGTTGCCACCGATGCTTGTGATCAGCCGCCCAGCACCTCCGCCCTGAACACTGACTGCGATGACACCTCGGCCATCATCCGACCCGGTGCCACGGAGGTGTGTGACGGTGTGGACAACGACTGCGATGGCTATGTGGACGGAGCCGATTCCGGTGTGGTGGGGGCGAGCACCTGGTATCTCGACTACGATGGCGATGGATACGGTCAGGCCAGCCAGTCCACCTCCGCCTGCGATCAACCCAGCGGCTACGCCAGCGCCTATGGAGACTGCAACGACGCCAACGCAGACGTCTACCCCGGCGCCCCGGAGACGGACTGCACGGACGCCACGGACTACAACTGCGACGGCACCGTGGTCTACGCGGACACGGACGGGGATGGTGTGGCGGCCTGTGTGGACTGCGACGACTCCGACGCGTCGGTCAACCCCAGCGCATCTGAGGTCTGCGACAGCATCGACAACGACTGCGACGGCCTGGTGGACGATGACGACACAGGCGTTTCCGGGGCCACCACCTGGTATGGCGACAACGATGGGGATGGCTATGGATACCTCTTCGACGTGGTGGCGTCCTGCAGCGCCCCCACCGGGTACGTGGCGGATGCCACGGACTGCAACGACTCGGATGCCGCCGTGTACCCAGCCAGCGTGGAGTACTGCGACGGGATCGACAACGACTGCGACGGCGCGGTGGATGACAACGTGGTCAACATGGATTGGTACCCGGATGCGGACGGGGACGGGTACGGGGAGGATGCGGGAGGCGTCACGTCGTGCGCCTACCTGAGCGGCTGGGTCACCACGGGGGGAGACTGTGACGATACGGACGGCACCATTCTGCCCGGGGCCGTGGAAGCCTGCGATGACGTGGACAACGACTGCGACGGACTGGTGGATGCCGACGACCCGGACCTGGTCGGCACCCGCATCTGGTACCTGGATCAGGACAGCGATGGCTACGGACACCCGGTCATTGCGGTCAGCTCCTGTCCGCAACCCTCCGGGTACGTGCTGGACAACACGGACTGTGGGGACACCCACAACCAGGTCTATCCAGGAGCCATTGAGCAGTGCGACAACCTGGACAACGACTGCAACGGCACGGTGGATGACAACCCGGTCTACACCAACTGGTACCCGGATGCTGATGGGGATGGTTTCGGCGACGACAACATCTACGCCTACGACTGCCTGGCCCCTACCGGCTACATCCCGACCGGTGGAGACTGTGACGACTCAGACGACGCGATCCACCCGGATGCAGAAGAGGTCTGCGATGACCTGGACAATAATTGTGATGGCACGGTCGACGGGGCCAGCGCCACGGATGTCTCGACCTGGTACCCGGATGTCGACGGCGACGGCTATGGCCACACCTCCGGATCCCAGGACGCCTGCGATGCCCCATCGGGTTTCATCTCAGATGGCACGGACTGTGACGACACCGATGCCACAGTGAATCCAGGCGCCACTGAGTACTGCGACGGTGTTGACAACAACTGCGACGGCAGCACCGATGGAGCGGACGCGGTCACGGCGACGCCCTGGTACCCGGATCTGGACGGCGATGGCTATGGCGACAACCTCAATCCGGACACCCAGTGCGACGCCCCGACCGGCTACCTGGCGGATGGCCAGGACTGTGACGACACCGACGCGACCGTGAACCCGGATGGTTCCGAGGTCTGCGATGGGGTGGACAACGACTGCAACGGGGTCGTGGACGACGCCGCCTCGGATGCGAGCACGTTCTATACGGACCTGGATGGGGACGGATACGGCGATCCAAACGGCGGCACCACCCAAGCCTGCAGCACCCCCTCCGGATTTGCGGACAACCAGACTGACTGCAACGACGGCGACGCCAACACCTACCCGGGCGCCGATGAGCTGTGTGACTCCGCCGACAACGACTGCGATGGGAGCGTGGATGAGTCCGGCGCCATTGATGCCCAGGACTGGTACGCCGACGCGGACGGGGACGGGTTCGGCGATGCAAACGGAACCGCAGTCAACGGCTGCCAGGGCTTCAGCGGCATGGTGGCCGATGGGACGGACTGTGATGATGACGATGCGTCGATCAACACCTCCGCCAGCGAGGTCTGCGACGGCGTGGACAACGACTGCGATGGCACCACGGATGTGAGCGCCACGGATGAGCTTAACGTGTACACCGACAACGACGGTGACGGGTACGGGGATGACAGCACGGAGTCCACGGCCTGTAGCGCCGGCTCCGGAACGGTTGCCACCGGGGGTGACTGCGACGACACGGACTCGAACACCTATCCCTCGGCCTCGGAGTTGTGCGACAACATTGACAACGACTGCGACGGGTCTGTCGACAACAACGTATCCATCGTGACCTGGTACGCGGATGTGGACGGTGACGGCTTCGGTGACTCCACGGCGACCCAGGACAGCTGCAACCAGCCCGGGAACTACGAGGCCAACAGCGCCGACTGCGACGACACGGACTCAGGCGTCAATCCTGACGCCAGCGAGGTCTGCGACGGCGTCGACAACAACTGCGATGGGGAGATTGACGAGGACTCGGCCACAGGATTGACCACTTGGTACATCGACGACGACGGCGACGGCTTCGGCACGGCCACCAGCACCTCCCAGGCTTGCGATGAACCCAGCGGATACGCGGCCACCGACGATGACTGCGACGACAGCGACTCGGCCACCTACCCGGGGGCGCCGGAGATCTGCGACGGCGTCGACAACGACTGCAACGGCACCGCCGACGACAACACCACCCCCGTGGACTGGTACCAGGACGCGGATGGAGACGGTTGGGGGAACAGCACTGCTACGGTCAGCTCCTGCCTGCAGCCCACCGGATACGTCTACGAGGCAGGGGACTGCGACGAGTCCGATGCTTCCATTTCCCCGGATGCCGACGAGCTTTGCGACGGAGTGGACAACAACTGCGACGGCACTGTGGATGAGGATGGGGCCACCGATGGCACCACCTACTACTCGGACTCGGATGGAGACGGCTTTGGGGATGCAGACTCGTCGGTGACCTCCTGCACTCAGCCGACGGATACGGTGTCCGACGACAGCGACTGCGACGACACCGACGCTGGCATCAACACCGATGCGGTGGAAGTCTGCGACACGGCGGACAACGACTGCGACGGGGAGGTCGACGAAGACGACGCCTCTGACGCCTCTATCTGGTACCCGGATGTGGACGGGGACTCCTACGGTGATGGCAACTCCAGCACGACCGCCTGTGACCAACCCTCCGGCTACATCTCCGTGGGAGGGGACTGCGATGACACGGACGCCAACGTGTCCCCGGGGGCCACGGAGAGCTGCAACGGCACGGACGACAACTGTGATGGAGACATCGACGAGGGCAGCCCCTCCAATGGCACCACCTACTACGCCGACGGAGATGAAGACGGCTACGGCGATGCCTCCCTGACCGAGGTGGCCTGCACCCAGCCGAGCGGGCACGTGACCGACGACAGCGACTGTGACGACAATGACGCCAACACCTACCCGGGTGCGACGGAGATCTGCGACGGCATCGACAACAACTGCAACAACACCATCGATGACGGCACCTCGGCGGTGGACTGGTTCCCAGACGGCGATGGCGACGGGTACGGCAACAGCTACGTGGCGGCCACAAGCTCCTGTTCTCCCGTCTCGGGCATGGTCCAGGACGACTCGGACTGCAACGACGCGGACGCCACCATCCACCCGGGGGCCGAGGAGGTCTGCGACGCCCTGGACAATGACTGCGACGGCGTAACCGACGGCAGCAACGCCACGGACGTGACCTCCTGGTACGAGGACTCGGACGGCGACGGATATGGAGACGCCGGCGGCACCGGCAGCGACGCCTGTTTTCAGCCCAGTGGCTACGTCGACGACGACTCGGACTGTGACGACTCGGACGCCTCGGTGAATCCCGACGGCAGCGAGGTCTGTGACAACGTGGACAATGACTGCGACGGCACCGTGGACGGCGCGGACGCGGTGGATGCCCTGTCGTGGTACGCGGACACGGATGGGGATGGATACGGCGACGAGGCAGGCTCATCCACCGCCAGCTGCTCCCAGCCCAGCGGCTACGTGGCCGACAACTCGGACTGCGACGACACGGACGCCTCCGTAAGCCCGGTGGGCACGGAGGTTTGCAACAACGTCGACGACGACTGTGACGGCACCGTGGATGGCGCCGATGCATCCGATGTGACCACCTGGTACGCCGACGGGGACAGCGACAATTTCGGGGACAGTGACGACGCCAAGGACTTGTGCTCCACACCCACGGATCGGGTGCTCGTCTCCGGGGACTGCGACGACACCGATGCCACCATCAACCCGGATGCCGTGGAGGTCTGTGACAGCGCGGACAACGACTGCGATGGCACCGTGGATGAGAACGACGCCAGCGATGCCATCACCTGGTACGTGGACGCGGACGAAGATGACTTCGGGGACTCCACTTCCACCACCACGGTGGCTTGCGATGCCCCCAACGCGACCTCGGCCGAGACCGCCGGGGACTGCGACGACAACGACGCCACGGTCTACCCGGGGGCCAGCGAGCTCTGTGACGGAGTGGACAATGACTGCAACGGGTCCGTGGACGACAACATCACCATCGTGACCTGGTACGCCGACTCGGATGGCGATGGGGTGGGGGTCGCATCGGACACCCAGTCCAGTTGCACCGAGCCCAGCGGGTATGTGCTCGATGCAGGCGACTGCGATGACACGGATTCCAGCGCCTACCCAGGAAACGTGGAGGTCTGCGACGGCGTAGACAACGACTGCGACGGAAATGTGGACGGCGCAGACGCCTCGGACGCCACCGGCTGGTATGCCGACGCAGACTCCGACGGGTACGGCGACTCCAACAACGAGACCGTGGCCTGCTCCCAACCCAGCGGGAGCCTTGCGGACAACACGGACTGCGATGACTCGGATGCCTCCGTGAACCCGGGTGCCACCGAGGTCTGCGACGGCGTGGACAACGACTGCAACGGTACGGCGGACGGTTCCGATGCCACGGACCTGTCCACCTTCTACACGGACTCCGATGGGGACGGCTATGGGGACGAGAGCGGCACCGGCACCCAGGCCTGCGACGCCACCGGCAGCCTCGTAGACGACAACACGGATTGCAACGACACCAACAGCGCCGTAAACCCGGCGGCCACGGAAAAATGCGACAGCGTGGACAATGACTGTGATGGGACCGTAGACGAGGCAGACGCCTCGGACGCCTCCACCTGGTACACGGACGCGGATGGGGACGGGGATGGATCAGGCTCGGATGCGGGCACAGTTGCGTGCGATGCGCCCTCGGGTGCGGTGGACAACGCGGATGATTGCGACGATGGCGATGCCAGCGTGAGCACGTCTGCCACCGAGACCTGCAACGGGGTGGACGACAACTGTGATGGTTCCGTGGACGAGGACTCCGCCTCGGATGCCACCTCCTGGTATGCGGACACGGACAACGATGGGTACGGGGACTCCACCTCGTCCGTGGCGAGCTGCAGCCAGGTCAGTGGCTATGTGGCCGATGACTCGGACTGTGACGACTCGGACTTCAACTCCAACCCGGGAGCGTCGGAGACCTGCGACGGGGTGGACAATGACTGCAACGGGGTGGTGGACAATGACACCAGCGCGGTCGACTGGTACACGGACGGTGATGGGGACGGCTTCGGGGATGCCAGCACCACGCCGGTGAGTTCCTGCGCTCCCATCTCGGGCATGGCCTACATCGCGACGGACTGTGACGACACCCAGGCGGGGGTCAACCCCAACGCCACGGAGGTCTGCGACCAGGTCGACAACGACTGTGACGGCACCGTGGATGGTACCGGCGCCAGCGATGCCACGTCCTGGTACGCGGACGCGGATCAAGACGGCTACGGGGCCTCCACCGCTACCGCGACGGTGTCCTGCTCCCAGCCCTCGGCCACTGCCGACAACAACGATGACTGCGACGACACAGACGCGGACATCAGCCCGGTAGCAGACGAAATCTGCGACAGCGTGGACAACGACTGCAACGGCACCGTGGACGGCTCCGACTCCACGGACCTCGTCAGCTGGTACACGGACTCCGATGGGGATGGCTACGGGGACTCGAGCGCCACGGCCACCGAGAGCTGCAACCAACCCTCGGGCACCGTGTCCAACGCCGACGACTGCAACGACTCCAACGCCAGCATCAGCCCAGACGCTACCGAGGTCTGCGACCTTGTGGACAACGACTGCGATGACCTTGTGGACGGCAGCACCTCCACCGACGCCACCACCTTTTATGCAGATGACGACAGCGACACCTATGGAGACGCGGACGCGGCCCTGGCGGCCTGTAGCCAGCCGTCCGGGTACGTGAGCGACGACTCGGACTGCGACGACACGGACGCCACCATCTCCCCGGTGGGCACGGAGGTCTGCGACTCCGCAGACAACGACTGCGATGGCACGGTTGACGAGGCCGACGCGACCGATGCGAGCACCTGGTACCTGGACAGCGATGGGGACGGCTACGGGGACAGCACCGCCGCGACCCAGACCGCCTGCAATGAGCCCTCTGGGTACGTGGCCACGTCAGGTGACTGCGACGACTCCGATTCGGACACCTATCCGGGGGCCACGGAGCGCTGCGACTCCATCGACAACGACTGCAACGGCTCGGTGGACGACAACGTGACCACCGACACCTGGTACCGGGATGCGGATGGGGACGGCTATGGGCTGGATTCGGACTCCCAGTCGGCCTGCACCCAGCCCAGCGGGTACGTGCTCACCGGTGGGGACTGCGACGACGGCTCCACAAGCATCAACCCGGATGCCGATGAGGTCTGTGACTTTGTGGACAACGACTGCGATGGCACCGTGGATGGCGCCACGTCCTCGGATGCCACGGTCTACTACGCCGACAGCGACGGCGATGGCTTCGGCAGCTCCTACAACACGGAGACTGCCTGCACCCAGCCCAGCGGCACCACCACCCAGGGGGACGACTGCGACGATGACGAGGCTCTGACCTACCCCGGGGCAACAGAGACCTGCGACGGAGAGGACAACGACTGCAACGGCTTGACGGACGACGGCGCCACAGACACGACGACCTGGTACCCGGACGCGGATTCGGACGCCTTTGGCAGCGCGACCGTCTCCGGCACCGACGCTTGTGATGCCCCCACCGGCTACGTGGCAGACAACACCGACTGCGACGACAGTGATTCCGAGGTGTCCCCATCCACCACGGAGATCTGCGACGACAAGGACAACGACTGCGACGGCACGGTGGACGAGGACGACGCCGCGAACACCAACACCTGGTACGCAGACGACGACAGCGACGGCTTTGGCGATGCCGACAACGCCCAGACCACCTGCGACGTTCCCTCCGGCTACGTGGCCACCTCGTCGGACTGCGATGACACGGATGCGACCGTCAACCCGAACGCCACCGAGACCTGCAACTCCGTCGATGACAACTGCGACGGCACCGTCGATGAGGACACCGCAAGCGACGCGGGCATCTGGTACCTGGACAACGATGGGGATGGATACGGGAATTCGAACCTGGGTACCGCCAGCTGCAACAAGCCCTCCGGCTACGTGGCGGACTCGTCGGACTGCGACGACTCGGCGTTTGCCACGAACCCGGGCGCCACAGAGATCTGTGACTCCATTGACAACGACTGCAACGGCACCATTGACGACGGCACGAGCGTGGTCGACTGGTACGTGGACAACGACAACGATGGCTTTGGCGATCCCAACAGCACCGCCATCAGCTCCTGTTCGGCGGTGACGGGCTACGCCTACACGGACACGGACTGCAACGACAGCGACGCCTCCATCCACCCAAACGCCGCGGAGGTCTGCGACGACGTGGACAACGACTGCGACGGCACGGTGGACGGTTCTTCCGCCTCCGATGCGAGCAGCTGGTACATCGACAGCGACGGGGATGGGTACGGGGCCTCAGGCTCCACGGCCACGGACGCCTGTGATGCGCCCTCCGGGTACGTGGATGTCGCCACGGACTGCGACGACACCAGATCCGCGGTGAATCCAGGAGCCACCGAGGTCTGCAACAGCCTGGACGACGACTGCAACGGTACCGTGGACGGAGCCGACTCCACGGACATCACCACCTGGTACACAGATGCAGACAGCGATGGCTATGGCAGTGACTCCGCCACAGGGGTGGCCAGCTGCAGCCAGCCCACGGGAACCGTGGCCAACGCCCAGGATTGCAATGACGCAAACGCGTCGATCAAGCCCACCGCCACCGAGGTCTGCGACTCGGTGGACAACGACTGTGACGGAAACGTGGATGGGAGCAGCGCCACGGATGCCTCTACCTGGTACGCAGACACCGACGGAGACAGCTACGGCGACGCTTCGGCCACGGCAGCCGACTGCAGCCAGCCTACCGGCTATGTCTCGGACAGCTCGGATTGTGACGACACGGACGCGGACATCTCCCCGGTCGGCACCGAGGTCTGTGACTCGGCGGACAACGACTGCGACGGATCGGTCGATGAGAACGACGCCACCGATGCAAGCGCCTGGTACGTGGACGCGGACTCGGACGGCTATGGCAGCACGACCTCGGCCGCGACGGTGGCCTGCGACGCGCCCTCGGGCCAGGTGGCAAACAACACGGACTGCAATGACTTGGACAGCGCCGTGAATCCCGGGGCCTCCGAGCGCTGCAATTCCGTGGACGACGACTGCAACGGTACGGTGGACAACAACGTGGTGTACGACAACTGGTACCCGGATGCAGATGGCGATGGGTACGGGGCCACGACGGGCTCTACCTCCGCCTGCACCCAACCCAGCGGGACCGTGTTGGCCACAGGAGACTGTGACGACACTGCCAGCGCGGTCAATCCAGGTGCCACGGAAGTATGCAACTCCATTGACGATGACTGTGATGGCAGTGTCGATGGCAGCGGTTCTGCGGATGCGGTGACCTACTACACGGACACGGATGGAGACGGATTCGGGGTCACCTCCACGGCGGTGACCACCTGCACCCAGCCCACCTCCACCGCGACGGCCTCGGGGGACTGCGACGACACGGAGGCGGAGGTCTATCCGGGGGCGAGTGAGTACTGCGATTCCGTGGACAATGACTGTGATGGTTCCGTGGACGAGTCGGCGGTGGACCAGCAGACCTGGTATCCGGACCTGGACTCGGATGGGTTCGGGGATGCAAGCAACAGCGGTACAGAGTCCTGTGATCCGCCCACAAGCGCCTGGGGATCAGACAATGCGGACTGCAATGACAGTGATTCGGCGATTTCGCCTTCCGCCAGTGAGTTCTGCAGCACGGTGGGCGTCGACGACGACTGCGACGGCACGGCGGACGAGGCGGATGCTGCCGACACCAAGCAGTGGTACGCCGATGGCGACGGTGACGGGTACGGCGACACAAATGACTCCCAGAACGCCTGCACCCAAATCACGGGACGCATCGGGGACAACACGGACTGCGACGACACCAGCTCTTCGGTCAATCCCGGGGAGGACGAGGTCTGTGACGGTGTGGACAATGACTGTGATGGGGTGACCGACCCGGACACCTCCACGGATGCCACTTCCTGGTACAACGACAACGATGGCGATGGCTATGGAGGGGGCACCGCCGTGAGTTCCTGCAACCAGGTGACCGGGCGCATCTCAACCGGGGGCGACTGCAACGACTCGGACGCGCAGATTAGTCCCGGAGAGGCCTCGGATCCCGCGGACTGTCAGGACAACGACTGCGACGGTTCCACCGACGAGGATGCCAGCTACACTTACACCCACGACACGGACATTCAGCCGATTTGGACTGCGAACTGCACCGGATGCCATCCGTCCAGTGGAGGCCTCAGCCTGACCAGTGGCTTCTCGGCACTGGTAAACGTGGCCTCAAGCCAGTCAAGCAAGGACCGGGTGGAGCCCTGCCTGACCGGAGACAGCTACCTGTGGCACAAGCTCAACGGCACCCAGAGTTCGGTGGGGGGGAGTGGCGGGCAGATGCCAGATGGTTCGCCTGCCTTGTCGGCGTCGGATCTCACCAAGATCGAGACCTGGATCATCGAGGGGGCGCCGCAGTAGGGGAGAGGCCCCCGTGGGGAAGAGGTTCCATTTGCTTTTTGCTTCGACATTGGCCGTGTTTGGATGCCCCCAAGTTGAAGAGGACACCAGCCCTGGAGAGGGCCAGCAGAAGGCTGGGAGCCAAGACACCGGCGATGTTCTTGCGCCGGAGTGTGGGAACGGGGTGGTGGAAACCGGTGAGGACTGCGACGACCCTTTGACCGATGACCTCTGTTTGGAGAACTGCACGCTGCGTGTGGGGAACTGTCATGGGGAGACCCCTTGGGATGAGATCGCCTTGTCTCTCTTTGGACAGGATGAGGACGGCTTGTTGCCCCTTCTTCCGGGCGACCACATCGATCCTCCATGGGGCCTCCCCACGCCGGAGTTCCTGACCCACAACATTTCTCCCGAGGAGCGCTTTCCAGGGGATGACATCTTTTCCGAGGACTGCGAGCCACCTGTTCTCTGGGACTTTGGCTACGGGGAGCTCACGGGCGACCGTTACTTGACCTGGCCGGATCACAACCCGGATCAGAACCCGACTGGGCACAGCACGCTGGTGATCCTTGAGGCCTACCGAGAGGGAGAGCCGTCTACCAACACAAGCCAGTTCGATGGGCGCGATGGCATCCTGGAGATCGAGACCGTGGATGGGCACGAGATCCTGCTGCTGAATGGAAGCGAGGTCTATGGTCGTGACGACCCGGCCCTGGGTTGGATGGAGCATCTTCAGCGCCGTGTGTTGGCCCTGGAGAGCGGGCACATGATTCTGATCGATGACTTGCTGGTTTGAGCGGGCCGAGGCCAGCGGCCGTGGCCGAGTACTGGTACACCCAGCCCTTTGAGGAGGTGCCCGATCCGAGCGCTTGTCGAGCGATCCAGGCCTCGGTGAACTGCACGGTGACCGACGAGAGCATCTCGCTGGTGCCGATTTGCTCAGGGCTGGACCACGCCATTGCGGAGAGCGCAGGCCGAATCCTGGGCACCGCCCTGCACCCTGGTCGTTTCACCGATGAAGGGGAGTTGAGCTTTGTGGACCGGCTCAACAACCTGAACACAAAGGTGCGTCTCGCTTGGCGATCGGATGAACCGGTAAGCCGTGATCTTCGCTTGTATTCTCTGGTTGCCGCTCCTGGGGAAGATCAGCTTTCCCAGGCGGAATGGACATGGAATGCAAGCCGCGGCGCCGCCCAATGCGCCACCCTTTCCCTGGATGGGGCAGAGACAGTCGTGCTGGGCTTTGCCGATGACGGAATCCGCTACACCTTGGTCTCCGTCAACGACTAACCCGGATCCATCACCAGCCTTCCATTTGAGCCAAGAAGGAGGTAGCTCGCCACAGCAAGACGCTCCGGGCGCTCAATTTCGCAATCACCCCCGCCGTGTTCGCAGGCGGCTGTACGGCCTTCACCCATTGCGAACGCGCCCTGCGCTTGGTGGCTTCCACGCGAG
>CAZRYF010000004.1:0-104785 GCA_964604165.1 uncultured Enterobacterales bacterium
TCAACCCCTGAACCGTCTCGGCGGCGACCTCTGCTACGCCCTACAGCCTCCTAGTCCATCCCCGACGTAATGTGGAACTCCACCCGTCGGTTTTCGGCTTTGCCCTCCGCGGATCGATTGCTCGCAATGGGACGGGCTTCGCCGTAGCCCGTGGAGGTCAAGCGCTCCGCTTCAATGCCCGTGTTGATGAGGTAGTCCCGCACCGCACCGGCCCGGCGCTCTGAGAGCTTCTGGTTCATCTCCTCGCCGCCGTCGGCGTCCGTGTGACCCTCCACCTGCACCGTGATGTAGGGGTGGTCCTTCAGGACCTGGCTCACGGAGTCCAGGATCTCGTTGGAGACAGCCAGGATCGTGGCCCGGCCGGAGCGGAACTTGATCTTCTCCCCGATGACGATCTGCTTGTGCACGATCGTGACGTTCTTGGGCAGCTCATCAAAGCAGCCGTCGTCGTCCACGTAGTTGTTGTGGGTCTCCATCTCGTCGGGACACTTGTCGTTCTCATCCGTGACGCCGTCGCCGTCGTTGTCCGGGTCCGGGCAGCCGTCTTCGTCTTCGAACTCATCCAGATCTTCTGCCTCCAGGGGACAACCATCGCTCCCATCCAGGAGCCCGTCGCCATCGTTGTCCGGGTCCGGGCAGCCGTCTTCGTCTTCGAATTCGTCAAAGTCCTCGGCGTCGTCCGGGCAGGAATCACTCTCGCCGGTGAGTCCATCCTCGTCTGGATCCGGCTCGATGTCTGGGCACCCGTCGTCGTCCCGATCCCCGTCGATGTCTTCCGGCTCGTCCACGCAGCGGTCGTCAATGTCAACGATGCCGTCCCCGTCCGTGTCCTGGGTCAAACAACCCAGGGAACCATCCACCGCGAGCTGGGCGTGGGCGAGCGCAAGATCCATGTGGTCCCGGGCCCGGCGCGGGTCCCCTTGCCTGAACTCCAACAGCACAAACTCTGCGTTGGCCTCGGCTGTGGCCATCTCCCGCGGCACGCACTCCCGGGCACCCTGCTGGGTGGCGGTGGCGAGCAGCCGGGTCAGGGCATCATGATCCTGCTTGAGACCCGAGGGGTCCACACAACCGATCCAGAAGAGAAGAGAGAGCACGCTTATTCCACCCACTCGTCCAGGCGTTCTTCTTCCGGAGCCGGCTCGCTCCATGGGTTTTCGGCCTCGGGCGCCGCGCTCTCAGGAGCCGCATCCGGCGTGGCTTCGGGCGCCACCGGCACCTGCTCCGGCACCAGATCCTCGTCCTGGTTCATCTCTTCCAGCAAGCGCAGCGCCTCTGCCTCTTCCGCCGCCAGCCTGGCCCCAGCCTCCGCCATCTCCGAAGCCTTGGCGGTTAAGGTCTCCGCTGCCTCGTACTGGTTGTAGCCGGCCTCCTCCCAGGCCTTGGCCCGGTAGGCCTCCGAGAGGGTGTGCTCGTACACAGCCAGCTCCGCTGCGTTCTGCTGCTGCGCAGCCGCATAGCTCTGCTCCAGTTCGTACAACGCGTAGCCAGCCTTGGCCCCAAGACAACCGGGACCCAACAGCATGAGCGCAGCAACACCCAGAACTCGCATCCAACCTCCGGCTCGAAGTCTAAGGGATCGAACCCCGTCCCGCGACTCCTTGTCAAGTTCAGTCATCCACGGGCTCCTGGCCAACTGCAGGCTTTGTGGCACCAGCCGGCATGTCCCTGTGCTCCACCTCCTCGGGAGGGGGGACATCCTGGGGCGGGGGAACACTCTTGTGCACCCTCTCCTCGTGTTGTCCCACCGCATCCGACTCCGGGGCTTCCGCCGGCTTCTCGGCCACCACGGGGAGAGGTGGGCCCTCATAGGACTCCAGGAAAGGTGCCAGGTCAAACACCGCCATGAAGTACCGGTTGGGCATCTGGCGGTCGGGCAGGTTCACCTCGTGGCTGGACCAGGGAATGTACACCGGCCCATCCGGCACCTGGTAGCGGTTGCCCGGGTAGTCGAACCACTCCTGCTCCACCTGGCTCTCCGCGGTCACGCCGAGGCGTGCCTCCAGGCGCCGCACCACGTCCCGGTACAGGAGCGGTCCCTGCATGGGGTCCACCAGGTAGTAGCCCCGCTCATGAACCACGAGGTACCGGTACTTGTTGCCCAAGAACAGGTGGGCCAGCGCCGAGTCGGGCACCTCCGAAAAATCCACCTCCTGGGGGTTCCGAGACAGTCGCAGCAGAAGATCTCCCGCCTCTGCGCCAAAACGATCGACCCGAGCCAGGTAGCGCATCTGCTCTCCGGCCGCCCCGCCTCCCTCGGTCCGAAAGACCGGCGGAATAGCCGGGGGCGTCGCCCAGCCCGCATAAACCTTCCAGCCGTGGGCCACCTGGTAGAAGTAGATCAAGTCCTGCTGCTGTTCCAGGGGGAGCTCCACGATTCCCTCTTGCGCTCCCTTTTCCAGGCCGGCATAAAACGGGGGCACATGGATGCCCGACACGCTGATGGGCGCCCGCCACATCGTCGGGGCGATGGCATCCTCCGGGACGGGACCGATCTCCCAGCGGTAGTTGGTGGACCCCAGCGTCCACACCACCGCCACCACCGCGAGCCCCCGACGCGCCCAGGGCCTCTTCTGGCCGCCCCACCCCACCCGAGAGAGACCGATCGCGGTCAAGGCCACCGCCCCCACCACCATAAAGGCGCCCATTCGATAGGGCGCAAACATGCGGCTCATCCCTGGAATCCAGCGGAACATCCAAGTGAAGGGCATTCGAACCACGTAGGCATCAAAGAGCCGCACCACCTCCGCGTTGTCCTGGTTGCCCCCGAACTTGAGGTACGGGCCCAGGGTGCCCAGGTAGAAAAAGAAGAACACCACCAGCCAGAACCGCCCCCGGCTTGCGGCGTCCCCCCGGTGTAAAAGGGCCGGGATCACGCCGCAAAGGAGCACCACCAGCGAGAGAGCCCGGAAATGGGCCGGATTGAACAGGTAGTCCATGGACCAGGACGACATGATGTTCCGGTTCAGGGATGAGAGCACGTTCTCCGCGTAGTTGGAGGGGCGCAGCGGCACGTCCTTGATGACGTCGTACTCGGGAAACGGTAGAAAGAAAGACAGCTCCGGCAGCACCGTTCCAGTGCCCCCGCCCGCCTCGGCCCCTCCGGCTGCCTGCAAGTACGGCACGAAGAACAGCACCGAGAGAACACCGGCTGTCACCACCAGAGGCACCCCCCACCGGGCCACCCGCTTCCAGGCCATGGCCCCTCGCCGGCTCCAGACAAAATACAAGGCCCACAACCCAAGAAAGACCGCCGAAAAGAGCCCGTAGAACCAAAAGAATCCCGCAGACAAGGCAAAACACGCGCCTGTGGCCGCCCCCCACTGCCAGCGCCCCGTGGAAGAGGCCCGCTGCAGCAGCACCGGCAGGAGCAGCACCCACCAAAGCACCACCTGCCGCAGCCCCGATCCATGGATGTCCTGGATCACCAGGGGATTCACCACCGCGATGAGCGCCGCCACAAGACTGGCAGATCGACTCCCCACCAGGGAGCGGGCCAAGAGGTACCCGCAGAGACCGTTCCCCACGAGCACCAGGAAGATCTTCACGTTGTAGTGTCCGGGTAGCTCCAACAGGCGCTGCAAGGGATAGGAAAGCAGCAGCACATCCAGGATGTTTCCGGTCTCCGGGTAGCGACCCAGGGCAAAGAAAATCCGTGCCCGATCCAGCCACCCAAGGTCCGAAGCCCCCAGGGCATCCACCTCCAGAAAATGCCACCAGTACCGCCAGAGCCAGCCCCCAAGCTCCCCGCCGCCCATGATGACGGAGTCGGTGTGGGGCAGAGCGGGCCAGGTGATCACCGCAGCGGCCCCCAAAGCCACAGCCGCCGCCACCAGGGCCTCCAGCGCCCACACCCAACGGGCAGGCAGCGACTTCTCAAGCCAGCGCAGCAGACTCATTCCGGCAGCTCATACAGGGCGAGCCCGTCGGACCCATAGATACGAGGCGGCCCCAGAACACTGGAGAGCACCTTCTCCACCATTTGGGCCTTGGCTTGGGTGTACAGGTGCTCGTGCACCACCACGTACCGATACCCCTGGGCGCGAAGCAGGCGGGCCCCGGTGACCAGCTCCAGGTCCGGCAGCAGGCGCGGCAAGGTCACCGCGCGCCCAGACTCCAGGTTCACCAGAAAGCGCGTGAGGCGGTTGGACCAGATGTGCCGAGGCACCGGCTCGTTCAGTCCATAGGGACTCGAGAGCCCGTGGGCAGTCTGGTAGTAGGTGTAGACCGCCCTCTCCAGGTTGGGCACCGTGATCGGCAGATCCAGCAACGCACCATCGGCTTCCAAAGAAGCATAGGCCTCCGGAATCTTGGCCTCGGACCGGGGCATGGGCCACACCGCCGGAGAGGCCACCAGGACCTCCACACCAATCGCCCCCACCAAGCCCGCGACACCCATCCACCGCGCCTGCTCCGAGAGGCCCCGAAGAACAAGCCGTGTGCCATGCCCTGCCAGCACCGCAAGCCCCAGCAACGCCGGCACCACGAAGCGAAAGGGGTGCGAGATACGGTCAAAGATTGGAAAGGCCTCGAAAAACGGCAGAAAGGGCAAAGGAATCCGCCGCCCGTCCAAGGTCAGGTACTCGCCGTTGACGTGGAGGTAGGGCCCCAGGGAAAAAAGGAAGAACAGCACAAAAACACACAGCCACAAGGACAGATCCCGCCGCCGTCTGTGCAGGGCGAGCGCCACGCTTGCAAGCACGAGCGTCACCCAGCCCAGGTAGGTCACAATCAGGAGCTCCTCCCCGTACTGGGCTTTGAGGTCAGGAGAGTAGTGCTTGCCCGGCCGGAAGAAGCCGATCAGATCTGAGATGTTGTGGCGGATCAAGCTGTCCCACACGAACTGGGGGTCCCGGGCCACCATCGCATCGGCCGCCCCCATTGTGCCTGACAAGTGCGCGAGCACAGGGAGCACCACCGTCATGGAGACCGTCGCCGCGAGGAGAATGCACAGCGCTGTGTCCTTCCAGGCCACCCGTCCCCTATCCGTCACCGCAGCATGCCCCACCACCAAGAGCGACAGCAACGTGGCAAACAGGCCGTAGTAGAAGTTGGACAAGGCACAGGCAGCAAAAAGCGCCCCCATGAGCAGTGCCCTGGGAATCTTCGGGTGCTCCATCACCTTGAGCAAAGACAACACGTAGAGAGGAATCCAGCCTGCGTTTACCGTCTCTGTGATGCCGTTGTAGGCTTGGCCCAGCAGGTGGGCGCTGCACCCGTAGACCCAGGCACAGACCACCGCCGCCGCCTCATCGCGCAGCACATGCCGCCCGAGCATCCACCCCCCAAAAATCGTCCAGGCAAAAGACCCCCAGACCACGAGGTTGAAGGTGACCGCCAGGCCGAACAGAGCCTGAAGAGGCACCGACGCCACCGCGTTGAAGCTGTCGATGAAGAAGAGGGAGCCCCCATCTGGATAGTTCAAGAGGCCGGTATGGGATGGCACCGTGCCGGAGTCCACAAGCCCGCGAAAAACCCACCAGAGGCCCCACGCGTGGTTCCAGGTGTCGTTGCCAGGATGCCCTGTCATGCCCCCAGCAGGATCAATGGGGGTCGGCCAGCAGATCACCCCTGCAGCCACCACGGCGCCCAAGAGGCCCCACCGGACCGGCTTGGGGGGCAGGAACTGGCTGAACAACCCCATGCGCCAAGTCTAACGGCGACGGTTTGACGGCGTTCGAGACGGGTGGGAGGATCAAGCCCTCTTCATGGGGACCTCACCGGTGACCTTGCTGATTCTCCTGGCCATCTCCTGCGCCACTGAGCCCGAGCCACTGCCCACGCAGGTGCGGGTATCCGCAGCGAATGCACGCATGGAACGGTCTGGCCAGCCCCCCCTGTACCAGCTGCTCTATGACTATGCTTTTCTCCCGGAAGTGCAGCACAAGGAACAGCGCACACGCATCCTGCTCTGGCTGCGCCACGCGGAGCTAACCCCCTACCAGCTGGCGGAGTTGGACCTGCTCGCCACCCGGGTGAGAGCGGAGCACGCCCGCATAGAAGAAGCCCAACGCACCGTCGTCTCCCGCTACGAGGCGCGCATTGTGGGGGCCTACGACGCCATCTGGGACGGCCTCCAGGCGGGAGCGAGCTTGTCCGATGAAGACCTGGAGAGCGCTGCGGGGAGCTTGTTGTCCGAGCGACTGCAACACGCCCGGGAAGAAGACCTGATGAAGCTTCGATCCCAGGGAGTACGCACCGTGCTGGACCTGGAGCAGCCCTGGCTCGCCGGCTTGACCCCCCGCCAGGAGATCCTTCTGACGGACGCCGTCTTCTTCTTGCGGCACCGTATGGACCCCTATGCCACCCCCGGGGACTTTCAGTCCCTCGTGGGCACGATCTTCATTGCCGGAGACTGGGGCACCCTGACCCGGGGAACCTGGGATCGGAACAAAGACCACCTGAACCTCGGAGGCTTGTGGTCAGATGCAGCGCTGGAGGACCTCCAGGGCCCGGTCTTCAACAACCTGCGCCGAGAGCTGGTGCTCTACATGATGTTGCTGGAGCCTGCCCTGCCCGAAGCCATCGCTGCTGCCCGGGCCTCGCCGGAGGTCCCCTCCCCAGAAGACACCCCCGCCCCCCTGTAGCCCTCAAGGATCCCCACAAACCGACTGGCCGGCCCCCCCTCACGCACCACCTGCGCCACCGCCCAGGCCACCACCGCCGCCCGCCGAAACCGCCTGGGCCCCACCAGGTAGAGATGTCCCGCCACGGCATCCCGCGCCGCCTCCCGGCTCTTGCGGTCCACCGTGCTCCCCCCCTCGTGCCAACAGCGTGCGAGGGGCTCCACCCAGACCTGCTTGCCGCGGGCCTTCAGGCGCCGGCAGAGGTCCACATCCTCAAAACCATGGGGAAATCCGGTGTCGAACCGCTCAGTCGAAGGCACCAGAATACAGGCCCCCGAGAGGGCATCCACCACCTGGGCGCTGCCCGGGACCCGCCGTTCCTGTGCCACCCGGCCTGTGTGTCTTGTGTACCGGATTCCCGCGGACTCCACCCCTGCGGAGCCTTCCAGAATCGGCCCCACCGCGCCCGCATCCAAGCTCTTCGCGGCGGCAAGCAACGTGGCCACACACCCCGGATCTGGCGCAGCATCATCGTTGAGCACCAGCGCCCAGGAAAAGCCCATGGACTCTGCATGGGCCAACCCGGCATTCGCTGCCGGCGCGAACCCAGTGCCGCCCGTGGTCCGGACGCAAGCAGCCACCTGCAAGGCAGCGTCAACCCCCGCGTCCGTGTCGTCCACCAACACGACCGGCCACTCACGCACCGCTTCCAGGGCCCGCACAAGAAGATCCCCCCTCCTGCGGTGGGGAATGACCACACAGAGGTCTCTCACAGGTCGTCCGCCTCCCCACCGGGGGCATCTCGGCGCACCAGGTGGATCTTCAAGCCCCCCAAATCCTTCTTTGTTGAAACGGGATTGCGGGAGCAATGGCCCATTGGATCCCGCGGATCTGGGCGGCCATTACCATTCTCGTCGTTGGAGGCCTCGATCCAAACCTGTCCCAGGGCCTGGGGGACCTCCAGCTCCCAAAGGCCCAAGCGCGTCACGGTCACGCTGCCCACTAGACTCGGGCGCTTTCCAGCGCCCCCACCCACGTGCTCCCCATCAAACACGTCAATTCGCAGGTTTCCTCCCTGGTACCCGTCAAAAGAGATGTGTCCCGAGAGCTTGACCACCGGACCGGTCGCCGGGGGCTTGCTCCCCCCTTCCACTGGATTCCCAGGTTCCGGCTCCTGTCCGGCGACGGGAGCGGGCCCTGTCGGCACCCCCGGCGTCGGCGCATCTGGCGTTCCCGGACCCGGGGTCCCCACCCCATCCGGAGAGGGATCAGTTGGGACTCCAGGCGCTGGCTCATCGGGCACCCCCGGTGCGTGCTCCCCCGGGCTGCTTGGGTCGGTGGGAGAACCACCATCCATGGGGTGGGCACGCTTGGGAGACACGCTCGTGGGCTGATCCCCCTCTGCCTGCCCCGCGTGCTCGGCGGCAGCTTCCTTGCGAGCCGCCTCCAAAACCGGATCCGTCCCACAGCCTAGAAACAACAACCCAACCCCAATGGTCACCAAAGCGCGCATTCCCGCGAAAGGTATCATCCCTGCGCCATGGTCACTCGACTTCTCAAGACCGCACTCTCGCGCGAGATCGTGCACATGGTGTGCAAGGTCTACATTCCGGTGCTGTTTCCCCTGACATTCTGCATTGCCGTCGTAGCCCTCTGGCTGGACGACCTCCTTGGTTGGGGCGCGGGTTTTCTCCCCCAGCCGATTCGCTGGCCGGTGGCAGCAGGCACGCTGGTACTGGGGGTCCTCTTGTGGGTGTGGACCTATGCAGAGCTCGTCATCCAGGGCAAGGGCTCTCCCTCACCCACCGCGGGACGCACCCAGCAACTGGTCACCACCGGCATCTACGCCTACTCCCGCAACCCTTCCATCTTCGGAAAGCTGCTGGGGGTCCTCTCCGTGGGATTCGCACTGAATTCTCTCTCGTTCTGCGTCCTCCTGGTGCCCTTGTTGCTTGGAATGTCCCTGGCAGAAAAGGTCTGGCGCCAGGAGCCACAACTTGAAGAGGTGTTCGGTGACGAATACGTGCGCTATCGTAGGGAGGTTCCGCTGTTCCTGCCTTGGGGGTTGTTTCTACGCAGTCGCCGGGCGGGAAGCACAAAAGAACCGTGAGCACACACCAGGTACGGAGACTTCATGGACTTGCTTCTGCTGAATCCACCAGAAAAGATGCGCGTCTGGGCCGGCATTCCCAAAGCCCACGCACACGGCGTGTATTGCTTCCCCCCCCTGGGCCTCCAGTACATCCAGGCCTCTGTGGAGAAATACACACCGTGGAAGGCGGAGATCTACGACCCGGTCCTGGATGACCTGGACTACCCGGACTTTGAGCAGGAGCTCAAGCGCTATCCGCTGGATGTGGTGGGAATCACCGCCTTCACCCACTCCCTGCCAGATGTGCAGATGTCCATCAACATCGTGCGCAAGCTCAACCCGAACGCGGTGGTCATCCTGGGGGGCCCCCACTGTTCGATGTTCCCGGACTACGCCATCGAGCTGGAGGGGATCAACGCCATCATCACGGGCGACGGAGAAGACGCCTTCGTGGAGATGCTCCAGGCCATCAACGATGGAAAGTCCTTCGAAGGCATCCTCGGGGTCTGGTTCAAGGAAGATGGCCAGATCATCAAGAACCCTGAGCGCCCCTCCACCAAGAGCCTGGACGCCTACCCGTGGCCGGATCGACGGCGGCTTCCCCGGTACCAGGACTACTACCTCCCCGGCACCAAGGCCCCCCTGGTCTCCACGGCGATCACCTCCCGGGGCTGCCCCCACTCCTGTCCGTTCTGCCTGACCTACAAAAAGCAGTACCGGATTCGGAACATCGACAACATCCTCGATGAGATGGAGCACTGTCTCTCCCTGGGCATCACCGAGACCCACTTCATCGACGATTTGTTCACCCCCAACAGCCAGTGGGCGCTGAAGTTCTGTGATGGCATCGACAAGCGCGGACTCAAGTTCAACTGGGGCTACAAGACCACGATCGCCGGCACCACCCGCGAGCAGGTGCGCCGCTGCGGGGAGACCGGTTGCACCAAGATCCACTTCGGGGTGGAGTCCGCCAACAACGAAGGCCTGGATGCCTGGGGCAAGCACTGTGACACCGAAGACGTGCACCGGGTCTTCCGGTGGTGCCGGGAAGAAGGCGTGCGAAGCGTGGCCTACATGATGCTGGCCGGCCCTCATGAGCGCACCAAGGCCGAGGCCCTGGCCAACCTGGACGAGATGCTTAAGCTCGACGCCAGCTACGCAGTCTTCGCCGTGTTCAGTCCCTACCCGGGGACCGACTCCTTCGAGGAAGGCGTAAAGAAGGGCTTGTTCCCAGCGGACTGCTGGGACCGCCTGATGCGCGATCCCCTCTGCGGCGTGGAGGTTCCCGCCGCTTGGGAGGAGCACCTGAGCAAGGCGGACATTCTCGACCTGCTCAAGATCGCCCACCGCAAGTTCTACATGCGCCCGCGCTTCATCGCCCGGCAGGTCGCACAGATCTCGACCCCCACGGAAGCCAAGCGCCTCACGAACGGGTTTCTGTCCCTGCTCAAGCTCGAGCTATTGGACTCCAAGAGCCGCACCGCGCCGGTCTAAGCGCCATGCGCCTCTTTGCAATGGCGGGAGTCCTTGCGGCCGGGGCTGCACTTGCAGCGTACCCGGAGCCCGACAAAAAAGAAGCCGCCCGCGTGGCCCTGCACCAGTTGGGCGCAAAGGCCGTGGACATCCAGGAGGTGGCCGTCCGGATTTCGGCAGGGGCTGCCCGCACCCGCGAAGAGGGGCGCCCCGTGGCCCTGGGACCCCTTGCTTCCGACCTGGCAGATCTGCAACAAGACCTTGCAGACCTGAACAAGCTTCTGCACCAGCTGGACCGGGCAGCCACGCCCCGTTGATTCCACAGGGCCTCCCAGGCATACTCGCTCTCTCCGAACCTTCTCCGGCCAGGGAGCACCCCCCAAATGAACGCTGCTGAACTCTTCGTCCGGTGCCTCCAAGCCGAGGGGGTCGAGTACATCTTTGGCGTACCCGGCGAGGAGAATGCAGACATTATGATGGCCATTGAGGCCGCTGGAATGCCCTTTGTCCTGACCCGCCACGAGCAGGGGGCCGCCTTCATGGGAGATGTGTATGGTCGCTTGACCGGAAAAGCCGCGGTCTGCCTGGGGACGCTGGGGCCCGGCGCGACCAATCTCGTCACAGGCGTCGCCGATGCCAACATGGACCGCGCCCCTCTGGTGGTGCTGACCGGCCAGGCGGACTCCCACCGACAACACAAGGAGTCCCACCAGAACATGGATGTAGTCTCCATGTTTCGCCCGGTGACCAAGTGGGCGACGCCGGTGCTGCAGCCAGAGAACATCCCAGAGATTGTGCGCAAGGCCTTCAAAATCGCCACCCAGGAGAAGCCAGGCGCCACCCACATCGAGCTTGCGGAGGACATCGCAGCCTCCCCGGTCGAGGGCGAACCCTTGACTGTGAGAACGCTCCGGCGACCGGTTCCTGACGACAAGGTCGTGGATCAGGCCTGGGAGCTGATTCGAGCTGCCAAACGGCCCGTCTTGTTGGCGGGCAACGGCGCCATTCGAAAGCGAGCCTCCAAGCAACTTCGGACGCTCTGCGAAACCACCGGTCTCGGCACCATATGCACCTTCATGGGAAAGGGCGCCGTGAGCCGAAAGGCCCCGTACAGCTTGTTCACAATTGGACTGCAAGCCAAGGACCTCGTGGCAGTGGCCATCGACAACGCGGACCTTGTGGTGACCCTTGGGTATGACCTGGTGGAGTACCACCCGCGCCTCTGGAACGGCGACAAGGACAAGCGCATCATCCACATCGACTTTCTGCCGGCGGAGATCGACGAGCACTACCACCCGGAAGTGGAGGTCGTGGGTGACCTGGCCCACACCTTGTGGATGCTGAATGAGCGCAACGAAAGAGACCCATTGCACTACAACATCCAGCAGCACCACCACATCCGGGAGAAGATGCTGGCGGACTTTGCCGAGTACGCCGACGACGACACCGAGGGCTTGATCCGGCCCCAAAAAGCCCTCTGGGACGTACGCGAGGCCCTCGGTCCCGAAGACATTCTCCTGTCGGATGTAGGTGCCCACAAGATGTGGATCGCCCGCTACTACCAGTGCGACGAGCCCAACACCTGCCTGATCTCCAACGGGTTCTGCTCCATGGGTTTTGCCCTGCCCGGCGCACTTGGCGCCCAATTGGCCCGGCCTGACCGCAAAGTACTCGCCATCTGCGGCGACGGTGGCTTCTTGATGAACGTACAAGAAATGGAGACCGCCTATCGATTGAAGCTGCCCGTCGTTGTGCTGCTCTGGGAGGACCACGAGTACGGCTTGATCGCCTGGAAGCAGCAGAACCACTTTGGCCGGCACACGGACCTCACCTTCACCAACCCGGACTGGGTAAAGCTCGCCGAGTCCTTCAACTGGAACGGGGTCCGGGTCAACCACAGCCGGGATCTGCGTGGAGCCCTCGACGAGGCCCTGGCAGCCGACCTGCCCACACTGATCACCATTCCCATCGACTACCGCGAGAACGCCCTGCTCTCAGAGCGTCTCGGCCACATCGCCCACTCCATCTGAAGGAACCCACCATGCTTCCGGAAACCTACCCCTACTGGCTCGCCGGCGAACCCCACGCCCCGAACTACGACTTGGAGGTCACAGACAAGTTCACTGGGGAGGTGGCCACCCGGGTGGCCATGGCGGACCCGGCCGCCATCGATGCGGCCATCGCAGCGGCCGATGCCTCGTTCGAGGCCACGCGGGCCATGCCGGCCTACGCCCGCCAGGAAGTGCTCTACCACTGCGTCAAGCGGTTCACGGAGCGCTTTGACGAGCTGGCCGATGCCCTGTGCATCGAGGCCGGCAAGCCCATCAAGGATGCCCGGGGCGAGGTGACCCGCCTGATCGACACCTTTCGCTACGCCGGGGAGCAAGCGGTTCGCATGACCGGTGAGGTCATGGAAATGGGCATCTCCGCCCGGGCCTCGGCCTACACAGGCATGTGGAAGCGGGTGCCCATCGGGCCCTGCTCGTTCATCTCTCCCTTCAATTTTCCCTTGAATCTCGCTGCCCACAAGGTGGCCCCGGCCATCGCCGTGGGGTGTCCCTTTGTGCTCAAGCCCGCCAGCCTGACCCCCATCGGTGCCCTGGTCATCGGCGAGGTGCTGGCTGAGACAGACCTGCCGAAAGGCAGCTTCTCCATCCTCCCCTGCCGCCGGGACGGGGCCGACCTTTTCACGACAGACGATCGCCTGAAGCTGCTTTCTTTCACCGGGTCACCCGTGGTGGGCTGGGCCCTCAAGGCCAAAGCAGGCAAGAAGAAGGTCGTGCTGGAGTTGGGGGGGAACGCCGCCTGCATCGTGGATGAAGATGCGGACATCGATGACGCGATCAGCCGCCTCGTCGTCGGTGCCTTCTACCAATCGGGCCAGAGCTGTATCGGCGTACAGCGAGTCATCATCCACGCGTCGATCTATGACGAGGTCAAAGAGAAATTCATTGCAGCAACCCGAAACCTCAAATCCGGCAACCCCAAGGACCCGGAGACCTTTATCGGTCCCATGATCTCCGAGCGGGAGGCCAGCCGCCTCCACGGGTGGATCCAGGAGGCCGAACAGGCCGGCGCCACGCTCTTGTGTGGCGGGTCCCGGGAGGGCGCCATGCTGGAAGCCACCCTGATGGAGGGCGTGCCGCGAGACTGCCCTGCCAATGCCGAGGAGGCCTTTGGTCCCCTGGCCTGCCTGTCCTCGTTCACGGACTTTGACGATGCCCTGGCCCAGGTCAATGACTCGGTCTTTGGCCTGCAGGCCGGCGTGTTTACCCGGGACCTCTACAAGATGCAGAAGGCCTGGGACACCCTGGATGTGGGGGGAGTCGTGATCGGCGATGTGCCCAGTTGGCGGGTGGACCACATGCCCTATGGCGGGGTGAAGGACTCCGGCCTGGGACGGGAGGGGATCCAGTTCGCCATGGAGGACATGACGGAGATTCGCTTGCTTGCGGTGCGGACACCGCCCGGGGGCTGAAGAGTCAGAAGCCCCACCAGGGGAGGACGTGGCCCTTGGTGCGCTGCTCAAGGCGGTCTCCCCCAAAAAACACTGCCGCCTTCATGGCCGCCCCCCCGGCAAGCGAGCGAAGAAAATCAATGTTCTTGAGAGCATCAGAGCCGAGGGTCTGGCCGGACTTCAGCTCGATCATCCAGGTGCCGGCTTCCGACGCGAGAATCACGTCAAGCTCCCGCCCCCGCCGGTCACGCCAAAACCAGAGATCCGGCTCAACACCGGCGCTCAAGGCCCGCTTGGTGAGCTCGGAGACCACCCAAGACTCAAACACAGCGCCCCGGCTTGCATGAAAGCGAAGTTCCTCGGCGGAGCGAATCCGCAGCAGGTAGCGGAGCAATCCACTGTCCACGAAATGGAGCTTCGGCGCCTTGATCATGTGCTTGCCAAAGTTGCGGTGAAAGGGCCGCAACAGCCGCACAACAAAGCTGGCCTCGAGCACACCTAGCCACCGGCGGGCGGTGGGTTGGGCGATGCCGCAGTCGTTGGCCAAAGAGGACAGGTTCAGGATCTGCCCCGCCCGGCCAGCACAGAGGAGCACAAATCGCCGAAACGAGTCCAGGTCGCCCACGTTCAACACCTGGCGAACATCCCGCTCCAGGTAGGCTTGGTAGTAGGTGCGCAGCCAACGGTGGGGGGTGAGGTTCTTGTCGTGGATGCGCGGATAACCACCCGTGAACAGCGTATGACAGAGGTCGCTCTTGGGTTTCGCCAAAGACGCTTCAAGAGACAAGCCCCCGGTGGCCAGCCCCTTGCGGCCAAGCAACTCGTCGTGGCTGAAAGGAAGCAGGTGATGGATGGCCGCCCGTCCTGCCAGCGTCTGGGAGACAGCCTGTATGAGCAGGAAGTTGTATGAGCCGGTCAGGACAAAGCGGCCCGTTCGGCCGACCTGCTTCTTGGGCAGACCCAGGTTCCTGGGTGACAAAACCAGACGGCTGTTTCCAGCGTGAAGAGCGACGTCCTCGCCGCTGTGCCCGGTACTTGGCGGCAAGCGAAACACCCCAGGCGGTTCAGGCGCCACCATCTCTGGCGGAGAGGACAACAGCGCTTCGGGAGCAGCCTCCTCCATCGCAGGCGGGCGCCAGAATTCCGTGACCGGCAACAACGCCATGATCACGGGAGGCAACGGCGGAAACATGAACCAGGATGACGGAGTTCACATTCCGGGAAGCTGAACCGGAAACTTCACCGGCCAGTCTACTGCGGCCCTGCCGAGTCTCTCGGCGCGGCCGTTCTACGTCGTGATCACCCGATCCATGCTGCCCCACCGGCGCCACAGGGTGGGGGTCATCTCCCCGTCCCGGGCCATCTTCAGGGCGGTGGTGCCCATCTTCAGGTAGTTGGCGGTGTGGGCCATTTTGATCAGCGGCCAGGGGTGTTTCTTCAGGAATTCGCTCTTCGCCAGCTGCTCCAGCATGGGCCGGGGGATGAAGTCCTTGGACAGCATCTGGATCAGCGTGATCCAGAACGTCTCCTGCACCGGCCGGGGGTACTCGAGGTTCACCCGGTGCTGGTAGAAGATCCGCGTGTTGACCCCCTCGATGTCGTACTCGGAGATCACCCCGCTCTCCAGGAGCTTGTGGTTCAACTCGCTCCCCGGGAAGACCGTCATGGAGAACAGATACAAGTCAAAGGGCCGCGGGAACTTGGAGATCATCTCAAACAGGGTGCGCCGATCGCCGTCGGTGGACACCGGGTCATCGAAGATGAGCTGAAAGTGCGGCTTGATGCCCAGATCGTGGTACAGCTCGGCAATCTCCGGGAGGGTCTTGTTCTTGACGCGGCGATCGTAGAGGTGACCCGTCACCCGCTCTGAGGACTGGATGCCCATGTACACACTCACCAGCCCCGCCTTGCGCAGCATGGCCATGCGCTCTTCGTTTACGAGCTTGGGCTCGATGAATATCTCAAACGGCAGGCCGACCTCCACCGGGTAGGTGGCGCAGAACTCTTCCAGCCAGTCCCGCTGAAAGTTGAAGACCTCGTCATCGAACCGAATGCGCTTGAAATCCCAGTGTTTCCGCGCCTCCTGGATCTCCTGGATCATGCTCGCCGGGGAGCGCACCCGGAACCACTTCTGGCCCGGGTAGATGTCCTTCTTGTAGGTGGAGTTGTAGCAATAGCTGCACTTGTAGATGCAGCCGCGGCTTCCCATCATCTGGAAGACAGGATCCCCGTGCATGGGGTCCCCGGGGTCCACCTTGTTGCCGTAGATGAAGAACTTGTCGTCATGGTGCGTGTAGTCGCGGAAGGGCAGGGAATCCAGAGTCTGGACCAGGGCCCTGAGGGGGTTTCTGACAAGCTCGCCGCCGGCGGTGCGCATCATCAGGTTCTGGCAGTCAATGAGGTCGATGCCGTCCTGCAGGCGCTGACACACCTCGGTGAGCGCCAGCTCCCCTTCGCCCTGCAGCACGATGTCCGCAGTCTCCACGCACTCCTCGGGCATCAGGGTCGGGTGCATGCCGCCCCAGAGCACACAGGTGTCCAGAACCTCGTGCACGTGGTCCGTCAGGAGCCGGGCCTGGTTGTAGTAGGCGCTGGCGCGAATGGAGACGCAGAGCAGGTCCAACTGCTGTTCCTGGACGACCTTCACCACGTTGGCCAGCTCCGTGTCGGTCGCCGGTCCCAGGTGGTTGGAAATCCAGTCTTTGAAGTAGATTTCGGTGACCAAATGACCCGCGCCGCGCAGGGAGGCAGCCAGGATTCGAACGGCATTGTTTTCCACGTCGTACATGGAGACAATGCCCACCCGCAGAGGGCGACCCTCGACCTGCTGCGCAAGCGCTTTGATTCGCGAACTCAATGCCAAGACGCAATCCCTCGAAACGACTGGTACGATAGCACCCGGTCCCCGCCCCGGATAGGCCGATTTCCTCGAGGAGTCCATGTCCCACCCCACAGTCCATGACGGCCCCGTGGTGATTGTTGGCGGCGGTGTCGCTGGCCTGACCAGCGCCCTGCTCCTGCAAGAGTCCGGCTGCCAGGTCACGGTGGTGGAGCGCGGGGAGATTGTAGGAGGCCTTGCAAAGTCCTTTTCCTACGATGGATTTGTCTTTGATGTGGGCCCCCACCGCTTCCACACGGAAAACCCAAATGTTTCTACCTTTCTGAACCGCATTCTCAAAGGAGACTCCACCTGGTTTCCCCGGTGCTCCGAGGTCTACTTCCAGGGCAGCTATTACGCCTGGCCGCTGAAGCCCTCGAACCTTGCCCAGCTTCCGGTATCCCTGGCAGCAAAATCCGGGGTGGACCTGGCCCTGAACAGCTTCCGCACCTACGAGATCGATTCTTTCGAGACCTACGTGCTTCACCAGTACGGCCCCACGTTGTACGAGCACTTCTTCCGGGGCTACTCGGAGAAATTCTTGGGGATCCACCCCCGGAACACCCACCCTGACTGGGCAAAGGTCGGCATCAACCGGGCGATCATCGACAACAACCTCCAGATGCAGAATCTCTCGCAGCTCTTGAAGACCACGCTGATGCAGGCCTTCCAGACTGACGAGACCCGGTACCTCTACCCCAACCGGGGCATGCAGCAGGCCTGGGACATTGTGTCCAAGATGTTCCGGCAAGCAGGAGGCCGCATCTTGACCGGCGTGACGGCCCGCATGGAAGCAGAAGAAGGCCAGGTAAGGAGAGTCTGGGCGGATGATGAGCCGCTGGAGGCCGGGAACGTCATCTGGACCGGGCCGATCACCCTTGCTTGCGAACAGCTGGAGGTAGCGAGGCCTGATCTGGACTACCTGGGCCTGCTCCTGTTCAACGTCTGCGCCGAATGCGACGTTCCCCGGGACTACCAGTGGTGCTACTACGGGGCGGACGACATTGTTTTCAACCGGGTCTCGGTTCCCAAGTTCTTCAGCAAGGCCACAAGCCCCCCCGGCACCACTGGGATCTGCGTGGAGGTCACCTGTATGGAAGGGGACAACCGGTGGCAACATGCGGAGCGCCTCACCGACTGGGTGATTGATGACCTCATTCGGGTCGGCATGATTCCCAACCGGACCGCCGTCCACGACGTCTTCGTGGAACGCGTTCGGGACAGCTACCCCATCTACCACACGGAGTACCCGGACCAGCTGGCCCACGCGCGAGAAGCCCTTGCCCAGTTTCCGAACCTGCACCTGGCGGGACGAACAGGGATGTTCTGGTACAACAACATGGACCACTCCATCGAGAACGCAATGCAGCTGTGCAAGAAGCTCCTGCGGGAAGCAGGCCGGGTTGAGGCCGAAGAGATGCAACTCGCCGCCGGAAGTCTGGTCTGAAACCGGACCACCGCCTGTGAATCACTTCTTCTCCTGCACGGTCACCCGTGGAGCCGAAGGGGTCCTGGCAAAGGAGCTGGAGGCCCTTGGCATTCGCGGCTGTGAGCCAGGTCGAGGGGTGGTGCACTTTTCAGGGCCCCTCGCTCTGGGCTACCGGGCCTGTCTGCACTCGCGCATTGCCAGCCGGGTGCTGCTCATTTTGAAGTCCGGCCGCGCCCCCACGGCGGAGGCCCTGTACCAGGGGGTGCGCACCATTGATTGGCTGGACCACCTGGCCCCTGACGGCACCCTGGCCGTGGACTTTGTGGGCCGCTCAGAGTCACTTCACCACTCGGGCTTTGCGGCGAAGAAGGTCAAGGATGCGGTGGTAGACACAATCCGCGATGCCACGGGGGAGCGTCCCGGGGTGGACCTGAAGAACCCGCACCTGCGAATCAACGTACACCTGCACCGGGACGAAGCCACGGTCAGCGTGGACTTGAGCGGAGCTCCGCTGCACTTGCGGGGACGGTCCCGACACCAGGGAGAAGCCCCTCTCAAGGAGACCCTCGCAGCGGCGATTCTGCACCTCGCCGGCTGGCCAAAGGGAGCGCGTTACGGACAACCCCTCTTTGACCCCATGTGCGGATGCGGGACCTTCCTCACGGAAGCCGCCGGCATCGCCCAGTGCCGCCCCCCGGGATTGGACCGGCGGCACTGGGGCTTTTCCCGGTGGCGGGGCCATGACAAGGCCGCCTGGCGAGAGGAACTAAAACGAGCGGAGAGCGCGACCCGGACCGTGAAGCTGAACCTGCGAGGTTCCGATCGCAACCCCAAAGCCGTGGAGAACACCCAGTGGAACCTGGATCGGGCAGGCTTGTCCAAGGAGGTCCGGGTGTCGACCGGGGAGCTTTCCGATGCCGAGCCAGATTCAAGGAGCGCGGGAATCCTGGTCACCAACCCGCCTTTCGGCGAGCGACTGGGGGACGAGGCGGAGAGCATCGAGACCTACCGCCTCCTGGGCGACGTGATGCGACGACGCTTTCTCGGGTGGACGGGGTGGGTCCTGGCGGGGAGCCCTGCCCTCGGGCGGCAGCTGGGTCTCAAGCCGGCAAGCAAGACAATCCTCTTCAACGGCCCTATCGAGTGCCGCCTGGTGGAGATCCCCATCTCCGCAAAAAAGGTAGAGCGGGACCAGAAGAAGAAACGCCCGTAGGCCCGGAGGGGAGTGGGGCGGGGTCGAGGCTCGAGCGTCGAGCTTGTCGAGCGTCGAACCTGGCGACTTTCAAGCGTTGAGCCCCGCCAAAACCCGTCTCGCTGGCCCACTACGGGCCCTCGCAACGAAGCCTGGCGAAGTATCCGGTCTAATAATGATAGGAGACGGAATAGGGCTCGCACACGGCGGTCAGTGAAGTAGCGATCATCCAGACGTTCAAGTCATCACTCCAACCTCCACAGCCCGTTTCCACGCCAAAATCTTCCGTGCCACAGCAGCCGGACAGCCCTTCAGCGCTCCAAGCCGCGAGGCTGTCGTTCTTGCAGACCGGGTAGGGATTGCTGCCGTCGTTGCAAGAGAAAAATGCGCACAGGGTCACGTTGCCTTGAAAGGTAAAGGCGTGCTCCCCGCTGCAGAAAGCCGAGTCTTCCGCCCCGTATCGAAACCAGTCCAAGTCTGACGGTCCATCGATGAACCCTGCCAGGCTCTGCTCCGAGTCGTCACAGTCATCAAGTGTGCCCAGGTCCGCGGCCTCGCCCTCTGTGCCATTGGGTTCGTGGACATCGGTCTCCGTGCAGCCCGTCAAAACCGTGACGCTGGCTTGTCCGGGTGGCCCCTCGTCTTGGCCGTCGCTGGGGGTGACAAGACAGGTCCAGATCTCCTCTGGCAATGTGGCGGAGGCCGGCACCGTGGACGCCTCCAGTTCGGTCAATCCGCCATCTCGCTGCCAGTTGTAGCGATAAGAAACCGGATACTCCTCCGGATCCTCAGACTCCACAGACACAGAACAGAGGAGGTCGTCGGAGACCGTCGGCTCACCCGGAGAAATGACCACCTCGGGCGCGGTCGGGGGTTCGTTAGGGCGAGGCTGGGTGTCGACATCGCTGTCCGCGTCTGCGTCTGCGTCTGCGTCCGCGTCTGCGTCTGCGTCTGCGTCTGCATCCGCCTCAGGCGCCGTGTCCACCGTCGGATTCCTTTCCAGGCAGCTGCCCAGCAGGCAGCAGGACAACATCCAGAACCATATTCCCCTGGGGGTTGCGTCAGGCAAGTCGCTCCCGCGCCTTCTTGGACAGATCCACCAACAAAACCCTTGCGTCCTGGGCCGTTTCAATGGGTGCCTCAAATGCCACGCGAATGGGGCGAGGGCCCTGCTCCGTTGCTGCGGACATCTCAAATCCATATCGATCGATTCCCACCATGGTGGCCTCGGAGACCTCCTGGGCCCGGGAAAAGGCCTGGCAGTAGAGCACCAGCGTGTCGGCGTGGTCGGCGTTCATGTGCGAGAGGATACGATCCGCATGGGGGGCAATCGGATCCGGCTTGGAAGTGCTCCAGTCGGTAGGCTCCACCCAGGACATCCGGCCATAGCCACCGATAAAGCGCACATGCTCTACGTCCAGCTTCCAGAAGTGGAAGTCCTGAAAGTCAGCGTAGTAGGAAGCATTGGGATGGCCTGCCAGGAAGGCCTCTCGGGCGGAGGAGCGCTCCTCACCCTCGGTAATCCGACACGTGCCCACCAGTGTGACCCGGCCCCTGGCCAGGGGATCGCCTTCGCCCTTCTGGGCCACAAGAAGAGAGCAGCGGGCGGTGCCGCGCAGGTTCTTGGTGTGCTCGGCCATCTCCGAGATCAGAAAGACCGGGGAGTTGTCGTGGAGGGCGAAGGTCACAAACGAACCGTAGGGAAATCCTTCGGGCTCCACGGACAGGGTGCAGAGCGTGGCCGAGCCGGACTGGGCCACAAGGGTCAGGGCCTGCTCCGCATGGGTCGGGGTGGGAATCTCGGGGTCGTAGAGCAGCTCCTGTTGCCTGCCCCGGGGGGAGCCGTGTCCATGTCCTCTCATGGAAACCTCCAAAGAACTCTGTAATCTATCTCAAGGTCGCAAGGTTCAGCGTCACGCCAAGCGAGTGGAACATCGCACCGGCCTCAGATCCCGTAGGCACCACGGAAAACGCGTAGTCCAAGCGGCCGCTCTCGTTCATGACACCCAGGCCCGCCCCAGCCCGGTGCTCCCCCCCGTGGATCCCGTAGCCGCCCCTCAAGGCCAGCTCTCCCCCGACGCGCCCTTCCACCCCAGCGCGAAAACCGTACCAATCATCCTTCCAGGTGCCATCCAATCCCAGGCCAAGCACCTTGGATGCTTCCCACCACGTGCCGACCTCTCCCCAGGGATCTTCCTCCCCTGTGGGCAAAAGGGAGCGCCCCACCGCCGTCAACGTCAAGCCGTCTCCCAACCGGGCCGCGGCGCTGACATTCATATCAAAGGCCTTTTCCACCCCGGAGAGCTCCGACTCCACCTTCTGGTAGGAACCGGAGAACCCAAGAGCGAGACGCTGCTCCAGTACTGCGCCCCCCAACCCGAGGGCGGCGGTGCTGTCCACCACGAAGTTCTCCACCTCGTCCTCCCCCGGGACCACCCAGCCAGGCATCAGCAACCCGCTGGGAGACGCCTCCCCGGAGTCCCTCGTCCAGCTCGCCCAGACTCCCAGCGGAGTCTCCACCCGGGTCTCCATGACCACCCCCCCGACGCGTGCCCCCGACCCGTCCAAGGCCAGGTCCCCATGGGCCGCGTACCCTGGAAGCAGGGACATCGCCGCCGTGCTGCGTGCACCCGCGCCCCACGGGCGCGCCACACCCGCCCCCGCCATGCCCTCCGCAGCCGAGGTCGTAGATTCAGCTGCAAGCCCAATTGCCGGCAAAAAGACCAAAAACGGCACACATAGGACCCCGGGCGCCCCTCGAAAAGAATCCCACCCCCAATGGATCTTGCGTTGCATCATCAGCAGTCTTATCATCCGAATCTTCCCAGGGGCATTTGTTCCCTCCTCGGCACACTTTGGAGAATCGCGATGGATGCCGAAAAGATTGAGTTCTTTCGAGGTTTGCTGAAGGATCGCCTTGCAGCGCTGCTCGCAGAAGCCGGAGCAGAGCTGCGGGACCTTACGGACGACAAAGAGGCCCTCGCCGACGACATCGACTTCGCGGCCATGGAGTCCACGCGGGAGTTCACCCTGCGTCTGCGGGATCGAGAGCGCATCCTGATTCGCAAGATCCAGGACGCCCTGCGCCGCGTGGAAGAAGGCGAATACGGAATCTGCGCAAACTGCGGCGACGAGATCTCCGAAAAACGACTCATGGCCCGGCCCGTCGCCACCTGGTGTATTGACTGCAAGACCGAGGCAGAACGCCTCGAGCGCCGCAGTTGGTCCTCCTGACAGAACCGCTGGTCTTCCCGAACCAATGGGTGTGATCACCAAGGCGGTGCTCCCGGTCGCTGGACTGGGGACCCGGTTTCTGCCAGCCACCAAGGCCGTTCCCAAGGAACTGCTTCCCTTGGTGGATCGGCCTTGTCTGGAGTACATCGTCGCCGAGGCGGTGGAAGCGGGCCTCACCGAGCTGATCTTTGTCACCTCCCGGGGCAAGGACGCCATCCTGGACCACTTTGATCGGCGGCCAGCACTGGAGACGATCTTGGAGCAGTCCGGCAAAGCCGACCTGGCCAACGAGGTTCGCGGGGTGGCACGCCACGCCCGGGTGGTCTCAGTTCGACAGGAGGAAACACTGGGGCTGGGCCACGCGGTGTTTTGCGCGGCCCCGGCCACAGGTACAGACGACTTCGCGGTCCTGTTGGGAGACGACGTCATCGACGGGGAGCGCCCGGCCATTGGGCAGTTATTGGATGTCCACGGAAAACACGGCGGGGCTGTGGTGGCCCTGCAGGACGTACCCAGGGACCAGACGGATCGATACGGCATCTGCGCCGGCGAGATGATGAGACCCGGCTTGATGCAGGTCTCAGAAATGGTGGAGAAGCCCTCCCCCGAGGAAGCCCCGAGCACCTACTCCATTGTGGGCCGGTACGTGCTTCCCGCCGAGGTTCATGAAGTCCTCGCCCACACCCCCAGGGGCCGCGGCGGCGAGATTCAGCTCACCGATGCCATCGCCGTCCTGGCGGGCCAGGGCCGTGTGCGGGGATTGGAGTTTCAGGGGGATCGGTTTGATACCGGCAACGTGCTGGGACTCTTGCGAGCCAGCATCCACTTTGCCCTGAAGCGTCCGGACTTGAAAGACGGAATGCGGGCGATCCTGCAGGAGTATGGTGACGCCTGACCCGGGAGGAGCCTCCTCCCACGAGTTCGCAAGGGTGGCTGTAGCCCTTCCCCCCAAAGAGCCCTTCACCTACCGGATTCCCGCCCCTCTTCGTGGGGAGCTTCAGATGGGGCATGCGCTGTTGGTTCCATTTGGCCCGAGAAAGGTCACCGGCTATGTCCTGGAGACCACGGCAGATCCTGATTGCGACCCAAAGCGGGTCAAGGAGATTCACCGGCTTCTGGACCCCCATCCGGTCTTTGATGCGAACCAGCTCTCGCTCTTTCGATGGGTAGCCGAATACTACCGGGCCTCGGTGGGGGAGGTCATCGCCACCGCGCTTCCCGCGGGAATCCGAACCACCACCAAGACCGTCTTTCGAGCCGCTGAGTCGGGGGTGGAATCCCTGGCAGTGGGAGCTGTTCACGATGCACAGGCCGAGGTGCTGCGAGAGGTCGTGTCCCGACCAGGCCTCACCCGACGAGGATTGGAGCGTCGCCTGAGGGACCTGCTGGACCCCAAAGAAGCGAGCCGAGCCCTGGACGCGCTGATTCGCGCCCACCGGGTGGAAACGGAGCAGGTGGAGACCTCGGGTCCCTCTGATCGGGTGAAGGTGCTTCGGCTCCAACGCCCTGAGGAACAGTGGACTGAACACCTGCCCTCCCCCGGTGCAAGACAGCTGGCGGTTCTCCAGGCCCTTACCGAAGCCGGCGGCACCCTGGAATTGCCAGACCTGCTTGCCGCACAAGGGCCGTACGCTCGCACCGCCATGAAGCGGCTTCTTCAGGTGGGGCTGGTCACCGAAGAACTCCAGGAGCGTCGGGATGCTGTGACCGCAGGTGAGCTTCCCGAGCGTGCAGCGCCCCCCCTCCTGAACGCGGACCAGGAACGAGCCGTCGCGAGCATTCTGGGCCCCCCCCGTCCTTGGCTCTTGTTTGGCGTCACCGGCTCCGGCAAGACCGAGGTCTACCTGCGGGCTGCGGCTTCCGTGTTGAAACGCGAGCAGCAGGTCCTGGTCCTGGTCCCAGAGATCGGCCTGACCCCACAGCTGGTCGGTCGGTTTCGGGCCCGCTTTGGGGATCGAATCGCCGTGCTTCACTCCGGACTCACCCCCAGCCAGCGGCTCCGCGAGTGGCGACGCATTCGGGCTGGAGAGGCCCAGGTGGCCGTGGGCGCACGCTCCGCCCTCTTTGCTCCCTTCACACACCTCGGGCTCGTGGTGGTGGACGAGGAGCACGACGATTCCTACAAGCAGGACGATGGCGTTCGATACTCCGCCCGGGACATGGCGGTGGTGCGGTCGCAGCTGGCGGGCTGCCCCCTGGTGCTTGGTTCGGCCACGCCGTCCATGGAGACGTTTCACAACGCACAGGAGGACCGCTACGGACTGCTGGAGCTGCCGGAACGGGCCACTGCCCGGTCTGTGCCGGAGGTGGAATGCATCGACATGGCCACGGTAGAGCCTGTGGACAAGGTGCGGCCGCTCCTGTCACCGCGACTCGTAGAAGCCCTGCGAGACGCCTTCGATGCAGGAGGCAAGGCCATCGTCCTCTACAACCGCCGTGGCTATGCCACCTTCGTGCAGTGCACCGGTTGCGGGGGCTCCTACGAGTGTCCAAGCTGTGGCGTCTCTCTGGTCTTGCACCAACAAGCCCGCACCTTGATCTGCCATTACTGCGGCTTTCATCGCCCCCACACCCGGAATTGCCCCCAATGCCAGGGCACCCTGGAGATTCTCGGCAAGGGGACAGAGCGAGTGGAGGAGACGCTCTCCGAGACCTTTCCCGACATTTCAGTGGGCCGCATGGACGCCGACACCACGCGCTCTCGCGGAGCCCACCACCGCATACTCCAGGACTTCTCCAGCGGCAGGATTCGGCTCTTGGTGGGCACGCAGATGGTGGCCAAGGGACACGACTTTCCGGATGTACACGTGGCCGCCGTCCTCGGCGGAGACCACATTCTTCGCATGCCAGACTTTCGAGCAAGCGAGCGGACCTTTTCCCTGCTGACTCAGCTTGCCGGCCGGGCCGGGCGCGGGGACGTCTCCGGTCGGGTGCTGGTTCAAACCCACCACCCCCAACACTACGCTTTGCAAAACCTGGGGGACTACAAGTCCTTTTTTGACCTGGAGTCCCAAAGCCGGCACCTCCTTGCCTACCCCCCCTACACCCGCCTGGTGCTCCTGCGGGTGGAGGGCGCCCGCAAAGGGGAAGCGCTCGGCGCAGCATTTCAGCTCGCAACCCGCCTTCGAGGAACCGTAGATGGAAGGCGGGTCCAGGTGTTGGGTCCCGCCGCCGCTGCCATGCCCAAGCGTGTGGGACGTTGGCGCTACCAGGTGGTAGTGCGAGGTGTTGATCAGGCCGCATTGCGGCGCTGGCTTGCGGAGGCGGACCTCTCGATCAAGGCCAAAGGGGTGCGACTTGCGGTGGACGTGGATCCGCGGCACTTGATGTAGACCCATGCTTTTCCCCGCACCTCTCGTTCCCGGCCGACTTCTGCGTCGGTACAAGCGCTTTTTGGCAGACGTCGAACTGGAAGGTGGCGAGGTGGTGGTGGCCCACTGCCCCAACCCGGGCTCCATGAAGTCCTGCGCTGAACCCGGGTGGCCGGTCTGGATCTCCCCCGCTTCGAATTCCGCCCGGAAGCTCAAGTGGACTCTGGAGGTCGTGCTGGCCCCCACAACCCCCATCCTGGTGAACACCTCCCTCCCGAACCACCTTGTCCGGGAGGCCATCGAAGCGCAGCATGTGCCCGAGCTGGAGGGCTACAAGAGCCTCCGGGCGGAGGTTCGATATGGTGAGGAGAGCAGTCGCATCGATCTCCTCCTGGAGGAAGGAGCGCAGCCCGATGCGTGGGTGGAGGTCAAGAACGCAACGCTCTTGCTGAGGCCTGGTGTTGTGGGGTTTCCCGACTCGGTCACCACCCGCGGAACACGACACTTGCGGGAGCTGATGCGGTGCGTTGCCCAGGGGGATCGAGGGGTCTTGTTCTTCCTGGTCTCCCGAAACGACGGCCAGACACTTTGTCCCGCCAGGGACATCGATCCCACCTATGCAGCAACCCTCGAGGAAGCGGTGGCCGCCGGCGTCGAGGTCCTCGCCTACCGAGCCGAGATCACCGAGTGGGAGGTACGGGTCGGGGAAGAGGTCGCGGTGGAACTCTCCTGATCATCCGGGACTCAACCATTTCGGTCAGGCCGCCGCACCGGCAAGTCCGGTTTCCAAGAGAACAGGCACCGGTCCCAACCTGAAGTCCGGGCGAGAGAGCACAGGACGGCGAAAGATCGAAGCGTCCACCTTGGCCCGGGATGCCACCGCATCCACACCACGGCGAAGATGTCCAAGAAGCTGAATGCGGTTCATTCCGTCGAGGATTCCCAGGAGCCCTTCCACGTGCAACTGCCGCGCCTCCCTAAGCTCCGCGCGGCGGGTCATCACCCGCTGCAAGATCGGGTGAAAGAGCAGGCAGCCGCGAAGCATCAGAAGGGAACACCAGAGAAGGCCCGCGAAGCAAAAGAGCACACTGGAGCGCGTGCCCACGCTCGCCCAGCAGAGAACCATGATCCCGAGCGCCTGGGCCACAGCGCTCGTGGAGGCTACGCGCATCCAAGACGCCTCCGCCAGTGCCCAGCGCCCATCAAGCTTCTCAATGCGGCGGGCGGTGGCAGCCCGGACACGGGGAGAGCTCGCACCGGTCAAGGCCATCTTGTGCAGGCGGGTCACGAGGGGATCCCGCGTGTTCACACAATGGAGGGCCCGCACTCCATGACGCAGCACAAGAGCCTCGAGATTCAGCGTGTTCTCCACCACATCGGCCAGGTCACTCGAGAGAGGAACAAATGCCCGGCGTGCAGCGGTAAGTGGATTCAAGCGGGTCATGGCCATTTGGCTGCCTCCCACATTGGTTGTAGCCCTGCCCCATGAATCCGGATTCAAGCATCCATGAATGGTGGGTTACAGCCAGGGATTCTGCACCAATCTCACCCACAACCTGCGCTGTCGTCATCGATCTCGCGTGTCGGTCCGAATGCGCTTCATGTCTTCATCCTCCGCCTGCTTCATGGAGGAGAGGCCGCGGGTGTCCACCTTCCAGCCCTCCAGGAGTCCGGCCATCTCAAGGAGATCATCGTTGTCGAGATCTTCCGTGTCTGGATCCGCCACCGAGAGGTGATCCCCGGGGGCGTGTACATCCGGTCCCCCCAAAAGGGCCCGGAGTTTTGCATTTCCGCTGAGAAGCTGCCGGGTCAAAGAGGTCAGCATCAAGCGCCGGAAGTTGGTTCCCGTGGGGCCTACCTCGTTCATGAGCCGCTTGTAGTTGCTGGCATCAAGCACCATCACCGTGGTGGTGTCTCGCGCCACGCAGGTGGCGCTGCGTTTGGAACCATCCACCAGACTCATGTGGCCGAACATGGCCGGCGCCCGGAGAACAGCCAGCTCCCGCTCGTCGTCGCCTGGGAAGGCTTTTCGCACCTGAACGCTCCCCTGCACGAGAAAAAACAGCTCGTCCCCAGCGTGCCCCTCGGTACAGACCTTTCCATCCACCCGGTACACCCGGCGCTCACATCGCTCCAGCACCTCTTGGATGGCCTGGACCTCCTGGGCGGGAAAGTCGTGGCCTTCCAACAGGCCCTCGGCCCACGCGCGACATTGCGCTTCTGTCATGGCAACACCTCCCAGAACATCAGAACCACCCCCTGAAGAGAGCTGTCAGCTTGCCCCGCAAGGTGGAGTCCCGTTCCGGGAGCGCCATTGCCTCCGTGGTCGGTGGCTCCGACGGGGCCGTCTCCTTCCACACCATCTGCATGGTCTGGTTGGTCCGACGAATTCGACGGGCCATGGTTCCCAACAAGTGCCGCTCCAGCGCGGCCATAGCGGGATTGTCTCCGCCGCTGCGAAGAAGATTGCGACTCACCACCAGGCATCGGCTGTCTTCTGCTGCCATCACGCTTGCAGAGCGCAGCATGTCCCGCGCGAAGAGGCCTGTCTCCCCCACAATTTCCCCCGCGCGGGAGTCCCCTACGATCTTTTCGCCATCGCGGCCCTCCACAGAAGCCACAAGGCACCCATCCACCACCAGCAGCGCCGTGTCCGCAGCGTCTCCCTGGGCAAAGACATTGGCCCCCGCCTGAAACTGGATCGGTGGTGCCAGCTGGCAGAGTTCCTGGAGCGCAGAAGCAGGAACCTCTCGAAAGAGGTACAGGCGTGAGAGGATTTCCTGGTCGCTGATCACAGTCGCCTCAAGCATGAGCCTATCACTGTCACAATCGAGATCTTCAAGGATGCGCCTTCAAGACAGAATTGTTCTCATTACGGGTGCCAGCCGCGGCGTGGGTGCCGCCTGTGCACTGGCCTGCGCGAACGAAGGCGCTCACCTGGCCCTGGTAGCGAAGACCCTGGATTCCCATCCCACCCTTCCGGGTTCTCTCAACGAGGTCGCCAAAAAGATTCGTGACCTGGGAAGAGAGGCGGTGGTGTTCCAGGCGGATCTTCGAGACGAGGCGCAAGCGGAAGCCGCAGTCAAAGGCACACTCTCCCATTTTGGACGCCTGGACGCCCTGGTGAACAACGCCGGCGCAATCTTCATGTCCTCAGTCGCTGACTGGCCCACCAAGCGCTTTGACCTGGTGATGGGGGTCAACGTCCGGGCCGCCTTTCTCATGAGCCGCGCGTGCATTCCACACCTGCGAGATCGCGGGGGTCACATCCTCATGATGTCACCCCCCATTCATCCCAAGGCAGCCCCCGGAAAGGCACCCTACCTCACCTCCAAGATAGGCATGACGTTGCTTGGAATGGCCATCGACGCGGAAGAAGAGGACATCGCCGCCCACGCCCTGTGGCCCGTCACGGGAATCCGCACCGCCGCCACCGAGGTCTTTGGGCTCGGCACCCCAGAACAGTGGCGAGAGCCAGCAATCCTGGCAGATGCAACCGTTTCGCTGCTCTCCAAGGACCCCGCAAAGTCCACCTTTCAAGCCTGGCTGGACGAAGAAGTCCTCGCGAAAGAAGGTGTCCACGACCTGACCCAGTACCGCTGCGTAGCGGACTCTGAGCCCCAGCCTTTCAGCATCTCCTGGCTCGATCCGGACTGGTCACGGTAACCCGGGCCAGCGCCCTGCCTTCAGCGACTGTAGACGTCGATGCCTCTGGCAGAAGCGGCCACGGTCTGCTTACTCGATTGAATGGCCTGGGCCATGTCGGAAAGGATGACCTTGTAGGCATCCGTGCCCTGGTGGCCCGCCACGCGACTGGTGACCGCGCGAGAGGACTCGGACTGGTAGCTGGTGATGAGATTGGCCACACCAGAGTTGGCCCGTCCGATGCCAGATTGAAATACAGTGCTCATGGCCGGGTGTATACAATGCGGAACAGCGAGGCAGCAAGCGAAAAGCAGGCTCGCTCCATACTTTTCCCGTCGATGCTACACATTGCCATAGACATCAGCGCCGTGGAAGGAGGCAGCGAAGGCTCCCCCTTCCCCGTCGATTCGAGCCTGAGCCGTGTCCGAGAGCGTGACTCGAAAGGCCTCGTTGTCGTACCGGCCAGCGGAGATTGTGTCCCGAGCATTGGTCACAGTAGACGACTCCACACGCCGCCCAATGTCCAGAGTGAGGGTCGTTAGGTAACTATTAAGAGTGGTGCCGGTCATCGTAAAATCGGCATACGATGTTTCGTCCGGTCCCGCCAGCGAAAACAGACCTTCTCCCCACAATTTCCTGTCAAGCCGGGGCAGACTCACCGTACATGGCATCGATCTGGGCCGTGTAGTTCTCGTTCACAATGCGCCGCTTGATCTTCATGGTGGGCGTCAGTTCGCCTGCCTCCATTGAAAACTGGGAAGGCAGGAGCGTGAATTTCCGGATGTGCTCTACCCGAGCGAACTGGCTGTTGACGCTGTCCACTCCCTTCTGGATTTCAGCAATGCAGTCCCCATGGGTGGGCAGTTCGCTGACCGAAATGCCCTTGGAGGCAGCGAAAGCAGCCGCGCCGGTCTCGTCCAGGGTCAACAAGGCAGAAAGGAACTTGCGGCGATCTCCGATCACCACGGCCTGGCCCACCAGGGGCAGGTTGGTCAAGGCGAGCTCCAGGTTCTTCGGGGCTATGTTCTTGCCCCCAGCCGTAATCAGGATGTCCTTCTTCCGCCCAGTGATTCGCAGGTAGCCGTCCTCGTCAAATTCCCCAAGATCGCCAGAGAGAAGCCACCCATCCTGGAGGGCATCGTTCGTGGCAGCCGGGTCCTTGTAGTAGCCCTTGAAGACATTGGGGCCCTTTACACAGATCTCCCCATCTTCCGCGATGCGTACATCCACCCCCGGAACCCGTCGGCCAACGGTGCCATACCGTGTGGCACCCGGCGTGTTGAAGGTCGTGGGTCCCGTGTCCTCAGATTGGCCGTAGACCTCTCGAATGGAGATTCCAAGCCCGGCGAAGAAGTCGAGGATCTCTTGTGAGATGGGCGCAGCACCTGTGATGCACTTGTCTGCATTGCCCAAGCCGATGGCCAACCGAACCTTGCCCAAGACCAGCTTCTTGGCGAGACGGTGCTGGAGGGCCAACAAACCTGTGGGCGCCATCCCCTGGTTTTCCAGGTGGGTGCACGCCCGCCCTACACCCAGTGCCCAGGCGGCCAACCTGGCCTTGGTCCCTTCCGCAGCGGCGAGCTTTGTGGTGATGCCACTGTAGAACTTCTCCCAAACTCGCGGCACACCGAAAAACACCGTGGGCTGCACCGTCTTGAGGTTGTCTGGAAGGCGCACAAGAGACTCGGCAAAATACACGGTGCTGCCCACACTGATGGGGGAGTGGATCGTGAAAATCTGCTCCGCGATGTGGGACAAGGGCAGGTAGGACAAGCCGGTGTCCTCCGACGTCAGGTCCACCAACTGGGCTCCCAGGTTGGCGGTCCAAGCCAGGTTCTCATGGGTCAACATCACCGCCTTGGGAGGCCCGGTGGTTCCAGACGTGTAGATAAAGGTCGCCAGCTGGTCCGGCTGCAACGCACCCACGCGCTCATCCACAAGGCCGTCATCAACTTCCTCCCCCCGGGACAGAAAGGCCTCCCATGTCATGGCGACCGGGTCGTCCACCTGAGTGCCCTCCATCATGACCACGTGCTTCAAGGAGGGGAGCCGGTGGCGCTCCTCTTTCACCTTTTCCCATTGGCCTTGATCTTCCAGAAGCACAACACCCGCCTCCGCGTGGTCGATGATGTACTGCACCTCCGGCGCCGAACAAGTGGTGTAAATGCCGGCCGGCACCGCCCCCACGGCCATGGCAGCGACATCGAAGATCACCCATTCTGGGCGATTGAAGCCAAGGATGCACACGGTGTCGCCGGGAGAGACCCCCAGCGCGATCAGTGCGCGGGCTGCTTGCCGCACCTGGGCAACGTAGTCCTTCCAGGGGGTGGGAACCCAGCCCCCTCCCTCGCTGACATAGTAGGCCGCCGTGTCCGGGCGGAGGGTTGCCTGCTCCAGCAGACGGGCGGGAATGGTCGGTGCGTTCATCATCCACCTCAAACGTTGCCCAGGTACTAACCCGGAGGGTCAAGAGGGCGATCATGCAACCAGGTGGGGGTCCTGCTTTGCGCGTTTGAGATCCGGGAAAAGGCTCCAAAGCCCGGAAGCCATCTGGCGTGCATCCACCGTCCGAATGGACAAGAGCTGCCGAGCGATCATCCGAGGCCGCATGTAGAACCGGGTCGTCGCCTCCCGAAGAGCGGCCAGCAGCTGCTCCGGGGACTGCACCTCGCTGGCAATGACAATCCGCGCCCCGTCCGGGTTGAAGGTGGTGTAGTTCTCCCAGTCTCTCCGATTCAAGGTGCCGTCCTGGGTCATCTGTTTGAAAAGCTCACTTCCGGGAAAGGGAACGGTGATGGCGAACTTCGCAAAATCCAGGTCGAGGGAGCAGGCGTACTCAATGGTCTGCTGGGTTTGGAAGGGGGTCTCATTCGGCAGGCCGATCATGAACAACCCGACGGTGGTGATGCCCACCTCCCGGCAGTGGCGAATGGTCTCTCGGCTTCTGGCGGCAGTGTTCTTCTTTTGAACCCCATCCAGAAGGGTGTCCACGCCGCTCTCAATGCCAAAAACCAGGCGACGACAGCCGGAGCGCTTAAGCCACTGAAGGGATTCTCGATCCACCGAATCGGTACGGAGCTCCGAAAGCCAAACCACCTTCTCATGCAAGCCACGGCGAATCATCTCTTTCGAAAAGGAGATCGCGTGGCGACGACCCATGGGGAAGATGGGGTCCATGAATCCGATCTGGCGCACCCCAAAGCGCTCCACATCGAACTGGATCTCGTCCACGACATTGGACACGCTGCGCTTTCGGTAGACGGTTCCCTGGTTCTCAAGGGCGCAGTAGGTGCACCGGAAGGGACACCCCCGGCTGGCCGCCACAGCCACAATCGGCCGGGCCACTGTGCCCAAGGGGAGAAGACTGTAGCGCCGGTAGGGCAGAAGCCCCCAATCGGGAAAGGGGTAGCTGTCCAGGTCGTGTTCCAGGGGGCGTGCCTCTCCGATCTGCAAATTGTCACCGCACCGAATGGTCACCCCCGGAATGCCCTCGCCACTCTCCCCTCGTGACCAAGCATTCAAAAGATCGACGCAGGCCTGCTCGCCTTCTCCGTGCACCACCGCATTCGCCACCTCCAGAGTCTCTTCGGGGAAGAGGTCCGCGTGGATGTTCCCGGCGAAGATGCGCACCTTTGGCCAACGATCCCGAATCGCCCGCATCAACCCCAACATGTCCCGCGCCACCGGGGTGAGCATGCTGATTCCAATGGCCTCCGGACGAAAGCTCTCCACGCGCTTTAGAAAGGCGGCCTGCCCCTCCCGAAGAGCAAAGTCGTCGTGGATGCGAACCTCGTGGCCCGCCCGGGCGAGAAAAGTGCCCACGTAGGCGATGCCGATGCAGGGCATTGCCTCCAGCAGCGACGCAAATCGCCCGAATTGCTCGGCACGGATCGCGGGATTCAGCAGCAGAACGCGCACAGACGGACTCCAAATCGAGGGTAGCACGCGATGGGCAGGGCCTCCGTTTTTGCAAAAAGCCAGCCCGAGCGTCCACAGGGTCGCGAAGACGGCGAGCGGTGAAGACGGCAGGCCCGCCCATACGGTAGGATTCAGAGGCCCATCCACGGGAGCATTCGGTGCGGGTCAAGGTCCTTCTCCTGTTGGCCGCCTGCCTCACCGCCGTCGGCATGGTCGACAAGGCGGACAACGTCACCCACCGGGTCCTGGACCTTGCGGGCACGTTGTCCTGGGGAGAGGCCCTGCGGCCTTTCCTGATGCCTCACCCCATTGATGCCACAGCATTTCGGCCTCTCTCAGTGCTTGCACTCAAGGGCGTGGTGGTCCTGTGGGGAGACAACCCGCCCACCTGGGTGACCGCCTTCAAGGGCTTTGCTTGCCTCGCCGCATTCGGCCTCGCCGCCATGGCCTGGCTGCGGGCAGCAGGTCTCGCCCGCGTAGCACCGGTTGCAGCCGCTCTCTCCATGTGCCTGGGGCCAGTCCTCTTTCAGGTCTGGTACCTGCCCGAGCTGGATCTACTGGGGGCTGCCTGCACCCTCGGCGCCATGAGTCTTCTCGTGGCTGGCCAGCCCCTGAATCGAATCCGCCAGCTTGCCGTGGTCGCCGGAGTTGGGGTGGCCCTCTTTCTCAAGGAATCATCCGCGCTGATCCAGCTGGGGTTCCTTGCAGCACTGCTTGCCCACCTGCTCACCGCCCGGGCCCACCCAACCCACGTCCGTCGGGTGTTTCGCGTGTTTGCAGTCTCCTGCGTGGTGTGGGGGGCCGCGGTCTGGCCCATGTGGGGAGCACCGTCCACGGACGTGGGCGTGATGCGCTGGTGGGAAAAGATGCCGCTTCTGGAGCACAACGCCGTGCAGTTGATGCACCTGGCCTCGCCGGTGGCAGGGGTGTTGCTCCTGGCATGGGCCAGCACGCGGCTTGGGGTGAGCGCGACCGCCTCGGCCATGGCGGGACTCGTCGGCCTCTTGCTTGCCCCCTTGTCGGTTTTCTACTCCCACTACGAGGCGATCTACTATTCGCCACGCGCCTTTGGGGGGGGAATGGCCGTCTTGCTTGCAGCAGGAATGGCAGCCGCCCCCTCGGGGAGACAAGGGATTCCCCCCGTCGTTCCCTGGACGGTCCTCGCGGTATTCGGGATTCTGTCCGCAATTGGACTTGTGGCTCCCAGCGCAAGGGAGGACATGGCAACCCGGATCTTCGTGGCCCTGGCTCCTCTGGTCATTGGAGCAAGCCTGGAGGCTGCCCGGAGGCTTTGGACCCTTGCGGGGGACGGGGCAAAGACAAGTGGGCAGGTGGCCGTGGGGGTCCTGGCCGTGACCGCGATCTGCCATCCGATGGGTTCGGGCATCAACTACGCCCTGGACTGGCGAGCAAGGCACACGGTGGACTTTCCTGCCAAGACCCGTCTCGCAACCGAAGACCTGGTCGGCGAGCTGCTTCTCTTCAACCACTACGTGGAGTGGCTCGACCCCCTGGGTCTTCAGGCCGCCGGAGCCCAGGAGATCGATGCCTCCACCGACTTTCTACAGGTCCCGGCCTGGCTGGACCCGGCGGACTATCCGAGCGGGCTCTGGATTCACTTCTCCCCCCCCCATGACCTGGCAGCCACCCTCACCCAGGGACAGAATGCCTGGCTGTACTGGCTTTCTCCGCGGTCCCAGATGTCCGCCACCGCCAACGACTCCCTGCTGGGAGACCTGTCATGGACAAGACGGCGCTACGGAATGTTCGCGCCCGTGGCGAGCCTCTCCCAGGCGGGTGCACCCCTCCACAACCGCCTGGAGGACCACCGCATGAGCATCTACCGGACCGGCTCTCCTTTGGAGGAGCTCGCCGGCGCCCTGGGCGAGGAGGTCTGGCAGGCCCGATCTACCTTTGTGCAGCTTCCCTTGCTGTGGACCGAGATCCCCCGCAGGTTGGCGTCCGGAGTCCCCCTCGTGGAACGCTATGTCTATGAGGGCGTTTTGACCCGCTTTCCCGCAGACCAGGAGACCCCATGAAGGAGCGCGCACTGCGGGCAATCCTGGTCCTGATCGGATGTCTGCTCCTGGCGGTCGCTGCCAGCTGGCCCCTGGCGCCACAGATCTCGGAGGTGACCACAAGCGGCCGCGCCGATGGCGACCTGGGGTACACGCTTTTTGCCCAGTGGTGGTCCTGGCAGGCCCTCACAGGCGCCGGCTCCTTCTTCGACTGCCCCCTGGTCTACTTTCCCATGGGCCAGAACCTTGCAGGGAGCGTGTGGAACCTCGTGGTGCTCTTTGCCACAGCGCCATTCCATGAATTCACAGACCCCATCACCGCCTACAACCTGTCGATCCTCGCCATCGCCACAGCGAACGCCGCCGCCTTTTTCATCCTGGGGCAGAGACTTGGGGGCACACCGGCCGGGGTGTTGGCCGCCGTCTTGGTAAGTGGAATGCCGTATGCATGGTTTGAGCTCTTTGAGGGCCGCCCGGAGCAAGGGTTTCTCGCACCGGCAGCGCTGTACGCCCTGGCCTTGATTCGCCTTCGAGAGGGACATGCAAGGGCCGTGCTCTGGGTCGGGCTCTCTATGGCCTGGGTGGCCGCCTGCTACTGGTTCATGGCCCCCCTGCTGGCTGTGGGCCTGCTTCCGGTGTTGGGGCGCTCCCTCACGACCCGGAGCACCTGGACATCTCTCGGCAAGGCCGCGGGGGTCTGCATGGTTGGCTGTGCGCCCTTTCTTGCCCTGATCCTCCCAAGCATCCTGGGGAAAGGTGGGACCCGCAGCCTGGTGGACACGGGCAACGCATCCTTCATGCGCATGAGCAACCGGGTGAACCCCATCGAGGTCCTCCTGCCCCTCGGAGAGATTGGATTCCTGCAGCACAGCATCCCCATTGCAGCGACGGTGGGTCTGGTTCTCGCCGCGAGGCACCCGGCAGCCCGGCTCTGGATCGCCGCGGCGATCCTCTCCATCCTGCTGGCCACGGGGATCCCCCTGGCGGCGCTGGACCTTCTTCCGGGGTTTGATCGTTTCTGGTGGCCTTACCGGGCCCTGGGCGTGGTCGCCGTGGCCATGGCTGGCGCCCTCGCCACCTGGCTGGGCTCCCTTCCCAGGCGACAACAGTTCGCCGGCCTTTTGGCCCTCGGGCTTCCCCTGGTTCTCCAGGGTCGCTCCCTTGTGCTGGGAGCGGTCCAACACGGCGATCCAAACCTGCCCACCTCCCCGTTGGACCCCTCCGCCCGGGGCTTCTGGTTTGACCGAAACCTGCCGGATTGGGTGCAACAGCCCCACGAATCCGGCGCCGTGCTTGTCTTTCCCTTTCCCTCCGTCCAAAACCACGCCCACAGGTTTCGTCCCTACCACGGGCTCCCCACCGCCATGGGAGACGGAGTCGGGGAGCCCTTGATCCGCCCAGAGAGCTTCAACGCCCTCCTCTCCCAGAACCGCTTTCTCGCGGCCTGGGCCGCCGGCCAGGAACCTCCGCAGGATGCCGCTGCCCTGGATCGGATTCGGGAAATGGGCTTCCGGTGGATCCTCTGGGTCCTGCCCGACCCCAAGGCCCACCCGGAGCACTCCGCTCGGTGGCGAGGCGAAGCCCACCAACTGGAGCCGCTTCTGGGTGTACCCAACGTACAGGAAGACACGCTTCTGGTCTGGGACCTCGACCTACGATAGTTTCGAGGTGATGGCCTCGATGTTCCCAGAAGAAAGCCCGGAAAAGCGAAAGTTCCAACGGCTGGAATCCCACTTGCAGCCCACCCGGGATGCCCTGGTGACCCACTGGGTCTACCCCCAGGTCAAGGACAGCGATTCTCTGCGCACCTTCATGGCCTCCCATGTGTTCGCTGTCTGGGACTTCATGACGCTGCTCAAGACCCTCCAGCGGGACCTCACGTGCATCGACACCCCTTGGATGCCTCCCCCCGACCGGGACAACGCGCGGCTCATCAACGAGATCGTCCTGGCTGAGGAGAGCGACGAGGTGCGACCCGGCGTCTACATGAGCCACCTGGAGTTGTACCTTTGCGCCATGGAGGAAAGGGGCGCCAACCATGGTCCCCTTGATCGCTTTCTGGAGGCGATGCGGGCGGGCAGGGGCCCAGAAGAGAGCCTGCACACGCTGCCCATTCCCGGAGGCACCAAAGACTTTGTGGTCACCACTTTGGAGCTTGCCCAGGGAGAACCCCACGAAGTCGCGGCGGCCTTCCTGTTCGGACGAGAAGCCATCATCCCAGACATGTTCAAGGAGCTCCTGGACCAACCGGTCATCAACCCCTTCACCTCTGGTCGGGTGGGGGAACATGTACGACGCGCACAGCGCCTGTTCAGCCGCAGGCTCGCCCCGCACTTGACCCGGTCCAGGGAAATCCAACAGGGCCCCGGCCCCCAGGCGCTCCGTCTCTACCTGGAGCGACACGTCGAGCTGGATGGAGACCAACACGGCCCCATGGGGGAGCGCCTGCTGATGCGCCTCTGCGGAACAGACGAAGCGCGATGGAAGGGTGCAGAGAGTGCGGCAGCCCGTGCCCTGAAGGCGCGTCACCGCATGTGGGATTCCGTCGCAAAGACCCTGGCCTCCGGTGAGATCGACGGCTGGGACCCGGCCGTGCTCAAGCCCGCGCTCGTCCTACCTTCCAAATAGGCGAGCTGCCCTCACTCATTCGCAGAAGCGACCGAGCGGATCGTGCGTATTGAAGCAGGTCCCGCGGGTGGTGGACCCGGCCAAACGCCTGGCGCACGTACTCGCCCCGGAAATAGAATTGGCGGATGGCAGACTTGTGAATGCGCCGCATGTCCTCGGGAAGCAACTCCCCGGGTGCGTACTCCGGGTAGGTGACCTCCCCGCGCATGAACCGGTCGAAGACATCCGGGGAAGCCTTTCCTTCCTGCACCGCACGGTGGAAGAGCCTGGTGCCGGGCACGAGCACCATGATGTGGAACTCCACGTACGCCGCCTGGATCTCCTTCACCATGTCCACGCTGGTCTGCATGTCGTCCAGAGTCTCGTCCGGATGGCCGAAGATAATGGTGCAGGCCGACTCAATTCCCAGCCGGTTTGCCGCCGAAAACACCTCCTTCACCTTGTCATCAGAGAAGTCCTTGGTCATGGCCAGGCGATGGTCGTAGACCCCGCTCTCCAGGCCAAATCCTATCTTTCGAAGGCCCGCTCTTCGCATCAACGCCAGGAGTTCCTCATCCACCAGGTCAACCCGTGTCTTGGCGCCCCAAGGCACGGAGACACCTGCCTCGATCAAGGCGTGACAAAAGTCTTCCACGTAGCTTCGGGACACCGTGAAGGTCTCGTCGATCATCTCCAGGTACCCGGGACGGTACCGATTCACCGTGTCCACGACGTCCCCCACGATGACATCCACATCTACCCAGCGGGACTTGTTGAACATGGAGTTCGGGGAGGCGCTGCTGCAATAGCAAAAGGGACACTTGTAAGGACAGCCGCGACTGGCCAGGGCAAGCTCAAGGGGACCCGAGAAAGGCAGCTTGTAGTTGGGGGCCCGCATGAGTGAACGATCTGGAAGATAGTCATTCAGGTCTTCTATGAGCACCGACTCCCGGGTGAAGACCTCTTCGCCCTCGGCAATCACGATGCCGGGAATGTCCTCCGGCTTGCCTTCTCCGCGGATCAGTGCGCGGCACAGGGAGGAAAAGGACTCCTCCCCCTCCCCCGCGATGCCGTACCGAAGGCCCAGCTTGGCCACGACCTCAGGCTCCACGGTCGGGTAGGGTCCCCCCACCACCACCTCGTACCCGCGGCCTCGCATAAAGTGAACCATTTGGTAGACGCTGCGCAGGTTGGCCACAAGCAAGCTGATTCCCACGACCTTTGCTCCCTCGCAGCGCCGGGCCAAGGCCTCCAGAGTCATGGACTCGGTGTTGGAATCGATGCCCTCCACACTGAATCCCGCCCGACGCAGGGCCCCCGCGATCGAGAGCAAGCCTACAGGCGGGTAGAGAAACTCCTGTGTCGGGAGGTCCATCACCAGGGGATCCGACAACAACGCCGTCCGCACCCCCGGGCCAAACGGCGGGTAGAGGTAGCTTGGGTTGATAAGAATGACGTCTACAGCCATGCGGACTCCAGGCACCATCATGGCATGGGAACTATGATGGCCCCATGGCCCGCGTGCTCTTTCTCCAGGACAATGGGATCAACGAATCCCTTGCCCTGACGGAACTTTCCGCCTTTCTCCAGGCAAGGGGACACACCACTGCTCTGTTTCTGGAGCAGGAGGAACCAGCGCTGGATCGGGTCATGGCCCAATGGAACCCCGACCTCGCCGTGATTCCCTGCAACGTGGCAGCCCACAGCACCGCGCTGCGGCTGGCGGCCCGTCTCAAGGAGGCCGTGCCAGGATGCACCACGATTCTCGGGGGAACCCACGCCACCTTCGATCCCGATCTCGCCCTGGCGGCCGCCGTCGACGCGGTCTGTGTGGGGGAAGCCGAGGTGGCCGTGGCAGCAGCCGCCGAGTGCACGGACAACCACCAGGCGATTGACGACGTCCCCAACCTCGCAATGACCAGGAACGGCACTCTGGTGAAGAACCCACTGGCCCCCCTGGTGGAGGACTTGGATGCGCTGCCATTGCCCGATCGCAACCTCTACTTTCGCTACCCGTTCATGGCGCGGTTTCCCTGGAAGAAGTTCACGACGGGCCGGGGCTGCGTGCACAGCTGCGCGTTCTGCTGGAACCCAGGGGTGCGGGACATGTACGAGGCTGGAGGCCGCTTCACCCGCCGCAAATCTCCGGCGCGGGCAGTGGAGGAGGTGGCCTCAGTCCTGGCACAGCACCCCCTGGACATGGTCCACTTCTCAGACGACTTGTTCACCCACCGTCCGGCATGGCTCGAGGCGTTCGCGCCCCTGTACCGGGACCGGGTGGGGCTCCCCTTTACCTGCAACAGCTCCATCGAGCTGGTGACCCCCCGGGCCGTGAATGCCCTGGCTGCAGCCGGGTGTCGTGGCGTGGCCATCGGGCTTGAGACCGGGAACGAGACCCTGCGCACACAGATCCTGAAGAAGACCGTGACCAACGATGACGTGCGCCGGGCCGCCGCATTGATCAAGAACGCGGGCCTGGAGCTCACCACCTTCAACATGTTGGCTTGTCCCGGGGAAACCCTGGAGGATGCCTTCAGCACCATTGCCTTGAACCGTGAGATCGGTACCGACCACATCCGCCTCTCTCTCGCGGTCCCCATTCCCTTCTCAGACTGGGAGCGCCAGGCGCAAGAGGAGGGGCTTCTCCAGGCCGACTACGCCGGGAGCCGGGTCGAAGGGCTGTCCCGCCCGGAGGTGGCCTTCGCCACGGAAGAGGTCTTGGCGTTTCGAAACCTGTACTACCTGTTTCGCCCCCTGGTGCACCATCCGCGGCTTGAACCGCTCGTGCGCCGCCTGATCCGCCTGCCCACCACGCGGCCTCTGGAGATCCTGCGGCTGCTGGGCGCCTACGAGGAGAAGCGCATCTACCACCTGGGCTGGCGAGAAGGGCTGCGGTTCTTCTCCCACGTGGGGGATCCCCGAAACCGCACCACCAACTACGTGGCGCTCATCTGACGGCCAGCACCATGGCCCAGCCTTGGGCGGTGGTGAAAAAGGCAGTGGGTGTTGCCTCCAGAAACGCCAGGTCCGGGGAGCGGAGGGGCCAGATGCCGTCGATTCCAGTCACCACCAGGTAGTGGGGCGGGTCTGTCTCCCATCGGGCCATCTCCCAGGGAGAGGGAACCACCGAGAGCCTGCGATCCGCGCGGCGCACCACGGGCCCGCTGCCAAAAGTAGCCCCCACCACGGCATCCTCGGGTGTATGCATCGACAACCAGGCGGCAGCCTGCTCGGCCTCGGGACTCATGGCGGGCCAGAACTTCCCCTCCAGGTGGGTCTGGGGAAGCCAGACCACCGCCAGGCCCCCCACAGCTCCCCAGGGGCCCAGTTGGGCGGCATTGCGACCGGGAAGGCGACTCGCGGCCGCTGCCAAGGCCACCGCCCCCAGAAGGGCTTCCACCGCCAGCACCGGCAACAGGTTCTTCAAGGGCATGCCCAGGTCCAAACCCATGGGGGCAAGGGCCAAGAGCACCGCGGGCGCGGACACCAACCCCAAAGCCCCCAGGGTTCTGCGACAGGACCCGTTTCTCCAAGCCACGACGAGCCCCGCGAGCGCCAGCAAGTGGAACCACAAGGGCACCTCCTGCTGAAAAATCCTGCCCACCACGAACAGTGACGCGAGCGCGTCCACCGACTGGGCAGGGCCAGCTTCCGCTTGCTGCAACCAGCTGCGAAACGGAGTCGCAGTCGCCCCCACGCCCCACAAGTGGATCAACCACCGCACGGGAAACAGGTCCAAGAGCGGCGCCCCCTTCAGCTCCCAGGAGCGGGCGGAAAGGGAGAGTGTCCCAAAATGAAGGGCCAACCAAGAAAGGTAGGCGCCTGCCACAGCCACCACACCCAGGATCGCCGGCAGCGCCTTTCGGGTCAGGACCAGCGCACCCGCACAAAACACCGCGGCATGGACGATGCCCTCGGGCCGCATCCACAGCGCAAGACCCGCCAGCGCGCCTGCCGCCCACCTGGACCGCGAACTCTCCCGGCCCAACAGAATGGCCCAGGAAAGAAGCATGAGCCCCACTGCCCCCAACCGGGGATCCGACGTCAACCCGTAAAACCGAAACACAGGGAACAACACCACCATGGAAGCTGCAATGGGAAGCGCACTTGGAAAGAGGCGGCCAGCCAGCATCCCCATGCCCAGCGCCAACAACGCTGCCCCCAACGCCGACACCGCCACCGCAGCAGCCCACGGGCCAAACACCAGGGAAAGAGCGCCCGACAACAAGGGATAGAGCGGAGGATAGGCGACAAGCTCCAGGGAGGCGCAGTCCAAAAAGGAAGGCGCCAGCCCCAGGCTGCACCGCCCCACATCGACCATTTCCATGGCATCCGGGTTCAGAGACGGATTCCCCACCATTGCCAGCGCCAACAGGACAAAGCCAGGAATCCAAACCGCCCGGTTCACGGGGAAGACTCCAAACCCGACGCTGCAAACCGGACCAGCAAAGCGGCTGCCCCCGATTCGCCGGGGGAGTGGATGGGCACCAGATCCGATGCCCCCAAGCCTGCCAGCTCCAGTGATGCAGCGACCGACAAAGCGCCGGGGCTACCGACCAGGTCCAACAAGGAAGCAATCGCGCTCTCCCGGGGCAGGGTCCGCGCCAACACATAGACGGCCAACACCCGGGCGCTCGTGGTGGAGTCGCCCTCCAAGACGCCCCGGGCAATTTCGGCTCCCCGGGGTCCCATGCCCGCCACCACTTCCGCCGCCAGGAGCGCCAGGTCCTCTTCGGCCTCCCGAAACCGGGCCGGCACATCAAAGGAATGCCCCATGGCGCTTGCCAACCCTTCTTCCACTGCAAGCTGCACTGCCGCTGCCCTCTCGTCCACACAAAGCAGCCCCTCTCCACACAGGCCCCGCAAGTGAGCCCACGCGACGGGGTCCAGGGCCAATCCCAGAAAGGCATCCAAGTGCTCCGCCTGCACACCCTCCACGGCGGACACAAAGGGAGAGAGCCACATGCGCAGCGGGAGAGACACGGCCGTTGAAGAGAGGCGGGCGATCTCCTGGTCCGAAATTGACTCCAACTTTCGAGTGGACCTGCCCGCCGCAGAAAGGGCCGGGTGCGCAAGAGACTGCTCCCACCCCGGGGCCAACCTTCCGCCGTCCGAGGAGGAGAGGACAAACCGTGCACGGGCTTTGGCCCCCACGGCCAGAAGACCCACCACCAGGAGAACCCAAGGGGCATGCCACCGGAATCGGCGATGCAGGTGACGGAACAGGGGCCCTCCGGTGCCGCCAGGATATCAATGATCCCATGATGACCTGGTGGCTATGGCTGGCTTGCAGTGGCTCCGCACCGGATCCGGCTGCCGCCATGGACCCGGAACAGTCGAGCGTCCAGGCCTGCGACGCCGGAGACCTTTCAGCTTGCGATGACTTGGGGCTGCTCCTGGTGGAACGGGGCGTGTTCCCAGGGGCGGAGGCAAGATTTGCCACCGCCTGCGACGGCGGGCTTGGAAGAGCGTGCGCCCACCGGGCGGGGCTCTATGCAGACGGCCTCATCGGTCCCCGCAATCCCGAAAGAGCCCGGGCCCTTCTGGCGGAGGGCTGCCAAAGGGATTGTGCTGCCTGCTGTACCGAGCTGGGCGTGATGTGGGAGAACGGCGAGGGAGGCCACGAAGACCCGCGCAAAGCAATTGATCTCTTTGACCTGGGCTGCGCGGGCCGAGACCTGGCTGGATGTGCCCACTTTGGCCTTGCAGCGTGGCAGCATTCGGAGCTGGGCATTGATCCGTCCCGCGCCCGCCTGGTCCTGACCAGGGCCTGCGATGCCAAGGGAGCCGACGCCTGCCACCACCTGTCCCGGTTTGTCCTGGAGGGTCTCGGAGGAGAATCCGACCCGGCGGCCTCCCGAAACCTGGTGAGGAAGTCCTGTACCTTGGGCAGCAGCCTGGGCTGTGACGCCCTCGCCTTTCACCTGGTCAGGGGCATCGGGGGCGAGACCGACCTGAAGGAGGGCATGACGCTGCTGCGATCTGCCTGCAAGAGGGATCTGGAATCGGCCTGTCGGGAGATGGCCAGGCTCGGCCCTGAGTCAGACTGACTGGCGCCAGGCCCAGCAAGCCTCAATACCCACCTCGATAGGCAGGGGTGCGTAACCCAGCTCCCGAATGGCCTTGTCCGAGGAGAACCGCCTGTTGCGGCGCGTGATCTCCACCAACTGGGGCGTCAGCTGGGGCTTGTCTCGGGCGAGCGTCGCTCGCACACCCTCCAACCGCGCCAAAAACCCGAGCCAGCCCGGAGAACCGCGTCGCGTGGGGACCGTACCCCCCACCACCGCCTGCACCCTCCGAAACACCTCGGCCCAGTCCAGGGGGGACCCACCCAGAATGTACCGCTGCCCAGCCTTCCCTTTGTCGAAAGCCCTAAGATGCCCATCCACGATGTCCCGGCGATTCGCCAGGGTCGTGGCGCCATCGGGCACCCAGCGCGCCCCTCCCTTTGCCACACGCTCCAGGAGTCTCACCCCGTTCCCCGAGCGATCCTGTGGCCCCAGCATGATGCCCGGATTGACTGCCAGGGCCTCGAACCGCTGCTCCTCCAAGACCAATGCCTCGGAAGCCCTCTTGGTCTCAAAGTAGGGCAGGCGATCGACATTCCAATTGAAGGGCGTGGATTCGTCTCCCTCCGCATCGCTTTCCTCCACAAATCCAAGGGCACCGATGGTGCTGGTGTGCACCAGTCGCCTCACACCGGAGGCCGCACAGGCCTGCAACAAGTTGCGGGTTCCCTCCACATTGACCGCCCAGAGTTTCGCCCTGAACGCTGGCGAATAGGTCACCAACCCGGCGGCGTGAAAGACCCCCTCCACACCCTCCGTCGCGGCCATGAGAGACCCTGGATCGAGCAAATCACCCTGCACCACCTCCACCCCCGCACCCAAGAGCGGCTGAACAGGCTCTCCCGGCAACACCATTCCCCGCACGGCCTCACCCCGGGCCAAGAGCGCGTCCACCACCCCCGAGCCCAGCTGGCCTGTGGCCCCCGTGACCAGGACCCTCATGCGTCCTTCTTCCAGTGTCCACGCAGAAAGTGAGCCCACTTCAAGGGGCTTTCCTCCCCGGGAAAGACACCGTAAAGATCCCCGTCCACGCGAACCTGTAGACGACTGCCCACCTCCACACTCACAGCCTGGAGGTCAGAGAGGGCCAGCGTCCAGGCGACCTCTCCGGTGGGAGTATGCACCTCCAGGGTGTCGGTTCGAAGAAAAGCACGACCCTTTGCGACAAGCTCCCGGTTCCCTCGTCCGAGCTTTGCCACTTCCATGGTCGGCGACTCCAGCACCACGCCGTCCTTAAAAGCCCGAGCGGAATCCGCCACCGGGGGGCTACCAAAATGGCTTTGAATTGCATCCCCAGCCTGCGCCACTGTCAGAGAGACAGCGCCGCCCTCCTGTCCGTGCAATCGACACCGCAGGTCAATCTCCCAGGTGCATCCACATCCGCTGCAGGAGACTGCGTTCCGGTTCTTCTTTGGCACTGAGAGCCCATCGAGGGCAAAGCACGCCGGGCAGGCCCACAGGTACCGGGGAAGGCCCTCAGCCCGTTTCCATCCAAACTTCAGCCAGCCAATGTCCTTCGGCTCTGGATCAATGGTGATTCTGCGGTTCAACTCGGCTTCGATCTCCTCGGGGGTGGCATAGGGTCCAAACCGCAGCGGTTCGTCCACCTCCATGATCAGCGGAATGTAGCGAAAATGCTCCGCCCACCGGGGCCGGATCAGGTGGCCCGTGAGGTTTCGGGTCACCATCACTGGACAGCCCAGGCGGTGCACGAGCCGTCCGATTCCAGGAAGCACAGGCTGGGTACGTCCATCCCATGTGCGAAACCCCTCGGGGAAGAGCATCACGATGTCGCCTTGGTTCACCATGTCCACCAGGGTCAGCACCGCCTCCTTGTCCTTCACGAACTTCTTCTTTGGAAACGCGCCGACCCACTCCATCCAGTGGCCCAACACCGGCACAGACCACAGGGCCGCGCTGGCCATGAACCGAAAGGGTCTCCACCAGGCCATTCCCACCCAGAGTGGGTCGAACATGGAGGTGTGATTTGAAATCCAGATCAACCCTTCCTTTGGGATCTTCCGGGTCTTTCGGGTGCTCCTGGCGCGAAACCAGACCGCCCCGAGCACCACGATGATGAGCCAGTTCACTCGGTAGAAACACCGGACAAACAGAGATCTCCTGACCGCCACTGCCTACTCCTCTTCCTTGGGAAAGGTAGCATTCCCGACATGTTGGGCCCGCTCCAGTCCTGGTGGAAGCACCGCCTTTGGCCCCTTTGGATGGCCGCGGCGGGGGTGGTGCTGATGCTGCCCACCCTGTTTGTAGGGATCGATGGCGACGACTTCATTCACCGCCTGAAACTCCAAAACCATCCCCTGATGGGGGAGCCCCGCTCCGCTTTCTGGGAGTTGTTCCGGTTCTTTCCCGGAGGAGAGGAGGCGAACTACCTCAGAGAAGGCGGCATCATGCCCTGGTGGGCCGGGGACGATCTGCGGATCGCTTTTGCCCGTCCCCTGGCGTCGGCCACCCACGTACTGGATTACTGGCTCTGGCCCGATGGATTCATGGCGCAACACGCTCACAGTCTCCTTTGGTATGGGCTTGCGGTTGGATTGGTGGGGTTGTTCTACCGTCGCGTGGCGGCCGGGGCGACCGCAGCGGGGCTCGCCACCTGGATGTTTGCCGCTGAGGACGCCCACGCACTGCCCGTGGGCTGGCTCGCCAATCGGAACGCCCTGGTGCCCCTTGTGTTTGGAATGGTCACGATCCTGCTGCATATTCGATGGCGCGAGCGCGGGGAGCTGCGGGCCATGGCGGCGGCCATGGGAGCCTTCTTGCTGGCGCTGGCAGGTGGAGAGGCAGCGCTTGGGGCCATGGCCTATCTGGTGGCGTGGCACATGACGCTATCCCAGGAGCGAGGGCTGGAGCGGTTTCGTCCCCTTGCCGGATACGCGGTCGTGGTTGTGATCTGGCGGGTTTTGTACGAGGCCCATGGGTTCGGGGCCCACGGCTCAGGCCTCTACGTGGACCCCGGCGAAGAACCCCTGGCCTTTGCCCTGGCCCTTGCCGAGCGAGCCCCCTTGCTCCTCTTCAGCCAGTTCTCCCAGCTTCCGGTAGACCCCTGGATGTTCCTGACCACAGAATTTCAGGTCGGGTTTTCATTCTTCTGTGCCCTTTTTTGCGGTGCGCTGGGGGTTCTTTTCTGGCCCTTGCTCCGCACAGACCCACACGCCCGCTTCTGGGCGCTGGGAATGTCCTTGTCCCTGGTGCCTCTTTGCGCCTCTTTTCCCATGGATCGCCTGCTGGTCTTTCCAGGGATTGGCGCCTTTGGTCTCTTGGCCACCCAGGTCCAGGCCCTGGGGATGTGGGGAGGAGAATCGCCCAGCCCGCTGCCACACCCGGCCCGAAGGTTTGCCGTGGGGGCGCTGGTCTTCCTGCATGCGGTGCTCGTGTTGCCCTGGACGCCCCTGCGTTCCAGCCTGGCGACAACGATGTTCAAACCCAACCGGGTCATTGCAGACTCCATCCGAAACCACCCGGACATGGTGGAAAAGACGGTGGTCTGGATCAACAGCATCGACTTGGGTACCGCCTACCTGCCAGTGATTCGAGCGGTCAATGGCGATCCAATTCCCAAGTCCATGCTGCAGATCGGCAGCCTTCTCGCCGAAAACCACGTGTCCCGCTTGGATGAAGACACTTTGGAGGTACGACCGGTGGGCGGCTTCTTGGCCCGCCGAGGAGATCGACTCTCCCGGGGCATTCGCGATCCCTTTTCCGTGGGCCAGGTGGTGCATCGAACAGGAGTAGAGGTGGAGGTCAAAGAGGTGACTTCCGACGGCCGCCCCGCCGTCGCCCAATTCCACTTTGATGTGCCGCTGGAGGACCCCTCCCTGTACTGGATCACCCTTTCCCTGGAAGGGGCCAGGGAGTTCAAGGTGCCAGGCATCGGGGAAACGGTCATCGTGCCCTCCGCTCTTCCACCTGGACTTTGAAGAGTTGCTGGCAACAGGGGCCCAAGGGGACAATCAGCGGGGATGAACCCTCCCTCGCCTTCCAGGAGGTCCGCCGCCGCGATCGTGCTGTTGCTCGTCGCGGTGCTCGCAACCTCGCTCTTGCACTGGCCACTGCCCCTGCACCTGGAGGGTTCAGAGGTCCACGCCCACTTCCACGGCAGCCACGTGTGGTGCTTTGACCACATCGCCGCCCTGATCACCGGAGAGGCTGACTGGTCCCATCGCACCCGGGAGATTGGGTACCCCGAAACGGTCCAACTGCGGTTCATCGCCTGGATTCCCGCGCTGCTGGCGCTTCCGTTTCGGCCACTCGTCGGGCCCATCGGCGCCTACAACCTGGTGCTCCTGGCAAGCCCAGCCCTGTCGGCGTTGGGCACCTGGCTCTTTCTGCAGAAGATGGTGGGTGGGCGGCCCTGGATCTGCGCTGGGGCGGCCCTCTCGTTTGTGCTGGGGCCCTATGCCCTGGGCTGTCTGGCCAATGGGCAGATGGCCAAGATCCAGCTGTGGATCCTTCCTTTGTGCCTGTGGGCGGTGAGCGGAGCCATTCGAGGGCCGCGGCCTTGGGTGGGGCTCGCGCTCGCGCCGCTGTTTGCCTTGGCGGGGGCATTGACGAGCCCGTCCACCACCTTGTTTCTTCCGCTTGCGCTCTTGCTCTTTGTTCCCTGGGAGCTTGCACGGAACCCCTCGAAGAAGGCCCTGGGGATGGCGGCACTGGCACTGGGGCTGACCGCCCTTGCGCTGTTGCCGGCGCGCTCCTACTACGGGGGGCTTCGCAGCACCGCCTCCATTCAGGCCTTCTCACCGGGCCGGCCGCCCCCCGCCGGGGAAATCCTGGAGCCCAGCATTGTGGCCCAGCCGGAGGAGACCTTTCTCACCCAGGCCCGCCGCGATGCGCACCCGAGCCAGTCCCACCACGTGACCTATCTGGGGCTCCCGGTGCTCCTGGTTTCCCTGGTCTTCTGTCGGCGCCGGTTTGAAGGACGCGGGGCAGCCCTCACCCTGCTGATCGGGGGCACGTTCTTGTCCATGGGACCGCACCTCGCCACCGGAGGGGCGCTGGTGCAGTGGGGAGGAAACAGCATTCCCTTACCCGCGCTCGCGCTGGAGGCCTTGGGCTACCCTACCGCGGACAGCGGCATGTATTACCGGGCCATTCAGCTGGCTGCGCTGGGCATCGCGATTCTGATTGCCGGGGGAAGCGGCACCGGTCCCAAGGCGATTGCCCTGGCATGGCTCCTGGGACTGGGCCAGGTCTATGACGGGTGGCGGGTCACAGACCTTCTCTGGCCGCGGGAGGTGGCTCCTTTGGAAGGTGCAGACCTGCTGGCCCAGATGGCCGCCGATCCGACCCCAGGAGCAGTGCTCGACCTGCCCCTGGAGGCGGAACCTTACGTGGGTGGACGGCACATGCTGGCTGCCGTGGCCCACGGCCGAGCCACCAATGCCCTGCCCAGACAGAACCGGATTGCCCACCTGCCCCACCTCGCTCGACTGGACCGAACCTTGCGAGGCGATCCGGACAGCTTGGAGGCTCGTCTCTTGCGCCTTGGTTTTCGATACGTGGTCTGGCACCGTACCCTGGACCCTGATCCTGAGACCGGCACGCGACTGGAGGCCGCCCTGGGGACAGGTGAATCCAGCGATGACCTGGTGATCTGGAGCGTGGGCCCTTGAGAGAACGAGCAAAAAGCATCGGCCTCGAAGGCCTCGGGGGGCTCCTGACCGGGGTGGCCGCCCTGCTGTTCTGCAACCAGGTGGCCTGGATGCACCCCAAGAGCTGGCTCTGGGCGAACCGCATCGACGTGTACGAGGGGCAGGATCTCGGCGGCACCTTGTTTCTGCTCGCGCGCTCCTTGGCGGGGGACGCTGGCATGCGCACCGAGCTGGTGGGATGGCCTGTCGGTCATTCCTTCAACAACGCGTTCTTGAACCCCCTGTTCACGGACCTCATGGTCCCCTTTGTCCGGTGGCTCGACCAGCCTCTGGGCTACAACGTGGCCCTCTTGCTCGCCTTGGCAAGCAACGGACTGGCCGCTCAGCTGGCCGTGCGCCTGGCGGGTGCCGACCGCGGGGCCGGGATTCTCGTCGCCGCCCTGGTGGCGGCCAGCCCCTTTGCCATGAACGAGGCCCTGGAAGGGCGTCCCGTCAGCGCATGGTGGGCACCCAGCCTGGCAGCCACCGCCCTGTGTGTGGCAGGACTCAAGACGTGGCGGCACATGTGGCTGTTCGCTCCTGGGCTTTGGTGTCTTTGGATCGGGCTTGTGGTCTATCCCTATGCACCGGCCTTGTTGGCCCCCTGGACCCTGCTCGCCGGTCTCGCCATGGTGCTGCACACACACGAAGATCTGCGAGGCAGACTGACGCGTGCAGGCGTGGGAGCGGTGTTGGCCGCGGGGATGATGAAGATCTTTCTCTCGGTCTCCAACATCCACCCGTCCACGTCCCTCTTGTTCAACCCACCGGGGGGGACGGACGGCACCCACCTGGGACACGTGGTGCCTTCGGAGTTGTTCTACCTGGGCTTTGCAGGAGCCCCAGAGGCTTGGTTCTCACTCATGCGCATGCTCGGACTGGGCAACCTTGCCATTGACGAGACCTCCCTCTTGCGGGTGCCGGCTGCGCTGGTGATTGCAGCAGTGGCCGCTTGCATCTTGGGCAGAAGAGCTGCATGGGCCTGGGCCCCTGCCCTGGGAACCGCAGTGTTCCTTTTCGCCATCTCCCTGGGGAATGAAGGCGGCGGGGTCTATGGCTGGTTCATGGAGACGGTGCCGTGGTACCGGGCATGTCCCCGCCCGGATCGCTATGCCATGCCCGGTTGGATCCTGGGGGTGATGGTACTGGGGATTGCCTTGTCAGCTGCGTGGGCTGCGCAAAGCAGACGGATGCGGGGGGGCCTGGGGCTCGGCCTGGGCTACCTCGTGCTGCTCCAAATCTGGACCCGACAACCCGGTCCTCTGCAGAGCTGGCCTCCCTTTGTGGGATTAGGTGGACTGGAGGACGAGACCCTGATCCTGGACCTGCCACTGGGAATGCCCGACAAGACCATTCTGCTGTTGTACGCGACCCTTCCCGTGACCCGCATCACCCCGCCGCCCCAGAGCTTCGGGGTCTGGCGAGACGGGCTGCGAGAGAAGGACTGGCCCCTTCTCCAGGCCCTTGCACAGGTGGAGGGAGACGGAGGTGCTTCCTTCGCTCAGCTGGCGCGGGTTGCCGAGGGGCGCCTTCCCGAGGTGGCTGCGGGCTTGCGCTGCGTGGCCGTGCATCCGGAGCGAGCCCACGGGCAGGATCTGGCGCCCTGGCTGGAGGTACTTGAACGCGCTGGAGGGGAGCTGACCGCGACCACTCCTGGCGGGATCACCTTCTACAAGCTCGTGGATACCGAGGGTGCCTGTGTGCCCGACCCTGTCGCCCTGGAACCCGGGGCGCTGCCTCCCTTTCCCAAGCCCCTGAATGCACCGGGCACTGCCCCGGCAGGAGCGTCTCGGTGAAGCGCGTCTTGTTCTCCTTGTGCGTCGTGACCGCGGTTCTGGCCGGCGCAGAGGTGCTGGCACGATTGCTGGAACCAGCGACCCTGGAGAGATCCATCCCGACGCCGGCCCCTGCCACCGACGAGAATCGATCATTGATCTCCGACTTCTCCCGGCGTCAGGCCACCCAAAGAGCAGCTTCCGGTGGGGGCACACCCCTGGTGGAAGACGAGTCCCGCGGGTGGGCACTGCCCCCAAGCAAGACACTGATCCAGGGAGACATGACCTGCCGGATCAACTCCTTGGGGATGCGGGGGCCTGAGCCGGAGCCGAAAGGAGAAGCGGATCTGCGGCTGTTGGCCCTGGGCGACTCATCGGTCTTTGGATTCGGGGTCAAGGAAGAGGAGGTCTTTGTGGTCCAAGCCGCCCACTCTCTGGCAGAAGCACTGGGCAGGCCGGTCTCCTGGGCCAACGGAGCGGTGCCCGGCCATGACTCGGGTCAGTCCCTGGCCACGTTGAGGCTGCACGGCGCCAAACTGGCCCCGGACTGGGTAATCATCGGGTCTCTCTGGAGCGACGTTTACGCAAACTTCGGCCCGGGGCCCGCAGAATCCCACCCCTTGCAAGGGCCCCTGCGGCACCTGGCCACCTACCGGGCCGCGCGGCGACTTCTCGCGCCCTGGTTGCGCACCCGAAAGGTGCGTTGGATCGACTCGAAAGAAGACATTGGGACCACCGGCGGCCAGGGCTCCCGTGTGGCCCTTCCCCAGTACCTGCAGAACCTCAAGTCCCTTGCGATCGAGGCCCGGACCCAAGGAGCAGAGGTGCTTTTTGTGGCGCTGCCCGCCCCCATGGATTTTGACCGGGTGCCCGTTCCAGAGGCCGTCCAGGAGTACCGCACCGCCATGAAGTGGGTCGCCGAAGAGACCGACTCCCCCTTTGTGGACGGACCGGCGCTCTTTCGTTCGGAAGGCGCCGACATCGGATGGTTCCTGGACCAGGTCCACCCGAGCCCCGCGGGTCACGCCCTCCTTGCCCAGGCCATCGCCCACTCCTTGGCCTCCTCGAAATGACCTGGGTGTTGCTCGCGCTGGGCCTCACCGCCACACGGTGGCTACCCCACGCTCCTGAGACGAGCTGGCACCGCATCCGCGATCCCTTGTGGATCCTGGCCCTTGGGGTGAGCACCACCGTCCTCCTCCACTGGGCAGCCCCCTTCCACATGCCAAAAGGATCCATGACGGCCTCCGACTTTCCGGAGTATTGCGGCTGCCTGCTGGCATTGAATGAAGGGAAAGCGGACCTGTGGTCCACAAACCGCTCGGTCATTTCAGCCTGGCCTGCCGCCTTTTTTTCTCGCCACCTGGGTGTGTTGGATGGCTTTCTGGCCGCCAGCCTCGGAAGTGCCGCGTGGACCGTCGCCGCTGTGGCGCTCTGGGCACGCGCCCTTCACTCCCGCCTCGCCGCCGTGTTGGCGGCCCTCTTCTACGTGGCCCTCTCTCCCTTGGTGGTGAGCTCCCGGATGATCAACCTCGTCCCGGAAATGGGTGCAATCTTCGCAACGGGTGCTGCCCTGACCGCCGTGGCACTGCGCTGGCCACGGCCGTCCCTGCTGTTCTTGGGTGGGGTGGGGGCAGGCCTCACCCTGTTGGCGGAGCTGAGGGGAATACTGTGGGCGATGCCTCTGTTCGGCATGTTGGGTCTGGCCGCCCTCCAGGGAGAGAAGCGGCGCATCCCCCTGCGCATCGGGTGTGTGCTTCTGCCCCTGTTCGGTGCGTGGCTCGCTGGTCCCGTGGCCTATCCCCAGGGAACCACCCCCCTGGAGCACCAGGTCAACCTGCAATTCCGCTACGCCGAGATGGGGCTCACCGACGCGAGATACCAGCCTCCCTGGGATGTCGCGACCTCCCACTTTGTCTGGGGACGATCCCGGGTGACCGACATTCCCGCCACCCTCGCCCACCTGCGCAGCCAGCGCCAGTTTGTGCCCACCTACGAGAAGATCGCCCAACTGGAGGATGCCGCCGGAGGGGCCGTCATTCGCCACTGGCTGCCGGTTTTGCCCTTTGCAGGGCTCCTGGCCCTGTGGGGTCTGAGGCGCCGACCTTGGCTGGTCTTGGGTCTGGTGGGGACAGTCCTGCCCTTCTTGGTGGCCCTGCAGGGTTCGGTGATGGCGTCTCGATCCGTGCTGCGCTTTCTCGCGAATTCCATGTTGTTTGTGCCTCTGCTCCTGGGAATCGCAGGAGCAACCCTCGCCTCCACTGCGCCACGGTCAGGCCGCCAGGGGTGGCTGCGAGGACTGGCGGGAGCAGCCATCGTGGGGACCGCGGTCTTGGGAGTCGTCCCCTCCAGCCTGTCCCCCCAGGCTTCATGGCGGGTTCACCTGGAGCGTCCCGACGGAAGCAGGGATCTCCAGTGGTACATGGCGGCGGCCAGAGGGGAGCCCGTGCCACAACCGGGCCCCAAAGCACTGCCCGACGCCTGTGCGGCGGCGCTAAAGCACGATGTGAGCGTTGGAAGACCACGGTGGGTTGCCACAGAGTTTTCCCATCTTGGTTCCTGGAGCGCTTCTCAGTCCAAGGCGGCGCCGATGGGTTCCACCCCCAAATAGGCCGTGGGGTCCACGTCTCCCAGGGCCAACACCGTCGCCCCAAGGTGGGCCGAGGTGAGGCGCTCTCCCCCCGCATCCACCCCGCCGGTGGTGAGGTCGATCCTCCGACCCATCAGGCTGTCATCAAAGCCACCGATGACCTGTCCCCCAGCGACCCCCGGCCCGTACACCAGGGCCGAGGTCTCCGTCCAGTGGTCCTTGCCCCCCTGGGAGTTGGTCTGGGGCATGCGCCCCATTTCCGAGAAGACCACGACCACCACCTCCTCCGCGAGGGTCGGCTCCAGCTCCCCAGGCATTTGCTCCAGCTTTTCCTGGATGGAGAGCAGGTCTGTAAACAACACCTGGAAGTGGGCGCTCTGGGTGCCGATGCCCGCGTGGGTGTCCCAGCCGGTGCCCCAGAGCCCTTCATGCTTCACCACAGCGCAGCGGGTCAACCCCTGGGAGAAGCAGGTCAGCGCAGCATCCACTCGCTGGGAGACATCCACATAGCCGGAGGTGTCCACCGAACCGAGGTCGAGGGAATTCAGGTTGCGAACCAGGCCAAGCTGCTCTCTTGCAGAGGCGAGATCCCGGAGAAACCTGGCAGATCCCGGATCTGTCCGGGCAGCCGCAAAAGCCTCCGAACGCTGAGCCACGTGGGCAGAAATTTGCTCGGCCAACAGGGGCTCCACCTGCGACAGGGGCACCTCTGACTCCTGCAGTGCGCTGCCATCCAGGAGCTTGGAAAGCTGGCCGGTCTCTCCTGCCCGGATCACCACGGCCGGAAACTCTCCGGTGTACGACGGGCCGGACAACACCAGGCAGGGAAGCGTGAAGCCTTGGGCTTCCCCCGCCAGAATGGCCGGCCAATCATCTACCTCTGACGCGGTGGTGCCCGTAAAGAGCAGACGCCGGCAGGTGGTGTGGGTGATGGACTTGACCTCCATGCCGTTCAGCACGCAGGCGCTGCCGCCATAGCGCTCGAAAAAGGAACGCACCGCGGGGCGGTCCGCCGAATCCGCAAAGGAGATCCCACCCGCTGTCCCTTGGGTCGCTAGAGGATCCACATCGATGCCCGAGCGCCCAAACATGGGGGCAAAAACCCACGTGGGGTCCCAACCACCGGCGGCAAAGACAAACAGAAACTTCCTGCGAGAGGTGGTGGGCGCGGCAAGCAGTGTGGGCGACAAGAGTCCCGCAGGAGCGAGGAGCCCTCCTGCGAGCCATAGTCCGAGTTGGCGACGCGTGAAACTCAATAGCTCAAGACCTCGGGATCCTGGAGCAGGGCCATGAGCACGGCGCGCCACCCCCGGCTCGCCCCGCCAAAAACTTCGGACTCGGGTCCCGCCGCTTGGTTCCAGAGGGAACGCAAGGACGCCAGGTGCTCCTCGGTGGCTCCTTGCCCGGTCAAGCGCCGCACGAGGTTCTTCAAGGCGTCCTCAAAGGCTGCATCGCCCGGACCCTGGCTGCTCTCGACTGATCCAAACAGCGAATCGTCCCCGGCGCCAAACCCCTCCATCGCCACGGAGCTTGCTCCCTCTGCCAGGCGCTGGGTCACCAGGAGCCAGGTCAGGCTCGGCGTGGCCTGGGGCTGACTCACATAGGCGCCGTCCACCCCACCCGACAGGATGCGGTACCCATAGGTATCACTGCGCATCAGGTCGAACCCCTGGTACTCCCACGTGAACCCGGTCAACTCCTCCACCATGCTGGCCAGTCGAGGGGCCCCCAAAAGGCGCACCGTAGACTCTTTGCCCTCGACGGTGGCCCCCGCCCGGTAGATGGGCGTGTCTGTGATGGCCCGGATCAGCGCCTTCAGCTGCAAGCCGGAGGCCAGAAAGGACCGCCGCAAGGTCTCCACCTGCGAAAAATCATCCAAGGTTGGAGCCCGACGCCAGAGGGCCTGGGACATACGCTTCACCACACAAGTCGGAAACCGCGGATCCTCAGAGATGGCCTTTCCCAGTCCCGCAAGGTCTGCGACCGGCGTGCCAAACCACTCCGGCGCAGTCTCCAAGAGGAGAGACCCCAGAGGCTCCCGCTCTGCGTGGTACCGGTCAATCTCGAAGATGCTGTACTCATTCAGGCTGTAGAATCCGAACAAGGCGCTGGCGATGGGATCGATCGAGGCATGGCAGCCCATGCAATAGGGGTTGGCCCGCAAGGCGTCCTCCACCTCTTCCCCTTCCGCGATGCTGGCCTCATCCAGAGACACGGGCCGGGAGAGGTAGTCTTCGCACACCAGCAGGCGCACCAAAGCCGCCACCCGGCCCCGGTTGTAGTTGGAGGCCGTCGTGTGATACCGCCACCAGAGTCCATTGGTGGCGAGTACGCCTGCTGCGGGCCGGCCGTCCCCGTACCGGGCTTCTTGCCAACCCTCCCCTTCTCCGGACCCTTCTTCTGAAAAAGTGAGGTCCCAAATGCTCGCCAACAGATCATTGGCCAGGGTGAAGTCCGCCGTGAGGATCTCGGAGAAGGGCTGGTCCCCCGCGGCCAGGTAGGCCATGAGACGCAGGGGTTCCTCTCCCACAGATCGCTCGAACGGGTACTCACTTCCAGGGGAAGACGCCAAGGCCTGGTACTCCCGGTGGGTGACCAGGAATTCATCAACCAGGGTGTGCCACTGCTCCGCGAAGATCTCCACCAGGCGTTGCTCAAACCTGGGATCTTCCAACCAGGCGTCCCGCAGGGTCTCCACGGCGGCGGGGTCGGCTTCCACCTGGCCAAGCTCCGCCAGAGTGGGCAGCACGCCCCGAAGATCCAAGCTGATGCGACGCAGGAGCCGACCCCCCGTAAGCAACACGAGATCCGCATCCCCGAGGTCTGCGTTCCCGGAATCTAAGCTGTCATCGACATCGCTGTCGTCCAGGTCCTCCCCCTGGGAGTCCAAACTTGAGTCGGGGGGATCCCAGGGCACACAGGTACCCTGGTTGGTCAGAAGGAATCCGTCCATACAAGGGGAGGAGCCACAAGCAGCAAGGAAGAGCATGGGCCACAGAATCATCAGTCAAACAACCTCATGACATCGTGCAAGGCCGCACCTTCGTCCCGAAGATCCACACAGGCCTCCCCGATCTCCCTCCCTTGCCATGTGGCCAGGCCGCAGCCATCGCAACCGGCACCAAAGGCCAGGTCCACCCATTGTCCCGTCGGACTTCTCACGGACAGCGTGCCTGCGGCGTGGCCGCCACAAGAGGCACTGTCAAAGCGCAAACCAGAAAAGGAGACGTGGTGGGCCCCGGTTGAAAAACCACCGTTCAACTCCAGCTCCCAGGTGCTGACCTGGCTTTCACTGGTGATCCAAAGGGACTGGGTCGACCCCTCCCCAAGCCAACCGCTGCTCCCATCAAAGCTCCAGGAGCCCATCAAGGTGCCGGTCACCACCTCCGGCCAAGTGCCGGGCCCGCTGTCTCGCTCCACCCTCAAGTCGCCGCCTCCCACAAACCACTGGTCCGCGTCGTCCACGATGTAGCAGTCCCCCACCAGATGAAAGGGCCCCTTTTGCCCCGCCAAAGGTCCCTCGTAGTCAGAGGTACCCGCAAAGAGGTAGCCCGTGCTGGAGAGGCAGCCGTTGAAGCTCCCATTCAAGTTGTATCCGCTGTCTGCAGGACACTGGTTGTCCCGGCCGGAGAACATCGAGATGTACGCATTCCGCGGGGTGTAGGGATCCGGAAACCCGTGGGCCAGGGCCGCCTCGATGGCGCTCTCCACATCGCTCGGGGTCCACTCCAGCTCTGTGTTTTCGGTGCCCTCGCCTGAATCAAGCCCGTCTGAATCAAGCTCGTCTGACCCCAGACACACCAACAAATCCGCAAGGAGCGCCAGGGCATCGGGTTGGACCCCTCCCCCGAGGGGCATGGTCTCTTCTTCAATCACCCGCACAGCAATTCGCTCGGAATAGAGGGCCGCGACAAGCTGGGAGTCAAAGTCCACACCCACCGGCGCACCGTGGCGAACCGGCGTCTGTGAGGAGTGGCAGGTATTGCAGTAGGTCTGGAAGAACCCCGCCCCCCAATTGTCCCAGGTAACCCCCATGGGCGAGGTGCAATCCCCCCCCGCGTCGGTGTCGGCACCTCGGGTGTCCTGGGCGCCAGAGTCCTCTCCAGCCGGGGAATCGGAAGTCCCGGGCTTGCAGGCTCCTCCCATCCACAAGATGATCCACACTGGAAGCACCGCATGATGGTAGCCCAACCACACAAGCCCCCACCAATGATCGCAGCAGTTCTTTTCGGGCTGCTCGCTTGTGGAAAGCCCGCGCCTGGAGTGGAAGGCCCACCGGATCTCATTGTCCTGCTTGCGCCCGGACTTCGAGCCGATTCTTCCAAGGAGGCCGGAGCGGAGGAGGCCCTCTTGGATGCGATAGGAACAAAACCAACCCACCGCTTCCGCGCCGCCTATTCCCAGACACCCTCCCCCCAGGTGAGCATGGGGTCGCTCTTGACCGGCCTCACTCCAAGCGCCATTCCCTTGTGCGGCCGGTATGTGCCCCGGGAATACGACCTGCGAGATCGGGGCACCCAGGAAGAGGCCTGGTGCGTGCGGTTACCGACAGAACACCCGACATGGCCTGCAGTCCTCTCCTTGTACGACTATCGGACCGCGTTGATCAGAGGATCTGCGTTTGGAACGGACCACGCAGACCCGGCGTTTGACCAGCTCTTTTCCGTTGAGAGAGAGCCGCCCGACTGGCAGACCCCCTGGGGGGAAATGGCCCGCAGAGCTGGCGAATTCTGGACAGCGGATGACAGCCGACCCCGCCTGCTCGTGGTGCTTGCCAGCGACCTGGAGCTGCCACCGCTGCAGCGCTTCTTTCAAGAAGCCGGTCTGCAACCAGGCAACCCAGGGGACAAGGGGGCCATCGCCCAGCCCGAGGTCTTGCGAGCGCGCTATGCGGAGACCGCGCGGGGCGTGGGGGCAGGGCTCAAAGAAGTTCTCGCGGCGCTACCGGCCGGCGCACGCTCCCGACACGTGGTGTTGACTTCCACGCACGGCGTCAGTCTCGGGGAGCGAGCCGCCCCGGTTGCCCAGGAGCGGTCGCTTGCCTACGACCACCTGAAGATGCCCACCACCCAGATTCTCCTTGATCGCACCATTCACGTGCCCCTGGTGTGGTGGGGGCCGAGCTTAGGCAAGATCGACGAGAATGCCCCGGTAGAACTTCTGGACCTCTTTCCCACCCTGGCGGCCCTCGCAGGGGCAACCCCGCCCGCCAGAGTGCAAGGCTCCAACCTCTCTTCAACCTCCTCGCCGACGCCCACAGCCTATGCAGAGTTTGGAGACATGCTGGCGTGGCGAGCCGGCGAGCATTTGCTCACCTTCCGGTGCTTTCTCCACAATGGGACCAGCTTGGATCCGGAGCTGACCTTGCGATTCGAGAAGGCCGCCCTCGACGGTGAGTTCTTCTCCCTGCACCGGGTAACGGAGGACCCATTGCAACAGCAGAACCTACAAACAGAGGACCCCCAAAGAACCCGCTCCATGCGAGATGCCCTTCTGGCGCATCGAAAGGGACCGGGGGCGCCTCCTCCTGAGTCCCTGACCCCCGAGGCACTCAAGGCGCTTCGCCTGACTCCCGCCCTCGGCTACTGGTAGCCTCTGGCCGGGAGAAGCAGTGATCCACAGCTGGGAGATCGCCGCAATTGCCGCGCTGGTTCTCGCTGTGGTCCTGCAGCGCCGCCGCGGAGACATGACAACCGCCTGGCCAGAGGGGTGTCGGTGGGACTGGGCCTTGGCTGGGAGCTGCGTGGCGCTTGGGGGATTTCCCTTGTTTCTGCTCTGGAGAGAGATCGCCACCCAACTGGCGCCGTCCGGGGCGGATTTTGAGGGCTACTATCTCTCCGCCATCGCGTTAGAATCCGGGGACTTTTCGCTCTATGTGAAGGACCGGTACCCAGGCTTTCCCTGGTTGACGAGCTTGTTCGCGGGGTCCACGCGCACGATTCACGAAGCGGGCGCCCGAATCAACATGTGGGCGCTCGCAATCTCAGGGGCGGGCCTCTTCTGGATCGGCCGTCACCTGGGGGGCCGTACCGCCGGGGTGGTGGGGGCGCTGATCGCCCTGCGGGTCAGCCTCGTGTCAGACCTTGGGCACACCTTTACCCACTACCCCCTGGCAGCCGCGCTGGATGTGGCCCTTCTCGCCGGGGTCCTTGGGCTGATTCACTCGCCCGGGGTGGTGCTCGCCTGGGTCGTGGGCCTTGCGGGTGCCGCAGCGGGGGCCTGTGATCCAAAGCAGTTTGCGACGGTCGGGCTCGCCTTCGCGGTTGCTGCGGTGGTGATTGTGCGGAGCTCTGCTTCCAACAGGCAAAAGGGATTTGCCTTGGCGGGACTGGGCGCTCCTTTGGTACTGCTGAACATCGCCGTGGGGCAAATGCCGGTGGTCTTGTTCACCCTGGAGGAGGTTGCAACTCGGGTCCAACTACACTTTCAGGTGGACCCGGGGCTGGTGGAGGGAGCCGCGGAGGGATTCCGACTGGGGGCACCTGGCGCGTTGTTTCAGCTTCCAGCCAGTCTCTGGAATGTGGCGACTGGCGTGGCGCCGGAAGTCCACCAGCCCGGCTTGCTGGCGCCTCTCGCCCTGGAGGGCATGCCGGTGGTGTGGGGCCCCGTGTCCCCGCTGTGGGTCCTGGGAATTCCGGCGCTGGCGGGCTGCCTTCTCTGGCGAAGGAAGACCGGTTGGGGGGCGCAACTTGCAGTGATTTGCATTCCGCTCTTCATCGCCTGGCCCAACTTCCACATGCACTACCAGAACCGGTACTTCCTGGCCCCGGCCCTGTTGGCGCCGGTGCTGGTGGCGGCCGCCGTCCAAGTTTTGGCGGGCTCTCGGGCAGTGGCCTGGGTGGGACTGGTGGCCCTTGGGTGGCCCACGAGTCCGTTTTCAAAAGTGGACACGTCCTACCTGGAACGCACCGAGCACCGCCATGACATCTGGGTGGGACGCGAGCACGGGGTGGACCTGGAGGTGCTGCGCTGGGCCACCGAGGCTCTTCCCGAGGACACGGTCATCTACGACTTTTCTGAGCGCAGACCTGCCCCCACCCTGGCGGCTGCCCACCCCTACGTGCGGTGCAACATGGAGGGGGATCAGTGCGTGTCCAAGATGGCCGCCCACACGGGGACCCGGGCTGCGGTCTTGTGGGCCGGTGAGTTCCTAAGCAGCCGCGTGCCGGGGGGAACCGGCGAGATCCTGGCCCGCAAGGAGCAGGGCGGAGGGATTCCCGAGGCGGTGGGCGACTGTTGGCAGCAGGTCCGGTGGCTGAACCCGGATGCCGGGGTGTTCCGATGGACCTGCGACGCACCACCCCGTCCGCTTCCGCACCAACCGCCCCCCCCGCCCCCGGAGGACTGGTGATTCTCCTCTTGTTGGGACTGGTAGGTTGCCCGGGCGATTCGATCTGCCCAGAGGGCATGGTGCTCGTTCCGAAAGCCACTGTGGTCCTGGGCGTGGACTCCCCTACCCGCCGTTGGCACGAGGCTGCCCGGGAGGTCACGGTTCCCGACACCTGCATGGACCGGTTCGAGTACCCCAACCAAGAGGGGGAAGTGCCGCGGGTGCAGGTGTCTTGGGAGCAGGCAAGCGAAATCTGCGCGTCAAGGGAAAAGCGACTGTGCACCTCCGAAGAGTGGGAGCGGGCGTGTCGGGGCACGGCCCGAAACCTGTATGCCTATGGAAACAAGCGAGACCCAGACCGCTGCAACACCCCCCTGGAAGACGGCCCCGCCCCTCCCTTTCCCCTTTCCAAGGCGGGCAGTCACGTCAAGTGCGTGAACAAGGAGGGGGTGGCGGACCTGAACGGAAATGTGTCCGAGTGGGTTTCGGATCCCTGGGTCGGCCAGCCCGAGCCCTTTCAACCCACAGCCAAGGTCGACCCGGCCACCTGGCGCACCTTGCGAGGCGGCACCATGTGGCGCCAGACGTTCTACGGCCAGGATTGCAGCAGCAGGCACGGGCACCAGCAGACGGACCTACACGCCGATGACGGGTTTCGCTGCTGCAAGACGCCGTGACGCGCCAAATGGCCTGCCCCAAGCAGAACCGTTAGTTGGCCGCTGTATCGGGGCGTAGCGCAGCCTGGTAGCGCACCTGCTTCGGGAGCAGGGGGTCGTAGGTTCAAATCCTATCGCCCCGACCAAACGCAGTGCAGGGCGGGGCGATAGGATTATCGCCTCGCCCCTGCCACTCTGCCGAGCCGCCAGGCGGCTCATGCTTCGGAAGCCGAAAGGAGCGGGTGAAGCCCGCACCTGAAGGCCCGCGAAAGCTCCTGGCGGACAATGGCCGACAGGAGACCGTGGGGCAGGGGGTCGTAGGCCCTGGGCGGCCCGCGTTCAAATCCTATCGCCCCTGCCACTCTGCCGAGCCGCCAGGCGGCTCATGCTTCGGAAGCCGAAAGGAGCGGGTGAAGCCCGCACCTGAAGGCCCGCGAAAGCTCCTGGCGGACAATGGCCGACAGGAGACCGTGGGGCAGGGGGTCGTAGGCCCTGGGCGGCCCGCGTTCAAATCCTATCGCCCCTGCCACTCTGCGCGGCGGGGGCCCCATCAGGAACGCGCCCTGCACTTGGCAGCTTCTGAGAAGACATAGGGAGGACTCTCTCAAACTGGCATGTTCCTCAGCAGCGGGGCGCTCGATAGAATGCCCCCATGCCCCCCACCCCCACCGACCTCTTCGATGCCGTCACCGCCTTGCTCCGCGGAGAAGACGACCTCCCCTTCTGGCAATTCCTCGCCACACGATCACCCGGCCCTGTATTGGAGTGCGGCGCGGGCACCGGCCGCATACTCGCGCCCCTCCTTAAGGCCGGCGTCGATGCATACGGTCTTGAGCTGTCCGAAGAACGGCTGTGCGCAGGGCGCTCCCGCCTACAGGCCCTTGGAGCCGACGCATCCCGTCGCCTGCTCCCGGGTGACATGACCGACTTCTCCCACCCCCGACGCTACCGCCTCGTTCTCATTCCGCTGAACACCATCTCCCTTCTCACCGATGACCAATTGGAAGCGACCCTTGGGTGTATCCGCAAACACCTGCATCCGGTCGGAGAGCTGGTCTTCGACGTGGACCTTCGGATCGTCCTCCCCGAAGAGGCTTCCCGAGGGGGGTGGGTCACATCGTGGCAATCACTCAACGTGGGAGGAGAACCTGCCAAATTTCGCCAACGGTTTCAAAGAGAACAGAAGGGGGCATGGGCAATCGAGCAGTCGTGCCGATTCAACGACGGTTCAGAGATAGCGATCAACCTCCAGCTCCTCATTCGTTCCCTTGAACGAGTGACCGAACTGTTGACTGGCGCCGGGTGGGAGATCCAGGTGGCCCGAGACGAGGGGGGCAGAGAGGTGACCGCCTCCAGCCGGATTGCATTTGTGGTGGCAAAGCCGAGCAGCATTCCCGACTGAGTCCGGGGACCCGACCGCACTTATGCGGGCCGGCCCTTGAGCGCCGCAATCGCGTCCGCCCGATTCGGAGCCCCATAGATCCCGGACCCACTCACCAGGACATGAGCGCCCGCCTCCACAAATCGGTGGGCATTGTCGACCTTTACGCCTCCATCCACCTGGATCAGGGTGTCCAGCCCCATGGAGTCAATCCGGCTGCGAATGCGCTCAATCTTGGGGAACACCCGCTCGATGAGCGACTGCCCTCCGAAGCCTGGATTCACGCTCATCACAAGGACGAGATCCAACTCCTCCAACACGTAGTCGAGCACGCTCTCAGGGGTGTGGGGGTTCAGAGCCACCCCGGCCTTGGCCCCCGTAGAACGGATGTGTTGCACGGAGCGGTCCAGGTGGTCGCAAGCCTCTGCATGAACGGTGATTCCATCGGCACCTGCGGCCCGAAAGTCCTCCACGTACCGGTCGGGCTCCACAATCATCAGGTGGCAGTCCAGGGGCTTGTCTGTCACCGGACGCAGGGCCTTTACCACCAGGGGGCCGATGGTGATGTTCGGCACAAACCGGCCATCCATCACGTCCACGTGAATCCAGTCTGCATCCCGCACACTCTCCACCTCCTCCCCCAGGCGGGCGAAATCGGCGGACAGAATGGAGGGAGCGATCAAAGGAGTCGTCATGAGAGCACCTCTCCTGGTTCTATGCGGGCGCCATTGGCCAGTACATCGCCAGGAAGTGGCTTTTTATTGGGTAGCTGGGCTTCCTGCACTTCCAGCGCCCCTTTCCCACAGGCTACCACCCAGGACCTTCGCGTCTGCAGCACCTCCCCAGGCGCGCCTTGGCCCTCGACCACACGGACCCGGCGAATCTTCAGGGGCGCCCCCCGAAAGATCGACGTGGTCCCCGGCCAAGGCTGCAGGGCCCGCACCTGGTTGTGAAGCTCTCCAGCGGGTCGGGTCCAATCCATGCGGCCCTCGGCCTTCACCAAGGGCGAAGCGTGGGTGATTCCCTCACCCGGCTGCGGAACCCGCTCGATTTCGTTCAGACCAGTCAATGTCTCCACCAACAACGCCGCCGCGATGTCAGCCAACCGCGTCCGCACCTGTTGCGCCGTTTCGACGGGCCCGATTTCCGTCTGCCGCACCAGGAGCATGTCCCCGGTGTCCAGGCCTGCATCCATTTGCATGGTGGTCACGCCAGTGGCGGTATCTCCCGCCAGGATTGCTCGCTCAATGGGTGCGGCCCCCCGCCAACGAGGCAGCAAGGAGGCATGGCCGTTGATGCATCCCAGGCGCGGAGCTGCCAACACCCGCTCTGGGAGAATGCGGCCATAGGCGACCACCACCGCCACATCCAGATCCAGGGCACAAAACCGTTCGGGAAAGGGACCCCGGCGAAGCCCTCGGGGCTGGCGTGTCTCGATTCCGAGCGCACTGGCCCGGACCACCGTGGGAGGCGACTGCAGCTTCTGCCCTCTACCCGACGGTCGATCCGGCTGCGCGACCACGGTCACGAGATCGTGTCCGGCCTCCACCAGCGCATCCAGCGTGGGCACAGCGAAGGCGGGCGTCCCAAAGAACGCAACCCTCAAGTGGCTGCCTTTTCCCGGCGGCGGGCTTCCTTTCGCACGCGAGCCAGGTACCGACCCCGCTTGAGTCGACTCACCTTGTCGAGAATGATGATGCCGTCCAGGTGGTCCATTTCATGCTGGACGATCACCGCCGGATACTCCGAAAACCGCTGGGTACGCTCTTCTCCCGTGGGAGTTCGGTAGCGCACATCCACCCACCGGGGCCGCTTCATGTCTTCCCAGAAACCCGGCACAGAAAGACATCCCTCCTCCCAGGTGATGTGATCCTCGGCCGCATCGACAATCTCCGGGTTCACCAGCTGCACCAGGTCGTGTTGGCGCTCCCCATCCTCATCCCGCTCCACCCCGACATCCGCAACGAGCATGCGCCGAAGGTCTCCCACCTGAACCGCGGCCAGTCCAATGCCCGGAGCGGCGTACATGGTCTCCGCCATGTCGTCCATGCGCTGCAGAAGCACGGGACCGAACTCCGCCTCGCCCACGAGCGCACTGACCTCGTGCAAGAGGGGATGCGGCGCTTTGATGATGTCGAGGATGGCCATGCCATACGTCCCTAACCCGCATAAGCTGGCCGCATGGCCGCACGAATCCCACGTTTTTCACCCAGCTTCTCCCTGGCAGAGGCCTGGATCTCGTTTCGCCACCTGGTGCCCCTGGGAGACGAGGCCTCGGAGGTAGCAGAATTCGAGGAGGAATTCGCCAACTACATTGGCACCCGCCACGCTGTAATGGTGCCCTCCGCCAGGTACGGTTTCTATCTCCTGCTCAAGGCCTGGGGCTGGGGCCAAGGGGATGAGATCATTCTGCCTGCCCTCACCTACTTTGCGATTCCCGCGTTGGCGAAGACCGCTGGCTGCACTCCGGTCTTCGCCGACATCGGGGAGACCTCCCACGTGCTTGACCCGGCCGCCTTCGAGGCAGCCATCACCCCGCGGACCCGCGCCGTGGTTCCCACGCACCTGTTTGGCACGCCTTGCGACATGGACGCCATTCGTGAGATCGCAGCGGCCCACGACATCCGCGTGATTGAAGACTGCGCCCAGTCCACGGGGGCCCGCTGGAAAGAAGACCGAGTGGGAAGCCTGGGGGATGCGGCCTACTACACCTTTGGACTCACCAAGAACATCACCACCCTCTCCGGGGCGATGATCACCACCCGGAACGACCAGGTCGCCACCTCCGTGCGCAAGGCCATGGACGAGGTGCGTCCCGGATCCCTTTGGAAAGCCACACAGGAAGCCCTCACCGGCACCGCCATGATGTTCGCGACCCACCCGTGGATTTATCCGTGGACCCTGCACCCGGTGATTGTGCTCGGCAACCAGGTCGGAAAGGACCCAATCCACGATCGGTTCGGCGAGACACCTCGCACCTATCCAGAGCTACCCGATCGCTACCTCACGGCCGGCCCCCGAGGCATGCAAGCGGCTGTTGGGCGCAAGCAGCTACAACGCATCGAGTCCCTGAACAGCGCCAGGGCCGCCAACGGCCGGTTCCTGGACGAGGCACTGGCCCATGTCCCCGGGCTTGAGACACCCACTTACCCCGCCGGCGGCGAGCCGATCTATATGAGCTTTGTGGTGCACCATGACCAGCGAGACGGACTGGCCAAGGCCCTGCGCCGACTCGGCGTGGACACCACCGTGGGCTACATGAGCAACTGCGCGGACTCCCCTTTGTTTCCCGACGAAAAGGCCGACTGTCCAAGCGCAGCCCACGCCATGGCAAACCTGCTGCACATCCCGGTGCACCCCAACCTGTCGCCATCCCGCCTGGACCACATTGCAGAAGCGACCAGGCGAGCTTGTCTCGAAACCCAGCCGCAGCCCTGACGGCCCCGGTATACTCGGAACGCACATGTCCATGCCCTTGTCCCACGTCGCCCGCATTGGGCGGGCCTTCGTCACTCGAAACGTGCCGGTCTATGCCCACTACGGCATCACCCACGTCTGCGATCTCACCTGCAAGATGTGCGGCATCTGGCGCTATGGAAACCGAAAGGAAGAGCTGGATCTCCCCCAAATCGAGAAGATGGCGCAGCTGTTGTACCGGCTGGGGGTGGTGCAGGTCGCCATCGGTGGGGGCGAGCCTTTTGCGCGAGAAGACCTGGAGGAGGTTGCAAAGGTCATGGTCGGTGCCGGCCTGAACCTTCGAGTCCTCACCAACGCGGTCAACGTGCCTGAGCAGCGCCTTTTGGATTGCGTGAACGCCGGTGTGAAGAACTTTTCCATCTCCTTGGATTCCCTCCATCCGGCGCGGTTTGACTACATTTGCGAAGAGGAGGGTGCCTGGGAAGGCGCTGTCCGGAACATGTGCTTGCTCTCCAGCAAGCTGCATGGAACCGATGCGCTGCTGACGTTGAACTGCGTTGTGAGCAACCTGAACCTGGAAGAGCTTCCTGACATGGTCCGGTTTGCCAAGGAGATTGGCTTTGCCATTTCCTTCCTTCCGGTGGAGCTGCTGGAGGATGCCAAGTCCGGGGTTCGGAATTGGGAGGCGCGGTTTGTGCGCCACCGACCTGAGATGGGACTGACGGCGGGTCCTGGCGGAGACGTGGCCAGGCGAGTGGATCACATCTACGACACCCTGGTGGACATGAAGGCATCCGGGTGGCCGATCTTCAACTCCACGCCGTATCTGGAAGCCAGCCGCACCTACTTGAAGACAGGCCGTTTCCCCGCAGAGGGGTGCGATGCAGGGCGCCTCTACTTCTCCATCTCCCCCAACGGGCAATTCAGCATCTGCCACCGCACCACCCACCAGTACCGCCACATTCTGGACCCAAATTTTGAGGAGTACTTCCACTCCATCGAATACGAACGAGCGCGGATGCAGGAAGCCGGAGGATGCGAGGGATGCATGCGAGCCTGCTGGATTGACACAAGCTCCATCTTTCGGACTTTCGAAGGCTTTTTTGACACCGCCAAGTTGACCCTCTCCCCGGCCGGAAGCCCTCCTGCGACCTGGGCAGATGCGCGAAAATGGGCGCAACACGAAGCTGTCGCTGAAGAGGCCGCTGCTCCCGCGTGACTTCTCCCAGGCGCCTCCGGGCGAGCCCTTCGGGTTGACGGAAGGCCCGCCGTGGATACGGGCAGGGACATGCGACGTGTTTTGTCCATTACCGGCCGAGAGCTTGCCTCGTACTTCAACTCGTCTCTGGCCACGATCGTGCTGCCGATCTTCCTCGTGCTTGTGGGTGTCTTTTCCCTCTTCTTCAGCGACCTGTTCAACAGCGGCAACGCCTCCATGCGCCAGGTCTTCTTCTGGACGACCCTTTTTCTGGCCCTGTTGATTCCCGCCCTGACCATGCGCTCGTTTGCCGAGGAGCGCCGAACGGGAAGCCTCGAACTGCTGTTGACTCTGCCCGTCACGGAGGGGGAAGCCGTGCTCGGAAAGTTCCTTGCCGCCCTCGCGCTGGTGTGGCTCGCCCTCGCCCTTACTTTCTCCTACCCCATTAGCCTTGCCCTCCACGCAGAGTTGGACTGGGGCCCGATCTTTGGGGGCTATGTCGGAATGGCTGGTGTCGGAGCCGCCTACTGCGCGATCGGCATGGCAGCCTCTGCATCCACCTCCAACCAGATGGTGGCCTTTCTCGTGGGCATGGTGCTCTGCCTGGTGCCCTATGCCATGGGGTTCTTCCTTCCTTCGGTGCCCGCCGCGTTGCTTCCTCTCGCCCAGCACCTCTCCTTCCAGACCCACTTCAACAGCCTCGCACGAGGGGTTCTGGACACAAGGAGCCTGGCCTTCTACGGCTCGGTCGTGCTTGTTGCACTGCACGCGGCCGTCTTCAGCCTGGAACAAAAGAGGTTGTCATGACCGACCTCCGGCGCAACCTGCGGGCAAACTCCTGGATCCAGATGGGCGCCGTGCTGGCCATGGTGGTGTGCATCAACATCCTGTCCACGCGTCATGTGACCCGACTGGACCTCACGGAGGACCGCATCCACACCCTGTCCCAGGCTTCCAAGGCGCTGATGCTCCGACTGGAAAAGCCGCTGACGGTGCGGGTCTTCTTCACTGGCGGACTGGAAGCTCCCTACAACAACCACGAACAGGTGGTGCTGGACAAGCTCGAGGAGTTTGCAGCCTGGTCCCGAGGAAAAATGGAGGTGGAGCTGACAGATCCCACGGGGGATGATGAAGCGCGGCAGCAGGCGCTTCGCTTCGGGATTGCACCGATTCAGTACCAATTCCGAAGCCAGACCCGCTCCGAGCTGCGACAGGTCTACATGGGAGCCGCGCTGCTGTACGGCGATCAGCACCTCACCCTTCCCGCCCTCACCCAGGTAAACACGATTGAGTACGAACTGGCCCGGTCGATCAAGCGCTTGATGGACGGTAACGAAGTGAGGCGCATCGGGTACCTCACAGGCCACGGGGAACCTGACCTGCTCACCGCCAAAGGCCCTGTCGAGGCACTGCGTGCGCAGCTGACCCAATCCATGGAGCTTGTCCCCGTCCGACTTGGCGGCGCGGAAGGGGTGGACACCTCCCTGGACTCCCTGCTGATCATCGGGCCCCAGAGCCCTGTGTCCCAGCGAGAGCAGTACCAACTCGATCAATACCTCATGGAGGGGGGCACCCTGGCGTTCTTCCTCTCCAACTTCCAGCCAGACCTCCAGTCCCTTCGAAGCCGGCCCCTGGACCATGGGCTTGAGGACCTACTTGGACACCACGGGGTGCAACTGAACCGAGACCTCGTACTGGATCGCACTCAGAACGGAAAGCTCCCGGTGCCGGTGCGGAGAGGGCAGTTTGTGATGCGGGCGGCGGTGAACCATCCCCTCATTCCCACCACAACCAACCTGTCCCGATCCTCCCTGGCGGTGAAGGACCTGGACATGATGACGCTGCCTTTTGCATCCAGTCTGTCCCTTGTCGATCCCCTGCCCCCCGAGCTGCAAGGGGAAGTGCTTGCCCGAAGCTCCGAGCACGCCAGCCGCAGCCGGCTGGTGGACCGAATCGACCCCTCCACCCTCCGCAACCCCCGTCCCGACGAAGAAGAGGCGGTGTCGGATCTGATTGTCGCCGTGCGGGGGGAGTTCGGAAGCTTCTTTGCACACGGCGAGATCCCCGACCGCCGTGAACAGGACGGACCGCCCATTCGCGAGTCGACCCCCACCCGCTTGGTGGTAGGAGGAAGCACCCACTTCATCGCCAACAACCAGACCTTTGTGTTGAACCTACTGGACTGGCTGGTCGAAGACACGGCACTCATCGACATTCGTTCCAAGACCATGCAGGTCAGTGCCCTGGACCCGCTGGAGCCCGCGCAAGTTCGCAACCTGAAGATCGCAAACCTGCTGGGGCCCGCATTTCTCGTGTTTCTGCTTGGCGGCGGACGGCTGCTCTATCGACGCAGAACCGTGGAGCTTCCCCGATGAGGCTCACCCCCAAAAGCAAGGGGTTGCTGACCCTGACCGCTCTGTTGACCGTGGCGGTGGCAGTGCCTCTTTCGGAGGACCCCTCCCTGGCTCCCCTGCCATCCCTTCCTGCCATGGATGCTGCCAGCGTGGAGCGAATTGAGATTTCCCTGGGACCGCTCCAGAAGATCATCATCAGCGCCGACAAGATGGAGGGGGGCGGCGTGGACGCCAAGGACCCATCCTTCACCCTCGACGCACCGATTCAGGGCCCGGCGGATCCCTTGCTCGTAAAGGCCCTCATGCGAGAGTTCCAGTCAGAAACGCCCATGGATGTGCGCGTGGACGACGGGAACTACGACGCTTACGGCCTGCAAAACGAAACCCAGATCATCGTGGAGTTCTTTGGCGCTACCGACAGCCCCTTGCTGTCTTTCGCCCTTGGCGCCACGACCCGGGGGGGAGCGTCCTTTGTTCGCCTCAATGACGACCCCACAGTCTACCGTGCCCGAATCGGTCCGCGACACCGTGTGGATCGACCCGCGACAGAGTGGAGGGACAAGAGCGTCTTGTCCCTGGACCCCAACGAGGTCATCGGTCTACACGTCCAGACCCAGCACCAGGACCTCCCTTTTCAGCGAGCTGCAACTGGAGAGGCCCGGACAGATGGGTCAGCCGTCTACGGCCCTTGGCACCTTCCTGGTCACACGGTGGACACCACAACGGTGAAGTCCCTGGTCGCCAGCCTGTCCCGAATCCGTGCCAGCGAGATCCTGTCTGATGACTTTGATGCAGGTTTCGCCCCCCCCGCCGCCCAGGTGACGCTGGTGCCGACGGAAGGAGACCCCATCGAGGTCTCCTTTGGTTCCCGGGTTGCAGACAAGGGCGCCTTTGTCCGAGTCGGCGGTCGCCCCGCCACCTTTCGCGTTGCAAAAAGTCGCTTGGACCTCGTCCAGCGGCCTCTCTCGGCGTATGGAAACCTGCAGGTCTTGGAATTCGACCTGGGACAAGCCACGACCATCACCTGGGAAGACGACGGACCGACCCGGACTCTCCAGCGACGAGAAGACGGCGTCTGGACCGTCACGGAGCCCCCAAACACCGACTCGGACCTGAAACGAATCGCCTCAGGCCTAGGTGCATTGTCCAACCTGCGTGGTCGCACGGTTTCCCAGGCCAGGGGAATTGGGCACCTGTCCCAGGAGGTCACCATTGCCTTCAAGGACGGCCGCAGAATACAGCTGTCTGCGGGACATGATTCGGCCGATTCACCCGATTCTCCCTGGATTGTCAAGACCGCTTCAGAGCCCACAATCTACGAGATGGACGATCAGACCTGGTCCAAGGTTCGATCTGCCTTTGGGCGAGGGGGGTAGGGCACTTCAAAACTTCTTCGAACCGCTTCGAATGAACCCATGACCGCGGCGTCGGTGGCCACAATGGAGGCAACCATGATGTTTCGCCTGTTTTCCTTGTCCGCCCTTTCCGTTCTCTCCCTGACAGCTTTTGCCGAGCCGACTCCGATCTCGAAAGTTGATGTAGACCTGAAGGAGCAAGCCTCTTTCAAGTCAAAAAAACAGGCCCGCAAGGGCTCCAAGGCGCCTGCGCCTCGAGCTGTCCAGGCGCGGCCAGCTTCCCGACCGGTTGCGCCTCCACAGGCACGCACAAACCAAGCACGTCCCAGGCCCGTGCCCAACGCTCGGCCGGCGCATCCCCTTCAAAGGAGTCGGCCGGAGCCCCGGGCGTCTTCTACCCGAACAAGCCGTCCAGTTGTGGAGCCGCCTGTCGGCCGCACGCGCCCATCCCCCGTGACCCGCACCACGCGCACAAGCTCGACCCGGGTTGTCACGAGCCCCGGCCGATCCAGTCTGTCCCCCGCGTCACACACGTCCTCCGATGGCGAGCGCCGTCGTCGGGAGGCAGAAGCCAACCACCACCAGGCCGAGTCTCGTCGCCAGGCCGCAGAAAGTGAGCGCCGTCGTCGGGAGGCAGAAGCCAACCACCACCAGGCCGAGTCTCGTCGCCAGGCCGCAGAAAGTGAGCGCCGTCGTCGAGAGGCAGAAGCTCATCGTCGCGCTTCCGAGTCTCGTCGCCAGGCCGCAGAAAGTGAGCGCCGTCGTCGCGCTTCCGAGTCTCGTCGCCAGGCCGCAGAGAGTGAGCGCCGTCGTCGAGAAGCAGAAGCTCGTCGTCGCGCCAGCCGGTCATCGCACCACGCCAGCCGGTCATCGCACCATGGCCACCGAAGCCGCCACGCGGCGCCCCGACACGCCTACCACCCCCAGCGTCCGGTGCACTGGTACCATGGTGTGTTCGTGTACGGACCTCTTCCACACCATCACGCGACCCACACCATTCACCGCACAGAAATCGTGACGCGCCCAGACGCGCCGGTCGCGAGCACTCCTGCGCCGATGCCGACCCGCAAGATTGACCGCGCCAGCAGCTTCTCCGTGGGTCTCCGCACAGGAAGCTACTTGTCTGGCTACGAAGACGGCGGCGACTTCGCAGACTTCGGTATGGGTGTGACCGCCCGCTTCCGCCCCGTGGAATCCCTTGGGTTCGAGATGGCCTACAGCTTCCATGACGACACCTTCAGTCCGGACACGGAGCGGTCGACCGCCATGCTCCAGCCCAGCCTGCAGGCATTCGCCTTTCCCTGGGCGCGGGTCAGCCCCTATGCAACCCTGGGGCTCACCTGGACCCACCGCACCTACAGGGACAGCTGGAGCGATGGCGTGAGCCAGCACCTCACGGAAGTCCAAGACAAGAGCTTTGGTCCCCACCTCGGTGGAGGACTTGAGGTCTCCCTGGGCAGAAACGCCTCCATCGACCTGGAAGTCCGCGGCATTGGCTACCTGAACCCACAGGAAGCCGACACCCTGCCCGGCGCAACACAGGCCACCATGGGCGCCAACTTCTACTTCTAGCCCGAACGAAGCCCCGCTGCAGAAGTGCAGCGGGGCTTCATTCTTTGGGAACGGAAGGCGGCACAAACCGAAGGGGAGCCCTTGACCAGAACTCACCCTCCTGGGAAGACAGGCTCTCTCCGTCCACCATGTTTTGAAGCACCCAGTCGATTCGATACTCCCCCGCCCGATCCGTAAGATACCACTTCTGATAGAAGGTTCTTGGCGCCGGAAGAATGGCCGCAAGGAACGCGGCCTCATTGGGTTGAAGCCCAGCCGGGCTACGCATGAAATACTGCTCGCTGGCAGCCTGAACCCCGTGGAAGTCCGGCCCCCACTCCACCACGTTCAGGTAGAGCTCCATGATCCGGGTCTTGCCCAAAGCCCGGTCCATTTCTATGGCCAACAAGAGCTCCCGCACCTTGCGAACCACGGTCCTTTCTCCATCCAGAAACAAGTTCTTCGCCAGCTGCTGAGTGAGGGTACTTCCCCCTCGAACCACCTGTCCCTTGGCCAGGTTCGCTGCCATCGCCTCTCGCATGGAGTCCATGTCGTAGCCCCGATGAAGGAGAAAAGCCGAATCCTCAGCGGCCACCACCGCATCCGACAGGACCGGAGCAATCGCCCTGTAGGGTGTCCAGCCCTCCGACCCCTCTCCGCTTGTACGCAGGCCCCAGGACCCGTCCTCCCCCCGAACCCGGTACGTAAAGGGGCCGTACATCAAGTCCTGAAGTCGGGGAACCGCCCCCTCCACGCCGAGGCCCTGCAGATCCGCATCTCCTTTCAAGGATCCAGAGGGCCAGGTTCCTTCCACCCACCCCTGGACATCGCCCGCCAGTCTGGCACTCTCCAGCTCCGGCACCACGGAACGCAACGGCGCCAGCGCCTCTTCCAACGGGGTCTTCCGCAGATCCAACCGAAAGTCCACCGCGCCCTCTACGTGGCGACCCAGAAGATCCAACCGCATGGGTCCCACGCTCAGGTGTCCAGCAAAGGTGTCCTTGACCCGGTCCAGGTGCACCTTCGCAGACACGTCCTGAAGTGCAACGGGGTGTCTCGCCAGCAGATTGTGTTTCATGGACAAGCTCTCGCTTGCCAGGGCAAGAACGCCCTGCTGACCATCCAGGTCCAGAGACAGCTGCACCCTTCCTTCTGCTTCTGGGAACGGCGACGCCACCTCCATCTGCACCGCCGTCTTGCCCTCCCCGCGCTCCAGGGAGAATCCCTCCCCAGAGAGGATCAGACCCTCAGCGCCCAGCCGGCCAGAGAGACCGGTGACCAGGACCCGATCCCCCCAGCGAAGTCCAACATCGAAAAGCTGTACCCCCAGGGGCTGCCCCCCTGAACCAGTGGCCTCTCCGGCGGATCCAGACCAACCCGCAAGATCCAGGTCCACTCCCTCCACCCGCACTTGAAGAGGCCATGCCAAGGGGACCCGGGCTTCACCGGCCTCGATCCCACGAAACCGAACCCGCTGAAACACCCAGCCATCAATTCCTCGGTCCAGGCGTACCCAGTCCACGCCAGCGGATCGTGCCATCTCCAGAAAATGATGCTCCACTGCCAGCGCCAAGAGCAGCGGCGCCACCGGGACCAGCGCCCAGAATCCCCTCTTCATCCCACAGGTCCGCGAGCCACCATGACCGGAACCGGGGCCCGTGAGGCCACCTTCTCCGACACGGAACCCAACATGATGCGTGCAATGCCTGTTCGTCCCCGGGACCCCATCACCACGAGATCCGAATCCTCAGCCACCGCACAGATGCCCTGGGAGGGCTCATCCGCGTGGCCCACCTCGTAACGGGCCCAAAGCTGCTGCCGAAGGGAGGGCTCCAACGCACCGCGCACCAGAGACTCCAAGGCGACAAGCCGCTCTTCTGCAGCGACCTCGTCCCCCCGGGGCAAAATGCCGAGGAAAGTGCAAAACGCCCCGGACTCCAGGGAGAGCCTGGCCGCGTGGATCACCGGCGCAAGGGCAGGGGCATCGATTTCCACAGGACACAACACCCGCTTCAGCTTCGAAAACGGCCGCCCCCCGACGACGAGCACGGAACACGGTGCCGAACGAAGCACCGTCTGGGCCGTGGAACCAAGAAGCAAGCGATCCAACCCGGTGTTCCCCGTTCTCCCCAGGACCAGCAGGTCATTCTGTCCGCCATAGACGGAGGCGAGATCTGAAAGAGAAGCCTGCTCCACGTGCACGGAGGTCGTCCAGCCCTCCTCCTGTTGCAGGCGCCGGGCAAGCGCTTCTGCCTCCATTCGCCTCGGGTCTGCGTCTGCAAGCACCTCTCTCGTGCCCACCACCACCTGCACCCGTGCATCGCCCAGGCCGGCCAGGGCCACCAGCGGTGCACGGCACACGCTTGATCGCTCAGAGAGGTCGGTAAACCAGGCTACACGGTTGAACATCTTCCCTTCTATATTCCGCCAGCCTGGATCCCGGTTATCGTCGCTGACATGCCCCATGTCTCCAGCGATGTGGCCCGCCTCCGGCGAGTCGTCGTTCACCGCCCCGGCACCGCGCTGGCCCGCATGCTGCCCCAGCACATCGATCCCCGAAGCAGCGACTACCTGCTTTTTGACGACCTGGTCGACGTTCCGGATGCGCAACGGGAACACGATCAGCTCTGCCGGGTCCTCCAGACCGCCGCCGAGGTGGGGTTTCTGGACCAGATGCTGGAAGAGACCCTGGAAAACCCCGACGCACGCACCTTTGTGATGGAAGAGTTCTGCCGTCTCGAAGATCTGCCCGATTCCGCTCTGACCCACATGGAAGCCCTTTCGCCATCCGCTCTCGTGGAGCTGGTCATCGGTGGCGCCCAGCCGGGCGTGTTGCACCCCGGCCGCCCCGTTCATCCCCTCCCCAACCTGCTCTTTACTCGCGACCTGGCCGCGGTGGTCGGGGACCTGCTGATCGTGGGCAACGCACGCAAGAAAGCACGCCGTCGGGAATCAATCCTCACCTGGGCGCTGGTCATGCACCATCCCTGGTTTGCTGGCGCTCAAGTGTCCCCCCACTGCAAGTGGGTGCGTGATGCAGGTGGTTCCCACCCCCTCACTGTGGAAGGCGGCGATGTGCTGACCTTCTCCGAAAAGCTCGCGGTGATTGGCGCATCGGAGCGAACCTCCTGGTCCATGATTGTGGCCCTCTCTGGAGACCTTTTGGGCCAAGGCTTCGAGTCTGTGCTGGTGGTGGAGATGCCCAAACAGAGAAGCTCCATGCACCTGGACACGGTCTTCACCCTGGTCGATTCCCACACGGCGGTGCTCTACGACGCCATCCTGCGCGCCGGGGGACGAGAGGAAGTGCGGGCCCTTCAATTGTTTTCAAGAGGCGGTTCCCTGTGTATTTCAGCCTGTGACGGGGATCTCCTGGAGGCTCTTGGGAGCATCGGCCACCCGATTGAAGGAATTCCCTGCGCTGGGGGTGAACCCATTTCAGCCCAAAGGGAGCAGTGGACAGACGGGGCAAACTTCCTCGCCATCAGTCCCGGGGTCGTGCTGGGCTATGCCCGAAACCGGGTCACCGCGGCGGCCATGAAACAAGCCGGATTTGAGAACCTGTCCGCAGACGGCTTTCTGGCGCTGCTTGAGCAGGACTTCCACGGGAACTACGACGCCTTGGTGGCCTCGGGACGCAAGCTGTCCATTCAGATTGTCGGGTCCGAGCTCTCCCGCGGAAGAGGCGGCCCCCGATGCCTCACCTTGCCCCTGGAACGTGGATAGCTCCGAGTTCAGTCACAGGAAGCAAGCACGGCCTCCTGCAAAGGATGAAGCCGGACCTCCTCCTTTGCCAGACGCGCCAGGGCGGCATCGTACCTGGCATGGGCAATCCCCAAGGACTCCTTGTGTCTGACCGTATCCAACCCACAACGAGAAGTGTCCATCAGGCACGAGTCCAGAGCCTCCTGCGCACGGTCCACCGCATCCAAGACCGGCTTCATGGTGCCATTTCGAAAGGACACCACCTGGCGTTCCACCTGTGCGAATCGGGCACGGGCCCGCTGGCAGTCCACACTCTCTTCCCGGGGCGCAACGTCCGCCTCTCCTCGAGGCGTCGGAGCCGGCTCCCCAGGGGGAAGGTCCAGTGCAGGGCCATCGAAGAGGCTGCTGACAGGCAGGGGTGCCTGCTGCACATCACCCCCACAAGCCGCCAGCAAGATCCAAAGCACGGCCCATCATACGGCACACCGGGATAGATCGCCTCCATGGCTTTCCTGACCCACATCGATGCCTCTGGCCGAGCCCACATGGTGGACGTAGGCGACAAGCCCCTCTCTGACCGCCGCGCCACCGCCGAGGGGTTCATCTCCCTGCAACCCGAAACCCTGACCGCCATCGCGCAAGGCTCCCTTCCCAAGGGCGACACCCTTGCCACCGCCCGCCTGGCAGGAATCGGAGCCGCCAAGCGATGCGCGGATCTGGTCCCACTCTGCCACCCAATCCCACTGGACTCCGTGGCCGTGTCTTTCCGAGTGGAGGAAGAGGGGGTCTGGGCCACAGCCTCCGTGCGAGCCCATTGGCGCACCGGCGTGGAAATGGAGGCATTCACTGCTGTCAGCGCTGCGCTCCTCACCCTGTACGACATGGTGAAGGCAGTGGATCGCAAAGCCGAGATTCGCACGATCCGCCTGATGGAAAAGCACGGTGGGTCTTCTGGGTCCTTTGTGCGAGACGTCTAAAGCTCCGTCGCTTCGATTCCCGGTCCCATGAGGGGGGTCGACAAGTTGTCGCCAAAGGTCCGCGGCGCTGGCACCGCCCGAAGGGTCGCCTCCACATTTCGGCCCCCCACAAGCAGGTTGTAGGACACCAGGTGGCCCGTCGGGCCGTAGGCCAGCTCCACGCCCCCCCCCGGAAGTTGCCAGGACCAGCGCTCCACCTTGACCGGGGTGCCCGCCACCAGGACCGAGGCAGGCCCAAGAGACTGCAGGGCACCTTCCACGACCTTGCCCGTCTCCGCAGAGAGCACCCGCAGGCGATCATGGCTTGAGAGAACATCCGTGGCCGACTCCGGATCCACCAGGGTCAGAGAGGTGGCATCAAAGGATTCCGCTTCCACGTCCCAGCGGGCGATTCGACCGTCCTCCGCCAAGCTCACCTGCCACGTGTCCAAGCGCTCGGTAAGCTGCACCTCGTGTGGCTTTCCCATCTCTCGACTGGTGGCCACAAACCCAGACGGACCCGGTGCACCCATGCCCGAGAGCCGCTGCACGAAGAGAAACGACTTTCGCCCGAGGGGGACAGACAGCTCGGTATACGACTCCAGGACCCGCACCTCACCCCCATCGGAGGGAAGGTATCGGACGGTCACCCGACGGCGCCCCACGGGTGCCTCCCCCAGCACCAGGTCGTAGACCATCTCCTGAGTCTCACCCCAGGCGGAACCGCCCCCCAGAAACAAAGCACAGCCAAGAAGTAGAGACAGGGTCATGACCTCCCTCCTGTAATGCGCCCTGGCAAAACGCCGAGGCACTCGGTCGCAACCCCCCCCGATTTGGCATAGATCCTCGTCAGATGTCCCAGTGGAACCAGGTTCGGGCGCTGCGTGATCAGCTCGCCAACGAGACGGGCAGCACCTTCTCCGAAGGAGGCCCCCGCATCGTCCTGCTGTACCCGTCGCCCTACCGGGTGGGCATGTCCTCTCTGGGCTACCAATGGATCTTGAAGGTGCTTCAGGACGCAGGATTCTCCGTAGAGCGAGCTTTCCTGCCGGAAGATGTTTCCGCCTGGAAGGCCTCCCGCACCCCCCTCCTCACACTGGAAACCCAGTCCCCCGTAGGGGAGTTCAACGTGGTGGGCATCTCCCTGGCCTACGAGCTGGAGCTGGCGGGAATGGTCCAGGCCCTGGAACTCTCTGGAATCCCTCCCCGGCGCGAGGACCGAACCTCCCAGCATCCCCGCATTCTCCTGGGCGGACCGCTGACCTTTTCCAACCCGCTGCCCGCAGCGCCCCTGGTGGACGCCATGCTCCTAGGGGAGGCAGAGGAAGTCGTGGTTCCCGCCATGGAGGCCGCCTGCCACGCCTCCCGAGAAGAATTCCTGGACACTCTGCAAAGCCTCGACGGCGGCTACGTGCCCGAGCGACATGGGACCCACCTTCCAGACGTGGCAAAGGCCACTGACGCCCTTCTCCCCGCGCGATCCCACATCATTTCACCGGCCGCTGAGCTCTCCAACATGTGGCTCGTGGAAGGGGAGCGAGGCTGCCACCGCACCTGCACTTTCTGCGTCATGCGCCGCTCCACCAACGGTGGAATGCGCCTGGTGGATCCGGAACGAATTCTGAATCTCATCCCGGACCACGCTCCCAAGGTGGGGCTGGTGGGGGCCGCCATTTCCGACCATCCCCGCCTGGTGGATCTGCTCGATGTGCTTGTGGAGCAGGGGCGGGGACTCGGCATTTCCTCCCTTCGCGCCGACCAGGTGGCCCGCAAACCCCGCATCGCCGAGTTGCTGCGAATCGGGGGCTATCGCACCCTCACTGTGGCCTCCGATGCTGCCTCCCAGCGACTCCGGCGGGCGATTTCAAAAGGCACCGTTGAGCGCCATCTCCTGGCATGTGCCCAGCTGGCCGCGGAGCACAAGTACTCGGTGTTGAAGATCTACATGATGTTGGGTGTGCCCGAAGAGACCGAAGAAGACATTGACGAGCTGATTCGGTTTACCCGGGAGCTTGCAGCCATCCACCCGGTGGCTCTGGGAATCGCCCCCTTTGTGCCCAAGCGAAACACCCCCCTGGACACGGCCCGGTTCGCAGGAATTCCCGTCGTGGAGCGTCGCCTGCAGCAACTTCGCCGAGGTCTGGCCGGGGCCGCAGAGGTGCGACCCACCTCGGCCCGGTGGGCCTGGGTAGAGACAGAGCTTGCCCAGGGGGGGCCTGCCTGGGGAGACGCCGTGATCGAGGCCGTCGCCGCCGGCGGGAACTTCTCGGCCTACAAGCGGGCCTTCAAGAAACTGGACCCCGCCGAGCGGGGCCCCTGGCGCCTCGCTGCACACCCGTAGCAATCAGCCCCAGTGGTTTCCATCCAGTCCGGATGGGAGTCCGTCTAATAGGTGCAGTAGAGGTCCCACCAGGAAGTGCCCGGGGCCAAAGTGCCGGAGGTCGGAAAAAAGACCGAGGTATCCGTCCCGTCTTCCGCTACCTTCCAAAGATAGGGGTACTGGCCGCCCGCAGTCGACAGGAAGAAGTCGCCCGAGTCTCCATCCACGGTCATGAAGTGCGGTTCCCACTCCTGGTCCCAGGTGGTGCGCCGCTTCCATGTGCTCTCGGTCTCGTTGAACCGGAACATGCCCCATCCATCGATGTCCTGGCCCCCCATGTACCAGCCGCCGTTGTCTCGATGGTTTCCAGACCAGATGATGAACTCGGGCGCCTCCGCCTCCGGATCGAATTGCCACAGGGTGTCCAGGGTCTGGGTGGCATTCCGAAAGATAGCGAGCCCACCGTACATTCCTATTACGCCGATATCCCCGGTGGCGTAGTCCACAGTTGTGTCAAAGGAAAACAACCAGAGGTCCGAATTCTCCGGGTCTTCCGGGAGCGTGAGAAAGGTCGCAAGCTCCTCCTTTTCCCCAGTGACTGCATCCACTTTCTGCAGGCTGTCGATGGTGGTTACCAGGTAGTAGCCATCCGGGTGGGTGGTCAAGCCCCGCATGGTCTCCGTGAGGGTGCCCATGAAATTCGTCAACTCGGACACGCTGCCATCCTCTGCCACGCTCCACAGGGCTGCATTGGCCAGGTCACCCACGAGCCACCCCCCATTCACACCCCAGGTCAGAAAGTAGGGAGCCATTTCGCTGGCCTGAATGTCCACACTGAAGCGCTCCGTCCCCAAGGGGTCCACACCGACAATCCTGTGGGGATGGGTGACGCCATCCCCCACCTGCAAAGCCACAATCCCGCTGAACTGCTCGTCGACGCGGCCATCGCAGTCGTTGTCCAGCCCGTCGGCGATGTCCTCGTCCCGAGCCGGATTCACGTAGATGTTCGTGTCGTCGCAGTCCCCCTCTTCCACGGTCCAACCATCTGCATCCTCATCGGTTCCCGCATCCGTGTCATCCGGCCAGGGGATCCCGGTGTCCACCACAATGGCCGTATCGTCCTGCACCGGTGACTCTTTGCCGCTGCAACCCAACAAAAGCGCAACCATCCACATGCCAAACTCCCTCGATGCCACAACATAGCGGTATATGACCCCCCATGAGCCGCTTCGTACTGCACAGTCCCTTTGAACCCGCCGGGGATCAGCCCGGGGCCATCGACTCTCTCACAGAGGGGCTGGCCCAGGGACAAAAGCACCAGGTACTGCTGGGCATCACCGGGTCCGGAAAGACCCTCACCATCGCCAACGTCATCGCACGCCACGGCCGCCCCACCCTGGTGCTCGCCCACAACAAGACCCTGGCCGCCCAGCTCTTCGCCGAGTTCAAGGGCCTCTTTCCCGAGAACGCGGTCGAGTACTTTGTCTCCTATTTCGACTACTACCAGCCCGAGGCCTATGTCCCCTCGAGCGACACCTACATCGAAAAGGACAGCTCGATCAACGAGCAAATCGACAAACTGCGCCACGCAGCCACCCGCTCCTTGTTGGAACGAAACGACGTCATCATCGTGGCAAGCGTGTCCTGCATCTACGGACTGGGCTCCCCCGAGGCGTACCACGGCATGATTCTGCAGTTGGAAGTAGGCCAACAGATCGCCCGCCGCACCCTGCTCGCCCGCCTCGTAGAGATGCAATACCAACGCAACGAGTACGACTTCAAGCGAGGCACCTTTCGAGCCCGGGGCGATGTGCTCGAGATATTTCCCTCCCACGAAGAGCAGAAGGCCCTCAGGGTGGAGTTGTTCGGCGACGAAGTGGAGGCCATTCGCATGATCGATCCCCTGCGCGGGGCTCGCCTCTCCAGCACGGACAAGACCTGCATCTACCCGGCTTCCCACTACGTCACCCCAAGGGAGCGGGTGGAGTCGGCCCTGACGACGATCCGCGAGGAGTTGGGTCCCCGTCTCGCCCATCTTCAGGAAAGGGACCAGCTCCTGGAAGCCCAGCGCCTGGAACAACGCACCCTCTACGACCTGGAGATGATCGAGGAGCTCGGCTACTGCTCGGGCGTCGAGAACTACTCCCGCCACTTCACTGGCCTCGACGCCGGCGCTCCCCCGCCGAACCTGTTGTCCTACTTTCCCAGCGACTGGCTCATTGTTCTGGATGAATCCCACCAGACCGTTCCCCAGGTAGGGGCCATGTACAAGGGCGACCACAGCCGAAAATCCACCCTGGTACGCCATGGGTTTCGGCTGCCCTCGGCCCTGGACAATCGCCCCCTGAAATTCGAGGAGTTCGAGTCCCGGATTCACCAGGCCATCTATGTCTCCGCCACCCCAGGGGACTACGAGCTGGAAAAGGCTGGCGGCATCATCGTGGAGCAGGTGGTCCGCCCCACAGGGCTGCTGGACCCCCAAGTGGAGGTCCGGGGGGCGGAAGGCCAGATTGACGACCTGCTTCACGAGATTCGCGGCACCGTCGCCCGGGGAAACCGGGTGCTCGTGACCACCCTCACCAAGCGCCTCGCCCAGGACATCACCTCCTACTACGAGGACCTCGGGGTGCGGGTAAAGTACCTCCACTCGGATGTGGAGACCCTGGAGCGTGTAGAGATCCTGAGATCTCTGCGCTTGGGGGAGTTTGACGTGCTCGTCGGGATCAATCTTCTTCGAGAAGGACTGGATCTCCCGGAGGTGGAACTGGTGGCTGTCTTGGACGCCGACAAGGAGGGCTTCCTACGATCTGCGCGGTCCTTGATCCAGACCATCGGTCGGGCCTCGCGAAACCTCGAAGGCCGGGCCATTCTCTACGCGGATGTCATCACCGGCTCCATGAAGGCCGCGATGGATGAGACCGACCGGCGGCGAGAGGTGCAGGAGGCCCACAACCTGGCCCACGGCATCGCCCCCCGTTCCGTGGAGCGTGACGTCGACAGCCCCCTCGATGCCCTCGGGCTCGGCAGCACCAAAGTCCCCGCCAAGAAGGAGCTTCACCCGGAGCTGGACCAGGCAAGCCTGAAGGATCTTCCGCGAATCGCCAGGCGCCTCCGCAAGGAGATGAAGGCGGCTGCCGACAAGCTGGAGTTCGAACAGGCCGCCTTGGTTCGGGACCGACTGCGCAGTCTGGAGCAGTGGGCCCTGGAGCTTACCGGCGAGATTCCTGCATAAACGCCGGGTCTTCTATAGCCTCTACCGTGCACTCGACCGGGGCGTGGATCGGATTGCAACGGGAGGGTGTGCCCCCGGGGATACGTGCCACATAGTCCAGGTCCTCCCGGGCTTGGGGGACGTCTGTGCTGACGAAATGGGCGCCGGAAAAGAGGGCGGCCTCCAACCTGGAGGTGTCCCCATTCCTCGGCTCTTCCAAGTCTGCATCGGCCCGGGTCCGCACCAGTTGTCCCGCCGCCACAGCGGCCTGGATCTCTTCCTGGCTGCCGATGGGGTCATTCATGGTGTGCACCGCCGAATAGTCCCGGTCCGTGCTGCCCATGGCATCCGGAAACAACACGGTTCCGTCCAACCGGGGGTTTGCTTCCGTGAGAGCCTCCCGAAGCGCCCCTGATGTGTGCAGGACAAACAGCACCTTTCCCCGCAAGGCGCCCAGGGTGGGCCAGCCCGTCTCTTCCAAGCCCTCTCGCAAACTGTCCGCCTCTCCGGCCACATCGGACGGCACGACCAGCCGGTCCTCAGGCCAGACGGACAGAACCGTCTCTTCCAATTCCGCGTTCAAGGCTTCAGCGGTCTCGGCATCTTCGGTGAACTTGGGCTCCAGGAGCACGAGGAGCGGATGGTGCGCGGGCCAGGCATCGGAGAACGACTTGAGATCCAACAGACAGTCCGTAAGCAGCGGACAGCTCGAGGCTGCATCTGCCAGGGGTACATGGAAGACCTCGATCGGACCCTCACCGTCGGGCCGGTGAAGATCCAACTCAAACTGGCGCACCCCCTGATTCGCTGCCTGGTCCTGAAGGGGAAGGTGCTCGTAGTCCCAGGGAGGAATCGTGTCTTCGCTGGTGCGCAGGTGGTAGCTGTTGTGGGTGCCAAGGGCCTGGAGGTCAGCAAACCTCAGCACCTCATCCAGGGGATACTCAAAGGGCTCCTCCCCAGGAGGACTCTCTGGGCAGGCCAGCAGGAGCAAAAGCGGAATCAAGCGCTTGCGGTCGGAACTTCGTCAGGGGCGCCCTCCGCTTCCGCAGGGGCCTCCTCTGCTTCCGCAGGGGCCTGCTCTGCGGTTGCAGCCTCCTCTGCTGCAACCGACTCGACCTCCTTTCCTCCCTTCTTCTTGCGCCGCACCACCGTCTTGCCCGCTTCTCGGCGAGGCCCAGCTTCGGCGTCACGCACAAGGGGCTCCACCAGCGCAACCCCTTCAGCCTGCTTCTCAATGTCCACGGCCGCGCCGGAGTTGATGAGGTCCTCCAGGCGCTGTAGCTCCAGACGAATCAACTCCCGCTCGGGAGCGCCATCCGGTGCCTGCTGCCAAGCAAGCCTGAACTCCTTCTCGGCCCGGAAAACCCGCCCCTGGAACGCAAAGAGCTCCCCCAGCACCGCTTGGGCCTGGAACCCGCCTTCCGCGGAGAGGTGCTTCTGCAGGCGCTTGCTGGCCTCTTCCACACGATCCGTGCGAGCCAGCACCCGCACAAGCGCCAGCTGGGCTGCGCGGTTGTTCCTATCCGCCTTGGTGGCCCGACGAAGCAGGGCCTCGGTCTTCTCCAGGTCGACGTCCTCCCCAAGCTGCACCCGGTCCACCCACAGGAGTGCCAACTCCAACCCTGCCGCCACGTTTCGTCCGTCGTGGAGGGCGCCCTTGGTAAGCAGCGCCTCGGCCTCCCCCCAAAGAGCGGCGCGGTTCTCCGAATCCACCATGCCCTTTTGCCGCAACAAGCGACCCAGACGCGCCGCCACGAGAGCCCCGTCAGGATCCCTCTCCAACGCCTTGCGAAGGCAAGCCTCCGCCTCAGTCCAGGGAGCCCCATGGCGTTGATGAAGAATCGCTCCCAAGAGGGACAGACCGTCGATCATCTCAGGCTGCACGTCCAAGGACTGGCGGGCCAGCGCCTCCGCCTGCTCCAGGTGTCCTTCCTGGACCTTCAATCCTGCCAGCCTACGAAGAATGCGCCCGTTCTTGGGGAATCTACCCACGCCTCGCTCCAGGGCCTTGATCGCACCGGCGCGGCCTCGCTTGCCAGCGGCCCCCCTGGCGTTCTGACACCAGGTGGCCTCGTGATGAAAAACCTCTGGGGTGGGGCACATGCGAGCCGTCTCCGCATACCAACTGGAGACTTTCTTGTGGTCTGCACCATCGGCAATCATCAACTCGGCCCGCACCAAGCGGATCTCCGTGTTGAAGGGGTCTTTCTCCAGAGCCTCTTTGGACACGGATGCAGCCAGGTCCATGCGGCGCGTCTTGCCCATCTCCCGAAGTGCAGGCACCAGGGCATCCCCATCGGGAACCTTCATGGAGAGGCGCTTCCGCCCTTGGCGAGCAGAGATGAAGATGCGATTGGCCTGTTGCGACAGAGCCAGCTTCTCCAGACCTTCTGCCTGGTTTGCTGCGGAGCGCTTCATCTCAGCCAGCTGCTCCAACAAGTCAAAGCCCGTACATTCCTTTCGGGACATCCGTCTCGAAACAAGCGGGTGTACGGAGTAGCAACGGTCCTCAGAAGAAGCTGTCGAGTCCAAGAGACCCGCTGCCAGAAGCACCAGGCGCTCCTTTCGTCGAACCCCCATCTCAGACAACACCGTCGCCGGAAGGGGCTCGGTGCTGTGAGCCGCCAATGCAAGGGCCTTTCGCTCACCCTGGGACAAGCCATCCACCTGGTTCTTGAACTGAGCCTTGAGACGCTCCAAGTCGCCCACATGTGCAAGACGCAAGAACTTCTTCTTTTCCAGGCTGGCTTCCCCGCGCTCGTTCCACGCCACCCCCAGGGCACGGCTGGCCATGGGGTGCCCGTGGGTGCGGGCTTGGATCTCGTCCAAGTGGGGGTCGATTCCCTCGACCCGCAGTGAGGCCATCAGCTCTGGGAGATCCTCCCGCGACAGGCCACCCACCTCTACCAACTTCAGGCTCTCCGCCCGGGCTGCAGGAGCGAGCGTGGACAAAAAGACCACCGAGGCCCCCGCTCCACGGCCGAGCAGCGCGCCCACAAGAAGGGCGAGCCGATCGTCCTTGAGGAAGGTCCCATCCCGGCGAAGAAGCGTCTCCAAGCCAGAGATCACCAGCACCTCTCCCGGCTTGTCGGCAGAATCCAAGGCGCCAGCAAGGGCCGCTGCTGCCTTTCTTGGAATGGGGCGGTCATCCCCTTGGGCAGCAGGAAGCGCAACGCCACCCACCCACTCGGCAATTCGAGTCGCCAGGGTGTCGTACCCCGCACCCTGTTCCAGGTGAACCCAACTGCCTTCCCTGGGTCCTTCTTCTTGGGAAAGTACATGCTTCAAGAGCCAGGTCTTTCCGATCCCTTCGGGGCCATGCACCACAACGGTACCCCCTCCAGAAATGGCCTCCTTCAAGGCCAGGACTTCTGCGCCCCGACCGACAAACACCGCCTGGGGTGCTCGAACCTGGACGGGCTCGGGCGCCTTGACCTGCTCCTTCTTGCGCTCCGGTGTCGCGGGTCGGAGCGAGGCAAACCCCATTCCGGCCGGGCTCCCTGCAGCCGCTGTTTCGGCTCCCGGCAAGGCAGCGACAAAATCCCGGGCTCGATCCTTGATCTGCTGGGTCTTCATCATGCGAAGACGGCTGGGAAGCATGAAGGGGTTGAAGCTCTTGGTCACCATCACCAGGCGTGGGCGATGATCTGCAGCACCGAGGAGCTCATCCAATACCTTGAGACCGTCTGCATCCGCTGATGTGTCAGGATCCAACAGGACCAACACGCCACCCTGCGCGGAGGTCACGGGCTCAAGGGCTTCCGCAGACAGCGGCTGGAGAGGCTCCGGAGCATCCGAGCCAATGGAGATGCAAGTGAGGTTGGAGCGCTCTTGGATCGCATCCAACACATCCGATTCGGAGAGGGTGCGCTTGCCAAGTCCAAGTACGCAGCGCCCTCCCTGGATGGCGGTTTCTAGGCGTTTCATGTGGATTCCCGTGCCTTCAGACTTCCGCGCCCACTGCGGTACCGCGGACCGATGCCGATAACGCCCCCTTTTGGCAGGATCAAGGCCTCATTGAGGGCTGTCGTGCCTTGGGCGTTGCGGGTTAGGAGAACGTATGGACCGTGGACCTCTCGCCGGCTTCTACCTTGTCTCGCCGCTCCCGTCGGAACACGAGGGCATCGAGTACTGGGCCACGAGGCATCCAGACGGCCGTACAGGGGAGGCAACGCTGGGCCCCCCAAGCCTTGTAGATGCGGTGCGAACCCTTCCACAAGGAGGCCCCTGGGGCCAGACCTGGTGGGGCGAGGACAAGGTGGGCCCCTGGGTCTTGATGCCCGGGGAATTTGCGGTTTCCCTGACCCAGCTCCGGGGAAAGCTGGATGCCCCAGCTGCTTTTGCCGTGGGCTTGCTTCTGTTGGAGGCCCTGGCGCCCGTGCACGAAGCAGGAGGCGCACACCGGCGTCTTCACCCGTCCTGCATGGGGTTTGATCGCAGAGGCGTGCTGCGGGTTCGCCCTCGCCTCGGGGGTGGGTTGGTGCAAGACATTGCAGAGGGTGCCGACCCCCGTGCCACGGACTGCTGGGCTGTGGGGTGTGTCATTACCTGGCTCCTTGGAGCCGAGATTCCCGCCACAGAACAGACCTTGGAGGAGATTCGTTTCGACGGCGTGGACGAGCCCCGCGCACGCCTGACACTGGGCGGTCTTCTCAGGACAAACCATCGTTTTCGCTTGTTTCCAGCCAGCCACGGTCGCCAGGCCCTGATGGCCCTTCTCCATTCCAGCGAGCACGGGGAAGACCACCTCACCAGAGCCCTGGAGAAGGAGGGCCTGGGCTCGGGACTTCGAGACCCAAAGAAGCCAATCGGAATCGGTGGAGCGCCCGCCCCACAGGAGCTTCCTCCCTCCCCGGACACCCCTGCATCCCCTCTTCCTTCCCTCACCCCCCCCGTCCCCAAGCCCCGACCCAAGAGCGGCTCCCGGGGGAACATCATTCGTCGCCCCTTTCAGATCAACCTGAAGAGCAAGACCGGCGAAAAGGAAGGTGAACCACCCAGCCCAAAGCCACCCCAGGCTGCGGGTCCCTCCCCCATCCGAATCCAGCTCGATCCGACAGGGCGACCCGTGGCAAGCATCCTCACCACGGAAGAGGCGGAAGCCTTCGATGCCGCGCTGAAGGCCAGTGAACCCCCTCCTCCCTTCACGATTCAAGTCCCGCTTGCGCCCGAACCGGAGCTTGCGCCCGAACCGGAGCTCGCGCCCGAACCGGAGCTTGCGCCCGAACCGGAGCTTGCGCCCGAACCGGAGCTTGCGCCGCCCCCTCTCGTCTCCCTGGAAGAAATCCTCAGCCCCGAAGCCCCTACGGACCCTCCCCCTCCTTGGCCAGAAGCTGCAGACCCAAGAAAGCCTGCATGGCCGGAGATTCCAGATGACGCCCCCTCCCTTCTGGCCCTGGAGCCCTTGAGCACCCGCCGGGAGATCACGGCTGAGCTGGAACAAGCCAAAGCGGAAACGCAAACCGCGCCCCAAGCCCAACCCGCAGCCGCCCCTCCACCTGCCCCCCTCCCCCAGGAGGACATGGGCCTCACCATGAGCCCCCGCCCTGTCAGCATGTTCCCGGAAGGCCTCGGCGTGGGTTCCCTTGAAGATCGAGAGGATGCCCTGGGCCCCGGCAAGTGGTTGGAACAAGGCCGGAGCGCAGCAGAGATCACCCGGGAGCTTCCCTCCACCCCGATTCGGGAGATTGACATCGAGACCGGAGGCTATCCATGGGCCCGGTTCGCGGTCCTTGGAATGATTCTCGCCGGTGGATTCACGGCCTACCGGGCGGCGCAGCCAACCGAAGAAAACAAAGAGACGCCGCCGGGGGCCTCCCTGGTGGCGGATGCAGCCGCAGTCCAACCCCTGCACACCACCCACGCAGCGGCGTCTGATGCACCGACTGTGACCATCACCTCCAACCTGGAAGAGGCCAGGGTCACCCTCGACGGGCACGATCACGGCCGGGTTCCCGCCTCCGTGCCCGTGCCAATGGACCAGGGACTCCATGAACTCTGCGTACAGAAGGGAACCCGGATTCGCTGCCTGAACCTGGCCGGAGAGGACCTGGCAGCCCGGGATCCCTACCGGGTGGAGGTAGAGGCTCTCTCGGGATTGCCGTGAGTGACCTAGCTCAAAAGGTCCAGCGACTGCCCAACCTAAGCGGCGTCTACCTGTTCAAGGACGCCGCCGGAACCGTGCTCTACGTGGGCAAGGCCATCCACCTCAAAGCCCGTGTAAGCCAGTACCTTACCGGCCGAGACGGGCGCTTCATGATTCGTTTTCTGCTCTCTGCAGCCGCAGATGTGGACGTGGTGATCACGCACACGGAAAAGGAGGCGCTGATCTTGGAGAACACGCTCATCAAGCAGTACGCACCCCGCTACAACACCCAGTTGAGAGACGACAAGAACTTCCTTCACATCCAGCTCGACGACACCACCGACTGGCCCCGTTTCCGACTCGTGCGAAGACTCGGAAAGAAGAGCCGCGTTTTTGGCCCGTACCACTCGGCCAAGAAGGCGCGCGCCACCCTGGACTTTCTGCACCGGGCGTTTCCCCTTCGCACCTGCTCGGACTCCGTCCTCCAAAACCGCCAGCGGCCCTGCCTGCTGCACCAGCTGGACCGATGCGTTGCACCCTGTGTGGCGGGACACACCACGCCCGAGCAGTACCAGGGCCTCGTCTCCGATGGGCTGGCCCTCTTGGAGGGCAGAAGACAGGAGGTCGTGCAGTCCCTCCACCTTCGAATGCAAAAAGCAGCTGCCATCGAAGCCTTCGAGCAGGCTGCCCGGCTGCGGGATCTGGCGGCCCAGATTCAAGCCACCCTGGAAGAGCAGAAGGTCGTGGACAGGCGGGGATCCAACCGAGACGTGTGGGCATGGATTCGAGAGGGAGACCGCGGCATGGTCTGCGTGATCCCAGTGCGGCGCGGCCGCATGCTGGAACCGAGCTACTTTTGGTTTTCCACGCGTCTGGAGTCGGACTCGGAGCGCATCTCGTCCTGGCTGAATCGCTGGTACGGGGATGGAGGGGAAATCCCACCGGAAGTGCTCCTCGGCCAACTTCCCGATCGACCACATCCCCTGGAAGAGGTTCTCTCGGAGCGCGCCGGTCGACGGGTGCACCTGTCCAAGCCCCAGCGAGGAGACAGACTGCGGCTCCTGGAGCTTGCCCAACGAAACGTCTCCGACCGCTTTCGACGCACCTCCGATGACGAGGCGCGAACAGGGGCTGCCCTGAAGAGACTGGCTGCCCTGGCAAAACTGCCCGGGGCCCCGACCCGAATTGAGTGCTTCGACAATTCCCACTTTCAGGGAAGCCACCCGGTGGCCTCCCAGGTGGTCTTCGTGGACGGAAAGCCTGCCAAGAGGGAGTACCGGACCTACCACATCAAGCGCGCTGCGGGGAATGACGACTACGCAGCCATGCGAGAAGTCTTGGGGAGACGTCTTCGCCGGGCATGGAAAGAGGAGTCCTTTCCGGATCTTCTCGTGGTGGATGGGGGCCGGGGCCAGCTCAATGCCGCCCTGGAGGTGCTGGAAGACTTGGGGCTGAAAGAGCTTGGGGTCCTGGGGTTGGCAAAACCCAAGGTGGAGAAGAAGCGAGGTCGCCTGCCCATCGACAAGATCCTGCTTCCCTTCTCCCCAGAACCTGTCCGACTGGAAGACCACGACCCCGCCCTGAACCTGCTTCGACATCTGCGGGACGAGTCGCACCGGGTCGCGGTGCAATTCCATCGGCGCACCCGAAACAAGTCCACACTTACATCTGAGCTGGATGCAATTGAAGGCGTGGGCCCGGCCCGACGGCGGGCACTTCTTCGGCACTTCGGCAGCCTGAAGGCCCTCAAACAGGCAGACGTAGAGGCCCTTTGTGCCGTGGAGGGCGTGGGCCCACGCCTGGCCCTTGCCATTGTCACCGGACTCAAAGGAGCTTGAACCGCGCCCCTTTCTATCGCTGCAAGATCAGATCCTCGATCTTCTCGTAGAGCCGGTCACTGTTGGTGTGCCCGGAGTCGGCCACCCACTTGATCTCCATGTCCGGGCCCATCAAGTAGATCTTGGTCTTGGACTGGTAATAGAGATGCCATGAAGTGGTGATGGGCCTGGACGGGGATGCCTCATACAAAACGGTGCCCAAGCCGTTGGCTGTGGCCCACGCTGCCGCCGCATCCTTGTCGGCCTGGACCCCATCCGCATCATCGATCAAGAACACCGCACCGGAGACACCAAACGATGCGCCTTGTGAAGAAGCCAGCGAGTCTGCTTGTTCCACGATGTCCTGAAGCCACCCGCTGATGGACACAAAGTGGTCGTTGTAGGCCGCCCCAAACACCAACACTGTGGCATTCCACGGGGGGGGCTCAACCCCCGTAAACTGCTGGTACAGCCGCCACTCGGTGTCTGTCTGGTCGTTGGCGATCAAGTTGTAGGCCGTCTTTCCCTGGGCGTACCCATCGCCTTCCAGGTCAAACCCCGTATCTTCCGGCTCTCCGGTGTCTTCCGGCCCCGTGTCGTCAGGACTCTCCTCTCCTGTCTCCCCGGTGTCTTCCGGTCCCGTATCCACGTTCCAGGGCCCCGTGTCCTGGGCGGGCCCATCGCGCTGGCCACCCTGGTTACCAAACCCGTCGTCCTCCTTGACGACGCAAGCCCCCGCGACAAGCAAACCCAACGTGGGGACGCCCCACCAGAAAACAGCCGATTGCAATCGCATTCCCGCCATTCTAGCATGCACTCCCTGTGTCCGCCGACTCCCTCTCCCGTGCAGCAGAAGCCCTCACCGGCGCCTCCCGGCTACTCGTCGTGACCGGCGCAGGGATATCCGCCGAGTCCGGCGTTCCCACGTTTCGGGGCGCAGGCGGACTGTGGGAGGGGTATCGGGCAGAGGAGCTCGCCACCCCACAGGCCTTTTCCAGGGATCCTCTTCAGGTCTGGCGTTGGTACCGCTTTCGACTTGGCATCTGCCGAGGGGCAGCCCCAAACGCAGCCCACAAGGCAGTGGTGGACATGGAGCGACATTGGAAAGAAGACTTCCTGCTGACCACGCAGAACGTGGATGGCTTGCACCCTCGGGCGGGAAACCAGCGACTGATCGAGCTTCACGGAAACATCGAGACTGCTCGTTGCACCAACTGCGGACACACAGAACCCGTTTCGGGCGATCCATCTGTCCTCCCCCACTGCAGCCACTGCGGCGCACTGCAACGGCCCCACATTCTCTGGTTCGGTGAGTCCTACTGGCCAGGAATCATCGAGGACTCTGTGGCTTTCGCCGAAAAGGCCGATGTGGTGCTGGTCATTGGCACCTCTGGAAGGGTGTGGCCCCCCATCGCGATTGCCCTCCGTGCGCAAGAGTGCGGCGCGGCCCTGATCGACGTGAACCCAGACCCCTCCGAGTTGAGTGCCCACGCGGATGCGTGGCTTCGAGGCTCCGCCACCAAGTGGCTGCCTGCCCTCTGGGAACGCATGCGGGAAGCAGCGAAGTAGTCCCCACTTGTTCGTCTCCAGGACGACCAAGCCACCAAGGCGTGTTGAGACAGCCGTTGCCCGTACCCCACTGCCCGGCTACCTTCCGGGCCGCCCATCCCGGAGAAATCTGTGCAAAAGAAGACCCTCTTCTTTGGCGTTGTCGCTGTGGTCCTGACCTTGTTGGACCAAGCCACCAAGTGGTGGATTCGCGCCAACCTCTGTCTGCAGCCAAGTCGCTTCTGTGACAAGCCGCGGGCCGTGGATGTGTTTCCCGGCTGGTTTCAGATCGTTCACGTGGAAAACCGAGGGGCTGCCTTTGGCATGCTGAACACATTTGAGCATCGAATGTGGGTCTTCCTGGTGTTCACCATCGTGGCGGTGGTCCTGCTGACGGTCATGTACCTTCAGCTCGAATCTGACGATGTCTTTCTCTCCACCACCTTGGGGTTGATTCTCTCCGGAGCCCTTGGCAACGGGATCGACCGGGTGGACAAGCAGGCGGTGACGGACTTTCTGCGATTCTACGTGGACAACCCCGAGTGGAAGGCTCGACTGATCCAGACCTTTGGTACCAACGAATACCCCTCCTTCAATGTGGCGGACATGGCCATCTGCATTGGGGTGGGGCTCCTCTTTGTGCACTATCTCTTCCTGGAGGACCGCGAAGAGGTGGCCACCCAAGAAGAGCTCGCCGAGGACAACTGATGCATCCCGTTCTCCTGGAGCTTCCCGGCGGCTTTGCCATCCACTTCTATGGTGCACTCCTGGCCTTGTCGGTCTTTCAAGCCGCCTACCTGATGGAGCGGTGGGGAGATCAGGATGGCTTGCCCGGGAAGCAGCTCTACGACATGGCCTTTTGGACTTTGTTGGGTGGCCTCGTCGGCGCTCGAGCGGAGTATGTCCGCGTCAATTGGCCAGAATTCCAAGACAACCTTCTGGCCTTGCTCAACCTTCGCCAAGGAGGTCTGGTCTTCTATGGTGGCCTGGTGGGTGCGCTGCTTACGTTCACCATTTCCGCCTGGCGGCGAAACCTCCCAGTGGGGAAGGTGCTGGATGTCATTGCCCCCACAGTGCCCCTCGGGCATGTGTGGGGACGGCTGGGGTGCTTCTTTTCAGGCTGCTGCTATGGCCGGCCCGCCACGAATTCGCCTCTCACCATCACGTTCACTGACAAGCACTGCTGGGACCCAAACGCCTCCCCTGTAGGGGGCTGGAATCCCGAGGGGCTGCCGGTCTGCATACCCGAGCCGCTGTTCACCCCCCTGCACGCGACCCAGTTCTACGAGGCTGGCTACTGCCTGGTGCTCGGAATCTTTCTCGTGTGGATGAGAGGACACCGAAGATTCAGTGGCCAGCTCATTCTGACCTACCTGAGCATCTACCCGATCCTGCGGTCGATCAACGAGACCTTCCGTGGTGACACAGAGCGCGGTTTTTTCATGGAATACGAGCTGGGACAGGTGATCTCCAACGCCCAGTTCATCTCTCTGTGCATCGTGTCCTTGTCGATGGTGGCCTGGGTGACCCTTTGGCGTCGCGCCAGCCGGACCAGCCAGGACGCCTCCACCGCCGAAACCGCTCTGTAGTTCCGTTGCTCACCAGCTGAATCGTCCCGTGCCGGTCCGTGCGGTGAATTTGAGCGCCCCGATACCGGGCCAGGACCTCCAGCGCCGGATGCCCAAACCGGTTCCCCTCGCCTGCACTTACCACCACGTGCGCCGGGGACCACTTCTCCACCAAGGCACACGCGGAGGAAGTTCGAGACCCGTGGTGAGGCGCCAACAACCAACTCGTCTCCCGGGCCTGAGGGAGAAGCGCAGCTTCCCCCTCGGCCTCGATGTCCCCCGGCAGGACCAGACGGGTGCTTCCAAAGACAAACCGGAGCACGAGAGAGCCGTCGTTTGCATCCATTTCCATGGCTTCTTCAGGAGACGGGTGAAGCACCTGAAACAGCTTCGCCTGGGTACCGCCAATCCGAACCGGTACGGACCTCTCCCTTGCCGTTTCCACCAACTCCTTCAGCGCCGCCTCCTCCGGGAGGGGCCACCGGGGCAGGCGCAGAGCGTCCACTTCCAAGCTCTCCAGGACGGGCTGAAGGCCCCCGATATGGTCTGGGTGGGCGTGGCTGGCCACCATCTCATCCAAGCGAAAAACTCCCCTTCGCCGCAGCCAGTTCAGCACCTGCCGGGAAGGAGGGCCCCCGTCCACCAGGACCCGCTTTCCTTCCGGTAGCTCCACCAGGGCAGCGTTGCCCTGGCCGACCGAAAGAAAGGTGGCGGACAGAACACGCCGTGGTTGGGCGCGAAGCCCTAGAGACAAAACAAGGAGAACCCCCGCCGCCCCCGGGTACCTGGGAAGCAGAACCACAAAGACCAGCCCGAGCGCTCCCACCGGTCCCACAGCAGGATGAAACACAGGGCCGACACAAAGGCGCAGCCAACCCAGCAACACCCCGAGCCCCAAGTCCGCCGCTTCCGTGGCAAATGGAACCCCAAGGAGCCCTAAGAGCGCTCCAGGAACACAGACAAACCCCACCAGGGGCACCGCCACCAGGTTCGCTACCGGTGCCAAGAGGGGCAAATCTTGAAAGAGCCAGGCCGAGACGGGAAGGCACCCCAGCATCGCCGCCACAGTGACGGACACCCCCCCGGACAGAAACCTCCAGCGGCCGGACGGAAGACGGGCACGAAAGACGGGCACCCACCCAATCATGCCCACCACGGCCCCAAAGGACAGCCAGAATGCTGCCGTTCCCAAACGCGCAGGCTCCCCCACGACCACGGCCACCGCCGCCAGGGCCAACAGGTTTGCTGGTCGCAGGCCCCGAGCAAGGACAGCGGTCCACAACCCACCGAGTGTCATCCAGGAGGCCCTCACCGCTGACACAGGCCAACCCGCAAGGTCCGTGTAGAAGAGAGCCGCCAATGTACCCACAACGGCCAGCAGGACTCTATGGCCGGCAAACCCCAGGCTGGTGTAGAACGGGGAAAACAAAAGACATCCAGCCACTGCCCCAGAAGCCACCATGGCCACATGCAAACCGGAAATGGCCAGCAGGTGGGCAGTGCCAGTTCTCCCAAGCAGCTCCCGATCCTCCGAAGAGACACCGGATCGGTCACCTGTAGAGAGCGCCCTCAACAAACCCGCGTGTCGAGCACCGTGGAACCCCGGTGGCGCCCTAGGCTGGCTGCCCAACACCAGGCTCTGGCGGATTCGGACACGGGTTTGAGCCCGGGACAGCGCCTCGGGCAGTGAGGCCGGTGGCGCACCCGGAATGTCCACGCGCGGGATGGGACCTGCCAACCCTTGAAGCGCGATGCGGGAGCCCGGTGGAGGCAGGGGCACAGCCCCTACCAAGCTCACCACCTTTGGACCCAATGACCCGAGCGCGGGATCCACCTCCAGGAGGCCGCGGTGACCTTGAACCTCGGCCAAAACTCCCCGAACTTGAACCAACCCTTCCAAGAATGGGCCGGGGGCCCTCCGGCCCCACAGGGCGGCTCCCAAAAAGAACCCCGCCAAGACGACCGCCAAGAGCGTTGCCCCCCCTCCCACAGGCCACCTGAGCACAAGGGCACAAAGCAAGAGCGCTGCCCCAACGCAGGCCTGGGAGGAGGCCGCGCCAAAGGGTGCGACCAAGACACCGAGCACCAAGCCCATGGCCGGCCAGAAGAGGGGAATGGACATGCCCGGATGAAAGAGCACGGGGCGTGCCAAGACGTAATGGGTCTTTCACTGGAAAAATGAGAGGGGAGCCTGTCGGTTTCTTGGACGCCCTCGTCGACACCTGTCGAAAAATGGACAGGTGTCTGTCCTGGCGCCCTACTCGGTGCCTTCCTGCCCCTGGTATTGGGCATGCAGAGTGCGTTGCTCTACCCGGGCGTGGTCGCCTTCAGGCGTCACAAGGGCCAGATCCACGGTTCCCTGGCCCACAGCGATTACCACCACCCCCACCTCTGGCACCATGGATCCAGGGGAGACAACGACCTCTGTGCCCGTGGGGAGGCCCAAAACGGCCCGTGGGGGTTGGGCCGCTGGCAGTGTGGCCACAAGTCGCACGCCCCAGCCGGGCCCCTTGGGCAGCCCCGCAGGCACCTCATTCACTGCCGGCGAAGCTGGCTCCACCGCGGCCCCTACAGATGTCTCCACCGGCGGCACGCTCGCCTCTTCCCCACCGAGAGGCGCTTCCCCGGCGCGCTCCTCCACATCCTCTGCCTCGCCTTCCCCGGCTCCCTCCCCGGCGCTCTCCCCGGCGCTCTCCCGGGCGACCTCTTCCTCGGCCAAGGCCTCGCCGAGGGGATCCTCCATGTGAGCGATCTCCTCGTCCGAGGGAAAACGGTCATCCACGGTGACCGCCTCGGTGATCTTCTCGGCAATCTCCTCGGGAGCGACAGCACCCTCCAGGGGGTCCGCAAGCCGCCAGGACGCGCCCGCTGGTTCGCAACCCATCCCTCCAAGGACAAATCCCGCCACCAGCACAACTCGGCCACAGCCCATTCGCGTCATTTCCATCTCCTGCCCCTATTCTATCCCAAGGGGGGTTTCCGATTGGTTTCTGGTGTGTACCTTGTGTGGCATGCGTTGGCTCCTCTCCATCCTGCTGTTGGTTCTTCCCGTGGGGGTCCAGGGAGCCGAATGGGCCCCCCCCCAGGACGAGCCGGTCCAGGCGGGCCCCCCCCCCTTGCAGGAAGGGTGGTCCAGCACCACCGGCGTGTACGCCCGCGTCCACAGCTCCCCGGAGTACTTGTCCACCCAGATTCGACTCTCCAGGCACGCGGAGGAGGCGGTCCCCCGCATCGCCAGGATTCTGGGGCTGCCCGCCGCCCGGCGCATTGAAGTCGTCCTCACCGGCAGCGATGAGGAATTCCGGGCACTCCAACCCCGGGCGCCCCCAGCATGGGCAGACGCCACCGCATGGCCCCGAAGAAGCTGGATATTCCTGCGCACGAACCGGGTGCGCTCCGGTACCGCTCGGCCGGACACCCAGGTCTTCGACCACGAGATCACCCACATTCTCCTGGGCCAGTCCTTCGGCAACAGAACGCCCCCATCGTGGCTTCAAGAGGGTCTCTCCCAGTGGGTTGCCGGCGAATACACCCCAGAAACCACCCGACAGATTGCCGCCGGATTGTTGGGAAAAGGCCTGCACACCCTGGAGTCACTGCAGACAGGATTTCCCGTGGATCCAGTGCAGGCCCGACTCGCCTATGCTCAAAGCGCCGATCTCATTGCCTGGATCGCCGCTGAATACGGGGAAGAGGCCATCCGGACCCTTGTGCTCTCCATGGCCGGAGGAGCTCCCTTTGAAGCGTCCATCAAGCGGGCCACGGGAACCCGAATGAGCGCCATCGACCGCGCCTGGAGATCGCGCCTGGAAGACTCCTGGCTCTGGGTACACTCCCTGACCCTGGACACGCTCCTCATGTCCCTCGGCGCCGTATTGCTGGTGGTGGCCTTTGTGGGAGTGCGAGGCCGAAACCGGCGAAAACTCGCCCTTTGGAGGGAGGAGGAGGAGCTGGAGGACGCGCTCTATGCGCTGCTCATGAAACCTGTGGAAGAGCCGCCTTCCCTCTCGGACTCCCCGGCGTCTGTCCCTCCTGTCCCGACCTGGCATTAACCACCCAAGGTAGGATGGGGTCACATGTGGTTCTGGGTCCTGTTTCTCGCCTGTGAGCAGCCGCCAACCGGTGCGCCTGATCCCGGTACTTTTCAACCCACACAGGTTGACACGGGAGAGGGGGCCCCCATGGAAGACACAGGGGCAGAACTGGACGGAAACCTCCCACCCAAGATCCGCCAGGTGCAGATCATCCCGGCCAGCATCACCACCCTCACGGACGTGCGGGTCAAGACCAAGGTGGAGGACCCGGAATCCGACCCGATTCGCATGGAAATCCAATGGTTTGTCAACGGTGTGAAGCGCGTTCGCGACACGAAGCGCGTCCTGGACAGCTCCCGCTTTCGAAAGAAGGACAAGCTCACGGTGCAGGTCACGGTCACTGACGGCACCCACACTCGAAAACGCATGTCCCCGGTGGTCGAGGTGGAGAACAGCCCCCCACAGTTCACCATGAAAACCGGCAGTCTCCCCAAGCTGGACGGATTCGTGGTTCGGGCCTCCGATCCTGATGAAGACCCCTTGATGTTCAAGCTGGAGAACCCTCCGCCGGGTCTGACCATTGACGAAAAGGGAGAACTGTCCTTCAAGGGTTCAGAGCTGACGGAAGGTGGGACCTTTGAAACCAGAATCGTTGTGGAGGATGACGACGGCCAACAGGTCATCTGGCCTTTGACCGTGACCCTGACCGCCGGCCAGAAAGCCGGACGTGTGCCTATTGGGGAGGAAGAAGCCGAGTGATCGCCTGCAACACCTCCTGAAAGGTCTCCTCCAGATCACCCTCCCCTGACACCACCAAGTCTGCCCTGCGTGCGGACGGGCCCACAAATCGTTCATGCATGGGGGCGACAGTCGCCTGGTACTGGTGCATCACCTGTGCCCGGCTTCGGCCCCGGCTGGCCATGTCCCTGGCCACCCTGCGCTCCAACCGCACCGTCGTGGCCGCCTCCACAAAAACCCGCAGATCAAACAACTCGTTCAGCTCCGGTACGGCGAGGACCAGAATGCCCTCCACCAACACCACCGGGGCCGGACCAACAAGCTCCACTTCCGGGCGCCGGGTATGACTGGCAAAGTCATACACCGGCAGGGAAGCGGGCATACCCGACTTCAACTGGACCAGCTGGCTCGCCAGAAGACTCGAATCCAGAGCATCCGGATGGTCATAGTTGTGGACCGATGGATCCGGCACGTCAAAGTAGTACCGATCGTGGGCAATGGGGAGACAAGTCACGGCACCCATGTGCTGAGCCACCCGCCGGGCCAAGGTGCTCTTTCCCGAAGCGGTTCCCCCCGCCATGCCCACGAGAATGGGTCTATTGGACCGGATTGACCAGTTCCTTTTCGCGCGCGGAGTCCGCCTTCTTCACCTCGTCCCGAGTTCCCCAGGAGTAGGAGTGGATTCCGTCCCCGTAGGGGCTGCGCGGTTCCACGCCTTCCTGGAGCCAGTGGTGGTCCAGCTCCCTGGAATAGGCAACCGCCAGGTCCAACTCCCCTGAGGCCGAGGTCTCCAATGTGCCCACCAGTTTGTCGGAGATGGTTCCGTAGCCCTCTCTGGCCGCAGCCACGTCGGCCCCATTCAACCCGCCAAGAACTATGACAATTTCCCCGATGTGTGCGCCGGGCGACTCCACAGAACCCAGCGCCTTGGCCATGCCGGCGGCGTGGCTGTCGATGTCCCCAGCATCCGCCTTGGCCAGTGCCTTGCCAAGGTCCAGGTACGACCGCATGGCGGGTTCCATTGCCAAGTCCGCACAACACATAAGCGCCTGTCGCATCAGAGGCTCTGGCAGCGGGGCCGGCTCCGGAGTGTTGGCACTGGCCTCGGCCTCTTCCGGTGCGGCCACCGGCTCCTCCGGAGCGGTGCCGTCACCTCCACCACAGGCCAAAAGGACAAGACCGGACAGAATCATGTTGATCACTCCGCCCCCCTCATAACGGATCCCCCCTCCCCCCACACCGCACACGAGCGTTCAACCGGGCTCCTTCCCGAACCACGAGTGTTTCAGCCTCCACTTCCCCGTGCAGCCTTCCCGTGGACTCTACCCTCAGCACGCCCCCCACACGAACCGTCCCATCCACCATTCCAGCCACCACCAAGGTGTGTGCATCCACTTCCCCCTCGATGCGACCTTCCTCTCCAATCTCCAGGATCTCCTCCGTGAAAATGCGTCCTCGAAACAGGCCGTCCACGCGAACCCGCCCCTCAAAACTCAGGTCACCTTCGTACGTGGCGCCCCGACCCAGCAGTGCGTTCAACGGCACCGATTCCTCGCTCACGCCAGGTCGCCCCGCAAATGGTGGATGAGGCGTTCCAACTCCTCGTTGTCTCCATAATCAATCACAATACGGCCCCCACCCTTTCCCTTGTTTCGAATCGCAACCTGTGTACCCAGGGACCGCGTCAGCAGCCGCGCCGCGTATTCAAGCACCTTTTCCTGCTTCTTTTCCGGCCGGACCACCTTGGGGACGCGTCCGGTCTCCCCAACCAGCCGCTCTGTGGCGCGAACCGATAGATTTCGGGCGAGAATCAGGGAAACGATGTGTCTGAGCCGCTCAGGATCCTCCACCGGCACCAACGCGCGGGCATGTCCGGCGCTCAATCGACCATCCTCCACCAGCGCCAGGATCTTCTCCGGCAACTTCAGGAGACGGATTGCGTTTGCCACTGTGGCGCGATCCTTTCCCACCCGCTCTGCCACCTTGGCTTGCGTATAGCCATACGTCTTGGCCAACCGCTGGTAACCCTTGGCCGCCTCCACAGGATTGAGGTCCTCCCGCTGCAAATTCTCCACCAGGGCGATCTCAAGTTGGACAACAGCCTCTTCCGCACCCTCATGCACCAGGACCGGCACTTCCTTGAGACCCGCCATGCCTGCTGCCCGTAGACGCCGCTCCCCGGCAATCAGAATGTACCCACCGGCTCCTGCCGCCCGCACAACCAGCGGGCTCAACACTCCATGTGCAGAAATGGAGATGGAGAGCTGGGCGAGGGCATCGGGGTCGAAGGCGGTCCGCGGCTGCTCCGGGTTCGGGTGCACCTCCGTGATCGGAACGGTCCGCAAGCCCCCACCTCGAGGCACTGCGACCTCTGCGACGAGGTCATCCGGAATCAAGGCCGCGAGCCCACGACCAAGGGGCTTTCTCTTGCTGGATTTTGCCGTGGCGGGTTGGCTGGCTGGAGAGCTCATGATGCTTCCTGTGTACGGTTGAATTGGGTGGTTTCGTGACGCTCCAAAAGTTCCCGCGCGAGGCCCAGATATGCCTCGGCACCCTTGCTCAGTGGATCGTAGCGTAAAATGGGCTGACCAAAAGACGGCGCCTCGCCCAGGCGTACATTTCGCGGAATCACCGTGCGAAACACCTCCTCCTTGAACACGCCCCGCACCTGGTCCTCTACGTCGCGACAAAGATTGTTCCTTGCGTCGTGCAGCGTAACAAGTATTCCTTCCTTAATTAGACGCGAATTCAGCGCCTTACGCACCTTTGCGAGCGTACGCAACAACTCACCAAGCCCCTCCATGGCGTAGTATTCTGCCTGCACAGGAATCAGCACAGAGCCTGCTGCGGTCAACGCATTTATCGTAAGGAATCCAAGAGAGGGAGGACAGTCGAGAACGACATAATCATAGCGATCAACGTCCAGAGTATTGAGTGCATTCTTGAGTCGGGTCTCCCTTCCGAGGCACTGGGTCAACTCCACTTCTGCCCCCACCAACGAGGCGGTTGCTGGTACCAGATCCAGCCGGTCGAGCCCCGTGGACTGAATCACTTCATTCAAGGAGGCATACTCCAACAAGACTTCGGCAGTTCCCGCTTCGGTTTCGTCCTTGAGCACCCCAAGCCCAGAGGAGAGATTGCCCTGGGGATCCAGGTCCACCAGCAAGGTCGGGTGCCCCAAATGGGCCAGAGAGGCGGCCACATTGATGGCTGTGGTGGTCTTTCCAACCCCCCCCTTCTGGTTGGCGACGGCCATTACCCGGGCCGGAATCACGGTTGCGGACATCATTCACCCCCAGCCATTGGCCGGAACAGCAGGTTCAACCTGAATTATCTGCTTCTTCATTGTGTGGATCGATCTGGCCGGAGTCGGCCAGGGAGGGATTGCGCACAAAACGCATGGTTACCATACACGCCCGGTGTTGACGAGGCAAGACCCAGGAGCCCAACAATTGTTCCACGTGGAACATCGAGGTGCGTTCTACGGTGTCCACACCAACAGAATGGAATCCAGCGCCACCTCCCCCACCCCGTGGGTGCGAACGGAGATCGTGCCCGCCAACGTGGGGGTGAAGACCAACCGGGTCCCAAGGACTTGCTGAACCAATTCCTCGTCTGATGCGCCGGTGGCCGGCGCAAAGACCTCTGCGGCAAGATGAGTCTCGGTCCGGTCTTCCCCCTCGGAATAGGACACAGTCAGAACCTGGGTGTTGGCGGCCAGACCGTCGAGGCCCGTGACCTTGGCCACCAAGACGGCCTCGGCGGGTTGACCGAACGGAACCCCGGGGGGAAGGGAAATCTGCGCCATCCTTCCCACTCCGTCTGCAGGTTGGGCCCTCACCACCCCGCCCCCGGAGTAATTGGCCCAGTCTGGTCCCTCGGTCATGGGCGCACCAACGGGGCAAGCCTCTGGGGCACAGGCACCCTCAACTTCCCGCCAAAGCACCCTCTTCCCCTCCAGAAAGGAGTACATGACCTCCGTGGAATAGGCCCAGGGCAGATTGCGCAGCCTTGTCTGCACGTGGTTGTTGGGACTCGGCGCTCCGTGGGCGAAATTGTGGGCGCCGTAGCGCAAACCGCTCGCGAGATTGGCCGCCTGCAGGGCTGAAACCAACTGAGACGGTTGGTTGCTGGGAATGATCAAATCCTCGTTGTTCCAGGCCACATAGGTCGGAACCGCCAGATCCCCCCCCGCCACCAAGGCCGTACAGGATGCCTCCAAATAGCGAGGCATCGCTTCCGTATCTGCACCCTGGTCGTCTGGGGCACCACCGAAGATGTGCTCCATGGAACGTGCATCCTGGCCGTGCAACAGGACCGAGTCACAGGCTGCAGAGTCCAGGACGAGTCCGCTGAACCCCCCATACCGGTGGGCACCGACCACTGCCCACGCCCCACCCGCAGAGGTTCCCCACCCCATTCTTGGCCCCGAGACGTCCACGCCTGCATTTCCCGCCAGGACCCAGTCCAGCGAGCGCTCCAGGTGGCGATATCCCCAGTGATTCTGCGGGTCTACAGGGTCTTCAACGCCCCGTCCAAAACCACCGTCACACCAGTCATTTCGAGGGAGAAGAAGCGCCCATTGGCGCTGGGACAAAAACTCCGTAACCAGAGAGGCCTCCCCGAGAACCATCTCGATATTTGCATCGATAGACGTTCGTCCACAGTTCTGTGGCACCACCCCACTGGAGTCATCCCCGATATGGCCCCCATGAAACCAGACCAACAACGGCAGCGGTTCTCCCGGTGCGTCGGCCCCCGCCGGTCGCACCACGTAGAACAGCGGCAGCTCTCCGTCCAGGGACATGTATTCCCCATCCACCACCCCGAAGGTTGCCAACTCGTATCCCCACTCCTCGTAGTTGTGGGTCCGCACTTCCTGCAGCTGAACGCCCTCCACCACGGGCGGGGCCGAGTCCCCTGTCTCCCCCGTGTCCCGGGTGTCCCTGCCGGTCTCCCTCGCAGGGTCCGTTTCCGTGTCCAGCGGGCCATCCCTGGAGACCGCAGGGCGACAGGCCGGCCCTCCTACACAGCAAAGGAGAAGGCAATAGGAGAATCGAAAATGCATGGCTATCCTTCCCAGGTTGCGGCGAGTCACAGTCGATGGACCCGGAGGACTTGTCGGGCCCCGACTTGAAAGATCCCGGTCTCCGCACCGTCGGGCCAGACGACGCGAACCTTGTCCACCTGTTCCTGATCCCCCAGGCCAAAGTGCACCACTGGAGGACCGCTGGAGGACAGATTCGTCCCCCCGGCACGCACCCAACGAACCTGGGTGCCCAACACGGTCGTCAGCTCAACACGAGCGCCGATGGCATCTCCATTCCAGCCCCCCTGCTCCAGGCTGACCTCCAACCAGTTGGAGGCATTGCACCGAGCCATTCGGATCTTGGCGGGACCCAGAAGGTCCCGGCTCACCAGGTCCAAGAACCCATCACGATCAAGGTCCACAAGCACAAAGCCCCGGTTGACCCCCCCATCGTCCAGCCCCCAAGCAGCTGCCTCTTCCTGAAACAAGCCGTTCTCATCCTGTACAAACAAAGCGTTCTTTTGGGACAGAGGGTTCAACAACCCGACCTCATCATCTCCCTCCAGGTAGCCATAGGCAATTAGCGCATCCAAGTCGCCATCATTGTCCAGATCCTCAAGCTCTGGGG